>CALVMR010000022.1 GCA_944346885.1 uncultured Clostridia bacterium | reverse complement strand
CTTTTCGATGGAAGAGATCAACAAATTTTCCACCGCCTCGCTCATCACCCGCACCACCAACGACATCATGCAGGTGCAGATGGTCATTTCCATGGGCCTGCAGGTGATGGTCAAGGCGCCCGTCCTCGCCGTCTGGGCGGTGTGCAAAATTCTCACCCGCCAGTGGCAGTGGTCTGTCGTTACGGCGGCGGCCGTCGTCATCATGGTCGTGATGATGCTGTTCATCCTCATCGCCGTGTTCCCGAAGTTCCGCAAGGTGCAGAAACTGACGGATAACCTCAACAGCGTCACGCGCGAAAATCTGACGGGCGTGCGCGTCGTGCGCGCGTACAACGCCGAGGCGTACCAAGAGGAAAAGTTTGAAGGCGCCAACGAGCGCCTGACCAAAACGCAGCTGTTTACTTCCCGCGCGATGGCGATCCTTTCGCCGTTCATGACGGTGCTCATCAGCGGGATATCGCTCGCCATCTATTGGGTGGGCGCCTATCTCATCGGCGCGCTGCCCGCAGCGGCGGAGCGCGCGGCGGTGTATACGCAGATGATCACCTTTTCTTCGTACGCGATGCAGATCATCATGGCGTTCATGATGCTGGCAATGATCTTCGTGATCCTGCCCCGCGCGCTGGTTTCGCTGCGCCGCATCGGCGAAGTGCTGGATACCGAGGCAAGCATTCGCGGCGGCGCGCTTACCGCCGCGCCCGAAGAGGCGCCGGCGGGCACGGTGGAGTTTCGCAACGTCTCCTTTAAATATCCCGACGCGGACGAGTACGTGCTGCACGATATCAGCTTCAAGGCGGAAGCGGGGCAGATCGTTGCCTTCATCGGCTCGACGGGCAGCGGTAAATCCACGGTCATCAACCTCGTGCCCCGCTTTTACGACGCCACGGAGGGCGAGGTGCTGGTAGACGGCGTTAACGTAAAGGAATACACCCTCGCCGCCCTGCACGATAAGATCGGGTACGTGCCCCAGCGCGCCGTGCTCTTTTCGGGCACGGTGGCGGGCAACGTAGCCTATGGCGAAAGGGCGGGGCTCGCTTACAGCGAAGAGCGGGTGCGGGAGGCGCTCGGCGTCGCGCAGGCGCAGGAATTTATCGCGGAAAAGGAGGAGGGGATCGCGGCGCATGTGGCGCAGGGCGGCAGCAATTTTTCGGGCGGGCAAAAGCAGCGCCTCGCCATTGCGCGCGCCGTGTACCGTCTGCCCGAAATTTATATCTTCGACGATTCTTTTTCCGCGCTCGATTATAAAACGGACCGCCTCCTGCGCTCGGCGCTCAAAGAGCGGACGGGCGGCGCCACGTCGCTCATCGTCGCCCAGCGCATCGGCACCATCCGCGAGGCGGATCGCATCGTCGTGCTCGACGAGGGCAGAGCGGTCGGGCAGGGCACGCACGAAGAGCTGATGCGCTCCTGCGAAGTATACCGCGAGATCGCCCGTTCGCAGCTTTCGGAAGAGGAGCTTGCGGGGATGGGAAAGGAGGTGCGCGCTCATGAGTGAAACCCGTCATGCGCCCCGCCGCGGACCGATGGGGCACGGCCCGCGCGTTGCGGAAAAGCCCGAACAGTTCGGCAAAGCCGTAAAAAACCTGCTCGCCTTTTTAAAGCCCTTTTATCTTCCCGTGATCGTCGCGCTCGTGTTTGCGGCGCTCGCCACCGTTTGCAGCGTGGCGGGCCCCACGCTCATACAGGAGCTGACCAACACCATTCAGGATAGCTTTTTGGTAAACGGCGCGCTCGCGGAAGGGCTTGTATTGGATATGCAGAAGGTACTCTTTTATTGCTTTCTGCTGCTCGGCATCTACGCCGCGTCGCTGGTGTGTTCGTTTGTGCAAAGTTGGCTGATGGCGGGCGTCACGCAAAAAAATTCGCGCAACCTGCGCCGCGCCGTTTCGCAAAAGATCAACGACCTTCCCCTCAAATACTACGATTCGCACACGGTGGGCGATACGCTCTCTCTTGTCACCAACGACGTGGATACCATCGGGCAGACGCTCAACCAGTCCGTTTCCACGCTCGTCACCGCCACCGTGATGCTGCTCGGCTGCGTGATCATGATGTTCGTCACCGATTGGATCTTGGCGCTTACCGCCATCGGCGCAAGCCTCGTCGGCTTCGTGTTCATGTTCCTGATCATGGGCAGGTCGCAAAAGTATTTCGCGCGCCAACAGACGTATTTGGGCGAGCTCAACGGGCACATCGAGGAGACATACGCGGGGCACAACGTCGTCAAAGCGTACAATGCCGAACGCAAGGTCAAAAACGCCTTTAACGAGATCAATTACCGCCTGTACGCCAGCGCGTGGAAATCGCAGTTCCTCTCCGGCATCATGATGCCGCTGATGAATTTTATCGGCAATTTCGGCTATGTGGCGGTGTGCGTCGTCGGGGCGGTGCTCTTTGCAAACGGAACCGTCGGATCGGGCGAGATCGTCGCCTTTATGATCTACGTCCGTCTGTTTACCTCGCCCCTTTCGCAGCTGGCGCAGGCGTTTACGAGCATCCAGTCTGCCGCGGCGGCGGGCGAACGGGTCTTTCGCTTTTTAGAGCAGCCGCAGCTTGCCGACGAGAGCGGCAAAACGGCGTATTTGGATCCCTCCAAGGTGCGCGGAGACGTCTCGTTCGAGCACGTCCGCTTCGGCTACGACCCGGATAAGATCATCATCCGCGATTTTTCCGCCGCGGCAAAAGCGGGGCAAAAGATCGCCATCGTCGGTCCCACCGGGGCGGGCAAGACCACGATGGTCAACCTGCTGATGCGCTTTTACGAGCTGGACGGCGGCTGCATCCGCATCGACGGCATCCCGACGAGCGAGCTCACCCGCGAAAACGTGCACGATTTGTTTTGCATGGTCTTGCAGGATACATGGCTCTTTGAAGGCACCATCCGCGAAAACATCGTGTACGAAAAGAAAGGGGTCAGCGACGAACAGGTCGAACGCGCCTGCCGCGCCGTCGGGCTGCACCACTTCATAAAGACGCTGCCCAAGGGGTACGATACCGTTTTAGACGATAAGGCAAACCTCTCCGCAGGGCAAAAACAGCTGGTCACCATTGCCCGCGCCATGATCGAAAACGCGCCCATGCTCATCTTAGACGAGGCAACTTCCTCCGTCGATACCCGCACCGAAGAGCTCATTCAAAGGGCGATGGACGCGCTGACGGCGGGGCGCACATCCTTTATCATCGCGCACAGGCTCTCCACCATCCGCAACGCCGATCTGATCTTGGTCATGAAGGACGGAGACATCCTTGAAAAGGGAGACCACGAACGGCTGCTTGCGGCGGGCGGCTTCTATGCCGACCTGTACAATTCGCAGTTTGAAAGCGTTTAAACGGGCAGCCCCCTCCGCCGCGGCGGAGGGGGCTTTTGCGGCAAACGGCGCGCGGCAGGGGTGTTTTTTTCGGAAAAATGCGTGCAAACCGTGGCATTTGCGCGGAAAGGTGCGCCGCGGCGGGGCATTGCGCTTGCTCTTTTTGTTCGGAACTGATATAATAAAAAGAGGAGTAAGACTATGCAAAGACCCGTCTATCATTTTGCGCCCGCAAAGAACTGGATGAACGATCCCAACGGCACCGTGTTCGACGGGGTGTACTACCATCTGTTTTATCAATACAACCCGTTCGGCAGCGAATGGGGGAACATCCACTGGGCGTATGCGCGCAGCCGCGATCTGGTAAATTGGGAACGCGGCGGCATCCGCCTCTCCCCGCGGCACGAGGCGGGGGAGGAGCATTGCTTTTCCGGCTGCGTGTATCCGCATGCGGACGGGTACAAACTGCTCTATACGTCGGTCGGGTTCGGCGCAAACGCCGCCGCCGAGCGCGCGGTGCAGGCGGTGTGCGCGGCAAACAAAGATTTTACCGCAATAACCCGCCGCGCCGTGATCGGCGCGCAGGTCAATCCGTTCCCCGTGCGGGAATGGCGCGATCCCTTTTTGTTTTCGTTTTGCGGCAAAACGTATTTGCTGCTCGCCGGCAAGCGCGGCGGGCGCGGGTGCGTGTTTTTGTACGCGGATGAGGGAAACTTAGAGCGTTTTTCGTACGTCGGAGAGCTGTTCGGCAAGGAGGGCGCGCTCGTAGAGTGCCCCAACGCGGCGCTGTTCGGGAACAAGATGCTGCTCCTGTATTCGGTGGGAGGCGACGGCGTGCACTATGCCTGCGGCGAGTTTGACGGCGCCGCGCTTTCGGTGCGGGAAGAGGGCTTGGCAGACTACGGCGACGCTTTTTACGCGACCAATCTTTCGGGCAGCGCTTCGGGCGGCACCGTGCTGTACGGCTGGATGCCGGAAACGGCGCCCGTGCCCTGCGGGTACAGCGGCTGCCTCGCCATGCCGCGCTTTGCAAAACTGCGCGGTTTTACGCCCGTCTTTTCTCCCGTACCCGCGTTTTCGCAGCTGGAAGGGGAGCTTTTGGCGGCGGGAGACCCTGTTTCGCGCGCGCATATCCGCTTTTCGGGCGGGGAACTTACGCTGCGCGGCGCCGCGGGCGAAGCGCTTTGCTTTGCGGCGGGCGGCGGCGTTCTTACGGTGCGGCGGCAGGGCGGCGCGGCGGAGAAGCCGCTCTCCATGCCCTTTGCGGGCGGCGCGGCGGATATTTACATAGACGGTTCCGCCGTGGAGGTATACGCGGGCGGCAGGGCGATGAGCCTGCGCCGCTACGGGGAGGAGCTGTACCTGCCGCAGGGCGCCGCCGAAGCGCGCGCCATGGCGGCGGCGCGCATCGTCGGAGAGTGAACGGCTGCAATTTTTTGCCGCGGCGGGCAAAAGGCACGCATTCCGGTTGACATCGCCCCCGCGATACGGTATAATGACAGCACAAACGCATTTTTCGGACAAGGGGAACAGCGATCATGGACGGAGCCGACGGTAGTATAGCCGGCCCAAGTAACCGACAATCGATCATACGTACGGAAAAACAGGCATAACCGCAGGGGCGCATTGCCCGCTCGG
This sequence comes from uncultured Clostridia bacterium, assembly GCA_944346885.1. Classification (GTDB taxonomy): domain Bacteria; phylum Bacillota; class Clostridia; order Christensenellales; family Borkfalkiaceae; genus Borkfalkia. Next base: position 65,759 of record CALVMR010000022.1, on the reverse strand, counting down.
CTATGTCTTTTTGCGTTTTACGAATTTTTATCGGGAGGTCTTTTCCGCGGTATGGGAAAGAAAAAAAGCAAACCAACGGTGCGGCAGGCAGCCGAAGAAGGGCAGCCTGCGCACAAGCCATGGCACTCTCTTTCGGTAGAGGAGACGGCGCGTCTGCTCGATACGAGCGAAGAGGGGCTCTCCGACGCGGAGGCGGCGGCGCGGCTTGCCAAGTACGGCAAAAACAACCTGCGCCAAAAAAAGCCCAAGAGCGTTTGGAAGATGATCTGGGAAGAGCTGACGGACGTCATGGTCATCATTTTGTTCGTTGCCGCCGTGTTTTCGCTGGTGATGTACTTCGTCAATCCGGGCGGCGGCGAGCGTGAGGGGCTGGCGGAGTGCATCGTCATCCTCGTCGTCATCGCGCTCAACGCCACCGTCGGCGTCGTGCAGGAAAAGAAAGCGGCGAACGCGCTCGAAGCACTTAAAAACATGACGGCGCCCACCGCGCGCGTGCTGCGCGAGGGGGAGGAGAGCGTGGTGCCCGCAAGCGAGCTGGTGCCCGGCGACCTCATTTATTTGGAGGACGGCGCCATCGTGCCCGCCGATATCCGCATCATTGAAGACAGCAACATGAAGGTGCAGGAAGCGGCGCTCACGGGCGAGAGCGTGCCCGCCGAAAAGGACGGGCCGACCGTTCTGCCCGAAGACGCGCCCTTGGGCGACCGCGTGAACATGGCGTACAGCTCTTCCATCGTGATGTACGGCAACGCGCGCGGCTACGTCGTCGGCACGGGCATGGATACCGAAGTGGGCAAGATCGCCGACCTTTTGGACGAACAGGACGACTTCGATACCCCCATCAAGCGCAAGCTCAATTCGGTGGGCAAGATGCTCAGCCTCGTCGGGCTGATCGTGTGCGTGCTGGTTTTGGGCATCAGCCTCATCCGCGATTGGACGCAGTGGGTATCCATGATCATGACGGCGATCTCGCTTGCCATTTCCATCATCCCCGAAGGGCTGCCCGCCACGAGCACCATCATCATGGCGCTGGGCGTGCAGCGCATGGCAAAGAAGAATGCGCTCGTAAAGAGCCTGCCCGCCGTGGAAACGCTGGGCAGCGCCTCCGTCGTCTGCTGCGACAAAACGGGCACGCTCACCCTCAATAAAATGACGGTGACCTGCGTCGCCGTCGGAGACGATTTTGCGGCAGGGCAGGAGACGCCCGTCTCTTCCCTTGCGGGCAAGTACGCGCAGGACGTGTACCGCGATCTTTTGGACGGCTGCGCGCTGTGCGTCAACGCCAAGCTCGACCCCGATACGCCCGGCAACATTTTGGGCGACCCTACCGAGGGCGCGCTGGTGCTCTTTGCCCAGAGCATGGGCATCGACCCCGAAGAATACGAAGAAAAACACGAGCGGCTGTTCGAACAGCCCTTCGATTCCGACCGCAAGCGCATGAGCGTCGTCAACGACATGGGCGGGAAGCTCGTCGCCTATACCAAGGGCGCCGTAGACGAAATGCTGCCGCTTTGCACGCACATCCGCACCGCGCAGGGCGTTCGCCCCATCACCGAGGAGGACCGCGCGCGCGTGCTGGCTTTGACGGCGAAAATGAGCGAAAAGGCGCTGCGCGTGCTCGGTTTTGCCGTGCGCGGGCTTGCCGCCGCGCCCGAAGACGAGGGGGCGGATATCGAAGAGCAGCTCACCTTTGTCGGCGTTACGGGCATGATCGACCCGCCCCGCAAGGAGGTCATCCAAGCGGTGGAGGCGTGCCATACGGCGGGCATCCGCGTGGTCATGATCACGGGCGACCACAAGATCACCGCCATGGCGATCGCGCGCGAGCTGCACATTTTCCGCGAGGGGAATACCGTGATCTCCGGCGCCGAACTCAATGCGATGGACGACGAGCAGCTCAAAGAGGCGGTCAAAAACTGCGTCGTGTTCGCGCGCGTTTCGCCGTCGGATAAGCTGCGCATCATCCGCGCCATCCGCGCCGGCGGAGAAGTTGCCGCCATGACGGGAGACGGCGTAAACGATTCTCCCGCCCTCAAAGAGGCGGATATCGGCGTGGCGATGGGCATCACGGGCACAGACGTCGCCAAAGACGCGGCGGATATGATCTTGCTCGACGATAACTTTGCCACCATCGAAAGCGCGATCCGCGAGGGGCGGCGCGTGTACCGCAACATCCAAAAGGTCATCCAATTCCTTGTGGCGGGCAACATCGCCGAGATCCTCATCCTGTTCATCGCCGTGTGCGTGGGGCTTTCGGAAATGCCCATCGAGGCGGTGCACATCCTGCTCATCAATCTTGCTACCGATTCGCTGCCCGCCGTGGCGCTGGGCGTCGATCCCGCCAGCGCGAACATCATGAAACACCCGCCCGTCAAGAGTGGAACGCTGTTCGATAAGGGCATGGTCGTACGGATCGCCGTGCACGGCCTGTTCATTTCGGCGGCGGCGTGGGCGGCGTATCTGTTGGGCACTTTTGCGTTTGCGGGCGAGGGGCTGCCGCACGAGCTGGTGCACACGCGCGCGATGACGATGACCTTTATCGTGCTCTCCGTTTCGCAGTTGGCGCACGCGCTCAACCAGCGGTCGAACACCGATTCCGTCTTTAAGCGCGGGCAGGGGCACAACCCGTATCTGTGGGGCGCCATTGCCGTATCGCTGGCGATCGTGCTGATCGTCGTGCTCGTGCCGGGCGTGTACGGGTTCTTCAAACTTACCAACGACCTCACTTGGCAGGAGTGGCTCACGAGCATCGCGCTCGCCCTGTTCCCGCTCTTGGCGGTGGAGATCTACAAATTGATCGGCAGGCTCGTTTGCCGCAAAAAGGGAAAAACCGAACCGCTTGCATAGGGCGGCGGAATAGGAAAAAGCGATGTGTTTTCGCCGCGGCGCTTCGCCGCGGCGTTCGGCGCGCCGAAGCGGAGGAGCTTGAAGGGCGCGCGGGAGATCGGTATGAAAAAAAGACGCAAAAACGGACCGGCGTTGGCGGCGGCGATCATTGCCGTGCCCGTCGGGCTGGCGGGCGGCATTTATTGGGTGGCGTTTTCCAACGTGCATCACCCGCAGAGCGCCGTCTACATTCTCTGTTTTATCGTGCTCGGCATGGTCGGCCCGCTGATCGGGCTTGTGGGCGGCATGCTCGGTTTTGGCTGGCACCGCAGCGGCGGCGTGCTGCTTTCCGTTGCCGCGCTGTTTGCTGTGGCGCTTGTGCCGCTCTCGTGCGTGTACGCGGGCGAGTTCCGCGTCGTCGGAGAGCTGTTTCCGCTCATCTGCGCCGCCGTTTCGGGGCTTGCCGCCGCCTTGGCGTTCGAACACGCGCCCGAATGGGTGAAGCAGCAGGCGGAAGAAGGCGACGGCGAAGAGGACGACGAATGAGCGCGGTTTTTCCGCGCCGCGAAAAGGGCGGAAGCGGGTGCGCCGAAAGCGGAAATTTTTTCCGCGGCGCGTTTGTTGCGAGCGGAATTTTTTTTCGCGGCGCGTCCGCTTGCCCGCAGGCATGCCTGCGGGCGCTTTTTTTGTAAAAAATTGCCGTGTTTTTCCGAAAAGGCGCAAAAAACGGGCAAAAACGCGGGGTTTTTCCGCTTCTTTTTTTCGGGTTTTTCCGAAAAGATTGACAAAATGCACCGTATACGGTATACTATAACCGTTCCGTGCAAACGCGCGGAGAAAGGAGAGAAGGATGAAAAAGAACATTGCGCCGCTGGTATGCGGCATCATAGGCACCTTTTTCGGGCTGATCGGCGGATTTTTTTGGGTGTCCTGCGCAGATTTTTGGGGAACGATGAACGAGGTCGCCGAGGTCGGAAGAGCGGAAACGATCTGGATGGTGCTGTTTATCGTTTTCGGGCTGGGCGGCCCCGTGATCGGGTTGATCGGCTCGATCTTGGCGTTCGGGTTTAAACGCGCGGGCGGCGTATTGCTTTTGTTTGCAATGCTGTTTTGCATCGGGCATATCGTCGTCACGATGCTGTATACGGAGGGCATGTTCACCTTTGTCGGCGAAATGTTTACGATTTTCGCGCTCATTCTGTTTTTGGTCGCGGTCTGCTTCGGTTTCCGCAAGGCGCCCAAAGAGGCGCCCGCCCCGCAGCAACCGTATTACGGGCAGCCCCCGTACACCCCTCCGTATTACGGGCAGCCCCCGTACGGCATCCCGCAGCAGCCGTATTACGGGCAGCCTCCGTACGGCGGGCAGCCCCGCCCGCAGCAGGGCACGCAGCCGCAGCAGGGTATGCAGTCGCAACAGGGCACGCAGCCGCAGCAGGGTGCGCAGCCGCAACAGGGCGAACACAACGAGGACGGGCGCCGATAGGGCGTATGTGCGCGTCGTTTACGCTGTTCGGCGTCACGTTCCGCCCCTATGCGCTGCTGTTTGCGGCGGGGGCGGTGCTGTGCTTTGTGCTGCTGCTCCTTGTTACGCTGCGCAGGCATAAGGGCTGTTTCAACGAAAACCTGTTCGTCCTCATCGCGTTTGTCGTTGTGGCGCTGCTCTCTCTCGGCGGCGCCGCCGTGCTGGACGCGCTGCTCAAATGGGGCGAGCGCGGCGCCTTTAAGATTTCCGGCGCCACCTTTTACGGCGGGCTTTTGTGCGCTTTGGCGCTGTATCCGCCGGCGCTGCTGCTCATCAAAAACAGAACGGTGCCGGTCTACACCCGCTTGTGCGAGCTGGCGGCATGCATCCCCGCGGGGCACTGTTTGGGGCGGATCGGCTGTTTTTTGGGCGGATGCTGCTTCGGCAAGCCAACGGGCGGGGCGTGGGGCGTTGTCTTCCCCGAAGGCTCGGACGCCTATGCGTTCTACGGCGGGGAAGCGGCGGTCCACCCCACCCAGCTGTACGAGGCGGCGTTTTTGCTGGCGCTGTTCTTCGTGCTCTTTTTTTGGCTGAAAAAGGACGCGCTGCCCTTTTATTGCATTCTGTACGGCATAGGGCGGTTCTGCATCGAATTTTTGCGCGCAGACGACCGCGGTTCTCTGTTCGGCGCGCTCCTTTCTCCCTCGCAGATCCTCTCCCTCGCGCTTATCGTGCTGGGCGGGGCGGTGCTTGCCGTGCGCTTGCTCCGCGCCCGCAAAAAAGGGCGGGGGTAGCGCCGCGCCGCCCGCAAAGCGGGCGGGCCGTTTTTTTTGTGTGCGCCGTGCGTGCGCGCGGCGGAATTGCGGCGGAACTTTTGTGCGCGGCGCACAATTTTCGGAAAAAGGGTAGACGGCGCGCCGCGCGTGTGGTATACTTTTACAAAACGGGCACCGCAAAGGAAATTGCATGGAAAAGCGTATCGTAGCGTTCGATATAGGCGATAAACGGATCGGCGTTGCCGCAAGCGACCCGTTCAATACCTATGCCCTTCCGGGGCAAACGTACTTCCGCACCAAAAACGCGGAGGAGGACGCAAAGGCGCTGGCGCGCATCGCCGCGGAAAAGGGCGCGGGGCTTATCGTGTGCGGGCTGCCGCTGAACGCGGACGGCAGCGAATCGGAGCAGACGGGCAAAGTGCGCCGTTTTGCCGCGCTTTTGGCGGCGTGCACGCCCCTTCCCGTCGTGTTTGAGGACGAGCGCTGCACCACAACGGAGGCGGAGGGCGTGCTCATTGCGGGCGGCGTCCGCCGCGAAAAGCGGAAAGAGAGCATCGATAGCATTGCCGCTTCCTACATTTTGGAAGGGTATCTAAATAAAACCAAAAAGGAGAGGACCATGAGCGAAGAAAAGAAACTGCATGAAGCCGAATGCGACTGCGAAGAGGAAGAGAGCAACCTCGTCGAACTCATCGACGACGAGAGCAAAACGCATAAGTGCTACCACATCGGCACCATCGAGTACAAAGACGGTTGGTACGCCTTTTTCCAATCCGCCGAAGAGGGCGAGGAGGAGAGCGACGAAGTGACCATCTTGCAGATCGTCGGCGACGAGGGGAGCGAAGAGCTCGTGCCCGTTGAAGACGAAAAGCTGCTGGACGAGGTGTTCGACGAGTTTTGCCGCGTGATGGAAGAGGACGACGACGCCGACGAAGCCGCCTCCCTCGATACCGATTACGAAGAGGGCTGCGGGTGCGGGTGCAAGCACCACGACCATAAAAAACGGTAAGCGCGCGGAAAAAGTTTTGGACCGGGTAAAAACGTTTCCCAAGCGGCGCGCCCGCGGGCGGGCGCGCCGCGCTGCGGCTGCCCGCCCGGTTTAAAAAACGCGCGGCTTTCTTTGCGCCGCCTTGAAAAAGCGGGCAAATGCGGGCAAAATCGGTTGCCAAAACCGCCTTCTTGTGCTAAAATAGGAAAGCTGTAAAAATTCACACCCCGTGCGTTCCGCATTCCGTTCCTGCCGAAATTTGTTTCAGCGGCAGGCTGGGCGGGCAAACAGCGGGCGGGGGAGGAAAAAACGGAGGAATCATTATGGCAGTGATCACAATGAAGCAGCTCCTCGAAGCGGGCGTTCATTTCGGCCACCAAACGCGGAAATGGAACCCGAAGATGAAGAAGTATATCTTCGCCGCGAGGAACGACATCCACATCATCGACCTGCAACTTACGGTCGGTCTTGTCGAAAAGGCGTACCGCTTTGTCGTCGATACGGTCAAAGCGGGCAAGAGCATCCTGTTCGTCGGCACCAAAAAGCAGGCGCAGGAGGCGATCCGCGAGGAGGCGGAGCGCTGCGGGCAGTTCTACATCAACTCCCGCTGGCTGGGCGGCACGCTCACCAACTTTAAGACCATCCGCTCCCGCATCGACCGTTTGACCCGTTTGGAAAAGATGGAAGAGAGCGGCGAGTTCGACCTTTTGCCCAAAAAGGAAGTGCTGGGCCTCAAAAAGGAGATGGCAAAGCTGAACGCAAACCTGGGCGGCATCAAAGAGATGCGCACGCTGCCGGGCGCGCTGTTCGTCGTCGATCCGCACAACGAGGATATCGCCGTGCAGGAGGCGCGCAAGCTGCACATCCCCATCGTCGCCATTACGGATACCAACTGCGACCCCGATCTCATCGATTATGTGATCCCCGGCAACGACGACGCGATCCGTGCGGTCAAACTGCTTTCTTCGGTCATCGCCAACGCGGTGCTCGAAGCAAACCAGGGCGAGGCGTTTAATGCCGAATCCGCAGAGGAAGCGCCCGCCGAAGAGGCGGAAGCGCCCGCTGAGGCGGCGGAAGAAGCCGCGGAGGAAGCCGCGGAAGCGCCCGCCGAGGAAGCCGCGGAATAAGGCTCCTATAAAAACAAAAACAAGAGAGGTGCGTATATCATGGCAATTACCGCAAGCGACGTAAACGCGCTGCGCCAGAGGACGGGCGTGGGCATGATGGATTGCAAAAAGGCGCTGACCGAAGCCGACGGAGACATGGAGAAGGCGATCGAGATCTTGCGCGAAAAAGGCATGGCGTCCGCCGCGAAAAAGGCGGGGCGCATCGCCGCCGAAGGCGTTGTGGACAGTTATATCCACATGGGCGGCAAAGTCGGCGTGCTCGTCGAAGTCAACTGCGAAACAGACTTTGTGGCGCGCGGCGAGCAGTTCAAAGCGCTCGTGCACGACATCGCGTTGCAGATCGCGGCGTCCAAGCCCCTGTATGTGGCAAAGGAAGAGGTGCCCGAAGAGGTGCTCGATAAGGAAAAGGAGATTTTGAAGGTGCAGGCGATGAACGAGGGCAAGCCCGAAGCCATTGCCGAAAAGATGGTGCAGGGCAGGATCAAAAAGTACTATGAAGAGTTCTGCCTGCTCGAACAGCCCTTCGTAAAAGATTCTTCCAAAACGGTGGGGCAGCTGATCACCGAGGCGATCGCCTCCATCGGCGAAAAGATCACCGTCCGCCGCTTTACCCGTTACGAGATGGGCGAGGGCATCGAAAAGAGAAAGGAAGACTTGCAGGCGGAAGTCGATAAGCAAGTTGCAAAGATGAAAGAGTAACAAACACGCAGGCGCACGGATCTGAAAAGCATTTGTGCGCCTTTTTTTAAAAACCGCAGAGCGGAAACAACAAGGGGGCGGCCATGCAGCCGAAATACAAGAGGATCGTACTCAAACTTTCCGGCGAGGCGCTCGCGGGCGAGGCGGGCTTCGGGCTGGACGAAAAGATCATCGCGCAGGTGGTGGATCAGCTCATCCGTATCCACGAGATGGGCGTAGAGATCGGCATCGTGCTCGGCGGGGGCAACTTTTGGCGGGGCAGGCAGGGCACCAACATGGACCGCACCACCGCCGATCACATGGGCATGCTGGCAACGGTCATCAATTCGCTTGCCATGCAGGACGCCATCGAACAGCGCGGCGTGCCCGTGCGGGTGCAGACGGCGCTGAACATGGTTTCCGTGGCGGAGCCGTTTATTTTGCGCAAGGCGCTGCGGCATTTCGAGCTGGGGCGGGTAGTCATCTTCGCCTGCGGTACGGGCAACCCGTATTGCTCGACGGATACGGGCGCGGCGCTGCGCACGGCAGAGACCAATGCGGATATTTTGCTGCTCGCCAAAAACATCGACGGCGTATACGACGACGATCCCCGCAAAAACCCGAACGCGAAAAAGTTCGATACCATCACGCACATGGAAGTGATCAACCGCGGGTTGAAGGCGATGGATACCACCGCCATCACCATGTGCATGGATAACGATATCCCCGTGCTCGTGTTCGCGCTGTCGGATAAGGACGCAATCGTGCGCGCTATCTGCGGCGAACGCATCGGCACACTCATCACCAACGAATCAACAGGGAGGGAACAGGCATGAACGAAAAGGCAGAAGAGCTCTTGCTCGTGCTCGAAGACAAGCTGGATAAAACGGCAAGCGTATTGCGCGAGTCGTTCACCAACATCCGCGCAGGCAGGGCAAACCCGCACGTGCTGGATAAAGTGCTGGTCGATTACTACGGGGCGCCCACGCCCGTCAACCAAGTGGGCAACATCGCCGTAACGGATGCAAAGTGCCTCACCATCAGTCCGTGGGAGGCGAGCATGCTCAAAAACATCGAAAAGGCGATCCTTGCCTCCAACATCGGGCTCAACCCCGTCAACGACGGCAAGGTGATCCGCCTCGTGTTCCCCGACCTCACCGAGGAGCGCCGCCGCGACCTTGCAAAACAGGTCAAACAGCTCTCCGAAGAGGCAAAAGTCGCCGCGCGCAACGTGCGCCGCGATACGATGGAAGCGCTCAAAAAGATGAAAACGGCGAAGGAACTTTCGGAGGATGAGTGCGCTTCCTACGAAAAGCAGGTGGAAAAAGCGCTCTCCAAGAGCATCGAGAGCATTGAAAAGCACGCCGCCGACAAAGAAAAGGAACTGATGTCCGTATAACGCATGAAAGAGATCAAATTGCCCGTGCACCTCGCGCTGATCATGGACGGCAACGGCAGATGGGCTACGCGCCGCCTGCGTCCGCGCGCATTCGGGCACAGGGCGGGGGTGCAGAACATGTTCCGCATCTGCGGGCACGCCTTTCATTTGGGCGTGCAGATCGTTACGGTGTTTGCGCTTTCGGCGGAAAACCTCACGCGCCCGCAGGAAGAATTGGACGAGCTGTACGGGCTGTTCCGCACGTTTTTTGACAAAAAAAAGGATAAATTGCTGGAATTGGGCGCCCGCATCAACGTCATCGGCGATCTTTCCGCGCTGCCTGCCGATGTGCAGGTAAGCATGCGCGCGCTCATGGAAGAAACGGCGCAAAGGACCGCTTCTCTCTTAAACATCTGCGTCAATTACGGCGCCCGGCAAGACGTGTTGCAGGCGGTCAACCGCGCCGTGGCGCTGGGCAGGTTTGTAGACGACGCAAGTTTTCATGCGCTGCTGCTTACGGCGGGCGTGCCCGACCCGGATCTGATCATCCGCACGGGCAACGAAATGCGTCTGAGCAATTTTTTGCTTTACCAGGCGGCGTATGCCGAGCTGTACTTTTCCCCGAAAATGTGGCCGGAATTTTCGCGGCGGGATCTGGAAAAGGCGCTGGTGAACTATGCGTCGCGCAGTCGCCGTTTCGGCGGGCTGCGCGGCAAGGAGCAGGCATGATCAAACGATTGATAACGGGCATCTGCTATGTGGCGGTGCTCGTCGGCTTTTTCTTTTTGCGGTATGTGGATCACCGCCTGTTCGGGATCCTCATTTACGCCTTTTCTCTGTTCGGCACCTATGAGATGCTGCACGCCTTTTCGCACGGGCGGGAAAACGGCGCGTCGCTGCCGCAGACGGGTGTAGAAAACGGCGCGGTGAAAGCGCAGGAGCATACAAAAACCGATGCGGCGAAAGCGCAAACGGGCGAGGAAACTAATGCGGCGAAAGTGCAAACGGGCGCGCAGGTCGCGTCTGCCGCACCGTCTTCCACGCTCAGCCTCTCGCAAAAGATCGCCGTATGGGTATTTGCGGGCGTTTTCACGCCGCTGTTTTATCTGTGCGAATGGCTGGAAGACGGGTCCGGATACCGCGGCGCGCTCATTTTTTCGTTTGCGTTCGCCGTGGTGCTGCTGTGCCTGTTGGTCATCGATTTCCGCCACACCACGCTGGCGGGCACGGGCGCTTCGCTGCTGTGCGGCATCTATCCTACGGCGATCCTCGCCACAATGATGCTCGCCAACGAATTGCATACCGCGTCTACGCTGGCGCTGCTGCTCATCTTCGTCATTTCGCCCGTCGCCGATACGTTTGCGTACCTCACGGGCAGCTTATTCAAAGGCAAAAAACTCTGCCCCTCCATCAGCCCGCACAAAACGGTTTCGGGCGCCGTCGGCGGGGTGGTGTTCGGCACGGCGGCAAGCGTGCTTTTGTACTGGCTGTACACCGTGTGCACGGGGTACGAGTACGCGGGCGTGGGCGCCGCTTGGGCAGGAACGAGCTGGGTCCTGTTCGTGGTGCTGGGGTTGGTCACGTCGCTGCTCACCGAATTCGGGGACCTCGTGGAGAGCGTCATCAAACGCCGCTTGGGCGTTAAAGACATGGGGCGGCTTTTGCCGGGGCACGGCGGTGTGCTCGATCGGATCGACGGCACGCTGTTTGCCAGCATGATCGTGTACATCCTGTTTGCCCTGCTCATCACGCCCGTGGCAACGGCATAAAAAAAGAAGATACCCCGCGCGGGTATCTTTTGTCTTTGAAGCGGGTTTTGGTATTTTTTGTTTTGTGCACGGCGGTGCGGCGCGGAACGAAGCGCCGCGCCCGATCCCCGCAGGGGGAACCGTACGCCCGATCCCCGCAGGGGGGGGACCGCGCGTCCGCCGCATAAGCGGGCGGCGGCGCGCATACAGTAGAGGAGAAGACGGTATGAAAAAGATCGCGCTCATCGGCAGCACTGGTTCGATCGGAAGGCAGGCGGAGCAGGTGGTGCTCCGCCATCCGCAGCAATTCGAGGTGGTTGCCGTCGCCGCAAACACGGGCGCGGCGATGTTATCCGCGCAGGCGGCGCGCCTGCGCCCCCGCCTTGCCGTACTGCGGCAGGAGGGCGCCGCGGCGGAAGTGCCCGCAGGCTGCCGCTTCGCCTACGGCGAAGCGGCGTTTGAAGAGGCGTGCGCCTTTGCCGAAGCGGATATCGTGCTCGTCGCCGTTACGGGGTTTGCGGGGCTGAAAGCAACGCTGCTCGCCTTGGAGGCGGGAAAAGACGTGGCGCTCGCCAACAAAGAGAGTTTGGTCGCGGGCGGCGCGCTCGTAAACGCGCTCGCCGAAAAAAAAGGGGCGCGCATCTTGCCGGTAGACAGCGAGCATTCCGCGATCTGGCAGTGTTTGGGCTTTTCGCGCCGCGCGCCCTTTTCGCGCATCCTGCTCACGGCAAGCGGCGGCGCGCTGCGCGACGTGCCGCTCAAAGACCTTTCCCGCGTCACCGCCAAACAGGCGCTGGCACACCCGAATTGGCGCATGGGGGATAAGATCACCATCGACTGCGCCACCATGCTCAACAAGGGGTTTGAAGTGATCGAGGCGATGCACCTGTTCGGCGCGGCGCTTCCGCAGATACGAGTGCTGCTCCACCGCGAAAGCATCGTGCATTCGATGGTGGAGTTTGCAGACGGCGCCGTGCTCGCGCAGATGGGCGTGCCCTCGATGGAGCTTCCCATTCAACTGGCTTTTACCTATCCGCAGCGGCTCTCCTGCGGTCTGCCGCCCGTCGATTTTTGCAAAATCGGCGCGCTGCACTTTAAAGAGGTGCAGGCGGCGCGCTATCCCTGCTTTACGCTCGCGCTCGCCGCGGCGCGGGCGGGCGGCACGGTGCCCTGCGCGCTCAACGCCGCGGGCGAAGTTGCCGTCTCCGCTTTTTTGAACGGGCAAATAAAATACACGCAAATTGCGGAAATTATAGATGCCGTGCTCGCGCGCACCGTGCGCGAAGAGGCGGTAAGCTACGGGCAGCTTGCCGAAGCGGACCGCGCCGCGCGCGCGGCGGCAAAGGAGCTGCTGCCGTAGAGGAGGGGTATGGGAAGAGATCTGCTCGCGGCTTTTTCGGTGCTCGGCGGCATCGGCGCGGTGCTTTTGGCAGTGTTTATCCTGCTTTTGATGATCACCGTGCACGAATTCGGGCACTACCTCGCGGGCAGGCTCTTTCATTTTAAGATCAACGAATTTTCGGTCGGGTTCGGCCCCGCGCTTTTCAAAAAGCGCAAAAAGAACGGCGAACTCTTCTGTATCCGCGCCGTTCCGCTGGGCGGGTACTGCGCCTTTGAAGGGGAGGAGCGGGAAACCGTTCATCCGGACGCCTTTTCGCGGAAAAAGCCGTGGCAGCGCATCGTCGTGTTGCTTGCGGGCGCCGCCATGAACTACCTTTTGGCGCTGGTCCTGCTGCTGCTCTCCTTTTTCGGGTTCGGGCAGCTGCTGCTTTCGGTGCGGCAGACGGACGGCGCCGCCGCAACGCAGAGCGGCATTCCGCTGGCGGGCTATACGCTGCAAGAGGGGGATATCCTGCTTTCCTGCGAAGGGCGGCAGCTGTACCTCGTTTCCGACTTGATGGAGGCGCTTGCGGGCAGGCGGGAGGGCGACCTTGTATCCTTCACTCTCTCGCGCAAGGGCGGGGAGGGGCGCAGCGTGCAAACCGTTTCCGTCATGCTGCGCACGGACGCCGTCTTTTCCGGCCTTACCGATACCGCCGCGCTGTGGAGGGCGCTCGGCGTCCGCGCGTATACGGCGGAGGAGGGAGGCGGCTTCGCCGTTGCCTCCGTGCCCGTCCGCTTCGGTTTTTTTGAAACGGCGGCGCGCGGCGTCGCCTATTCGTTCCGCATCGGGGGCAGTATTTTTAAGGTGCTGGGGCAGCTTCTTACGGGCGATCTGGGGCTCTCCGCCCTCGGCGGTCCGGTCACGACCATCCGCGTCACGTCGCAGATCGCCTCCCGCGGGGTGCAGCCGTTTTTGGAGATCGCCGCCTATATCGGCGTCAACCTCGCCGTGTTCAACTTGCTCCCCATCCCCGCGCTGGACGGTTCGAAGGTGGTCTTCACGCTCATCGAGTGGATCCGCGGCAAGCCCGTGAACCGCAAAGCCGAGGCGATCGTCCACGCCGTCGGGTTCGTGCTGCTGCTCGCGTTCGCGCTGCTGGCGGATCTGCTGCATCTGTTTTAAAAAACGCCGCAAATCGCGGCGTTTTTCCGTTTGTTCGGGGCTTGCAGCGGTGCGGGGGGCTTGCGGCGGTGCGGCGGGGGCTTGCGGCGAAAGCGCGCCCGCGCGCGGGCGCGCAAAGGCAGGCAAGCGGGGGCTGCGCTTTTGCCAAAGCGCAGCCCCCGCTTGATTTTGCCGCATCGGTTTTTTCTGCATTGCGCGTGGCGTTTACAGAAGCGTTTCGTATTCGCGGTAGCGTTCGTCCAGCTCGGCGCGCAGCGCTTCGAGGCGGGCGCAGATCTCGTTTACGCGCCGGTAATCGGCGGTAACGGCGGGGTCGGCGAGGGAGGCGTTGAGCGCCGCCTCCTCCGCTTCGAGGGCGCCGATGCGCGCTTCGGTCTCTTTCAGCTTCTGTTTGCGCCTCGCCTCTTCGGCGCGGTCGGCGCGGCTGCGGTGTGCCGCCTGCCCCAGCTTTGCGCGCTCTTGCGCCTTTGCCGCCGTTTTTTCCGCCGCCGCTTCCCGCGCGGCGCGGTTTTTTTGTTCGGCGTATTCGGCGTACCCGCAGGGATAGCATACGATGTTCCCCTGCGCCGCCTCCAAGATCTTTCCCGCCAAGGCGGCGGTGAACCAGCGGTCGTGCGAAACAAACAGCAGCGTGCCCGTATACGCTTTGAGCGCCTCTTCCAGCGCTTCGCGCGCTTGCAGGTCCAAATGGTTGGTCGGTTCGTCTAAAACGAGCACGTTCGCCCGCTCCGCTTCCAGCAGCACGAGCGCGAGCTTCGCCCGTTCTCCGCCCGAAAGCTGCGCCACCGTTTTGCCGATATCCTCCTCTTTGAGCTGCGCGCGCGCCAAAAGCGCCCGCGCCTGCGTCTGGCTCATGCCGCGGTGCTTGCCCCAGAGGGCGCCGAGCACCGTCTCTTCGCCCGCGAGCGCGGCGTTTTCTTGGTCGTAATAGCCGATCTTGGCATACCTTCCCCAGCGTACGGCGGGGCTGCGCCCGTCCGCCAGCGTGCGGGCGAGGGTGGATTTCCCCGCTCCGTTTTCGCCGAGCAGCGCCGCTTTTTCGCCGCGGCGGAGGGTAAAGTTCACGTCATCGAACAGCTCTCGCTCTCCCGCGCACAGGCGCAGGTGCGAAACTTCGAGGGTGCGCTCTTCGCTCTCCGCGTCCGTTTCAAAGCGGAACACGGGCGGCGCGGGCGGCGGCAGCGGTTTTTCCGCAAGCTCCATGTTTTCCAGCTTTTTCACCCGCGACTGCGCGCTGCTCGCCGTTGTGGCGCGCACGATGTTGCGCGCCACATAGTCTTTCAGCTGCGCGATCTCGCGCTGCTGTTTTTCGTAGGCGCGCTGCAAGGCAAGCACGCGCTCCGCCTTCAACGCTTTGTATTTGGAGTAGTTGCCGCGGTAGCAATGCACCGTTTTGTTTTCCAGTTCGTAGATCTTTCCCATCAGCGAATCGAGGAACCAGCGGTCGTGCGAAACGGCGAACACCGCCCCGCGGTACCGTTTGAGGTAGTCTTCCAGCCAAAACATCGTCCGCTCGTCCAAATGGTTGGTCGGTTCGTCCAACAGCAGCAGTTCGGGCTCTTCCAAAAGCAGGCGGCACAGTTTGAGCCGCGTCTTTTCCCCGCCGCTCATGGAGGAGACGATGCGGTCGGCACAGCCGTCGAAGCCCATGCCGCTCAAAACGGTGCGGATGCGCACGGCAACGTTGTACCCGTCCGCCGCGGCGATGCGCTTTTCCAGCTTTTCGTGCCGCTCGGTAAGGGCGCGCAGGGCGTCGCCCTCGGCGCGGGCGAGCGCCTGTTCGGTTTCGCGCAGGGCGTCGATGGCGGCGTATACGTCCGCAAACACGCTCTCCATCTCCTCCCAAACGGTGCGCCCGCTCTCCAACCCGCCGGTCTGTTCAAACACGCCCAGCCGCAGCCCGCTCTTACGGGTCGCCTTGCCCGCGTCCGGGGCAAGCGTTCCCGCCAAAATGCGCAAAAGCGTGGTCTTCCCTTCGCCGTTCGCGCCGATAAATCCCGCGCGCTCCCCTTCGGAGAGGGTCAGGTTCACGTCTTTGAACAGGGGGTCCCCGTCGTATCCGAATGTTACGTTTTCCAGTTGAATGAGCATACTTTATCGATTTCCCGCAAAAACTAATCGCCGTGAAAGGGGATCTGAAAGCGCGCATTGCCGCGCTTGAAAAAAAGCTCGCCGCCGCGCCGCCCTCCGCCTGCGCCCCGCTCGTACGCAAGCTGGTGCGGCTGAAACGGCGGTTTATGCACCTGCCGCCCGCCGCGGGCAGGGCTTAAAAGAGGGAGGCGTTTTTCCGCGAAAAATCGGGGATGAACGCCTCGTCCGCGGCGGAGAGGCTCTGCACAAAGGCGTTTCGGACGCCGCTCTGTTCGAGGAAGCCGCGCACCCGTTTGTATTCGCGCGGCGTGATGCGGCGGGTCAGTTCGGGGTACGCCGCCGCTTCGCCGCAGGGCGTGTACTGCGCCATCAGCGAAAAATATGCGGGCGAGCGCAGGGCGGCAAACCAACCGATGATACGCAGGCTGTCGTCCGTGCACAGCGGCAGGATCAGGTGCCGCACGATGCAGCCGGAAAACATCTTGCCTTCGCGCACGTCGGGCGCGCGCCGCGCCATAAAGGAGACCGCGCGAGACGCCACGGCAAAGTAATTTTCCCTGCCCGTATAGCGCGCGGAGAGCGCGGGGGAGAAAAATTTCAGGTCGGGCAGCCATACGTCGATGTATTTATCCAATGCGCGCAGCACCGCTTCGGTTTCGTAGCCGTGCGTGTTGTATACGACGGGGATCTTCGGGCGGTACAGGCGAAAGGTCTCCAAAAGCTGCGCCGCAAAGTGCGAAGGGGTCACGAGATTGATGTTTTCCGCTCCGCGTTCTTCCAGCTCGGCAAAGACGGCGGCAAGCCGCTTCGCGTCGATCTCCGTGCCCGTCTGCGCGCGCGAGAGCGCGTAGTTTTGGCAGAAGACGCAGCGCAGCGCGCACCCGCCGAAGAAGACGGTGCCCGATCCGTTTTTGTACGAGATGCACGGCTCTTCGTAGGGGTGCAGCCCGTATTTTACAAGCAGCACCTTGTCCTTTGCGCCGCACGCGCCCCGTTCTTTTGTTCGCTCCGCCCCGCAGGCAAGGGGGCAGAGGCGACAGCCTTTGCTCATGCTTCAAATTGTAGCACATTTTAAAAACATTGACAACCTTTCCGCAATGCGATATAATAGAGCGGCAAAAAGCAAGAAAGAGCGGTGAGGCAAATGAAGAAGTTTTTTACCAGCGAAAGCGTAACGGAAGGGCACCCCGATAAGGTGTGCGACCAGATCTCGGATGCGGTGTTGGATGCGGTGCTCGCGCAAGACGGCATGGCGCGCGCCGCGATCGAGTGCTGCGCCACCACGGGCATGGTGCTGGTGATGGGCGAGCTCTCCACAAATTGCTACGTCGATATCCCGCGCATCGTCAAAGATACGGTAAAGGAGATCGGTTATACCGCGGGGCAGGGCTTTTCCGCCAATTCGCTCGCCGTCATCACCGCCATCCACGCGCAGAGCGCGGATATCGCCATGGGGGTGGATGCCTCCGTCGAACGCAAAGAGGGCGGAGACGCGTACGACCAGATCGGCGCGGGGGATCAGGGCATGATGTTCGGCTACGCCGTCAACGAAACGCCCGAACTCATGCCGCTGCCGTACATGCTCGCGCAAAAACTTGCCAAACGCCTCGCCGAAGTGCGCAAAAACGGCACGCTGCCCTATCTTCGCCCGGACGGGAAGACGCAGGTCACCGTCGAATACGACGGCGGAAGGCCCGTGCGCGTGGATACCGTCGTTGTCTCCGCGCAGCACGACGAAAAGGTCACGCAGGAGCGGCTGCGCGCCGATATCAAGGCGCACGTTATCCTGCCCGTCGTCGGCAAACAGTGGCTGGACGGCGACACAAAGTATTATATCAACCCCACGGGCAGGTTCGAGATCGGCGGCCCCGCAGGAGACAGCGGGCTGACGGGCAGGAAGATCATCGTCGATACCTACGGCGGGCGGTGCGCGCACGGCGGCGGCGCGTTTTCGGGCAAGGACGCGACCAAAGTGGACCGCAGCGCCGCGTATATGGCGCGCTATATCTGCAAAAACATCGTGGCGGCACATCTCGCCGACGAGTGCGAGATCGAGCTCGCTTACGCCATCGGCGTGGCTAACCCCGTCTCCGTCTACGTCAATACCTACGGAACGGGCAGGGTATCGGAGGAAAAGCTGGTGCAGATCATCCGCGAGAATTTCGATCTGCGTCCGCAGGCGATCATCGAAAAGCTGGGGCTGCGCCGCCCTGTTTTCAAGGCGACGGCGGCATACGGGCACTTCGGGCGGGAAGAATTTCCTTGGGAGCGCACCGACGCGGCGGAAGTTCTCAAAAAGTATCTGTAAACGGGTTTTCGGAGCGGGGCGGTCTTGCCCCGCTCCGCGCTTTCATAAAAAGGGCGGAGAGCGCCCGCGCGCGGAAAAGAGGAGCGTTCCGTGCCGCAGGGAGGCGCTTTGCAAGGAGGGGAAAGATGGCGCGGACGGCGGGGCTGCTGCGGCGGCTGAAACGGTTTTTGTTTCCGGAAAAGTTTACCTGCGTCTGCTGCGGGGAAGAATTGTACGAAGATTCGTACGTGTGCCCGCGCTGTCGCGCGTGCCTTCCCGTAAACGGCGGGTACCTGTGTTCCAAGTGCGGCAGGGCGATGCGCGAACAGGCGCCCGTGTGCTTGGAGTGCAAGGCGGCGATGCCCTCGTACCACAAAGCGCGCAGCGCGTTCCGCTACGAAGGGGAGATCGTGCGGCTCGTCAAACGTTTTAAAACGGGCGCGCGGTATCTCGCCGCGTTTTTTGCCGATTCGATGCTGCCGCTCCTCGCCGAGGCGTTTGCGGATACGGATTTTCTGCTGCCCGTTCCGATGACGGCGCGTGCGCGGCGGCGCAGAGGGTACAACCAAAGCCAGCTGCTCGCCGAAGCGCTCTCCGCGCGGGCGGGCATCCCCGCGGAGGCGGGCGTGCTCGTAAAAACGCGGGATACCGCGGCGCAAAAGGAACTTTCGCGCAGAGAGCGCGCGGAAAACCTGCGCGGCAGCTTCCGCGTGCACGAGCGCACCAAATGCCGCGGAAAAAACATTTTGATCGTAGACGACGTGATGACGACGGGCGCCACGGCAGACGCCGCCGCGCTGGCATTGCTGCGCGCGGGTGCGCGCAAGGTCTGCCTGCTGACGGCGGCAAGCGTGCCGGACGCTCGCCCGCGCGGAGAAAGCGAGGGGTGAAAACGCTGTTTTTTTGGGGAAACGTTTGCGGGAACGAACTTTTTTTCCGAAACGGGAAGTTTTTCTTTTACATTTCGGCGCAAATATAGTAAAATGAATCTGTTTACGATCACAGTGGCGGAATGCGCCGTTTCGGGGCGCGTGTCCGCAGGGCGGGCGCTCGTTCCCGCCGAAGGGAGGTGCCCGCATGGGGCTTATCAATTACATTTTTAACAACGACAGCAGGAAGAGTTTGCGCAAGATCGACAAGATGGCGGATCGCGTCATTGCGCTCGAACCCAAGTACGCCGCCATGAGCGACGCCGAGCTGCGCGCGCAGACGGGCGCGCTCAAAGCGCGCCTTGCAGGCGGAGAAACGTTGGACGACATCCTCTACGATGCGTTTGCCGTCGTGCGCGAGGCGGCGTGGCGCGTTTTAAAGCTCAAACATTACCATGTGCAGATCGTCGGCGGCATTGCGCTGCACCAAGGGCGCATCGCGGAGATGAAAACGGGCGAAGGAAAAACGCTGGTCGCCACCCTTCCCTCCTATCTGAACGCGCTTTCGGGCAAGGGCGTGCACATCGTTACCGTCAACGATTACCTCGCCCGCCGCGACGCGGACTGGATGGGAAAAGTGCATAAATTTTTGGGCTTGACCGTCGGCGTGGTCGTGCCCGGCATGGACGACGACGCCAAGCGCGCCGCCTACAACTGCGATATCACCTATGCCACCAACAACGAGCTCGGCTTCGATTATTTGCGCGACAATCTCAAATCCGATTTGAAGCGCATGGTGCAGCGCGGGCTGGATTTTGCCATCGTGGACGAGGTAGACTCCATTCTCATCGACGAGGCGCGCACCCCGCTCATCATTTCGGGCAAGGGGGATAAATCCAGCGAGCTGTACGAGCGCGTGGATAAGCTGGTGCGCACCATGCAGGGCGGCTTCGACGACGAAGGGCAGCAGGGAGAAGAGGATAAAGATACCAAAAAGAAGAAAAAAAAGCAGCGCGAAGAGGCGCAGGCGGAAGAGGGCGAAGAGCAGGAGTCGAAGTACGGCGATTACGACGATATCGCCAAGGGCGATAAATACGGAGACTGGGACTATGTGATCGACCGCAAAAACAGAACGGTGCAGATCACCGAGCGCGGCGCGGCAAAGGCGGAACGCTTTTTCAACATCGACAACCTCGGCGACATTGAGCACGCCTCGCTCAACCATCACATCCAGCAGGCGCTCAAAGCGCACAAGCTGTTCCACCGCGACGAAGATTATATCGTCAACGACGGCGAAGTCATCATCGTTGACGAATTTACCGGCCGCCTGATGATCGGGCGCCGCTATTCGGACGGGCTGCACCAGGCGATCGAGGCAAAAGAGGGTGTAAAGGTGCGCAACGAAAACAAGACGTACGCCACCATCACCTTCCAAAACTTTTTCCGCCTGTACCGCAAACTTTCGGGCATGACGGGTACCGCCAAAACGGAGGAAGGGGAGTTCCGCACCATCTATTCGCTGGACGTGTTGGAGATCCCGACCAACCGCCCCGTCATCCGCAAGGACTTGCCGGACGCCGTGTATCCCACCGAGGACGGCAAAAAGCGCGCGCTTTTGGAAGAGATCTCCAAACGGCACGAAACGGGCCAGCCCATCCTCATCGGTACCGTGACCGTTGAAAAATCGGAGGAGATCGCCCGCCTTCTGCGCAAAAACGGCATCAAATACAACATTCTCAACGCCAAAAACCACGAGCGCGAAGCGGAGATCGTAGCGCAGGCGGGCAGGCTGGGGGCGGTGACCATCGCCACGAACATGGCGGGCCGCGGCACGGATATCCTGTTGGGCGGCAACCCCGAATACCTCGCCAAAAAGCGCATGCGCGAAGAGGGGGTCGAGCACGAAAACATCGAACTCGCCACGTCGTACGCCGAGCTGGAAGGGGAGGCGGAAGAGGCGCGCAAAACCTACCGCGCCATGTACGACGGGCTGTACGAGCAGTATAAAAAAGAGACGGATAAGGAAAAGGAGCAGGTGGTCGCCGCGGGCGGGCTCTGCATCCTCGGCACCGAGCGGCACGAAAGCCGCCGCATCGACAACCAGCTGCGCGGGCGCAGCGGCCGCCAGGGCGATCCGGGCGTTTCGCTCTTCTTTATCTCACTGGAAGACGATCTCATCAAACGCTTCGGCGGCGAACGCATGAAGCGCATTTACAGCGCGTTCATCAAGGACGAAAACACCTGCCTGCAATCCAAAGTGCTTTCGCACGGCATCGAAAACGCGCAGAAGGCGATCGAGGGCAGGAACTTCGGCATCCGTAAAAACGTGCTGCAATACGACGACGTGATGAACAAGCAGCGCGAGGTCATCTATGCCGAGCGCATGAAGGTCTTAAAGGGCGAAGACGTGCACGAGCAGGTGGTCAAATACATTCCGGACTTCGTGCGCAAAGTTGTTTCCGAAGCGGTGAACATCGACGAAATGCCCGAAAAATGGGACGCCGACGTGCTGAACCGTGCCTTGGAGAACAGGCTGCTGCCGGAGGGGAGCCACTACATCACCCCCGAAAAACTTGCCAAGTGGGATACCGATTACGCGCTGCAAAAGATCACCGCGGCGACCGAAAAGGCGTACGCGGAGCGCATCGAACAGGTCAAAAACGACCTCGGCATCGACTATGCGGATATCGAGCGCCGCTTCCTTTTGATGAACGTAGACCGCAACTGGATCGATCAGATCGACGCGATGGACCAGCTGCGCAAGGGCATCGGGCTGCGCGCGTACGGAAATTCCGACCCCGTGATCGCCTACAAGCAGGAAGGGTATGAGATGTTCGACGAGATGATCGAACGCATCCAAAACACGACCATCGCCATGCTGCTCAAAGTGCGTATCGAGGTCAACCGCCCTGCCGTGCGCCCCGTGCAGATGACGGCGCAGACGGCGGGCGAAGCGCAGCTGACCACCAATTCGCCCGAAAGCGCGGGCGCAAAGCCCGTGCCCTCCGCGGCGGCAAAAGTCGGGCGCAACGACCCCTGCCCCTGCGGCAGCGGCAAAAAATACAAAAACTGCTGCGGCAAAAACGCATAAGGATAGGATATGTTCCGAGCAGACGACTACCGTTTGAAGGCGAAGGCGCTCGCCGATACGCTGGAAGAGACAAAAGAGGCGCTGGATATCTGCGTTTTGCGCGGCAAACTTGCCGAGCTCAAAGCGGAGCAGGAAAAGCCGGAAGTGTGGCAGGATATCGAGCGTTCCGCCAAGCTGGGGCGGGAGATCGCCGTCGTTGAGGGCAAGATCGGCGCCTATGACAAGGGCAAAAAGGCGCTGGAAGAGGTGAACGAGGTCATCGACCTCATCGAAGAGACGGGCGAAGAGGAACTCATCCCCGAATTGGACCAAATGTTCGCCACGGCGGAAGCGGATCTGGAAGATATGCGCATCCGCTCGCTGCTGCGCGGCAAGTACGATGCGAACAACGCGCTGCTTACGCTGCATTCGGGCGCGGGCGGCACCGAAAGCTGCGATTGGGTCTCCATGCTGTACCGCATGTACACCCGCTATGCCGAGCGCAACAACTTCCGCGTTACCGAGCTGGACCGTTTGGACGGCGACGAGGCGGGCATCAAAAGCGTGGATTTCAAGATCGAGGGCGAAAACGCGTACGGCTACCTGAAAGCGGAAAAGGGGGTGCACCGTTTGGTGCGCATTTCCCCTTTTGATGCGAACAAGCGCCGCCACACCTCCTTTGCCTCGCTGGAAGTGATGCCGGAGATCGAGGACGAGGGCGACGTGGAGATCCGCGCGGAGGATCTGAAAGTGACCACGTACCGCTCTTCGGGCGCGGGCGGGCAGCACATCAACAAAACGGAGTCTGCCATCCGCATCCAGCATTTGCCCACGGGCATCGTCGTCTCCTGCCAAAACGAGCGTTCGCAGATGCAAAACCGTGAAATGGCGATGAAGATGCTCCGCTCCAAACTCATCGAACTGCGCGAGAGCGAGCGGCTCGCCAACGAGCAGAACTTAAAGGGCGAGATCAAAAAGATCGAATGGGGCAGCCAGATCCGTTCCTACGTCTTTTGCCCATACACCCTCGTAAAGGACCACCGCACGCGCTGCGAAACGGGCAACATCCAGGCGGTGATGGACGGCGATCTGCAACCCTTTATCATCGATTACCTCAAAAAGAGCTGAGCATGAAAAAATATTACCGCTTTACCCGCCGCCGCGTCGAATCGGCGCGGTACATCACCATCGGGCTGGTTGTTGCCGCGTTGGGCGTTTTGGCGTATTTCTATTTGGCGGGCGGCGCCGTGTGGTGCGGGGTGCTCGCCGCCGTCGGCGCGCTCATCGCCGTGCTGCCGCAGTTCGTCATCTATTCCCGCTACGGGGTAGAGGGGGATACGCTGTACTATACGAGCAAGGGCATTCCGCGCAAGGCGCCCGTTTCGGCGGCGCAGGCGGCGCTCCTGTGCGTGCACGACGAATACCGCGGGATGAAGGGATATGTGCCCGCGCTGTCCGACCGCAATTACGCGGAGGGCGCGGTGTCGCTGCCCGCCGTGCTGCTGCTGCGGCAGGTGTGTGCGGAGGAGCTGGACCTGTGCGAAACGCGCACGCAGGCGAAGATCGTGCACAAGGGGCAGGTGCTCTTCGACGCATTGCTCGATCTCGATTTTTTGGGTGATCTCATGCAGTCTTCCTTTGCGGGGAAGGTATACGTCTCCGAACGGGTGTACGGCATGTATCGGCGCGTGCTGGACGAATTGGTCGGAAAGGAGCGGCTGGAAGTGTACGACCGCATCCCCGCCGCGTTCAAAACGCTGCAAAAGCAGGGAAATTTGCCGAAAAATGAGGGGTAGCCCCTCGTTTTTTGTTTGAAACATATGTCTGCGCGCGCAGCTAAGCCAAAAACGCCGCCGCGCGCGCAAAAAGTTCGCACAGGTGCGGCGGGGCGCATATGCGCCCCGCCGCAGAGGAAGGGAGCCATGGCACAGTACCGCCCCTATCCCGCGCGCGTGCAGGAGCGCGGGTACAGGCAAACGCCGCTCATTTTGGGCATTGAAAGCTCGTGCGACGAAACGTGCGCCGCCGTCGTTTGCGGGCGGCGGCTTTTGTCGAACGCGGTCATCTCCTCCGCCGCCGAACAGGCAAAGTACGGCGGGGTGGTGCCCGAAGTCGCTTCGCGCGCGCACACCGATGCGGTGGAACGGGTCGTGCGCGAGGCTTTGGCGGAGGCGGGCGTACGGGGAGAGCAGCTCTCCGCCGTTGCCGTCACCTACGGCGCGGGGCTGTTGGGCGCGCTTTTGGTCGGGCTCTCTTTTGCCAAGGCGTACGCTTATTCGCTCGGTTTGCCGCTCATCGCCGTCGATCACATCCGCGGGCACATGGCGGCGGCATACCTTGCCGACCCCGCGCTCGAACCGCCCTTCGTCACCCTGCTTGCCAGCGGCGGGCACACCGCCGTTTTGTACACAAAAAGTTACACCGATTTTGAGATCATGGGCTCCACCCGTGACGACGCCGCGGGCGAAGCATTTGACAAGGCGGCGCGCATTTTGGGGCTTCCGTACCCCGGCGGACCCTCGGTGGAGCGGCTCGCGCGCGAGGGAGAGCCGAATATCCCGCTCCCCAAAATGTTTGCGGGCGGCGGGTACGATTTTTCGTACAGCGGCCTAAAAACGGCGGTTTTGAACTATTGCCACAACAAGGAGCAGCGCGGCGAAGCGTACAGCCGCGCGGATGTTGCAAGCTCCTTTCAGCACGCGGCGTGCAGCGTGCTTGCCGAACGCGCCGTTGCCGCTGCAAAGGCAAAGGGCTGCCGTACGGTTGCCGCGGGCGGCGGGGTCATCGCCAACGGGTATTTGCGCGAATTGCTTGCCAAGGAGTGCGCGCGGGCGGGGCTGCGGCTCGTCCTGCCCGAAAAAAAATACTGCACCGACAACGCGGCGATGATCGCCGCCGAAGGACTGGTGCAGTACCGCGCGAAAAACTTTGCGCCGCTCACCCTCAACGCCTGCGCGCACATCCCGCTGGGGCGGAAAGGGAAACAGTGAAAGGGGTCCGCGCGTTTCTCGCACAAAGATGCTGCGGCTAACGAAGCCGGTTTTGCGAAGCGGCTGCATGCAGGAATTTATACAAAATCGGCGAAGTTGACGGCGGCGCAGCCGCCGCGATCCTGCGATTTGAGGGCAAACCCACCCCTTTTCTTTAAAAAACCGCCGGCGGGTATAGATCCCCGCAAAGCAGGCAATAAACGCTTCCGGAAGGAGGCGTTTTTGTATGTCCGCCAAAACAAGGCGCGCCGCTTGGTGCGCCGCCGTTTTTTTGTCTGCGCTCGTCTGCGCATTTTTGCTGTTTTTGCCGCAGTGGCTGGATAAGCCGCTGCTGTTTCTGGGCGCGGAGCGCTACACCTTTTATTCGCAGAGCGCAAGTTCGCAGGCGAAGATCACGTCCGCCTCCCCCGAAGAGGCGGCGCTCGTGCGGCTGACGCTGCAAAACTATACGGGAGAAAGCGCCCGCTTTGCCGACGCCGCCGACGCCTTTTCGCAGGCGGAAAAATACGGCGCGGAACTCGTTTTGGAACAAAAGAGCGCGGACGTGCACGACTATTATTACTATACCCCGCGGCTTGCGGGCGGGGTCGTGCTCGGCGGCATGCGCGTCAACCTGCACGTTGCCGTGCGCGGGCAGAGCGCAAGCGTGGGCTATCCCCTTATTTTCGGCGGATACTGAAAAAATTTTTCCGGCGCAGGTATAAGCGGGGAAAAAGCGGGGAACAATCAGAGCACAAATCTTTGGAGGATAGGTTATGAAACGCAAAAAGACGGAAACGTTTGCCGAGCCCGCACAGGAAGAGGCGGCGGCAGAAAAGGCAAAAAACAGGCACGGAAAGCTGTACTACGCCGCGGTGGCGGCGTGCGCGCTCGTGCTCGTGGCGGCAGTGGTGCTCATGGCGGTGTTTTTGGCGCCGCAGGGCAACGACTTTGCAGACGACCCTGCGGACGAGGAACAGCCCGCCCCGCCGGACGACGATGAGGAGGACGACGGGCAGGGTACCGTGACCGAAGTCGTGTTCTCTATGCCCGTCGAAGAGGCGCAGGTCAGCGAATCGTTCGCGTTTTGGTTCAATTCCACGCTCAACCGCTACTGCCTGCACACGGGCGTCGATTTTGCCGCCGAGGCGGGCACCGAAGTGACGGCGGCGTATGCGGGCACCGTTAAAAGCGTCACCGAAAACATTCTCGAAGGGGGCAAGATCGTGCTCGACCACGGCAACGGGCTGTGCACCGTGTACGCCTCCGTCGATGCGGCTTCGGGGCTGCGCGCGGGAGATAGCGTTGCGCAGGGCGAGGCCATCGGCACCGTTTCCGCCGCGGCGGACGTGATGGGCAACGAATACGCCGAAGGCCCGCACCTGCACTTTGAAGTGTTGCAGGGCGAAAAGCAGATAGACCCTGCCTCGTACCTCGATTACGAGGAAAAATAAACGTTCATTCTCCCTCCTTATCGCGGGGCGGGCGCGGCAGGCGCCCGCCCCGCATTTTTCCGTTTGCGCCAGTTAAAGCGCCGTTTCTACTGCATAAAGCGCCGTTTGCGCGCTCTTGGGCGCCCCGCTTTGCCCGTGCCGCGTTCGGGCGCGGTGCGGGGCGGTTTCTCCGAAATCGGGCACGGCGGTGCGAAAAAGTTTACAAACGGCGGCGGATATGCTAAAATAAGCGTGTTTTATCGAGGTCCGTTTTCGGGCGACTGTTTACGGCAGAGGAAGGGTCTATGCACGAAGGGCACAGGGAGCGCATGCGCGACAAACTCTTTGCGGACGAAGGATCTCTGACCGATCACGAACTTTTGGAGATCTTGCTGTATTATTGCATCGACAGGCGGGATACCAACCCCGTAGCGCACAGCCTGCTGGAAGCGTTTTGCGATCTTTCCGGCGTGCTGGAAGCGCCCGTGGCGCTGTTGGGCACGCTCAAAGGCGTCGGCACGCGCACGGCAGAGTTTCTTTCGCTGGTCGGCACGGTGTACCGCCGCATCCGCGCGGCGTCCTCCCGCCCGCGATTTTTCAACTTTTCGGATACAGGCGCCTTTATCGCGCGGCGGTTCAAGGGTGCGGAAAAAGAGAAGCTGGAACTGTATTGCCTGAACGAGAGAGGGGAAATGACCTACCTCGAATCGGTGCGCGATACTTCGTTCGAAGCGGTGCGCGTAAACGCAAGGTTCATCAGCTTTTTGCTTTCGCAGATGCATCCGTATGGGCTGATCGTGGCGCACAACCATCCCAGCGGAGACATGCACCCGTCCGAAGAGGACGATGCCGCCGTGTGCGAGATCGGGCGGCTGTGCGCCGCAAACGGCACGCGGCTGTGTGACAGCGTCGTTTATACCGAAAAGGGTTCGTTCAGTTATTATTGCAGCGGCAGATTGGAGCGCCTGCTCGGCGGGTACGAGCCGGGGCAAGGAGGAAGAAAATGAAGGAAGTAAGAACGCGCTTTGCGCCCAGCCCCACGGGGTACATGCATATCGGAAACCTGCGCACGGCGCTGTACGGGTATCTGTTCGCCAAAAAGGCGGGCGGAAAATTCATCCTGCGCATCGAAGATACGGATAGCAGCCGCTATGTGGAGGACGCGGTGCGCGTCATTTACGAGACCCTTGCCGAGGCGGGCATCGCCTGTGACGAAGGCCCCGGCATGGGCGGAAACTGCGGCCCGTACATCCAAAGCGAGCGCGCCGCTATTTACAAGGAATATGCGCAAAAGCTGGTAGAACTGGGCGGGGCGTACTATTGTTTTTGCGGAAAAGAGCGGCTGGATTCGTTAAAGGACGAAAACGGCGTCGGGCGGTACGATAAGCACTGCCTGCACCTCTCCAAAGAGGAAGTGGCGGCGCGGCTTGCCGCGGGCGAGCCCTATGTGATCCGCCAAAACGTGCCCGAAGAGGGCGTCGGCAGCTACGAAGATCTCGTGTACGGCGCCGTCACCGTGGAGTACAAAGAGATCGAGGACGGCGTTCTGCTCAAAAGCGACGGGCTGCCCACCTACAATTTCGCCAACGTGGTAGACGATCATCTGATGGGCATCACGCACGTCATCCGCGGCAGCGAATACCTCTCGTCTACACCCAAATACAATTTGATCTACGATGCGTTCGGCTGGGAGCGGCCCGCCTACATCCATCTGCCGCCCATCATGAAAAACGCCCGCGAAAAGCTCTCCAAACGCAATGGAGACGCAAGTTTTCAGGACTTGGTGGCAAAGGGCTACATACGCGAGGCGATCGTAAATTACATCGCGCTGCTGGGCTGGAACCCCGGCGGCAACCGCGAAAAGATGAGCCTTGCCGAAATGATCGAAGCCTTTTCGCTCTCCGGGCTGCACAAAGCGCCCTCCATTTTCGACGAGCCGAAGCTGCGCTGGCTTTCGGGTGAATATGTGCGCGCCATGAGCGCGGAGCGGTTTGCCGAAGCCGCGGAGCCGTTTTTAAGGCAGAGCAAGGCGTACGGCAAGTTCGATGCGGCGGCGCTGCTGCGCCTCGTGCAGCCGCGCGTCGAAATTTTGAGCGAGATCCCCGAAAAGCTGGATTTTCTTGCCGCATACCAACCGTTCGACCCCGCTCTGTACCAAAACAAAAAGATGAAGACGGATGCAGACGTGGCGCGCGCCGTTTTGCCGGAGGCGGAACGGGTGCTGGCTTCTCTCTCCGACTTCACAAACACGCCCGTTTATGAGGCGCTCGTGGCGCTGGCGCAGCGCCTCGGCATGAAAAACGGGCAGGTGCTTTGGTGCGTGCGCATCGCGCTCACCGGCAGGGAGAGCACGCCCGGCGGCGCCAGCGAAATGGCGGAGCTTTTGGGGCAGGAAGAGAGCCTTGCACGGCTTCAAAAGGCGCAGGCATGGCTGCGCGGCGAAGCATGAGCGCGCCGAAACAGGCGGGCGCCTCGCCCGTAGCGGAAGAGCGCCCGCATAAAAAACGGATCACCGAGCGGAACATGATGCGGCTGATCCGCATCATCTTGCTGGTGTTGCTGGCTTTGGCGGGGCTGGTCGTTTCGCTTACGTCCTTCGGGTCGTTTGCCGCGTTCCCCGTCGTGGAAGGGCGGCATTGGGAGGGCGTTGTTTTCGCCTATATCACCGTCGGCATTTCGGCGGCGCTGCTCTTTTCCTTGGCGATGAAAATTTTCGTCTGCAAAAGTTTTCGTGGAAAGATCGGCTGGTATGTGGCGGATTCGGTGCTGTTGACGGCGCTCACCCTCTTTTCGGAGGCGTACGCCTACCTTTCGTACGCCGTGGTGCTCTCCGAGTTCTACCTCTCCGCGCCCTCTCTTCGTGACGACGCCGCCATGTTCGGCGTGAATTTCGGGCTGTATACCCTTACAAACGTCGTGTTTTTTGCCATTCGGCGCGAGCTTGCCAACGCCTTCGCCATTTCTTCGGAGTATTTTACGGCGCTCACGGTGTGCGTGCTGCACTTCGTCATCTTCAATTTTGCGATGATCGTCGTGCGCAAAAACAAGCAGATCGAAGAAAACCTGCGCGAGCTGGAAGAAAACCGCAACGAACTGCTGCGCGCCTACGATAAATTGGAAGAGGCGACCGTCATCGAAGAGCGCAACCGCATCGCCAAGGAGATCCACGATACGGCGGGGCATTCGCTCACCACCGTGATCGTGCAAACGGAGGCGGCGCGCCTTGCCCTCGGCAAGGACCAAAACAAGGCGCTGCAATGCATCTCCGCGGCGAACGTGCAGGCAAAAAACTGCCTCGAACAGCTGCGCGCAAGCGTGCACCTTTTATCCGGCAAGCGCGAAAACGTTACGTTCAAAGAATATTTGGAGACCATTTTGGAAGAGTCGGTCGCGGGGACGGACCTGCGCATCCGCAGCATTATCGACGACGTAGAACTCTCCGACGAGGCGGAGCGGTTTTTGGCGAGCACGCTGCACGAGTGCCTTGCCAACGGCATCCGCCACGGCGGCGGCACGGCATTTTTGTTTGAACTCAAAGACGAAGGGAATTTTATAGAGTTTTTCTTTTCGGATAACGGAAAGGGCGTGGAAAAAACAAAGTTTAAAGAGGGGTTCGGGCTCAGCGGTATGCGCGCCAAAGCGGAGGCGCTGGGCGGCATGGTCAACTTCTCCTCCGAGGAGGGGGAGGGGTTTGAAATACGGCTCAGCCTGCCGCGCAGCGTCAAACGGGATAAGTTAGGGAGCGAAAGCGTATGAAGATCAAAGTTATGATCGTAGACGATCAGGCGATCCTTGCCGAGGGGATCCGCAGCGTGCTTGCCTCTTCGGGTGAGCTGGAAGTCATCGCCATTGCGGAAAACGGGCAAAAAGCGCTGGAAAGCATGCAAAAAGAGGTGCCGGATGTGGTGCTGCTCGATATCCGCATGCCCGTCATGAACGGCGTCGTCACCACGGGGGAGATCAAAAAACGCTACCCGAACGTGAAAGTGCTCATCTTGACCACGTTTGACGACAGCGACTATATTTTGAGCGCGCTCAACAACGGCGCATGCGGCTATTTGTTAAAGGATATCAGCGCGCCCGCGCTGATCGACGCGGTGAAAAACGCCCATGCGGGGGATACCATCCTCCCCGCCAAGATCGCCCGCAAGATCACGGACGCGGCGCGCATGGTCACCTCCGGCCGCGAGATCCGCCTGCGCAAAGAGTTCGGGTTTTCGGAAAGGGAAACGGAGATCGCCGTCATGCTCTTCGACGGGTTCAACAACCGCCAGATCGCTTCGGCGCTCAACCTTTCGGACGGCACGGCGCGCAACTACATTTCCGCCATCTATTTGAAGCTGGGCTGCGACAACCGCGCGGAAGCCATCGCAAAGATGAAGGAGGCGCTCAACGGCTGACGCGGGTTCGCTCGGCGGGGCGCAAAGCGCCGCGGCTATCGGATCGTGCGGGCACAAAGCGCGCCGCGTGCGGCAAAGGGCGGGCGCTTTTTTACGAAGCGCCGCCGGATAAAACCGCCGCCGCTTAATAAAACCGCCGCCGCAAACGTTTTCGGCTTTCAGAATTTGAAAAAACCGCCGCACGGCGGCTTTTTTCTTTTTTGTGCGCGCATTGTCTTGACACCTGTCAATATTTTGTGTATAGTGAGTGTACTTTTCAGCCCGCGCGGCTGCCTGTTTTGCGTCACGCCGCAAAACAGGCAGGGTCTGCGCAGAGCCGGCAGGAGCATCGGTATGGTCACGGAAGAGATACAGAGGTACAAAAAAGAGCGCGGCGCGCTCATTTTGGCGCACTATTACGCGCCCGAAGAGGTGCAGGCGCTTGCCGACTTCGTGGGGGATAGCTACTATCTTGCCAAGCTCGCCGCGCGTGAAAAGAGGAGCAGCGTCGTGTTCTGCGGGGTGCGGTTTATGGCGGAGAGCGCCAAGATCCTAAGCCCCGCCGCGCGCGTCTTTATGCCCGCACCCGCGGCGGATTGCCCCATGGCGCACATGGCGGACGTTGCGCGGATCGAAGAACTGCGCCGCAGCGTGCGCGACCTTGCCGTTGTGTGCTATGTCAATTCGGACGCGGCGTTGAAGGCGGAGAGCGACGTGTGCGTCACCTCTTCCAATGCGGTAAAGATCGTTTCTGCCCTTCCTAACCGAAACATTTTGTTCATCCCGGATGCGAACCTCGGCGCCTATGTGCGCGCGCAGGTGCCGGGCAAAAACTTCTTTTTTTCGGGCGGGTATTGCCCCGTGCATGCCGCCGTTACGGAGGAGGGCGTGCAGGCGGCGCGGCGCGCGCACCCGCGCGCCTGCGTTCTCGCGCACCCGGAGTGCGTTGCCGAAGTGCGCGCGCAGGCAGACTTTTTGGGCAGCACGGCGCAGCTGATCGCCGCCGCCAAGGCGAGCGATCTTCCCGAATTTATCGTCGTCACCGAACCGGGCGTTTTGTACGAGCTTCGGCGACAGTGCCCCGGCAAGCGGTTTTATCCCGCCGCGCCCGTCTGCGCGGATATGAAAAAGATCACGGCGGAGGGGGTGCTCGCCTGCCTGAAAGAGGGCTCCGGCGAAGTGTTCGTTTCCGAAGAGCTTGCTGCCCGCGCCCGCCTGCCTTTGCAGCGCATGCTCGAATTGGGCGGCTGAGGGCGCGCGGGCAGGCAAAAATGCTTTCGGCAGCCCCGCCGCGGGGCGGCGAGGCGGGGAAAGGAGCAAAAAACGGCAAAAAATGAGAAAAGCGGATTACAATGTACTGATCGCAGGCACGGGCGTAGCGGGGCTTTGCTGTGCGCTCAATTTGCCTGCGGATATGCAGGTCTTGCTGCTGAGCAAGGCAAAGGCGGACGAAAGCGATTCCTTTTTGGCGCAGGGCGGCATCTGCATGCTGCGCGGAAAAGAGGATTTTTTCGGCTATTTTGAAGATACCGTCCGCGCGGGGCATTACGAAAACGACCCCGCCGCCGTGCGGACGATGATCGAAAGTTCGCCCGCCATGATCGCGGAGCTCGTCTCCTACGGGGTGCGCTTCGCGCGGGACGGGGCGGGGAACTTCCGCTTTACCCGCGAGGGCGGGCACAGGCGGCC
Source organism: uncultured Clostridia bacterium (assembly GCA_944346885.1). Taxonomy (GTDB): domain Bacteria; phylum Bacillota; class Clostridia; order Christensenellales; family Borkfalkiaceae; genus Borkfalkia. Next base: position 33,483 of record CALVMR010000022.1, on the reverse strand, counting down.
GCGCATCCTCTTCCACGGAGACGAAACGGGCAAAGAGATCACGTCGCACCTGCTTGCCGCGGTGCGCGCCCTGCCCAACGTGACCGTCCGCGAAAACGCGGAGCTTATCGACCTGCTCGCCGAAGGCAACGAGTGCTTCGGCGGCGTCGTGCGCGATGCGGCAACGGGCGGCACGGAGGATATTTACGCGGATTTTACCCTGCTCGCCACGGGCGGCGTGGGCGGGCTGTACAAAGATTCGACCAATTTCCGCCACCTTACGGGGGATGCGCTCGCCATTGCGCTGCGCCGCGGCGTGCATGTGGAGCATGTAAACTATGTGCAGATCCATCCCACCACGTTTTACACGGCGGAAGAGGGGCGGCGCTTTCTCATCTCGGAATCGGTCCGCGGGGAAGGCGCGGTGCTTTTGGATAAAAACGGGAACCGCTTTTGCAACGAGCTCATGCCGCGCGACGTGGTGACGGGCGAGATCCGCGAGCAGATGCAAAAGGACGGTACCGACCATGTTTGGCTGGATATGCGCCCCGTCGGGAAAACGGTGCTGGAAGAGCATTTTCCCACCATCTGCGCGCACTGCCGCGAAAAGGGCTTCGACGTACTCAAAGAACCCGTTCCCGTCGTGCCCGCCCAGCACTATTTTATGGGAGGCGTTAAGGTAGACCTAAACGGAAAAACAAGCATGAAGCGGCTGTTCGCCGCGGGGGAAACGGCGTGCAACGGCGTGCACGGGCGCAATCGCCTGGCAAGCAATTCGCTGCTCGAAAGTTTGATTTGGGCAAAGCGGGCGGCAAAGGCGATGGCGGCGGTGCGCGGGCTGGGGATCGGGCGGTTCCCCGTTTCCGATAAACGTATGTACCAAAATTATACCGCGCTCAAACAGGCGTATGCCGACGCCGTTCGGGAAGAGGCGGAAAGGGAGGAATGCTGTGATTGACGATATTTCCATGAAGATACAGGCGGAAAAACTGATCCGCATGGCGCTTGCCGAGGACGTGACGGGGGAGGATGTTTCCACCGCGTCGGTGCTGCCCGCGTACGTGCGCGGCACGGCGGATCTTATCGCCAAGCAGGCGGGCGTCGTGGCGGGGCTGCCCGTCTTTGCGCGCACGTTTGCGATCTTGGACGAGCAAATCGAGATCAAATTTTTCGCCGCCGACGGAGACCGCGTGGAAGCGGGGCAGCTGCTCGCTTCCGTTACGGGGGATATGCGCGCCATTCTTACGGCGGAGCGCACCGCGCTCAACTTTTTGCAGCGCATGAGCGGCATCGCCACCGAAACGGCGCGCATGTGCGCGCTGCTGCAAGGCAGCGGGCTGCGCCTTGTGGATACGCGCAAGACCACGCCCAACATGCGCCTGGGTGAAAAGTACGCCGTGCGCGTGGGCGGGGGCGGGAACCACCGCTACAACCTTTCGGACGCGGTGCTGTTAAAGGATAACCACATCGGCGCGGCGGGCGGCGTGCGCAAGGCGGTGGAAGCGGCAAAGCGGCATGCGCCTTTTACGATGAAAGTGGAAGTGGAAACCGAAACGCTCGCCCAGGTGCAGGAGGCGTTGGAGGCGGGCGCGGATATCATCATGCTGGATAACATGAGCGACGCCGAGATGAAAGAGGCGGTGCGGCGCATCGGCGGCAGGGCGCTCGTGGAGATCTCCGGCAACGTGACCGAGGAGAACCTTGCGCGGCTGTGCGGGATCGGGGCGGATATCGTATCCAGCGGCGCGCTTACCCATTCGGCGGGCATTTTGGATCTTTCGCTCAAACACCTGCACCCCGTGGCGGAGCACAAAGGGTGACGGCATGCACGGGGAAGAGAGGAGAAAAAAACTGAAAGAGCGCATCGGCGCGCAGCCCGTATCGGCAACGGCGCTCGCGCGCGAACTGGGGGTGAGCCGCCAAGTCATCGTGCAGGATATCGCGCTCCTGCGCGCGGAGGGCGCGCACATCCTCTCCACCAACCGCGGGTACGTTGCGCAGCGCGCGGGCGTGCGGCGGGTGTTCAAAGTGCGCCACAGCGACGAGCAGATCCGCGAAGAGCTGTTCCTCATCGTCGATGCGGGCGGCTGCGTGGAGGATGTGTTCGTTTGGCACAAGGCATACGGCAGGATCGCCGCGCCCATGGGCGTGCGTTCGCGCGCGCAGGCGGAGGCGTTTTTGGCGCAGATCGCGGCGGGCGTTTCGCGCCCGCTCAAAAACGTGACGGGCGGGTATCATTACCACACCGTATCGGCAGAGAGCGAAGAGGCGCTCGCCGCCATCGAGCGCGGGCTGCGCGAACACGGTTTTTTTGTGGAACCGGATTGATTTTTTCTGCCAAACGTTTGACAAACCGTTCCCTGTTTTTTATAATGGAACGGTAAACAAAACAGAGTTCTGCTTGGAAGGAGTAGTCGGCGCAGGGTCTTTTCTCTGCGCGGCAAGTCTACAATCACGTCCCGCTTGGGATAGGCTTGTCTGAAATGATGAGATTCGGGCACAGGCGTTTTTTGCGCGCGGTGTCGTGGTCTTGTCTCTTTTTTAGAAAGGTCTTCCGCCCCGCGTAAAAACGCGGGGCGTTTTTGTGCGATTTTTCGCGGCGGCGCGCCCGGTTCGGCAAATGCGCCGCGCCGCTTAGGGCGCGTACGGAGGCAGGTATGGAATTTTACAGGAAGACGGCGGAGGAAACGCTCCGCGAACTCGGCAGCGATGCGGCGGCGGGGCTTACGGCGGCGCAGGCGGAGGAAAACCGCGCCCGCTACGGAAAAAACGCCTTTACGCAGGCAAAAAAGAAGTCGCTTTTGCGCCGCGTTTGGGAGGCTTCCACCGAGCCGATGCTCCTGCTTCTGTTTTTCGCATGGCTCATCACCATCGCGGTGAACGTCGTCAACGTCACGCAGGGCGAATCCTTCGACGTGTACGAATGCGCGGGCATCTTCGTTGCCATCGTGCTCTCCGTCGTGCTCACCGTCGTCATGGAGGGCAGGAGCGCCAAGGCGTTTGAAGAGCTGAACAAGATCAAAGAAGGGGTCGAGATCAAGGTCGTGCGCGGCGGCGTGGTGCAGTATGTGCCGCAAAGCGAGCTCGTTGTCGGCGATATCGTCTTTTTGGAAACGGGCAACAAGGTCGCCGCCGACGGCAGGCTGATCGAGAGCATGGCTTTGCAGAGCGACGAATCTTCGCTGACCGGCGAATCGGCGCCCGTCAAAAAGGACGCCGCCGCTTCTTTTTCTGCCGAAGCGCCCGTTGCCGAACGCGCCAACATGGTCTATTCGGGCTGTTTCATCACGGGCGGAACGGGCAAAATGGTCGTCACCGAGGTGGGAGACCAAACGCAGTTCGGGCTGATCGCGCGCGAGATCCAAACGGAGCGGGAGGGCAAAACGCCCTTGCAGGAAAAGATGGGCAGGCTGGGCAAGGTCATCACCGTTATCGGCGCGGCGTGTGCGGCGCTCATCTTTGTCATCCGCCTCGTCTTTTCCCTCGTGCAGGGCGGCGTGTCCTTTGAAAGCATCTCCGAAGCGTTCATCGGCAGCATCGTGCTCATGGTCGCCGCCGTACCGGAAGGGCTGCCCACGATCATGGCGATCTCCCTCTCCATCAACATCGCAAGGATGGCGCGCAAAAACGCGCTCGTCAAAAAGATGGTCGCCTGCGAAACGGTCGGCTGCGTCAACGTGATCTGTTCGGATAAGACGGGCACGTTGACCGAAAACCGCATGACCGTCACCGATGTTTGGGTACACGGCGCCTTTTGCGAAGTTTCTTCGCTCTCCGATCGGGAGATGCTGCGCAACTTTTGCCTCAACGGCACGGCAGACCTGTACGAAGAAGAGGGCGGCGTGCGCTTTGTCGGCAACCCCACGGAGGGGGCACTGCTCGTTGCCGCCGCGGCGTGCGGCGCTGATTACCGCGCCATGCGCGCCGAGGCGCGCGTTGCCGCGCTGTATCCCTTTTCGTCCGAACTCAAAAACATGACGACGGTCGTACGGGACGGCGCGGGCTACATCGTTTATACGAAGGGCAGCCCCGAAAAGATCTTGTCTTTGTGCAAGGCGGAGGGGGGCGAGCGCGCCGCGGCGGAGGCGGAGATCGAAAAATTGCAGCAGCGCGCCCGCCGCGTGCTGGCGTTTGCGCACAAGCGCGTCGCCGCCCTGCCCGCAAGCCGCGAAGAGGCGGAGGAGGGCATGCGGTTTGACGGGTTTGCGGGCATTGCAGACCCGCTGCGCGCCGAGGTGTACGGCGCGGTGCAGCAGTGCCGCACCGCCGGCATCGAGATCAAAATGCTCACGGGGGATAACATCGTCACCGCCACCGCCATTGCCGAAGAGCTCGGCATTTTAGACGGCGAGCACATCGCCGTGGAGGCGTCGTATCTAGAAGCGCTCTCCGACGAGGAGTTTGCGGGGCTTTTGCCCCGTATCCGCGTCATCGCCCGCTCCACCCCGCTTTTGAAAATGCGCGTCGTAAAGCAGCTGAAAGCGGAGGGGAACGTCGTCGCCGTCACCGGAGACGGCATCAACGACGCGCCCGCCCTCAAAAACGCGGACGTCGGCATCGCCATGGGCATTTCGGGCACGGAGGTCTCCAAAGAGGCGGCGGAGATCGTGCTTTTGAACGATTCCTTTTCCACCATCGTCACCTCCGTCAAATGGGGCAGGGGCATTTACGAAAATTTTAAGCGGTTCATCCAATTCCAGCTCACCGTCAACGTGGCGTCTGTGCTGCTCGTGCTCCTGTGTACGGTGATCGGGCTGTTTGCCGAGGGGGTCGAGCCTCCTTTTTCCGCGCTGGACCTCTTGTGGATCAACATCATCATGGACGGCCCGCCCGCCCTTACGCTGGGGCTGGAACCCATCCGCGACGGCTTGATGAAGCGCAAACCCACCGCAAGGAGCGAGAGCATCGTGTCAAAACGCATGCTGGCGCGCATCGCCGTCACGGGCGTGTTTATGTGCGCGGTCTGTTTGGCGCAGTATCTTTGGAATTTTTTGGGTGTGAAAGGGAGCGAAGAGGCGGTGCACACGTCCGTCTTTACGCTGTTCGTTCTGTTCCAGCTCTTTAACGCGTTCAACTGCCGCGAACTCGGCAACGAAAGCGCCTTCCCGCATCTGTTCAAAAACCGGATGATGTTCATCGCCTTTGCCGCGGCGTTCGCGTTGCAGATCGTGATCACGCAGTTCGGCGGCACGCTGTTCGATACCGTTGCGCTCTCCGCGCTCGATTGGGTAAAGCTCGTGGGCATGGCGCTCTCCGTTGTGGCGCTGGACGAACTCGTAAAGCTGTTCGGGCGCATCGCCCGCCGCCGCGTGCGGCGCGGCGCGCGTTTGCAATAAAAAAATACAGAGCATGAACGCGCCGCGGGAAGACCCGCGGCGCGCCTTCATAGCCGTCTGTTTTTCGGGCGGAGGCTCTTTTGGTGCATTGCCTGCCGCCCTCCGTTTTTTTACGGCGCTACGCTTTGGCGGGGCGGGGCGCGCGGCGCCTTTCGAGCGTGAAGTTGGAGAGCAAAACGAGCAGCGGCGTAAGCAGGCAGCCGCCGCCGAGGAACGCAACGGGCAAAACGTTGCCGCAGGCAAAATAGCACAGCGCGCCGATGGTCAGCCCGAAGAGCACCGAGCCCCAAGAATGGCGCACGATCTGCCCGAAGGAAAACTTTTGCCCCGTTTTCGGCGTCACCGTAAAGGTCGCCTTTTTGCCGAATACGCCCAGCGCCATGGTGCGCAGCATCATGGGCGCCAGCGAGGCGTAGGTGGCAATGTTTACGAAAAAGGCGGGCAGTAGCAACAGGGCGTTTCGGCTTGCGCCGTATACAAAGAGGTCCGGGATGAGCGGCGAGCACAAAAACAGCAGCATCATCGCGTACACGAGCAGCGAATAGCGCACAACGGGGTACCCCAAAAAGCCGAGCGCCGCCGTGCACGCAACGAGCAGCAGCCCCAGCACGGGCACGACGGGCAGGGCGTAATGCGAAAGTTTGATATCCGTTTTTTCAAACCAGCGCATGCGCGAGGCGTTGATGTCTTTGTCGTATTTGCGCATGTATTCGAGGTTGCCCTGCACCCATTTGCACTGCCGTTTTTTGAGCGCCACATAGTCCACGGGGAATTCTTCCACGCAGCGGATATCGGGCGCGTATACGATCTCGTATCCCGCGTTTTTGATGTCTACCGCAAAGGAAATGTCTTCCGCCACAACGAGGGGGAACCCCTTTGTCGCCTCAAAACAGGGGCGGCTGATCGCCATGCCGTGGCCGAGCAGGGCGTTGGCGCCGTAAAAGTTTTTTATGATCTGCGCCGTGCTCCCGTTGGCGCGCACGCTCATGCCCAAAAGGCGCTGGAACACGTTTTTACCCGCCGTTGCCACGTGCCGCGCCTGCACCGCGCCGAAGCGCGGGTCGGCGGCGAAGTAATCGTACGCGCGGCGCAAAAAGGAGGGCGGGATCACTTCGTCGCTGTCGAGCACCACGAAATAATCGTAATCCGTTCTTCCCGCTAAGTAGTGGTTCAAATTCCCCGCTTTAAATCCCTCCCGCTTTGCGCGGCGCACCACTTCGATGCCGCGCTGTTTTGCAAAGGCGTCGATCTCGCGGCGGTAGCCTTCCTTGGTGCTGTCGTCCAAGATGACCGTTTGAAAGTTCGGGTAGCGCTGTTTGCAGCTGATGGAAAGCGCCTTGGCGTTGAAGTCGTTGCAGGTGCAGTACAGCAGCACAAAGCGCGGCGCCCGCGCGGGCAGGGCGCGCCGTTTGATCGTTTTGTACCGCCCGTGCAGCCGCCGCTGCATCGCGGCATAGGCGATGGAAAACACAAGGTCTTTTATGCTGCCCAGCCACAGGATACCGAGGATGAGCGCGTTGACCGAAAGCAAAACGATGGCGGCGGCGTCCTTGGCGCCGCCCGTGCCCTGCGCCCGCAGGCAGATCTGCACCGTGCCCGCGGCAAGCAGGGCAAGGCAAGCCGACCACACGCCGAAGATGATCCAATACAGCGTCGCTCTTTTATGCATCGCATACACTCCCGCGCATAGTATCGCCCGCTTTCCGCCTGTTATGCGCCGAAAAATGCGCGCGGAAAATTTCGCATCGGGCTTGAAAGCGCAAAAAAAGTATGGTATACTGTGCAAAAAGGGGCGCGCAAAATCATTGACGCGCGCGTCCGTTTATAGTATAATACTATCGATAATTTTTTATCGATTAAGGCGAGGTAGGGAAACATGGTTTTAAAGGTATGTGTGGGCAGCTCCTGCCATCTGCGCGGATCGTATGACGTGATCGAAGAGATGAAGCGGCTCATCCGCGAACACGGGATGGAGGGCAAGATCGACCTGCAAGCAAGTTTTTGCATGGGGAACTGCCAAAACGGCGTCTCTTTAAAGGCGGACGAAGTGCTGTTGCACAACGCCAACAAGGAGAACTGCGAAGAGCTGTTTTTAACGCAGGTGCTGCCGAAAATAAAAGGATAGAGGCGCCTTGTAAAAATGCGGGCAGGCGGCTGCCTGCGGTTTTTGCGGTTTGGGGGCAGCCCCGCGGGCGGCATTTGCCGCCGCGCGCGGAGGGATTCCCCGCTGCGGCGGTTTTCGGGGCGCATTTTTATAAAAATGCCGCACCCTGCTCCCGCAAGAGGCGTAAGCATGCGCTAAATCGGGCAGCGCAGCAAAAAAAGCGTGCTTTCGGCGCGCGGTTTAAGGCGGTTTAGGATTGTAAGAAGGTCTCCGAATGCCGCAGCGCGCACAGGCGTTGCGGGGGTTCGGGAAGAGAGGGAGCGCCGTTCGGCGGCTTCGGTATTACCGGGGGGTCATTATGGCTGGTTTTTTGGATTTTAAGGACGCACGCTGCAAGGATTGCTACAAATGCCTGCGCGAGTGCCCCGTAAAGGCGATCAAAGTGGTGGACCGCCACGCAAAGATCATCGACGACCGCTGCATCCTCTGCGGGCACTGCACCAAAGTTTGCCCGCAGAACGCAAAGAGCGTGCACAGCGAGCGGGAGGAGGTGGAAAAGCTGCTGCGCGGCGGCGAGGTGATCGCTTCGGTGGCGCCTTCCTTCGTATCCAGCTTCAATTTGCAGGATTTTTCGGTCATGCGCGCGGCACTCAAAAGCATCGGGTTCGCGGATGCGGAGGAGACCTCCGTCGGCGCGCGCGAAGTGACCGCGCAGTATAAAAAGCTGCTCGAAGGGGGAAGTTACAAAAACTTTATCACGTCCTGCTGCCCCGCCGTAAACCGCATGATCGAGCTGTATTATCCGCAGGCGCTGCCCTATCTTGCGCCCGTCGATTCGCCCATGGTGGCGCACGCCAAAATGATCCGTGCCCGCAGCAAGAGGGCGAAAGTCGTGTTCATCGGCCCCTGCATCGCAAAAAAGCGGGAGGGGGCGGAGAGCGGGCAGGTAGACGGCGTGCTCACCTTTGAAGACCTCGCCGCCATTTTTGAAGAGCGCGGCACGGACCTCTCCGCCTTTGCCCCGCAGCAAGAGGCGGCGGGCGGCGTCAACCGCGCAAAATATTATCCCATCAGCCGCGGCATCATCAAATCGTTCGAGCATTACATAGACGGGTACGAATTTGTCGCCGTAGACGGCGCGGAAAAATGCAAGGAAGTGCTTGCCAACATCGAAAGCCTTTCGGGCATGTTCATCGAGATGAACAGCTGCGATTCCGCCTGCGTCAACGGGCCGTGCTCGCTTGCGTTAAAGGCGGGCGCGCTGCGCGCGAACGCGGATATCCGCCGCTATGTGAACGCGGACCTGCAAAAAAACGCCTCCGCGCCGTACGAGCCGGCAAAAAACATCGATTTTACCTGCGTGCACGAACGCAAGCGTACCGAAGATTTTGAGCCGACGCAGCGCCAGCTCGCCGAGATCCTCGCAAAAACGGGAAAGTTTACCGAAGCGGATATGCTCAACTGCGGCGCGTGCGGGTACGATACTTGTTTGGAAAAGGCGTGGGCGGTCGCCAACGGGTACGCCAGCATCGAAATGTGCGTGCCCTACATGCGCGAACGCGCGGAGAGCATGTCGTACGAGATCATCCGCACCAGCCCCAACGGCATCGTGCTCTTGGATAACGACCTCAACATTTTGGAGATCAACGCAAAGGCGGCGGAGATCTTCGGCATCAAGGAGAGCAACGTAAAGGGCAGGGGGATCTTCGAATTTTTCAACCCGACGGATTTCGTGCTCGCGCAGGCGGATAAAAAGAACATTTACAACAAAAAGATCTTTGTCGAAAAAACGGCGCGGCACATCGAAATGACCGTCATCGTGCTCAAAGACAACAAGGGCACTTACGCCGTCATGAAAGACGTTACGCAGGAAACGGAGGCGGAGGAACAGCTGGATAAAGTGCGCAGCGAAACGCTTGCCACCACCGACAGCGTGATCGAAAAGCAGATGCGCGTTGCACAGGAGATCGCCTCGCTGCTCGGCGAAACCACCGCCGAAACCAAGGTGGCGCTGTTAAAATTGAAAAAGACGCTGCAAAGCGGCAGGGAGGAGAAGTAAATGGCGCTGCGGCTGGAAAGCGGCTACACCTCCCTCAACAAGCACGGCGAGGAATTGTGCGGCGACCGTGTGGAGAGCACCGTTGTCGGCGAATATACCACGCTGGTGCTTGCCGACGGGCTCGGAAGCGGCGTAAAGGCAAACATTCTCTCCACGCTCACCTCCAAGATCCTGTGCACGATGGTATCCAGCGAGGTCTCCATTGAAGACTGCATCGAAACCATCGTGCAGTCACTGCCCGTCTGCAAGGTGCGCGGCGTGGCGTATTCCACCTTTTCGGTCATCCACGTCAACAACGAGGGGGAGGGGAGCTTGTTCGAATTTGATAACCCGCAGGCGATCCTCATCCGCGATCTGGCATGCCAAGACCTTCCGCGGGAGGCGATGCACATTTTGGGCAAAACGGTGTACCGCTCTCCGCTCAAATTAAAGGCGGGGGATATCGTCGTCGTGATGAGCGACGGTGTGATCCATGCGGGCATCGGCATGACTATGAACCTCGGCTGGCAGCGCCCCGAAGTGGTCGATTTTTTGAACCGGAACGTCCGTGCGGATATGAGCGCGCGGGCGGTCGCCTGCCTGCTGGCGGGCGCCTGCAACGATCTGTACCTCGGCGACCCCGGAGACGATACCACCGTTGCCGCCGTCAAGGTGCGCGAGCAGCTCAACGTCAATATCATGATCGGTCCGCCCGTGGATAAGGCGAGAGACGATTTTTATGTGGAGCGCTTTTTGGCGGGAGAAGGAAAAAAGGCGGTGTGCGGGGGCACAAGCTCGCAGATCGTGGCGCGGTACCTGAAAACGGACGTGCGCTCTTCGATGGACTTCCCCGACCGTGACGTGCCGCCCATCGGGTATATCGACGGCATCGACCTCACCACCGAGGGGGTGCTGACCATGCGCAGGCTGTTGGAGCTTTCCGAAAAGTATGTCTCCGAAAAGGATCTGGCGCCCAAAACGTTTACCAAAAAGGACGGTGCTTCGCTGTTGGCGCAGCTGCTGTTCGAAGAGGCGAGCGACGTGCACTTTTTTGTGGGGCAGAGCGTCAACGCCGCGCACGAGGGGCTGCCCATCGATATCACGATGAAATTGAAGCTCGTCGAATCGCTGGCGGCAAACCTGAAAAAGATGGGGAAAAACGTCGTCATCGACTATGACTAAAAAGGTATATTCCGTGCCGCTTCGATCGGGTGCAGGCAAGCGGAGAGAGCTTTGCAAAATCTCCGCGCAGACCGTATGCGGCGCGGCAGGCAAAACGGACGATCCAAACGATAAGTTTTTTTGGTAGGTGTATCATGCCCGATAACAAACGTATTTTCGATACAGCGGTACAAAAGCTGAAATACGACGTGCTTAAAGCGGTCATCCGCAACGAGTACGAGCATTGCTATGAAAATTTGTACATAGACGTGCCCAAGGAGATCTCTCCCGGTCCCAAAGCCACCATGCGCTGCTGCGTGTTCAAAGAGCGCGCCATCGTGCAGGAACGCATCAAGCTCGCCCTCGGCGGCAACAAGAGCAACCCGAACGTGGTGGAAGTCATCGATATCGCCTGCGACGAGTGCCCCATCGGCGGCATTTTCGTGACCCCTGCCTGCCGCGGCTGCATCGTGCACCGCTGTCAGGAAGTGTGCCCGAAAGAGGCGATCCAGATCATCGACCATCGTGCGGTGGTGGATAAATCCAAGTGCATCGAATGCGGCAAGTGCACGCAGGCGTGCCCGTACGGCGCGATCATTGCGCAAAAACGCCCGTGCGTCGCCTCCTGCAAGGTCAAGGCGATCTCCGTCGGCGAGGATAAAAAGGCGGTCATCGACAACGATAAATGCATCATGTGCGGCGCGTGCGTCTACCAGTGCCCCTTCGGCGCCGTCGTCGATAAATCCTTTGTGATGGACGCCATCCGCATTTTAAAGGAGAGCGAAAACGGGCAAAAGTACCATGTGTACGCCGTCATCGCGCCCTCCATCGTCAGCCAGTTCAAATACGCCAAGATCGAGCAAGTCGTCTCCGGGATCCGCAGGCTGGGCTTTCATCAGGTGGTGGAGGCTGCGCTCGGTGCGGATATCACCCTGTACCACGAGGCGCAGGAATGGAAGGAGAAGGGCGTTTTGACCACGTCTTGCTGCCCCTCGTTCGTGATGTTCGTGGAAAAGAATTTCCCCGAACTTGCCAAATACGTTTCGCACTCTGTTTCTCCCATGGTCGAAGCGGCGATGCTCATCAAGCGCACGGACCCTGCGGGCAAGGTCATCTTTATCGGGCCTTGTTCCAGCAAAAAGGCGGAGTTCCGCCTGCCCAAAACAAAGGGCGCGATCGACTGCGTGCTCTCGTTTGAAGAATTGCAGGCGTTTTTGGACGCGCGGGATATCGACGTCGCCTCGCTGGAAGAAACGGTGCTGGACAACGCCTCGTTTTACGGGCGCATCTTTGCCAAGAGCGGCGGCATCGCGCAGGGCATTGCAGACGTCGCCCAAGAAATGGGCGTGGAGGGCGTAAAACCGCTCGCCATGAACGGCATAGACGAATGCCGCGCCGCGCTTACAAGGCTCAAATTCAACCGCGCAACGGAAAACTTTTTCGAGGGCATGGCGTGCGACGGGGGCTGTCTCAACGGCGCGCTGTGTTTGAACCACGGACCCAAAAACGTGGTGGACGTGGATAAATACGGCGCATCCGCCAAGGAAAAGACCATCGGCAATTCGGTAAAGCTGTACCAATTGAGTTTGGATTCGGAAAAATAAACGGAAAAGGGCGTTGCCGCGTTGGTGCGGCGTATCGTTTTTCAGCCTTTCCGCAGTGCGGAAAGGCTGTTTTCACGGCGGCGGGCTGCGCCGCAACGGGCATTGCGCCGCGGCACATGTGTGCCGCGGCGCATCGGTTCGGTTTTTTCTTTGTTGCTTTTCCCGAAAGGGGAACGGCTGCGCGTGCATTCTCCTGCGCGGCGGCGCAAATACGCCGCGGGCGTGTGCCGCGCGGGCGAGCGGGCTGCTTCGCCGTTTGTTGCCGCCGCGGGCGGCTCAGCCTTCGATCTTCGGTTCTAGCCCTTCGGGGAAGCCGTGCGGTTCGGCGCGGCAGAACCTTTTGCATAAAATTGTGCGCCCCGAAGAAAAAGCGGCGCAAAAACAGTTGACAAACCCGCCGTCTTGCTATAAAATTATATAGCGTTTCCTCGGAAGGGGTCTTATCGCGGGGTGGAGCAGTTCGGTAGCTCGTCGGGCTCATAACCCGAAGGTCGCAGGTTCGAATCCTGCCCCCGCAACCACGTCGGAACGCGATGCGTTTTGCAAGAGTCTGCGCTGTGCGTAAACTCTTTGCATCGGCATCGGTTCCTCCTTTTTCCCAAAAATCCTAGGCTGTGCCCTGCGATTTTCGGGGACCCTGCTGAAAAGCGGAAACGGAAAACAGCCTTTGCGGCGCGGCTACAAAGGCGTTTTTTATGGCGGCGTAGCTTAGTTGGTTATAGCGATCGGTTCATACCCGATAGGTCGTAGGTTCGAGTCCCACCGCCGCTACCAAAGATCTTTGCGGCACTTGCGGCAAAGAGCGCACAACCCCGCGGCAACGCGGTTTCATACGGCCCCATGGTCAAGCGGTTAAGACATCGCCCTTTCACGGCGGTAACCCGGGTTCGAGTCCCGGTGGGGTCACCAAACAAGTTAAAGGCGAACCCGTTTCCATTAGGAGACGGATTCGCCTTTAAAATTTATTTAAAAGGAGAAAGCCATGGACAATGCGATTACTTTGTTAATGAAAAGACTAATTAAAGATGATTATTTAGATTGTTTAGCCGGAACTATTACATTTTCAGACGATGGGTGTAAATTAGAAGAACGGGGTGGGGTTTATGGTATAGCTATTGAATTAGCGGATGATGAAAAAGAAGATTTTTTTGAGAAACATAATAAAAATTCATCTTTAAGTTTTAATGAATGGAAGCCTATAGATGGAAATATTTATCCGTTATATTGGGGTAAAGATAGCGATCTAGGATTTCGGTTGTATGATCATATGAAAAGTCGCAAATCAACGGCTACCCTTCAATTAAACAGGCGCAAGTATCTTAATAGTAGAAAAGTAATTTATGGCGCAATATTATGTAAAAATATTGCTAAAAACGAAAAATTATTAAGAGATAATTATCCAGATATATTCAAAAACAAGAAGTTGTAAAAACGGCGGGGGCTTCATACGAAGCCCCCGCCGTAGCCGTTGATCAAGGTTTATGAGTTTCGGCGCAACCTGATGATCTGATAAAATTTGCAATTTATTCCTTCAATCTCAAAAATCCCTGTTCAAAGGCGTTGTTTGCAAAGGTTTTTTCGCCGACGGAGAAAGTGACGTGAATATATTTCCCCGACTTGTCGAGCTTGACGATCTTCCCTTCGCCGAACTTGGCGTGCAGAACTGTGTCTCCTTCCGCAAGAGCGGAAAGATCGAATGCTGGCGCCTGTTTTTCGGGCGTTACTTCGGCAATGGTCGTGTAGACGGCAGGCGGTGCGGCATCGACGGTCGCGGTATCGGCTTTCATTGCATTCTCAAAATCGCCCTCTTTTTCCGAAACGCGGGCGCTGACCGCAGCCGCCGCGATCTCTTCATCAAAGGCGGGCGTCTCCATCGTGGCTTGTTGATTATAGAACAGCTTTTCGTATTCCTCGCGGCGGATCGTAGTATCCCAGCCGCCGATCTCGTCGGAAATATGCTTTTCAATGCCCGTATAGGAAAGGCTCGAATCTTCGTAGCGTTTGAATTTAAAGATCGCGTCGTTCATCAGCGGAGCATTGAACACGCCGAGAGAACACAAAAGTTCAAAATCTTTGACGTTCAGCCCCGTTACCTTTTTGAAAAGCCCCGGCTCCAACTGCGTGATTACGTCTTTGAGCGAGCGTTCGCGGTAATCGGTCAGATACATAAACACCGGCACGCGCGTGGCGAACTTGATGAGTTTTTCCTGGATCTCCTTGCGTTTGGACTTATATTCCTTTTCTTCGTCGGAAAGTTCCTTTTTCTCTTTGGCCGAAATTTTCCCGTCGTTTTCTTTTTTCGCCTTTTTGACGTGTTCGGACTTATTAATGATAGTTTCAATATCCTGATTGAGCGAGCGGAAACCCTCGATACGCATGAGTGCGTCCAACGCGTCCTGATTGCTCAACAAGCGGGCGAGCGTTTCGTTATCCACATTGACGAGCAAAGCCGATTCCCAACGCTTGGCAAGCAGCGTTGCGCTCGTTCCCGCCATGGCGATGTCGAGGATGTCCTGCGCGTCTACCTGCTTCATCGTGCTGCCGTCGTAGGCAAGCACGGGCAGGAAGTGAATGAACTCCGCCACCTTCTTTTCGGGGTTGCTCTCCTCGACGTTGAGGCGGCAGGAATAGTCGGAGATCTGCCTAAGTGCCCTGTCGAGCGCGAAGTCGAACACATAACATTCCTGCTTTATGATGCGCTTGTCGCCGTTGTCGTCGGTGATTTCCCACGGGCTCTGCACGCGGAACGCCGCCTGAAAATACGTTTCGGGCGATTTTAAGTTGCGCAGCATAAAGATGCCCGTCCACGGACGGATGGTGACGCCCGTCGTCAATTTGCCGCAGGAGAGAGTGATCGTCTTGCTTTGCAGCGGGTCCTGCATGGAAGCCTGTACGGGACGCAATGCGTCCAGCCCGATGCCCGCCGCCGTGCCCGCGCACACGTTGACGGTATAATCGTGATAGAAGGCGTTCTGCCGCTGTTTTAAGAGGTTTGCCATCGCCTGGCAGCTCGCCACATTGGGCAAAAACCATAGGGTATGCGTCAAAACGTTCAGCAGCCGCACGTCCGAATAGGGCATGGGAGGGCGCTTGTCCTGCCCCAATTTCAAGTCGTCGATGCTCGAAGGCAAATAGGCGCCGCGGATGAGGTCGAGCCATTTTTGCACTTCATTCTCGTAGATAAAATGCGCGTCGTCGCCCTTACCCTTTGCGGAAAAGAACACGTTGAGGTCGAATTCGTCGTATTCGCCCTGTATGGCGATCTGGCGGATGCTTTCGGGGATGCGGTAGGTGAGCATCACCATGCGCGGCAAAGACAGGTAGGGGTTGTTCGAGCCTATCCAACTCTCTTTGGCGCGCTGTTCGTCCGAATACGTCCAGTTGTAGATCTGATCTTCGATAAATTCGCCGCTGTTAATGGCGCGGAAGGGCGTGCCCGATAAAAAGAGGTAATAGTCCGTCGTGATGGGCAGAAAGGTCTCGTTATAAGCGTTATCCGCCTCATCGCGCTTGTATTTTTCCATATCGAAGTCGCTGTCCGCTTCTTCGTCAGGGTTATCAAACAGCTTTTTCGCGTTTTCGCGCCATGCTCCGAAGTGGTATTCGTCGAACACGACGAGATCCCAGTTGTCGCTGTGAATGAACTCGTTTTTTGCTTTGATGCCGCCGTTTTCGTTTGTTCCCAAAAGGTCTTGAAAAGAACCGAACACAACGATCGGGCGGCTTTTATCCGCCTGCTCGTATTGGCGGTCGATGTTGACTTTGTTGTCGTGTGCGTCCTTGTTGGAGATAAACTGCCAGCCCTCAAAATCGACGTGCGTTAAAAGGTCTTCCCGCCAAGCGCTCTCAACCGCGGGCTTGAAAGTGAGCACAAGAACGCGCTTCAAGCCCATTTTTTTGGCGAGCTGATAGGCGGCGAACGTCTTGCCGAAGCGCATTTTCGCGTTCCACAAAAATTTCGGGGCTTTGTTCGGCTCTTCCTGTTTTGCGGAAGCAAAATAGTCCATCGTCTTTTGCACGGCGAGCTGCTGTTCGGGGCGCATTTTGAAGGTCGCCGTGCGGTTTTCCTGCGATAAGATGCCGTCGCGCACCTCATGGATGGCGGCAAGCACGTCGCGCTCGCCGCAGCGGAACCATTCGTTTTTATCCTGCCCTTCGTTTAATTGGTAAAACCCTTTGCGGCGCAGGGCGGCATGAATATCATGGTCGGTAAAACAAGTGCCGTCCGCACGCATGGCGCTCTCTTTCAAGACGATCTGATACGGCACGCCGCTTGTATGTAATTGCTCTTTGACGCGCGTTTCCGCATCGCGGTCGGTGTAGCCGATTTTTAAGTACCCGTCGTGCGAGGAAACGCCTATAAGGAGATAGGCGTAAATGGTTGGCGTGACCTTCGGCCGCTGAATGAAAAAGTTTTGTGGCATGGCGTGCTACTCCATGGGTTTTATCATGCTTTCGATAAAGTCGATTTCCTCTTGCGAAAGATCGTATTTTTGATATAGTTCTTCGTCTGTCCACGGTTTTGAAAAGTCTTGCATGGGAACGAATTGATAAACTTTGTTGGTGGCATGTTGCGTATTTTTCATCAATAATACTAAAAATCTAAAAAATTTAGTCTTAATATAACTTATAACATTATTCGCTATTTTTTTTGTGTCAAATGGTCCTATCAATAAGTATGTTTCCGTACAGCCTGTCTGTGGTTCTCCTATAAAAGGTTTATTAATTACTTGAACAGGAAAAGTATCGCCCATGCCATAAGCATAACTTATATAGACTTTGTACCGTGTTAGCCAGTCTCTATTTGTCGTTATGTAAATATTTTCAATATAGCCTATTTTTTTATTGGCATAAATTTTTATACTATCTACATTAGGTTTATCTAAAAAAGAATTAAACGTTGAGGTTAGTCCAAAAGGCTTTCTGCTGCTGACTAATGAGCAGAATGAAGGAGCGGCAAATTTTTTCACTTTATTGAGGATGTTAATTGCGTCGTTATAACGGATAAAAGTTGCGCTGTCTTCTTGTAAAAGAGGTCTTTTCGCTATTGAGGTTATTTTATTTCCGTTATGTGTTATCACGGAACAATCTCCGTTATACTCTTTATCCCATAGAAAAAAACAAACGCCGCCCTCTACTTGTACCCCTGGAAAACAATCAGAAGATATGGGAAAATCATGTAAATGACTAATATGTCTATCATGTAACATATTATTACGGAAATCATCCAATCCTTTGCCGCCGGCGTACCAACGAGCAGGGATTATCATGGTTAAATAGCGCGGGTTTAATTTTTTTGCCTGGGAGACAAATTTTTGATACAGCGGCATTGAACTTGCTTGTGCGCCGCCGTCGCTCAACTGATAGGGCGGGTTGCCGATGATCACATCAAATTTCATATCGAAAAGTTTCTCCGGGGTTATCGTGTGAATAAATTCGTAGGCGTGCGTTTCTAGCTCGCCGCCGCGGTCGTATTCCTTTTGGCTTGCGCCGCAATAGATGCACTTGCCGTCTTTCCATGTATGCGGAATACGCTTATAGCGGATATTCCCTTCGGCAGTATCAAAACGGCTTACCGAAAATTCGCTGTTCGGGTACTTACTGCAATAAATGCCGCGGCGGGATAGCAGGCTTGTAAGTTCCGTAATGGCGATGCCGAAGAGCTGTTTGTGGAAGATATGGTCGATGCGTTCCTGCAAATCGGGGAATTGTGGTTCTAACCCCTTGATGAGCCGTTTTGCGATCTCTCGCAAAAATACGCCTGTCTTGCAGGCAGGGTCTAAAAACGTCGTGTCGGGGTTTTTGAACAGTTCCTGCGGCAGCATATCCAGCATCTGATTGACGATTTCGGGCGGCGTAAATACTTCGTCGTTGGAAAGGTTGGCAAGGCAGGATAGTACGTCGGGGGTATATACCTTGTTAAACAGACTTTCAGCCATTTTCCTGCACCTTCCTGTAGTGAGAAATATACCGCTTCAAAAATTTGCCCTCTTCGCTCGGCTTAGCGTCAAATATAGATTGTTGTTTTGACTTTTGCTTGTTGTCATCTTGGGCGAGCAGTTCCGCAAACGTATAATCGCACCGCTGCATTTGGCTGCCCGTGATAAACGCCCATTCGGAAAAGACGATCGGCTCTTTTGTGTCGTTGCCGCTTTCGTCCACGCACATAAGCGTGAGCGCATTTCCGCATACGATATTGCGGGAAAGGATAAATTTGACCGCCGCGCGCGTTTCGTCGTTGCAATCTTTTTTGCATACGGCGGTGTACTCTTTATCCCATATCCCGAACATCCGCTCGCGGCAGGCGATCACATTGTCTTGCAAAATATCCACGCCGTAAATACTGCTTGCCGCAAGTACGGCGTTTTTTTCGTAGTCTAAATGGCTTTTGACGTACTTTTTGCGCACAACGGCGAGTTTGCGCGTCAGAATTTCGGCCAAAAAGTTGCCGTCCCCGCAGGCAGGCTCTAAAAATCGGCTGTCGATGCGCTCGGTTTCGTCTTTTACGAGGTCGCACATCGCCTTTACTTCCCGTTCCGCCGTGAATACTTCCCCGTGGTCGCGCACGCGCTCTTTTGATTTGGTTTGGATCGTATGTTTCATTTTGATAAGGTTTGTTATAACTATAGTTAAATCATTATATCACAATAGTATAATAATATCAATACCATAGTGAAAGTAATTTTGCAAAAAAAGATATAAACTATGACTATAGTTTAATTGCGAGGGATGCTATGGATCGAAAAGAAATAGGCAAGCGCATTCAAGTGTTGCGGCAAAAGAAGGGGATTTCAAAGTGTAAACTTGCGTCAGAAGCTGGCGTGTCGCCCAGTTATATTCCGGATTTGGAAAAAGGGAAAAAATGTCCCACGGTAGAAGTGTTGGATAATATTTGCGATGTGCTTGGTGTGACGCTGAAAGAATTTTTCGACTATCCCAACGAGGAAGAAAATTACACATTCCGCCTCGCATCCCTCTCGCCCTCCCAACGCCAACTTTTGGTCGCCTTTTTGAAGAGCTTGTAAAACACATCCCCCGATCCGGTTTCGGATCGGGGGATGGTGCGTTATCAGTATATATAAATCGTTTTCGGCAAATAATTACTACTGTAATAGCAATTTCATAAAGAATAATTGCTAAAAGTCTTGCATGAAGTAAATTTCTATGCTATACTATCCGCAAGGAGGGCAACCATGTCTATCGTCAACCGTGAAAATGTTTTAGATCTTCTGTATTCCTACAATCCGTGGTGGAGGACGGGCTTTATTCAAAAGGAATTCGTCAAGCCCATGCACCGCTTTGCCTACTTTGAGGCATTCCGCTGCATGATGCGCGAGGATATCCGTCGCTCCGTCGTTCTGTGCGGCGCCCGGCGCACGGGTAAGACGACCATCATGTATCAGGCGATCTCCGCGCTGTTGGAGCAGGGAGTTTCCCCCAAGGACATCCTCTTTGTCTCCTTCGATCATCCGCTTTTGAAGCTGTGTTCGGTGAATACCGTCATGGAGACCTTCCGCTCCAACATCTCTGCCAGTGAAACGGTGTATTGTTTCTTCGACGAGATCCAATACGCCGCCGACTGGAACAACTGGCTGAAGATATTATACGACACCGATCCGAAGATCAAGATCATGGCGACGGGCTCGGCAAGTCCCATCCTCTCGGACAAGACGAGCGAGAGCGGTTTGGGGCGTTGGAAGGTCATTCATGTGCCGACGCTCTCCTTTTACGAATACTGCGAACTACTGCAAATTTCCTTGCCGCCGATGCCGCAGGACATCAAGCCAACGCAGCTGTACTTGCGCGACGAGCGCGAACAGCAGGACATTTTGCGCAAGCTCTCCGTGCTGCAAGTGCATTTCATCCGCTATCTGCAAGTGGGCGGATTCCCCGAACTCGCATTGAGCAAGGACGATCTGTACGCCCAGCGCGTTCTCCGGGAGGATATCGTCGATAAGGCATTGAAGCGCGATATCCCCGCCATCTACGGTATCCGCAATATCGCCGATATCGAGCGCATCTTTTTGTACCTCTGCTACAATTCTTCCAATATTATCAACTTGCAGACGATGGGCAAGGAGATGGACGGCGTCAGCCGCACGACCATCGAAAAGTATATCGGATATCTGGAGAGCGCCAGCCTTATCTATGTGAGCCCGCTCGTCACGCTCGACGCAAAGAAGGTCTTGAAGAACCAAAACAAGATCTACATTGCCGATGCCGCCATGCGCAACGCCGTTCTGATGAAGGACGACATCACCAACGACCACGAAGAACTCGGTCTCATTGCCGAGACGGCGGTTTATAAGCATATCAAGGCGTTTTATTATGAAGATGCGCCTACGGTCGGCTACTACCGTGGCGGCGGGAAGGGCAAGGAGATCGATATCGTTGTCAAGTCGGAACGATTTGAGCCCATCATGATCGAGGTCAAGTACCGCGAACAGGCGAAGATCGCGGAGGATGACGCCATTGTGACGGAGGCGGGCGCAAAGTATCCAAACCTTGTCATAACCAAGCGTTCAGAAGATTTCGGGCTCCATTCCTACGGCGAAAAGAGCGTCTACCGCATCCCCGCGCCAGCGTTCCTGTACCTTCTCGGCTATGTAGAGCAGGTGAGGAATGGGAGAAAGTAAACCTTGATTCGTTAAGGAATAAAAAACATAACATAGGAAATACCAACAATGTTCTTTTTTAATTTTAAACAGGATGAACTACAGGACTATTATCTCGCTTATTTTGATATATTAGGTTATAAATCATATTTTGAAAATGAAAGTGATCCATACGATTTTTTGTCTGTGATTCAAAGTGCAATTGAAGACATGAAAAAGAGCGTAAATATTACTCTTTCATTAAATGATGTGAATGTCAAATTTAGAGCATATTCTGATAATTTTCTGTTTTATATAAAACATGAGAATAATGAGTTGGGGGCAATGACTGCACTTTCATTCTTGACCCAACAAATACAAAGACGCCTTCTTGAAAAGTATTCTATTTTGATTAGAGGCGGGATTACAATAGGTAAATTTTATGTCAACAAAGATTTTATATTTGGGAAAGGACTTATTGATGTATATACCTTGGAAAATAAGTTTGCCGTATATCCCAGAATTATTTTAGACAACAAAAACAAAAAATTTTCTTCTTCTGTTTTAGAGGCGCTCGAAAGGCAAGGCTATATCTCAAAGGATGAAGATGATTTTTATTATGTTCAACTCTTTGATTCTTTTGGCAAAGATAGCGATGATACAATTCTTAGAACTAATATAAAAAAGTTGGTTAATACAACTTGTCGATATAGAAATCTCACTGATCCGAGCAAAATACTGGAAAGAGAAAAACTGATTACAAAGTATTTATGGCTTGTGACAAGATTTAATAAATATTGTGAAACTCATAAAAATAGCAATGCTAAAATTGAATTTCATACCACGATAAATCTAAAGGTCTTGAAAACCGAGGCTGTATGCAAATGAAAGCCGTTGTTTTTGCAAATTGATGTGGTGTTTTTTGCGCACCCAAACGCAGAGGGCGCCCGCGCAAAAGCGGCGGCGCCCCCGCGCCCTTCGGCGCGCGGGTTGCTTTTTTTTGCCGCGTGTGCTACAATGAAAAACGAGAGGAGGGGTTTGCCATGCCGAGGGGAGAAGGGAGAATGGAGCGCGGCGGCGCAAAGGGCGCCAAAACGCGCGAGCCCGCCGTAAAAATGAAGGGCAACATCCGCGCCTTTTTTTCGTACTACAAGCCGCACAAAAAGCTGTTTTTGCTCGATTTGTGCAGCTCGTTCACCATTGCCGTGTGCAACCTGTTTTACCCGTTCATCACCCGCATGATGATGAACGAGCTCGTGCCGAACAAAGAATTGCAGCTCATCCTCGTATGGGCGGCGGTGCTGCTGGGGATCTATGCCGTAAAGGCGCTTTTGACCTTTGTGGTCGGGTTTTGGGGGCATGTTTTGGGCGTGCGCATCCAGGCGAATATGCGCAGGCAGTTTTTTGCGCATGTGGAGCGGCTTCCCTTTTCGTACTTTGACGAAACCAAAACGGGCACCATCGTTTCGCGCATCGTCAACGACCTGTTTGACACCTCCGAACTGGCGCACCACGGCCCCGAAGATACGTTTACCTCGCTCATCAGCATCGTCGGGGCGGTCGTCATGCTGCTGTTCGTCAATCCGTGGCTGTCGCTCATCGTCTTTTTGTATGTGCCGCTGATGGTGCTGTTCGCCGTAAAAATGCGCCGCCGCATGCAGGCCGCCTTTACCAAATCGCGCGAGACGATCGCCGAAGTGAACGCGAGCGTCGAATCCTCCGTTTCGGGCATCCGCGTTTCCAAGGCGTACACCGCCGAAGAGCGCGAAGAGGAAAAGTTTGAGCGCGCCAACGGCGAATTTCGCCGCGCCCGTTCCGAGGCGTACCGCTACATGGGCATTTTTCAGGGCGGCATGAGCTTTTTTAACGACCTTTTGTACCTTATCGCCCTGGTCGCGGGCGGGCTGCTGCTGTATTTTGAGGTCATCACGGAGGTCGGGGATTATACGGCGTTCATTCTGTATATCACCATGCTCCTGACCCCCATCCGTACCCTCATCAACCTGTTCGAACAGATCCAAGACGGGCTTTCGGGCTTTATCCGCTTCCGCGAGGTGCTTGCCGTGCCGCCCGAAGCCGACCCCGAAGACCCCGTTCCCGTAGACGTTATGCACGGGGATATCGTGTTTGACGACGTAAGTTTTGCGTATAAAACGACGGGCGGCACCGCCGCCGGGGAGAACGTGCTTTCGCACCTGAGCTTTACGGTCAAAGAGGGCACGACCGTTGCGCTTGTGGGGCCTTCGGGCGGCGGCAAAACGACCGTTTGCCATCTCATTCCGCGTTTTTACGACGCGGACGCGGGGCGCATCACCATCGGCGGCATCGGGGTGGACGAGGTGACGCGCAAAACGCTGCGCCGCAGCATCGCCATCGTCGCGCAGGATGTGTTCCTGTACGGCGGCACCGTGCGCGAAAACATCGCCTACGGAAATTTTGCCGCCTCCGATGCGCAGATCGAAGAGGCGGCGCGCCGCGCGAACGTGCACGAGTTTGTGGAAACGCTGCCCGACGGGTACGATACCGAGATCGGCGAGCGCGGCGTAAAACTTTCGGGCGGGCAGAAGCAGCGCATCTCCATCGCCCGCGCCTTTTTAAAGGACCCTCCCATCCTCATTTTGGACGAGGCGACCAGCGCGCTGGACAACATGACCGAAATGCAGATCCAGCACGCGCTTTCCGAACTTTCGCGCGGGCGCACCTGCTTGGTCGTTGCGCACAGGCTCTCCACCGTGAAAAACGCAGACGAAATTTTGGTGCTGCGCGCGGGGAAGGTAACCGAACGCGGCACGCACGAACAGCTGATGGCGCTCGGCGGCGAATACGCCGAGCTGTACAAATACCAGTTCCGCGAAAGCTGAGGCGCGCGGGCAAACGCTTCGGCGCGGGAGAATGTTTGCGCTCGCGCGTAAATTTTTAAGCGGGTATTGCAAACGCGGAAAATGTGTGGTATACTGTTGGCAGGAAAAGCGCGGAGAGAGCCGCGCGCATAGGGGGAAAGATGAATAAGATCGTGACCATCGGCAGGGAGTTCGGCAGCGGCGGAAGAGAGTTGGGCAGGCGGCTCGCCGAAGAGCTGGGCGCGGCGTATTACGACAAAGAGATCGTTTCCGAGATCGCCAAGCGCACCGAGCTTTCCGAGCAGTACGTGCAGAGCATCGTCGAGCGCAAGCCCGTCGTGCTCTATCCCATCCACGTGGGCAGGAGCTTTTATCCCGCGTTGGATACGGTCGCCGAACAGAATGCGGCGATCTACGCCCGCCAGCACGAGATCATCCGCGAAATGGCGGATCGTTCGGATTGCGTGATCGTGGGGCGCTGCGCCGATTTCATCTTGCGCGACAAGGACCCGCTGCGGCTGTTCGTTTATGCGGATATGCCGAGCAAGATCGCCCGCTGCCGCCAAAAGGCGCCGGAGGGCGAAGCGCGCTATTCGGACCGCAAGCTGGCGCGCATGATCAAAAAGATCGACGCCGAGCGGGCGCACTATTATTACTTTTATACGGGGCGCAAGTGGGGAGATCCGCTCAACTTCGATGTGTGCGTCAATACGACGCAGCAGGAGATCAAGGCGCTCGCCAAGGCGATCGCGCGGCTGTGCGACTGATTTTTCGGAAAATATCCGCCGTTTGCGGCGGGAAGCGGGGGCGCGGCGGCATGCCGCGCTCCCGCCCTGTGCAAACCGCTTGCAAAAGGGGCGCGGATGTGGTATACTGCGCCGTAAAGCGGCAATACTTATGCCGTTCGGGGTCATAACATGGGAACGATCGATGCCGTTACCCTCCTTGCCGCCATCCTGCTTGCAGGGTTGGGGCTTGCCGTCGGATTCGGAAAAACATTAAAATTTTTTACGAAAGGCATTTTCGGGTTTATCCTCTCCGTGTTCGTCTGCGCCACGTTCGGCGGGATGATCCAAGGTATCCCTGCCGTGGCGGAGTGGCTCGGCGGGCTGAATGCGTCTCTCGGCGATGCATGGGATTTTTTGGCGACCATCCATTTGGCTACGGTCATCTATTACATCGTGCTCTTTTTGGTGGTGCAGGTGCTGCGCATCCTCATCGTTAAGTTCATCGTGGGCATTTTTTCCATCGACGTGCTTGCGATGCGCATCGTGAACCGCGTTCTCGGCATGGTGCTGATGGTGGCGGCGGTGCTGCTGCTCACGCTGCTGGTTTTTGCGCTGATCCGCCTCTTCGGCGGGGATATCTCCGCGGCGCTGGAAGGCAGCTTTCTCGGCACGCTGTACGAAAACAACCCCGTGCGCTTTTCCTAGGCGCTGTTTCGCAAAAAAGAGGGGCGCCCTTCCGTTTAAACGGAAGGGCGCCCCTCTTTTTCCATGTTCGCTTTCGTGCCCGCTTTTATGCCCGCAACAGTTCATATGCCCGCAAAAGTTCGGCGGTCAATTTTGTTCTTCCGCCGTCAGGTCGGCGAGCGAAAGGGGGATCAGCGCGGCGAGCGAAGCAAGGTCGGTGCGGATCTGCAAGCCGCGCCTGCCCGCGCTGAACGCGATGGCGGCAAACCTTTCCGCGCTGCGATCCGCCGTCGTTTTAAAAAACTTTTTCATGCCGAGGGGCGAGCAGCCGCCGTGCACATAGCCCGTAAGCGGCAGCAGTTCCTTCGCCTTTATCATCTGTACGCTCTTTTCGCCCACCGCTTTCGCCGCCTTTTTCAAATCGAGTTCGCGGCAGACGGGGATCATAAATACATAGTGCGCGCGGCTCGCCCCCTCCGTTACCAGCGTTTTGAAAACGCTTGCAGGGTCCTGCCCCAGCAGGCGCGCCACCTCTTCCCCGCGCGTCTCTTCGGGGTCGTAGCGGCAGAGCGTGTAGGGGAGTTTGTTTCGGTCGAACAGGCGCACCGCGTTGGTCTTGTCTTCCATGGCTTTCTCCTGCGCACCATGATACCACGCCGCGGCGGGAAAAGCAAGCGGAATGCAAACAAGAGAAAAAAGCATATTTTCGGCGCCCCGCGCGCCGCTGCCGCGGCGCCGCCGCGGCAAAGGGGCGGCGCGTTTTGCGGCGCGCCCTTTCGGCGGAAAAAGGCGGGGGCTGCGCCTAGATGAAAAGATACCGCATGTTTTTAAAAAATCGGTTGCTTTAAAAATATGCAAAAAATACAAAACCGTAGAAGCAACTATTTTTCTTTAAAAATGCAAAGAAACAAAATTACATGCGGAAAAACGGGAAAAAATTTTCCGCAAAACCGAAAAAGCGGGGTTGCCGCAGTCGCAAAACAGGCGATTGCGGCAATTTTTTTCTTTTTTTCATCAAACGCAGGATAACAAACCGCAAAAAATTTTTATCAAACCGCCTCCCTTCGCAAACTGCCCTGCGCTTCGGCAAAGCGATCCGCCGCCCGCACGTAGCCATGCCGCCCGCACCGTGCCCGCGGCGGAAAGATGATGAAAAAGAGTATATTCTTGATCAGATTGAGGTAGAAAAGCGGATTTTGATGCGGTAATATAAAATCAGAAGTATGCACAAAGGAGGGAAAAGGATGCGAAAAGGATGGAAAAAGGCGCTTGCCGCCCTGCTGATGGCGGTGCCGCTGCTTTCCGCGGCGGCGTGCGCGCCTCCCGCAAAGCAGGAGGGGGAAGAAGAAAAAGAGTACAAACAGCCCGAAGGGTACGCGCTGCTGCAAGCGGGGGAGCAGACCGGCGTGCGGCAGGACGGGATCGGGGTGGAGTTCGATCCGCATTTTTGGTCGCAGGCGCTGCCGCGCTGGGAGGCGAACGGGCAAAAGACGAGGACGGAGGCGGAAGCGCTTTGGGAGACCGTTGAAGAGCGCGTTGCCGCGCTGAACATTAAAAATTTCCGCGTGATGCTGAACCCCTCTTGGATCGAAAAGTACAACGACAACGACGACCCGTATACCGCCGACCTCGACGCGTTCGACTTCGATACGCTGGAAACGCAGTCTGTTTGCCGCGTGCTCGACATCGCGCAAAAGTACGATATTCGCGTCACGCTTGTGCTGTGGGGGGTGCCGCTGAACAAATCTTTGGCGGCGGACAGTTACGTCAGCTCTTCGTATTGGATGGCTTCCAACCACAACGGTTCCGACAGCTGGATGATCGGGCCGAAGGGCGAGGCGATGATCGCGGAATTTTGCGAAAACTTTTCCGTCTATACGAAATACCTGCTGGAAACGAAGGGATATACCTGCATCAAAGAGGTCACGCCGATCAACGAGCCGGACGGGCAGTACATCGTGGACGGCGCGGGCAACCAATACGGCGAATACGTGAAGCTGTGCACGGAGCTGGATCGGCGGTTCAAAGCGGACGGCATCCGTGACAAAGTGGAGTTCAACCTGAGCGATACCACGTTTGACCGTTCGCGCGAATGGCTGCCCAAGGCGGCTTCCGACCTGGCAGACGTTGCCGACAAGCTGAATGCGCACTGCTACGGGTTCGGGTCCGAAACGCCCAATTCCACAATGAACGATTGGTACGAATTTTGCGTGCAGACGGCGGCGGAAGCGGGCATGCGCTTTTTTGTGGGAGAGCTGGGCGGCAACCAGTTCGTAAGCGCCTCCCGCCAGGGGGATATCGACGCATACGAGCGCGGCGTGTTCCTCTCGCGCGCGATGATCAACGGGCTGAATGCGGGCGTTTCCGGGTTCAGTTATTGGATCGCCTTCGATTCCTATTACAACAAGGGCGCGTCGTATGAGGAGATGCAGCAGCTCGGCTTGTGGACGAGCATTGTTTCCGATTATGCAGGCGATGCAAAGTACGAAGGGGTGATCGCCGAAGACTTGCAGGTGCGCGACCAATATTACGCCTACGCGATGGTGGCAAACAGCATCGGGTTTGACAGTTTGGTGTATCCCGTGGCGCTGGAAGAGGAGTTTATCTCCGCAACGAAAGTCGTTACGGGCGGAAAGGATGTTTGGCTGCTCGCCAACCAAAACACGGCGGGCTTTAAGGAATATTGCTTCCGCGTTGCACAGGACGAATGGGATAACAAGTATTCCTATGTGGTGTATCAAAGCAGCAGCCTGCCGGAGGACGATTCTCTCCTGCGGGAAACGGAGGAACTGAGCGTCGTAAACGGATACGTTTCGTTTACGCTTCCTCCCAATAGTGTCGTAGCGATCAAAGAAAAATAAATCAAACGGAGGAAAACGATGAAAAGCAAAACAGGAAAGCGCATTCTCAGCATAGCTTGTTCGCTTTTGCTGGCATGCAGCGCCGCGGCGTTTGCCGCGTGCGGAGACGGCGATACCACGGGAGGAGCGGATACCACCGCCCCCGTGATCACGCTTGCGGGGGAGATTCCCGAAAACGTGTATTCGGGCAGGGATGCGGTGATCCCCGCGGCAACGGCGACCGACGATAAGGACGGAGACCTCTCCGCTTCGGTGCAGGTAAACGTTTACTATTGCAACGAAGACGGAACGGAAGTGGACGCGCTGCTGTATCACAGGTCCGCGGCGGAGCCGAACACCGTTACGACGAAGCTCGATTACAGCCTGTATTCTGTGGAATACTTTGTAAGCGATGCGGCAGGCAACCGCGGAACGTACGAATTTACCTTTACCACGCTTGCCGACACGCTTGACCCCGTTATGACGATCACCGACGCCTCTTTCGATGCGGAAAAGGGCATAACGGGCAGCGCGGGCACGCCCGTGGCGCTCCCCGCGGTCAAAGCGACGGACGAGCCGGGCGCGGTGGACCTCACCTCCTCCATCGACGTTACCGTTAAGGCGGGGGATAAGGTCGTTTCGCGCGTCAAGTACGGGAACGATCTCGTTCTCATCTCCGGCACGTATACCGTTACCTATTCGGTGGCAGATTCCGCGGGCAACGAGGCGGAGAGCGTTAGCTTCCCGCTCACGGTTTCCGCGGCGGATTATTCCAAAAACCTGCTGCTGCACCAAGAGTGGGTGACGCTGGGCACGGATACCGAATTTAACGAATACGGCAACCTCATGGTGGGCAAGCACGAAGAGGGCGATACGGCGGAGACCAACTCGTATGCGACCGTCAATGTGGATAAATTCGGAGACGAGATCATCGGCGTGCAGGTAAACATCGATCCCGCTTCGGCGCAGAACCCCGAATTTTTCTACACGATCGGGTACTATGCTTCCAAAAATTACGCCAATCCCACCCCCGCAGGGCGCGAGGGCGAATGGCCGGAAGGGTTCCATTTCCGCATTAGCAGCACGCAGATCGAACTCATGTGCAATTCCGACGATCCTTGGCAGCAGACCAACGCCAACGCCGCTTTGTTCGACGGGAAGGACCATTGGATCTATATGAAGGTCACCAAAACGGGTGCAAGCGCCTCCGATCCGGATGCGGCGGTCACGTTCAGCATCTGGGTGGACGCACTGCCTACCGAGGCGGCGGCGAGCGGCTCCTTTACCATTACGGCAAGCACCAAGAGCCATACGACGCAAACGCCCATTCCGTTTGCGACCTTTGAATCCTATTTCAACGACGCATCGGGCTGGCTGCATTTCGGTTCGTACACCCAGCCGCACGGCATCAACGGCGACGACCGCATGGAAGTGAAGTGCATCGCGGTCTACGACGCGGACGAAACGGACTTCACCGTTTCCACGGCGCCCGTGGCGCAGCTGGGCGGCACGCTGGAAAGCCGCTACGAAACGGGCGATTCCATCTCCGTGCCGAGCGTCACGTGGACGGGCGCGGAAACGGGCACCGAGCGCATCACGCTCGTCGGCGGCGAACAGCCGCAAACGGTCACGGCGGGGCAGAACGTCGAATTGACCGCGGCGGGCGATTACACGCTTGTTTACACCGCGGAGGATAAGGACGGGAACGTCGGTTATGCGGAGATCGCGTTCCGCGTGGTCGTGCCGGATAACACGCCTCCCGTCATCACGGTGGCGGAAGAGCCCATCGACGCAACGGTCGGCGTCCGCTTCGATATCCCCGTTGCCGCCGCGGAGGATAATATCGACGGAGACATTACCGACGCTCTCGAAATCGTCATCGACGGCGTAAGCTACCAGCTCGATATCCACAACGGCGATTCCGTGGTGATTATGGCGGTCGGCAAACACGAGATCGTGTATTCGGTCACCGATTCGGCGGGCAACAAGGCGGAGCAGCGCGTCACCGTAAACGTAACGGCGCCTGCCGGCACGGGCGAGGGCAACATCGTTGCCGATACAGACGGCTGGGTCACGGTCGGCGCTACGGAGGATGGCTTTACGCTGAGCGGGCAGAATAAGACGGCGGTCTACGAAACGGTGTATCCGCTGGCAAACGTGCAGGACGGCGTTACGACGACGGAGATCGCCATGGCGCTTGAATTCCAAGGCGAAGCGCTCGGCGAGATCTTTATGGTCAACATCGGCGGCAACTCTACCAACGCGGCTTGGGCAAACGGGCTGGTGTTCAGCACATACGGCGGCGCGGAGGCAAGGCTTTCGTTCGGCGGCTGGAACCTGAACACCTTTGCGCTGGCGACCACGCCCATCGTGGCGAGCACGCTCAACCTTACGGCAACGCTGCGCTTCGTGATCGTAAACGACGGCACGAATTTGCAGATCACCGTGTATTACAACGGCGAGCCGATCCAATGGACGGCGCAGGGCAGTTACGGCGCATCCGTCAGCGAGGGCACGGTCACCATCCCCGTTTCCGCCTTTGCAAGCGGGGTGAGCGCCGCGCAGTACGCGGGGCAGCTGCAACTGAGCGTCGGCGAAAATCCGAGCAACCATCCCACCATCTTCGTCAGCGAAGTCCGCATTGACGGCAGCGCGCTCGAAACGCAGCCCGAAACGCGCGACGTTGTGGAGATGCCTGTGCTCAGCAGTGAGGACCCTTCCGTTGTGGCAACCGAGGGCGTAACGATCACGGCATTGCGCACCACGCCGGAAACGGGCATGGCGCAGTTGGTCAATTATTCGGGCAACGGCGATCTGATCGCTATGAAGATATCCGCATCCAACGTATCGTTTGAAAACGGAGACAACTTTGCCATCGCCATCGCGGGCGGTACGAGTACGGAGTGGGGAACGAACGCGCTGATGATCAAGATCACGAACGGGTCTCTCCTGCATGTCGCCATCGGGAACTGGAAGCACTATCTCGGCGTAAACGCGGATATCTTGGCTTCGTTTACGGAAGGCAACGCCATGGAGTTCGTGCTGATGTACCGGCTGACGTATGTGGCGGGCAGCGACGGCGGAACGCTTGCGGGGATCCGTGTGGAAGTTTGGATCGGGTCCGACCTGCAAAACATGCAAAAGATCTCGTTTAGCGAAGCCGCCAAAGTCGATGATCAAACGGTCGTCTATCCCGGTTGCATCGACGGCGACGGAAACATCTACCTTTCCTCCGCCGCGATCGTGGAAAATGCCTTTGCGTTGGGCTGCTTTAACGAGGCGCCCGTATACGCAAACATGATCTATGCGCCGGACGGGTCCGGGTTCAGCTATGCGATCGGCGAGATCGCCGTCAACCCCGCTTATACGGAAGCATAACGAACGGAACAAACGGTATCGTCTCATTTGTGCGGCGGCGCTCTGTGCCGCCGCAGGAATGCGGCATATGAGGTGAAAAATGGAAAAGGAAAGCGGAAAAGCGCTTGCCGCGCTGCCGAAAAGCGGCACGGCGGAGCTGCCGAAAAAAAGAAAGTTTTTGCCGCCGCTTTCGCATTTTAAAATGCATTGGCAGCTGTACTTGATGATGCTCCCCGGATTGTTCATCCTTGCGGTGTTCAGTTACTATCCGATGCACGGCATCCTCATCGCTTTCAAACAGTACAACCCGATGGTCGGCGTGTGGCAGAGCGAATGGGCGGGCAACGGCGGCTTTGAAAACTTTATCTACGCCTTTGCGTCGGACGGGTTTTGGGACCTAGTCGCCAACACGCTCATTCTCGGCGTGCTCAAACTCGTCTTCGCTTTCCCGTCTTCGATCATACTCGCTTTGATGTTCAACGAAGTGCGCTGCCGCTGGTTCAAAAAAACGGTGCAAACGCTCTCGTACCTGCCGTACTTTATCTCTTGGGTCGTCGTCAATGCGATCGTGTACATGTTTCTCTCCACCGATTACGGGTTGCTGAACAACCTTTTGGAGCTGTTCGGCGCCGACCCCGTGCAGTGGTATGCCGAGCCGCAGTATTGGCGGGCGATCCTGACGTTTATGACCATCTGGAAGAACGCGGGCTGGGGCACGATCGTGTTCCTTGCGGCGCTGACGGCGATCAGCCCGGACTTGTACGAGGCGGCATCCATCGACGGGGCGGGGCGCTGGAAGCAGACGCTCCACGTATCCATTCCCGGCATCATGTCCGTCATCGGGATCACTTTCGTGCTGAACGTGGCGTCCATCGTCAAGGACGATTTTGAGATGATCTATGCGCTGGTGGGGGAGAACGCGCTGCTGCAAAAAACGACGGAAGTGCTCGGCACGTGGATCTACAAAATGCTGAACAATTCGACCCGCTCTTGGGGCGACGCAACGGCGGTGGGGCTGTGCCAAAGCGTCCTTTCGCTGCTCTTGATGATCGGGGCAAACTGGGTCGTAAAAAAGACGGGCAACCCGTCCATGTGGTGATGCTATGCTGAAAGGATCAAAGGGCTATAAAGTTTTTACGGTCTTCAATTACATATTGCTCACGCTCTTTACGCTGATGTTTTGCCTGCCCTATCTGATGATCGTCAGCGCGTCGTTTTCGGATGAACTTACGCTGATCCGAGACGGATACAGCCTCTTTCCGCGCGGGCTTTCCGTTGCCGCGTACGAGTATATCTTTACCGAAAACCCGCTGATCTTTTCGTCCATTTGGACGTCGGTCAAAATGACGGTGATCGGCTCGGTTTTAACGCTGATCGTCTCCGGCATGTATGCCTACCCGCTGTCTCGCTCGTACATCCGCTTTAAAAAGTTTTTCAACATTTTTATGATCATCCCCATGCTGTTCAGCGGCGGGCTCATCCCGTACTATCTGACGGTGACGGAGGTGTTCGGCGGCATTTTGTACGATTCGATCTGGGCGATTATCCTGCCCGGCTCGTTTGCGATCTGGTACGCGATTTTGATGCGCAACTACTTTTTATCGCTGCCGGAATCATTGGAAGAGGCGGCAAAGATCGACGGCGCGTCGGATATAACGGTGCTGTGGCGCATCATTTTGCCCCTCTCCAAACCCATCATCGCCACCATTTTGCTGTACTGCGCGGTTTCGCTGTGGAGCAACTGGACCGGGGCGCTGCTGTTTATCCGCACCCCGGAAAGATACCCGCTGCAATTTTTTATCCAGCAGGTCATGGCAAACGTCAATTCTCTGTATCCCGCAACTTCCACGACTTTGCAGCCTTCCGAAACGCTGAAAATGGCTTGCGTGGTCGTGAGTTCGCTGCCCATCATCATCATTTATCCCTTCGTGCAAAAGTATTTTGTGCAGGGCACCACGCTCGGCAGCGTAAAAGAATAACGGAATTTATTATTTACTTTTGGAGGTAACAAATATGAAACGGATCTGTTCGGTGCTGCTTTCGCTGCTTCTGCTGGTTTCGGCGGCGGCGATATTTGCGGCGTGCGGCGAAGGCGGCGGCGTGTATGAAAGTGACGCGTTTTACGATCGCTGCGACGAACGCGGTATCATGGTCTGGCAGGATTTTATGATGGCGTGCGGCGTGTACCCGCAGGGAGACGCCTTTTGCAAAAACCTTG
>CALVMR010000021.1 GCA_944346885.1 uncultured Clostridia bacterium | reverse complement strand
GCTTACGCCCGCGGCGGAGTACGCATTCGCTTCGCTGAGCGTAGACGGAACGCCTGTTTCCTGCACGCCGGGCGAGAAAGGTGTGTACACTTACACCTTTACGGCAAGCAAAAGCAGCCATACGCTTGCAGCCGTGTTTGAAAAAACGGGCGGCGCGTATACCGTCAATGCGACCGTTGCGGAAACGCTTACGGGCGCGGCGGAAGACCTCAAAGTTGTGCTTACCAACGATTCGGTAGACAACGAGGCGACCAAGAGCGGAGACGGCAATGCTTGGGTAACGGGAAGCCTCCCGTACGGCGATTATACGCTGCTTATCACGTCCGTTTCGGGCGGGTACACCGTGCTCGAACAGAAAGTTTCCTTTACCGAAGAGAGCAACTCCGTAACCGTTACCATCGACGCCGACAACTACGGCAAAAACCGCGTATACGCGCTGAACGGGGCGCACGCCTTGCCAACGGAGACTAACTCGGAATCGGGGACCATCGTGATCGCGGAAAAGCTCGGCGCGGCGGAAGAAGGCTTTGTGTTCCAAGGCTTCCTCGGCGTGCAAAGCGGTTCGCTTTCCTCCGTTACGAACCATGATTACGCCGCAGTGCTTATCTTTACAACGGAGAGCGGCTTCCGGTTCCGTTACAGCCTCTACATCTGGGCAGGCAGCACTTGGTGCATCAAATGCTACGACGAGAGCAACGAGAACGGGGACAAACTTGAGCTTGGCTTCAACGCAAACACAACCTTGCTCAATTATGTCAAGCAAGAGGGCGGCGTTCACGTTGCGATCGCAGCTACAACGGATAGCAAACTTACCGTTTATATCCGGGTAAGCGACACCGAGTGGATCAAACTCGGCGAAGGGCAGACCAAATTCCAGCTTAGCGGAAAGATCGTAAAGGTCGAATTGCTGCGCAAGTTTGACAACGAGTTGGCGGTATCCTTCGGTGCGAAGGTAGAGGGCACGCTGCGCTTTGGTACCACGGCTACGGATATCCCCGCAACCGTCACCGTCAACAGCGGCGAAGAAGTTACGGGCGGCGAGGTCGAAGTAACGCAAAACGCGACCATCGGCGGCAGCGTCACCGTTACGCTTACGCCCGAAGAAGGTTACGCGCTGAGCAGCCTGCAAGTGGACGGGGCAGCCGTTTCCTGCGAAGAAAGCGAAGGCAGGTACACCTACACCTTTACGGCGAGCAAAAGCAACCATGAACTCACCGTCGTTTTCGGTGCGCTGGCAGAGCTTACGGTCACCGTCGATACGAGCGCCGTATCCGCTGCAACGGACGATATCAGTGTCACTCTTAAAAACGCCGCGGGAGAATCGGTCGAGATCACGCAGGGCACCGCGGGCACATGGACGACCGGGTATATCCCGTACGGCACCTATACGGCAACGGTTTCCTCCGTTTCGGGCGGGTACACCGTGCTTACGCAGCAGGTAGAGTTTAGCGAAGAGCAAACAACGCTTGCCCTTACCGTCTCCGCCGACAACTACGGCGAGACCCGCAAGTATACGCTGGTAGGCGAAAACAATGAGGAATATTCCGGCGGTGTTCTTGCGGAAAACATCGGTTCGACGGATAGCTTCGTTTTTGAAGGCACTCTCGGCGTGATCGAAGGCAGCGCAAGCCTCAGCGAGCTGATCGCAGCAAACAACGGGTCTTTCGGAACAGGTCTTCGCTTTATTATGAGCGACGGAAATTCTTTCCGCATCGCCTTTGTTGCGAATAACGGCACATGGAGCATCCGCTGCTATTGGCAGACCTCTACGAATGCCGAAAAGGATAATCAGACGTTCACCATGAGCGAATCCGCCAAAACCTACGTAAGCGAGAACAACGGCGTGCATATCATCGCCGTGGCGGAAAAGGTCGGAGACGCGTCTTCCATAGCGATCTACATTGAAGAGGCGGAAGGGAAGTGGGTGCTGCTCGGAACGTACACAAACAGCAATATCCCGCTCGGCAAAACGATCGCTCAGGTCATGGTTGCGAAGATGTGGATCAACGATAATCCGGACAGAACGCCTTATGTCAACGGCACGCTCCGCTTCGGCACCACCGATACGGGGTTGCCCGCCGTCAACGTGCTGACCGAAACCATCAACCTCGATGAAAAGGGCACCAAGTATTGGGAGCACTATTCGGCGGGCGAAGGCGAAGGGGAAACGCATGAGAACAAGCCGCTGGCTACGAGGAGCAGCGAGGGGGGCGATCGGATCGCACTTAGTTTCCCCACGGGCTTCACGGGAGACGGTACGACCAGAGGATCGGCAATAGACAACTACGAGACGAGACCGGATGAAGCCGATAACAAGCAGGCGTTCACGAGCAACAACGGGTTGAACTCCAAGGGCTTTGTGTTCCGTTCCGGCGCAAACCCGATCGAGGCAACGATCACCCTTTCCAAGGGTGATACGGCGGTCAAGGTGTACACGGGCACATGGATCTCGAACTGCCAATTCACGATCAGCCTTACCGATGCGGAGGGCAACGTGGTCGAGTCGATCGGGTTTACCGTGACGAATGGGTCGGCAACGTATGAAACGGTTTTCTCCATCGATACAAGCGATTGGGCAGAGGAGGAAAGCAAAACGTTTACGTTGACCTGCGGCAGCAACAATACCTTAAAGCTGATGGCGATCGCCATTTCGTAAACAAAAATATTGCACAAAAGGGAACGGGAGCGGAGCGGTTTCTGCCGCTCCGCTCTTTCCCCGCGGCGCGCCTGCGGGGAAAAGGAAAAAAGGATATGAAATTTACCGTCAAACGCAAAAGTACCATGCCGCTCCTTGCGGCGCACAGAGGGGTATGCGGGGCGAATATCCCGTGCAACACCCTCGCCGCGTACGAGATCGCGCTCCGCCAGGGCGCGGATATCATCGAGTTAGACGTATCCAAAAGCCGTGACGGAGAGCTGTTCGCCTTCCACCCCGGCATGGAGCCCGTATACCTCAAATGCGGCAAAATGATCTCGGAAATGACGGCGGCAGAGGTGCGCGAAGTGCCGCTCCTCAATCAGGACGAGGTGCCCACGCACTACCGCGTGCCCGCCTTGTTTGAAGCGCTCTCCTTTTTAAAGGGCAGGGCGTACATCAACGTCGATAAATTTTGGACGGACGTGGAGGGCATTTCCGCGTGCATCCGCCGCGCGGGGGTGGAAGGGCAGGTCATCGTAAAAACGTATCTGGACGAAGAATCGCTTTCCGCGGTGGAAAAATACGCGTCCGACCTCATGTTCATGCCCATGGTGCGGCATACCGACACGGCGACCGAATCGCTTTTGCAGCGAGGCATCAATTTGTGCGGGTGCGAGGTTTTGTTCGATAAAGAGACGGACGAAGTGATCTCGGACGGGTATATCGAAAAAATGCACAAAAAAGGCTTGCTGATCTGGGGGAACGCCATCGTTTACGACGAAAAGGACGTTATCTCCGCAGGGCACACCGACGACGCTTCTTTGACGGGAGACCCCGCCGCGGGCTGGGGCTTCTTCCTCGATAAAAAGGTTGATATTATCCAAACGGACTGGCCGCTCATGCTCAGGCAGTACATGCGTTCGCGCGGGCGGCAATAGAAGCGAAAAAAAGGAGAAGGAAAACGGTATGATCCGAGAATACAGGGGCGGCGGCTTCCGCGTGCAGTTCCTTGCCGAGGGCATCGTGCGCGTCGAATACGCAAAAAACGAGGCGTTTTGCGATGAAGAGACCTTTTTCGTCCCCGCGCGGGATTTTGCGGGCGGCGCAGAGTTTACCGCGCAGAACGCGCGCGGCGGCGTGCGCCTTCACTTCGGTGGGTACGAACTCTTTCTTCCGCGCGGCGGGCGCGGCATGGGCGGCGTTTCGCTTGCAAAGGCGGGCAAAACGGTATACCGCTTCCGCGCCCTTTCCAACACGGGCGAATTGCCGCCCCTTGCAAAAACGCCCGAAGTATACGCGCTTGCCGATTCCCCGCGCATCCGCGTGCCCGCGGGCGGCTATACATACAGGGGAGAGATCGAAAACAGCGGGTACGTCATCGAACAGGACGCGTGCGACGTGTACCTGCTGCTGTGCGGAAAGGACGCAAAAGCGCTGCGCCGCCTCTATGTGCGGCTGACGGGCAGGTACCCTTTGGTGCGCCTCTCCGTGCTCGGCGCATGGAACTCAAAATATTATAAGTACAGCGAGGAGAGCGCAAAGCGGGTCATCCTCGATTACGAAAAGTACGGTATCCCGCTCGATCACATGGTCATCGATACAGACTGGCGCGCGGCGTCCGACCGCGGCATCGGCTACGATATCGATACCAAGCTCTTCCCCGATATGCGCCGCTTTTTAGATTTTGCGCACAGCCGCGGGGTGGAGATCATGTTCAACGACCACCCCGAACCCGTTGCGGGCGCGGCGAACTTGCTCGACCCGAAAGAGGTGCGCTACCGCGAGGAAAAATTGCAGGGGCTCATGGCGCTGGGGCTGGATACATGGTGGTATGACCGCAACTGGCACACCGCGCTTCTCAGCCCCGTGCGGCAGATCCGCCCCGAAACGTTCGGGCTGTACCTGTTTGAAGAGATCACGCGGCACTTTTATCAAAAGGCGGCGGGCGGCGGAGCGTGCCGCAGACCCGTCGTGATGGGGAACGCAAACAACGTTTGGAACGGCGTTTACGAGGGCATTCAAGACAGCGCTTCGCACCGCTTCGGCATCCAGTGGACGGGGGATATCACCAGCGACGATCTAGCCCTTGCCGAGGAGATCAAAACGCTTATCCGCGCCTCAAACAGCGGCATTGTTTACATCAACGCCGATTGCGGCGGGCACAAGGGCGACCCCGATAAAGAGCTGTATTTGCGCTGGATCCAGTTCGGCGTGTTTTCGCCCGTGTTCCGCCCGCACTGCACCAACTGCGTGCAGCGCTTCCGCGAGCCGTGGCTGTACGACGGGGAGACGCTGGATATCGCGCGCGCATTCATCAAACTGCGCTACCGGCTGCTGCCCGTGCTCTACGCCAATGCGTTCCGCAGCTACCAAACGGGGCAGCCGCTCTTTTGCGGGCTCGGCTGGGCATACCCCGCCGACAAAAAGGCGCTCTCCTGCAACAGCGAATACATGCTCGGCAAAAACATTCTCGTCGCACCCGTTGCGGGAGACCGCATCCTGCCGTTGGAGCCGCGCCGCTACACCGCGCCCGTAAAAGCCGTGTACTTCAACGGCACAAAATTGGAGGGCGAGCCGATCGCCGAAGCGGCGTACAAAAAGCTGGATCTGAAACTTTGGCATACTTCGCCGCTGGCGGGCGTGCCCGTGTACAACTTTTCCGCACGCTTTGAAACGCGCGTGAAGTTTGAAAAGGATACCGAGCTCTATTTGCGCTGCGACGACGGCGCCGCCGTTTGGGTAGACGGAAAGCAGGTGCTTTGCGACGATACGCTGCACGCCGCCATGCTCTTCCCGCTCTGCACGGTGGAGGGCGGCAGGGAGCACAGCGTTGCCGTGGAATACTTCCAGGCGGGCGGTGAGGCGTGCTGCGGGCTGTACTACGACGCGCACGGAGAAAGGAAAAAATCTGTCTACCTCCCCGAAGGGAAGTGGCTGGACGTGTTCGGCGGAAAGGTGTATGGCGGCGGAAAGGCGTACGCGCGCCGTTACGCCGTCGGCGAAATGCCGCTCTTCGTGCGCCTCGGCGCGCTGGTGCCGCTCGCGTACGACGCGAAAAACACCAAAGAGCAGGCGTGGAGCCGCCTCGCGTTCGACTATTATCCCGATACGGGCGCGCGCGACGCGGGCTGTTTGTACGAGGACGATACCGAAACAACGGCGTACGAGCGCGGCGAATACCGCACCACGCCCTATGAGGCGTTTTACGACGCGGAC
This sequence comes from uncultured Clostridia bacterium, assembly GCA_944346885.1. GTDB lineage: Bacteria > Bacillota > Clostridia > Christensenellales > Borkfalkiaceae > Borkfalkia. Next base: position 17,932 of record CALVMR010000021.1, on the reverse strand, counting down.
GCGCGCGCGTTCGTCGTGCGCGTCGGCAAGGCGGAAGGAGCGTTTTGCGGCGAAAAGGCGTTTTCCGAACGGGAGATCGCGGTGCGCCTGCACCTTGCCGCGTGCGGCGGGGGCGTGCAAAACGTTACGGTCAACGGCGTCGGCGCCGAATACCGCACGGTCAAGCGTTGCAGGGGGGCGTTCCCCTTTGCGGCGGAGGGCGGTGCGCGCGAGGGCGATCTTGTTGCGGTCGCCTTCCGTGCCGAAACGGATAAGCGCTACGAAGTCCGCTTTTTCCTTGCGCCGTAAAAGCGCATAAAACCATCAAAAAAATAGCTTTTCCGTTACGGAAAAACTGATATAAGCTCAAAAAGGAGAAGACAACATGAAGACGGTGAAAGAACTGAGCACAGAGGAAAAGCTGCGCCTCATCTGCGGAAAAGGGCGCTGGCACACGGAGGATTTCGGCGGGAAGCTGCCGAACGTTATGGTGGCGGACGGCCCCATGGGGCTGCGCATGGAGCGCTACACCGAGGACGGAAAAAGAGAGGCGATCCCCGCGGTGGCGTATCCCGCCATTCAGCTGTTGGCAAACACGTGGAGCACGGAATGCGCGCAGCAAATGGGCAAATGCCTGGCGGAGGACTGCCTTGAACGCGGCGTGGATATCCTGCTCGCGCCCGGCGTGAACATCAAGCGTGACCCGCTCAACGGGCGAAATTTCGAATATTTTTCGGAGGACCCGTATCTCGCCGGCACGATGGCGGAGAACTATATCGACGGCTTGCAGTCGCACGGGGTGGGCGTGTGCCTCAAACACTTCTGCGCCAACAATTCCGAGTACGACCGCCTGCATCAAACGAGCGACGTAGACGAGCGCACCCTGCGCGAGATCTATTACGTTCCTTTCGAGATCGCCTGCAAGGCGAAGCCCGTTTCCGTCATGTGCTCGTACAACCGCGTCAACGGCACCTATGCGGCGGAGTACAAAAAGGGGTTCGACGCGTTGCGCGGCGATTTCGGCTTCGACGGCGCGATCTTTTCCGATTGGGACGCCGTGCGTGACAGAACGGCTTCGGCAAAAGCGGGGCTGGATATCGAAATGCCGTTCAACGAAAAGAACTACGAAAAATTGGTGGCGGACTACCGCGCGGGGAAACTTTCGGACGAGGAGCTGGACGCCTGCGCGGAGCGAGTGCTCCACCTCGTTGCGCGCTGCAAGGAGATGCGCAAGGGCAAAACGGTGTCAAGCACCGAAAAGGAGCGCAGGCGCGAGGCAAAGCGCATCGCCTCCGAAGGCATCGTGCTGCTGAAAAACGAGGGCGTGCTGCCGCTTGCCAAGGGGCAGTCTGTCTTCGTATGCGGTTCCTTTGCCAAGGCGTCGCCCGGTCAGCTGCGCGGCGGCGGGTCGGCTTGCGTGCGCTGGGTAAAGGAAAAATTCGACCTGCCCGAAGAACTTTCCGCGCGCGGGTTTGCCGTCGATTACGAAAAGGCGTTTTTGATCAACGATACGGGCGCGTGGCAGAACGCGCGCACGGCGGTGTTGAAGGCGGGGCGCAGCGACGTGAACGTCGTGTGCGTCGGCACCGGAGACGGCATCGAATACGAGGACGGAGACAGGAAAACGCTCCGCCTGCCCGCCGTGCAGGAGCGCGCCATCCTCGATACGGCGGCGCAGAACCCGAATACCGTCGTCGTGCTCTTTGCGGGCAGCGCGATCGACGTATCCGCGTGGGTCGATCGGGTCAAAGCCGTCGTCTACGCAGGGTTCACGGGCGAGGGCGGCGACGAGGCGATCGCCGATATCCTTGCGGGCATAACCGTTCCGAGCGGAAAACTTTCCGAAACGTTTCCGCGGTCGCTGCAAGACGTGCCTGCCGCAAACACCTACAAGCGCGCGGGCGTTACGCGCTATCAGGACGGCTTAGACGTCGGCTACCGCTATTACGATACGTACGGCGTTCCCGTCGCGTTCCCCTTCGGGCACGGGCTCAGCTACGCCTCTTTTGCGTACAGCGGGCTGCGCGCCGTCCGCAAGGGCGATACCGTTACGGTGACGTTCGAGATCGAAAACACTTCCAAGACGGCGGGCAAGGAAGTTGCGCAGGTGTATGTGCGCGAGTGCGCTCCGCTCGTCTACCGCCCGTTCAAGGAGCTGAAAGGGTATGCGAAAGCGGCGATCGGCGCGGGCGAGAAAAAAACGGTGCGCATCGAGCTGCCCATGCGCGCGTTTGCGCACTGGTCGGCGGCTTCGGACGCGTGGGAAGTGACGGAGGGAGACTATGAAATTTTGGTCGGTTCCTCCTCGGCGGATATCCGCCTGCGCGCGAAGATCACCTTGACAGAACAGCAATTATAGAATACAATAAACGTACCGCGCCGCACGGCGGGAAGGGGAAGGGCATATGTTGTTTTCCGAGCAGGATCTCTCTCGTTTGACCGATGCGCAGAAAAAGGAACTGATCTTCGGCGAACCGTTTTTAAACATGCCGCCTTCCTGCCATGCGGTGCTCGTGCTCGGCGGCGAGCCGCCGAATATACCGAGCCGCGTGGCAAGCGCCGCCGAGCTCTGCGCGCGCATACCCGTGCAAAAGGTGATCGCCTGCGGCGCCGTCGAACGCGTGTTCGGCGGCAGAAAAGAAGCGGAGTGCGATATTTTGCGCCGCCTTTTGCGGGAGGCGGGCGTTACGGCGGAGATCGTTGCCGAACGGTCTTCCAAAGACACGATCGAAAACATCCTGTTTGCGCTTACGCTCATCAAAAACGACCTCATGACGAAAAAGAGGCTGAACGTTGCCGTCGTAACGAGCCCGTGGCACCTGCGCCGCGCGGTGGGGATCGCCGCGGCGCTGATGCCGAAAACGGTCTCCGTGTACGGCTATCATGCCGAATACGAGGCGCAGCGGCTCGCATGGGAACGTTCCCCCGAACTTCGCGCGCGGGCGGAAAACGAGCTGCGCTTTCTGCGCGAAGCCGTTGAAAGCGGCTTCGCCGAAGATTTTGAAATTTAACGGAGTGTGCAAATGCAACGCAAATTACCCGCCTATCCTCTCTGGGTCATCGACCCGAATTTCTCGGTTTGGTCAAAAAACGATACGCTCAACGGCGGAGACGCGATCTTTTGGCAGGGAACGCCCCGCCGCGCGTACGGGCTGGTGCGCTTCGGAGGAAAAACGTACTGCTTTTTGGGGAAGAGAGACGACGCGCTTCCGCTCGCGCAAAAGGAGGTTTCCGTTACCGCGTTCGAAACGGTTTATACCTTCGCGTGCGCGGCGTTCACGTTAAAAGTCTGTTTTCTGTCGCCGCTGTTGCCGAACGATCTGAAAATCCTCTCCTGCCCCGTTTGCTACACGCGTTACGAGCTGCGGGCAAAGGGGGCGCTTCCCGCCGATTTTTCCGTCGCGCTCGTTTTGGACGAGGAGTACTGTTACAGCGCCAAGCGCGCGCCCGTCGTCGGCGGCGTGCTGCCCGGCGAAGCGTACGAGGCGGCGTTCATGACGCGCCGCCGCAATCTCGTCGCGTCCGACACCAGCGATACATACGCGCCCGATTACGGGTATACCTATCTTGCGGGCGAAGAGAGCTTTTTTGCAACGGAAGCCGCCGTCAACCGCTATGTTGCGGAAGGGGCGGCGGAGTATCTGCGCAAGCCGAACGAGCGCGCCTGCCTTTTGAGCGTGAACCGCGCGCCCCGCGGCTTTTTCATGGTCGCGTACGACGATCTCGTTTCGGTGTTCTATTTCGGGGAATGGTGCAAAGGGTACTTTTTCCGCGGCGGAAAGACCATCGTCGATGCGATGGACTACGCCTATGAGAACGCGGAAAAGATCGTGCGCAAATGCAGGGCGTTCGACAAAAAATTAAAGGAGGACTGCGCGGCGGTCGGCGAGGGGTACTATGCGCTGGCGTGCGCGGCGCTCCGCCAAAGCGTGGGCGGGCACAAGCTCGTGCAAACCGCAAAGGGGGAACTGCTGTTCCTCTCCAAAGAGTGCGATTCCAACGGCTGCATCGGCACGGTAGACGTCTCCTATCCCTCCATGCCCCTCTTTTTGCTCTACGCCCCCGAACTTGTCAACGCCATGATGCGCGGCATTTTCGCCTTTGCGCGGATGCCCGTTTGGACGTTCGGGTTCGCCCCGCACGATCTGGGCACCTATCCTTGGTGCAGCGGGCAGGTGTACGGCGTGCGCGGGGAAGAGGATAAATACAACTGCGGCATGCTCGCCTTCGGCTGGGGGGAGGGGCCCAAAACGCAGCCCGTGCTCTATCTGCGCCCCGCCGCGAGCAATGTGTACAACGAGCAAATGCAGATGCCCGTCGAAGAGTGCGGCAACATGCTCGTCATGACGGCGGCAGCCCTCCGCGCGGGCGCGGCTGCCGAACTTGCCGAACGGAATTTCGACCTGCTCGAAAAGTGGGTCGGTTATTTGGAAAAATACGGGCTGGACCCGGAAAACCAGCTGTGCACGGACGATTTTGCGGGGCACCTCGCGGGCAACGTCAATTTGACGGTCAAGGCGCTCGCGGGCATCGAGAGCTTTTCGATCGTCTGCCGCGCGCTGGGCAAAGAGGCGGTTGCCGCAGAATACGAAGCGAAGGCAGAGGCGTTTGCCGCCGCGTTTAAAGAGAAGGTCGGCGAGGGCGTTATGCCGCTTGCCTACGGGCAGGAGGGGACGTATTCGCTCAAATACAATCTCCTGTTCGACAAGCTGTTCGGCTTCGATCTGATCGGGCAGGACGTCTGCGAGCGGGAAGTTGCGTACTATCTTACAAAAAACAACCGCTATGGCGTGCCGCTCGACACGCGGGAAAATTATACGAAATCCGATTGGATCTTGTGGTGCGCCGCCCTTACGGACGACAAAGCGAAGGCGGAAGGGCTGTACGCGCCCGTGCTGCGGTATTTGGAAGAGGGACCCGTGCACCTGCCGTTCGGCGATTGGTACCGCACGGAAAACGGCGAGATCGTGCATTTTATCAACCGCACGGTGCAGGGCGGCATCTTCGCCCCGCTTTTAAAAGCAAGCGGAAAGATGAAAAAACAGAACTAGGAGAAAGGGAGTATGACGGACGTATTCAACATTCCCGCGTTTCGGTTTCCGGAAAATTTTTTGTGGGGAAGCGCAACGGCGGCTTATCAGATCGAGGGGAACAACATTTGGTCCGATCTTTGGCACGACGAACAGGAACTGCTGAAAAAAGATCCGGCCGCGGAAGTTTCGGGAACGGCGTGCAATTCCTATGCCATGTACCGCGAAGACGTTGCGCTGCTTGAAAAATTGGGGCATCGGGCGTACCGCTTCGGGATCGAGTGGGCGCGTATCGAGCCGGAGGAGGGCGCATTCTGCGAAGAGGCGGCGCAGCATTATGTGCAGCAGCTTGCGCTTCTCAAAGAGAAGGGGATCAAGACCTTCGTTACGCTCGTACATAGGACCGTTCCGCAGTGGTTTCGGCAAAAAGGCGGGTTCGAAGTTCTCGACAACCGCAGATATTTTGAACGGTACCTGCACTATATCCTCCCCAAGATCGCGCAGTATGTGGATTTTTGGAACGTGCTCAACGAGTTCAACATGTGTTTGGGCGAGGACGGGATGAAGAAAAAGCAAAACAGCGTGCTCTTCCATGCGCTCGGCTACCATACGATCAAGCAGTATTCCTCCGCCCCCGTAAGCAGCGCGCACGCGCTCATCATGTACTTTGCCAAGCGGCAGTTCGATCCGTTCGACCAAGCCCTCGCGCACTATTACGACGTGGTCGATAACGAATTTTTCTTCCACGCGATCCGCACGGGCGAGCTGGTTTTGCCGTATTGCGACGTGCTTTTCGATAAAGACATCAAAGGCGCGAGCGACTTTTGGTCGATCAACATCTATACGCGCAGTATGGTGGATATGAGAAAGGCGGGCATGCGGGGAGAGCGTTATCCCTTTACGAAGGCGCGCACCATCAAAAAAGAGCATTTTTACTTGGACGAATTTTACCCGGAAACCGTCTACCACAGCCTGATGCGGCTGAAAGATAAGCCCGTTTACATCACGGAGAACGGGTATTCGTGCGAGGACGACCGCCTGCGCATCGTCTTTTTGGCGGAGTATCTGAGCGCCCTCCACACCGCGATCGCAGAGGGCGTGGATGTGCGCGGGTATCTGTATTGGTCGCTTTTGGATAACTTCGAATGGGGTTCGTACCTGCCGAGGTTCGGGCTTGTTGCCGTGGATCGGGCAAACGGGTTCCGGCGCACGCCGAAGCCGAGTGCCTATTTTTACAGGGATATCATAGAGAACAACGGCTATTCTCCGGAAATTTTGAAAAAGTATTTATCGGAGATCCCGCGCATAGGGAATGTGCCCGTGCAAAAGTAGTGCGGCGCGGCGCGCGGGCGGGTACTTGCCTTGCGCGGCGCAGGGGGAGAGGTATGATAGCGGAATTGTATTATCTGATAAACATTTTGCTTTCGGTCGTGCTCGGTTTTGCCATCGGGTACGAGCGGAAGCTGCGCTATAAGGAAGCGGGCATCCGCACGCACACCGTCGTGTGCGTGGGGAGCGCGCTCATCATGGTGGTGTCGAAATACGGCTTTGTCGATATCAATGAGTACGACGCCTCCCGCGTGGCGGCGCAGATCGTATCGGGCATCGGCTTTTTGGGCGCGGGCATCATCATCTACCGCAAACACGAGATCCACGGGCTTACCACCGCCGCGGGCGTATGGGCAACGTCGGGCGTCGGCATGGCGGCGGGCGCGGGGCTGTACATCGTGGCGGCGGGGGCAACGGTCATCATCATCGGCGTGCAGTGCCTCTTCCATATCAAGTGCAAGTTTTTTCAAACCAAAAAGTATTTTCAGTTGAAGATCTGCTTCGTGAGCGACGGTTCGGAAAACGATACGATCAAAGAACTGTTCCAAGCGGACCGCTTCAACCGCCTCGTCATCGAGCGGAAGGACGGAAAAACGGTCTACCATGCCACGCTGAACACCGACAAAGAGTATTCTTCGCAGCGGCTCGGCGAGATCATGGAAAAGTATCCGTTTATCCGCTCCATCGAGCGCGGCGACGAAAACTGAGAAAGGGAATGCCGAAACCGCGCGGCATTGCCAAAAAAAGGGATTTTGTATGTTCCACGAAGAGGAAAACAACGTATTCGTTTTGGAAAACGGAAAGGTCGCATACGCGCTTTATTTGAACGAGGCGGGCAATTTGGAAAACGTTTGGTTCGGCAAAGCGCTTTCCGATTACCGCGGCATTTTGAGCGCGCGCAACGTGGAGGGCGGCTACGAATGCATGTATTACGACGTTGCGGCGGGCAAGGAGCGCAAATACGCCGAGGGGTTCAACGCGCAGTGTTCCCCGCTGGAAATTTCTTCGCACGGCTATGCGGATAAGCGCGGCGCGCCCGTTATTGTGCGGCGGAAAAACGGATCCTTCGCAACGGATTTTCGCTGCGTGCGCCATCGGGCGTACGCGGGGATCCCGCCGCTTGCCGGGATGCCGCACGCGCGCGGCGAGGGCGAGGCGTGCGAAACGGCGGAGTTCCTCTTTAAAGAGCAAAGCAGCGAAGTTTACTTGACCTACCGCTTGACGCTGTATGCGGATAAAAACATTTTCGTCAAAAGTTTTTCGGTCGAAAACAGGGGAGAGGAGCCCGTGTCTCTTCTCCGCGCCATGTCTTTGCAGCAGGACTTTGTGAGCAGGGATTACAAGCTGGTGCATTTCCACGGGCGCTGGATGCAGGAGCGCGCGTATGCGGAGAACGACGTTTACGACGGCGTGCAGGAGATATCCAGCAATTACGGGCGTTCCTCCGCCGAAGAAAACCCGTTCGTATACTTAAAGAGCGCCGATGCCACCGCCGACAGCGGCACGGCGATCGGGTTCAACCTGATTTACAGCGGCAATTTCAAATTCCGCCTCTTTTCGGATAAGTTTTGCGGCATGCACGTCACTTACGGGATCAACGACGAAGACTTTGCGTGGACGCTCCGCCGCGGGGAGGTCTTTCAAACGCCGCAGGCGGTCATGGCGTATTCGTACGAAGGGACGGACGCGATGAGCCGCACCTTCCACCGCTTTATCCGCGAAAACCTCATCGGATACAAAAACAACAACGCGTATAAGCCCGTCCTGTTCAATTCGTGGGAGGGGTGTTCTTTCGATTTCGATACGGCGTCCGTCTGCGAATACATCGACGCCGCCTGCAAGATCGGAACGGAGCTGTTCGTTTTAGACGACGGCTGGTTCGGCGCGCGCAACGACGATACGGCGGGGCTCGGCGACTGGGTTGTCAACCGCGGCAAGGTCGATCTGCACAAGGTCATCGCCCACTGCCGCGAAAAGGGGCTCAAATTCGGCATTTGGTTCGAGCCCGAAATGGTCAATTACGACAGCGACCTGTTCCGCGCGCACCCTTCGTACGCGTTGGGATACCGAAAGGACGGAAAACCCTACCTGTGGCGGCATCAGCTGCATCTGGATTTTTCCGATGCGGAGGCGGTACAGGCGGTCTACCGCCAAATGAAGGCGTTTTTGGCGGAATATCCCGTGGATTATATCAAATGGGACTGCAACCGCATCGTCATGGAGCATGACGCAAACTGCGCCGAGCGGCAGGGGGAAATGTACCACAGGCTCATGTTGGGGTACTATTCCCTTCTCGGCAGGCTGACGGAGGAGTATCCGCACATCCTGTTTGAGGGCTGCGCCGGCGGGGGAGGGCGGTTCGATCTCGGCACGCTGTATTACTGCCCGCAGATATGGGCGAGCGACGAAAGCGACCCCGCGGAGCGCATGGAGATCCAGTTCAACACGTCGCTGGGCTATCCACTCTCCTGCATCGCGTCGCACGTCAACGACAGCGCCGTGGCGTCGTATGCGACCAAGGCGGCGCTTGCCCTGTTCGGCACGTACGGCTACGAGATGAACCCGAACGAGCTGACAGAGGGCGAGCGGGAAGAGCTTTCGGCAATCGCGCGGCTCTACCGCGAATACCATTCGGAAGTGATCGAACAGGGCGAGCTGTATCACCTCCTTTCCCCGAACGAGGGGAACCGCATGTGCATGCAGTGCGTTTCGCAGGATAAGCGCGCTTCGCTCGTTCTGCTGATGAACCGCAAAAAGGAGTTGCAGCAGTTCCGCTTTTTAAAGCTGAAAGGGTTGGATAAGCGCCGCGTGTATAAAAACAGCTACGACCGACAGGTGTACAGCGGCGAGTATTATATGGAAGTGGGGCTGAATCTGTTTTTTGAGGTCCTGCCCGAATTTTCTTCGAGATTGATCGTGCTTACCGAGGAGACGTGAACGAATGCGCAGAGAAGAGATCGATCTGTACGCCTACTTTTGCGATGAGCGGGGCGAAAAGCCGCGCGGCTTTTTGCATGCGTACCGCCACGTTGCCTCCAAGGAGATCGCAGGGAAAGAGCGGTCTGCGGTCTTGATCTTTCCGGGCGGCGGCTATTCCTTTGTGTCGGAGCGGGAGTGGGAGCCGGTGGCGATGTACTATTACGGCAGAGGGCTGGACGCGTATGTGCTCGATTACAACGTGGCGCCGCACTGCGGTTATCCCGCTCTTTTGACCGAGGCGGCGATGGCGATGCTCTATTTGCGCAAAGAGGCGGAGCGCCTGCATTCGGACGGAAAGATCGCCGTGCTCGGCTTTTCGTCCGGCGGGCATCTGTGCGGGTGCGTTTCGCTGGGGTGGGACGATCCCGTTTTGCGGGAGCGCTTCGGGGAGGACTGCGCCAAGATCCGCCCCGATGCGGCGATCTTGGCGTATGCGGTCGTCTCCGCAGACAGGAGCTGTTGGGACGAGGAGACGTTTGTTAATTTTTGCGGCGACGCCGCCCCGTACGAGCGCTATTCTTTGGAATCGCTCGTCCGGCGGGACGCCCCGCCCGTGTTCCTTTGGGCAACGGCAGACGACGCGGCGGTGCCGATCGAAAATTCGATCCGTCTGTTCCGCGCGCTGTGCGCGGCGGGCGTTCCCGCCGAGTACCATGCCTTTGAAACGGGAGAGCACGGGCTTTCCGTCTGTTCCGAAGAGGTCCTTGCGGAGTGTACCGAGCAGACGGAGCACGTGCGGAATTGGCTGCGGCTCTCGGTGGGCTTTTTGCGGCGGCACGGGTTTTATACGGCATAACGCATTCCTGCGCCGCAAAAGCGGAGCGGAAAAAGGAGAAAACAGGGCATGAAGATCCAATCGCTCGGCACAATGGTCGATTGTTCGCGCGACGCGGTGTATACCGCGGAAACGTTGAAGCGGTATTTCGGGCTGCTCAAAAAGATGGGCTACACCTATGTGCAGCTGTACACGGAGGACGTGTACGAGGCGGAGGGAGAGCCGTACTTCGGCTACCTGCGCGGAAGGTACACAAAGGCGGAGCTCAAAGAACTGGATGCGGCGGCAAGGGAGCACGGGCTGGAACTTGTTCCCTGCATCCAAACGCTCGCGCACCTCGGCGGCATCGCCCGCTGGCAGGAATACCGAAACGCGTGCATCGATCTGGAAGACATTCTGCTCGTCGGCGAGGAGCGCACCTACGAACTCATCGAAAGGATGTTTCAAACGTGCGCGGAGTGCTTTTCTTCCCGCCGCATCAACATCGGCATGGACGAGGCGCACATGGTCGGGCTGGGGAAATACCTCGACAAGCACGGCTACGAAAACCGCTTCGATATCCTTTTGAAGCATTTGGCGCGCGTTGCGCAGATCGCCGAAAAGTACGGGTTTTCGCCCATGATGTGGTCGGATATGTTTTTCCGCCTTGCCAACAAGGGGGCGTATTACTGCACGGGCGATATCCCGCAGGCAGTAAAAGCCCTCGTGCCGAAGAACGTTACGCTCATCTATTGGGACTATTACAGCACGGACCGGGCGCATTACGACGGCATGATCAAGGCGCACAAACAGTTTGAAAACAACATGGTTTTTGCGGGCGGAGATTCGGGCTGGTACGGGTTTGCGCCGCACAGCCGCTATGCCGTCCGCGCGTGGGAAGCGGCGCTCAAAGCGTGCGGGGATAACGGCGCGGAGGATGTGTTCGTCACCTGCTGGAAGGACGACGGCGCGGAATGTTCCCTGTTCGCAACGCTGCCCGTGCTCTTTGCGGCTGCCGAATTTTCGCGCGGGAATTTCGATAAAGAGAACATTGCCCGGAAGTTTTTCCGCTTTGCGGGCGTTTCCATGGAGGATTTTTTCGCGCTCGACGAGGCGAACCTCGATGCGGAACGCATCGTAAACCCCTGCAAATACATGCTGTATTCCGACCCCTTCCTCGGCATTTTCGACAGAACGGTCAAAGAAGGGGACGGAAAGCAGTTTGCCGCCGTCAAAGAAAAGCTGCGCGCGGGCGCGCGGAGCGCAAGGTACGGCTATCTTTTTAAAACGCTTGCGGCGCTGTGCGGCGTGCTGGAAATAAAGTACGGCATCGGCGTAAAAACGCGCAGGGCGTACACAGAAAAGGACCGCGCCGCGCTCGAAGTGCTGCTTGCCGACTATAAAGAGCTGGAAAAGCGGCTGCGCGTCTTTTACCGCGCGTTTTCGGCGCAGTGGGAGCGGGAGTGTAAGCCCAACGGCTTTGAAAAGCACGATATCCGCTTGGGCGGGCTCATGCGGCGCGTTTCGCACTGCCGCGCCCTCCTTGCGGAATACCTTGCGGGGAAGCGGAAAACGATCCCCGAACTCGAAGAGGAGATCCTGCCCTTTGCGGGCGGCGAAGACGGGGCGCCCGTCCTCTTCAACAACTGGCTGCAAACGGCGCTGATCAAGCCGAAAATGTGAGCGCAAACGGCAGGAAAAAGAGGCGGCGCGGCTGTAAAAAGCGGCGCGTTTGCCCCTCGCGGCGCGGCGGTGTATTGACAAACCGTGTGATCCGTGGTAAAATAATGCGGACGGAAAAAGAGAGAGATTATGGACGGAAAGAGACTGGTAGAAAAACTGTTGGCTTATGCAAGGGCGCATCTGCATCTGCGCGAAGAGGACGAAACGTATGCGCGCAACATGCTTTTAACGTATTTAAAGCTGCCTTCGCCGTGCGCGCCCGAAGCGGCGGGCGCGGTGCCCGATCTTCCCGACGAGCTCGCCGAAGAGCTTGCCGCATACGCGCTCGAAAACGGGCTGTGCGCGGCGGGGGAGGAAGAGCGGTTTTGGGTGGATGCGTTCGGCATGCTTTCGCCGCTGCCCTCCGTGGTGAACGACGAATTTGTGCGCATCGAAGAGGAGCGGGGCGCGCAGGCGGCGTGCGACTATCTGTACGATCTGAGCGTCAAAAACGGGTACGTGCGCGCCTCGGCGATCGCGCGCAACCTCAAATGGGAGCACGAGGACGGAAAGAGCCGTTTGGAGATCACCGTCAACCTCTCCAAACCCGAAAAAAGCAACAAAGACATAGCCAAACTGCTGCACGCGCCGAAGGGGGAAAAGTACCCTGCGTGCGTGCTGTGCAAGGAGAACGAGGGGTTTGCGGGCACGGCAACGCACCCGCCGCGGCGCAACATCCGCACGGTCAAGCTGACCGTAGGCGGGGAGAAGTGGTTTTTGCAGTATTCGCCGTATGCCTATTACGACGAGCACTGCATCGCCGTGAACGAGCGGCACGTTCCCATGAACGTGGGCGTGAGCACCCCCGTAAAGCTGCTGGACTTTGTAGACCGCTTCCCCAATTATTTTATCGGCTGCAACGCGTCGCTGCCCATCGTGGGCGGCTCGATCTTGAACCACGAGCATTTCCAAGGCGGGCGGCATCGGATGCCCATGCATTACGCGGCGATCCGCAAGGCGTATAGGAGCGACGCCTTTTCGGGGCTGTCGATCGGCATTCTCGATTGGTACAACAGCGCCGTGCAGTTTACGGGCAAAAGCCGCGCGGAAGTGGCGGCGTTTGCGGCAAAGGTCATCGAAACATGGAAAAATTTCGATTGCCCCTCCTGCGACGTGTTGAGCCATACGGGGGATACGCCGCACAACACAAGCTCACCCATCTGCCGCAAGGTCGGCGATACATACGTTTTTACCATCATCCTGCGCAACAACCGCACGAGCGAAAGCTATCCGGACGGCATTTTCCACGTTCATCCCGAATACCTGAACATCAAAAGCGAGGGGATCGGGCTGATCGAGGCGATGGGGCTGTTTATCCTGCCGCCGCGCCTGAAACGGCAGCTCGGCGAGATCGAAGATCTCCTCTGCGGCAGGGCAAAGTACGACGCCGCAGCGCTTTCCGATCCGGAAAACGATTTGTACATTCACCGCGAAATGATAAAACAGCTCATCGGGGAAGGCGCGGCGAAAAACAAAGCGGAGGCGGAAGCGCGCGTGCGCGAGTATGTGAACCGCGTGTGCGCGGGGATATTGGATAACACGGCGGTATTCAAAAAGGACGAAAACGGGCGCAAAGGCTTTGCAAAATTTATGGCGGCGCTCGGCTTGGAGGAAGCCTGATCTATGGAAAGCAACGAACAGCAGCGGCGGGAAGGATTTGCGCGCGTATTCGGCGCGCAGCCGCAGCTGCGCGTAAGCGCGGCGGGGCGTATCAATCTTATCGGCGAACACGTCGATTACTGCGGCGGCAAGGTGTTCCCCGCGGCGCTGAATTTAAACTGTACGGTGTACGCGCGCCCCAACGGGACGAATACGATCAACGTGTATGCAGACGACCTGCGCGAGACCGCGGTGCTGGATATCGCGCAAATCGGCGCGTACCGGCACATCAAATGGGGCAAGTACCAGGCGGGCGTGGCGCACGTTCTGCGCGGGCAGGGCGTTCCGCTTGTCGGGTGCGACCTCTATTACAGCTGCACGGTGCCTTTCGGCAGCGGGCTCTCTTCTTCCGCCGCCATCGAAGTGGCTACCGCGGTCACCCTCTGCGAGCTGACGGGCACGCCGTACAGCTTGAAAGAGCTGGCGGTTCTTTCGCAAAAGGCGGAAAACGAATACTGCGGCGTGAACTGCGGCATCATGGACCAGTTCGCTTCGGCGATGGGGAAAAAGGAAAAAGCCATTTTGCTGGACTGCAAAACGCTGGAATACGAGTACGTTCCTTTGGAGTTGGGGGCGTACGAGCTGATCGTTGCCAACTGCAACAAACCGCACGCCTTGGTGGAGAGCAAGTACAACGAGCGCCGCGCGGAAGTAGAGGCGGCGCTGGAAAAACTGCGCGTAATCTATCCGCAGGTTTCCTGCCTTGCCGAAGTGACCCCCGCCATGTTTGCGGAGGCGAAAGGCGTTTTGAGCGGCAAGCTCTGTGACCGTGCCGCGCACGTCGTGTACGAATGCGCGCGCGTGCAGGAAGCCGCCGCCGCCCTCAAAAAAGGGGATATCGAAACGCTTGCGGCGCTCATCAACGCCTCGCACGACAGCCTTTCCAAGCTGTACGAGGTGACGGGCAGAGAGCCGGACGCGCTCGCCTACGCGGCGCGGGAGCAGGAGGGCTGCATCGGCGCGCGTATGATCGGCGCGGGGTTCGGCGGCTGCATCATCGCCATCGTAAAAAAGGAGTGCGCGGAAACCTTCAAAGCCGAAGTCGGCGCGGCGTATCAAAAAGCGGTCGGGTATGCGGCGAGTTTTTACGATACGAGCATCGAAGACGGCGTTACCGTTCAAAAATTATAAAAAGGAGAGGAGAAACATGCAGAACATTCTCGTTACGGGCGGTGCGGGGTACATCGGGAGCCATACGCTGGTAGAGCTGTTGGAGCGCGGTTACGGCGTAGCCGTGGCGGATAATTTGAGCAATTCTTGCGAAGAGGCGCTTGTGCGGGTGGAGGAGATCACGGGCAAGCGCGTAAAGTTTTACAACACGGACGTGCGCGACCGCGCGGCGATGGAAAAGATCTTTTCGGAGAACAAATTCGATGCGGTGATCCACTTTGCGGGGCTCAAAGCGGTGGGCGAAAGCTGCGAAAAGCCGCTTGAATATTACGACAACAACCTCGGCGGCACGCTGGTTTTGACGGAAACGATGCGCGCACACGGGGTGAAAAAGATCGTGTTTTCCTCGTCGGCAACGGTGTACGGAACGCCCGAAACGCTGCCGCTTACGGAAAAGAGCAGGGTCGGCGGGACCACGAACCCGTACGGCACGAGCAAGTACATGCAGGAGATCATGCTCACCGACCTGTGGAAGGCGGATAAGGAATGGAACGTGATCTTGCTGCGCTACTTCAACCCGGTGGGAGCGCACGCGAGCGGGCGGATCGGGGAGGACCCGAAGGGAATTCCCAACAACCTGATGCCGTATGTGGCGCAGGTGGCGAGCGGCAAGCTGAAAAAGATCAACGTATTCGGCAGCGATTATCCGACCAAGGACGGAACGGGCGTGCGGGATTATATCCACGTCGTCGATCTGGCGCGCGGGCACATCGCCGCGATCGAGGGATGCAAAGGGGCGGGCGTGCATGTGTACAACCTCGGCACGGGGGTCGGATACAGCGTGCTGGAAATGATCCGCGCCTTTGAAAAGGCGTGCGGCAGGCAGCTGCCGTACGAGATCTGCCCGCGCCGCGCGGGAGATATTGCGGAGTGCTACGCCGATCCTTCCAAGGCGGCAAAGGAATTGGGCTGGAAGGCGGAGTACGGCATCGAAGAGATGTGCCGCGACCAGTGGAACTGGCAAAAAAACAACCCGTACGGATACATTGCAAAATAAAAAAACGCAAAAACGCAGAAACACAAAAAACGCACCCTTGTGCAGGGTGCGTTTTTTGCTGGTGGAGCAGGCGAGAGTTGAACTCGCGTCTTACCGGATCGCCGAAAGGCTTTCTACACGCTTATGCCGCAATTGTCTTAAAGGCGCCCTCTCTGCGGCCGAAAAAAACGCCTCGCAAAAGCCTGAAAGCCGCTGCCGTGCCGGCTTTGTACACGGCAGCCGTAGCCCGCCTTGTTGACGCCCGTATCGCCCCGACGGGAAAAGGAGAGCGGACGGACCGTTTAATTAAAATTAAGCGGCGAGCGCAAACTGAGCGTTTGCGCGAGGTGCATTGTTATCTGCATTTACATTTAAACCGAATGTTTTGGCGAGGGCACTCGTTCCTCGGCGTGCTTACCTTTCCACTCACCGGCAATCGAATCCGTGACTGCCCCGTAAATAAAACAACATACCGTATGCGCCGAAAAAAGCGGCGTTACACTTTCCCTTTTCACGCACCGGCAATCGAAACCGGTTCTGGCCCATAAAATACAACATGCAAAGCGCCGAAAAAAACGGCGTTACACTTTCCCTTTCCACTCACCGGCAATCGAATCCGTGACTGCCCCGTAAATAAAACAACATATCGTATGCGCCGAAAAAAGCGGCGTTACACTTTCCCTTTCCACGTACCGGCAATCGAAACCGGTTCTGCTCCGTAAAATACAACATGTAAAGCGCCGAAAAAACGGCGTTTTTTTATTGTGCGGCGCGCTCTCCGCTTTTAATTTGTGGCGCGCCTGCCGCTCCGCGCCGCGCGGCGTTGTTTGCGCTGCACGATACAGTATATCCGAAAAGAGCAAAAAATGCAACTGTTTCGGCGTCGGACCGCCGCGGCGGGACAAAAACGAGGAGCTTTTTCATTCGATCGAGCGGTTGAGAGGACGGTTCGGTGCAATTTTTGATTCGGGCGGTTTTCCGCCGAACGCGGTCACGGCTCGGCGATCAATTTCCCCGTCGTCCAGCCGATCGTGCCGCCCTCCAAAAGCAGACGTTTGGCATTGCGTTGCAGCGTTGTGCATTCGGGCAGGTCGGCATAGGGCACGTTCGGGTCGGGGTACAGCCATTCGAGGAACGCTTTCGAATGGTCTGCGGAGAGGATTTGAAACAGCTTTTGGAATTGCAGGATGCGCGACTTGGCGGGCAGCAGCGTTTGCAGGGCGGGGGAGAGCAGCCAAGAGGAGCAGTACAGGTCCGCCGCCGCATAGGCGGGATAGTATTCGGAAAAAAAGGCGCGCGCTCTGCGGACGGAGGAGAGCACGGACGGCACCGAAATATCCGCGTCTGCGGGGATGTGCAAAGAGAGCCTGTTTTCGCCGTCCTCTTCGTACATCTCGTATTCCAACGCGCCAAGGCGAAATTCCCGCAGCGAAAGCTGCCGCGGGAACCAGTGCCCGTAGCAAAACCGCATTTTGCCGCTGCGCCGCCACCCGTCCTCCAAAAAACGGGATAAAAACTTCATCGTGCCCCAATATACGTCGTCGGCGATCCCTTTTTCGCGGTACAGCGCATACGAATGCAGGGCGCAGCGGGAGTGATAGACGAACAGCCGCATACCGTCCTCATCCGGGGCGAGCGCAAAACACACTTCGCGCAGACCCTCTTCAAAACGGTTTGGCAGGAACAGCTTTTCGTTGCATGGCAGCTGTGCCGCCTGCGGAACGGTTTGCAAAACAGATTCCGCCGCCGCCCTGCCTTCGGGGAAGAGTTCGATCCCGTCCCAAAACGCGGAAAGCGTAAGCGTATTTCGGGTTTGCTTTGTGTGTTGCGGCATCGGGTTTCCTCCGTTGTTGTTCCGCTCAAAGCGGGGGCGGGGGCTTTTGGTTGTGCAAGCCCGCATTAAAACTGTACGGCATTGCCCCGGTTTTGCGGGGGGGGGTAGGAAAAAGCCCGGACCGAACACCTTATCGGAGTCGATCCGGGCTCTTTGGTGCACCAGTAAGAGCCTAAATCGAATTCCAAAAGAGGGTGTTCGGGTTAGGCTTTTTTCTTTGTTCTACTATGAAAGTATAGCGGCAACGGCGGTTTATGCCGCGAAAGGCTCTTGACGTGAGTCGGAGCGTGTTAGGCTGTTTTCGCCGAAGGCAAACCAAAACCCCGTACCCTACTTGGGTGCGGGGTTGCAAGGTTTCGCCCGTATTTGCCTTGTAACACGCTCCGAGAGAGGCTCGCGTCAAGAGCACCGTGGAATAAATAGCCGTTGTATGCAGGTTTTATCCCACATACATTTCAATTCGCATTTTCTTTACCTGCGGCGCAGTATTGCTATACAGG
>CALVMR010000020.1 GCA_944346885.1 uncultured Clostridia bacterium | reverse complement strand
CCCCATCATGTTCCATATTGAGCAATACCCACTTAGCCAAACGATAATTTACTTCGCCTGTAAACATTTTGTATCCCTCCAATTGTAGTGCCACTATACATATCTCAAAAGCAAGAAAAAGTCAAGCGAACAAGAAAAATTCTCTGCATATTTACTAAACAGTGCAATGCCGGCAAAATTAAATAGCATTTTGTTGAGCGTTATCCCTTTGCACCCTGTCAATTATTAATTGCACCCATTCCTGCCATTCTGCACCCAATTCTGCGGTTATGCACCCATTATTGCATCGTATCAAAATAGACTAGTATTTCCAGCAAAAGGCGATGCCCGATGGGGCATCGCCTTTTGCGTTATAGAATGAGGCGGCAAAAATACGGGTTTTCGGCAGGGCGGGCAAACGGCACAAAACAGAACAAAGCGGCAAAACGAACACAAACTTTCGGCACGGCGGGCGTGCGGCACAAACCGAGATAAGGCGGCAAAATAAACACAGGTTTTCGGCTGTTCGGAAAAACGGCAAAAAACAGCGGCGGCATCTTTGTTTCATCGCAAAGCGGGGCGCTCCCCGAAGAGCGCCCCGCTTTGCCGTAAAAAACACCGTTATTTGTTTTTAAATTCAAACTCCCCTCTTCCTCGTTCCGCTTCCGAAACCGTAAAAAACACCGTTATTTGTTTTTGATCGCAAACCCGTGCCCCTTTAAAAAGGTGAAGGAAAGCGGCACCCAGTTGGCGGCGCGGGCAAAATACGGTTCTGCCAGCGGCACGGGATACACGTCTGCATCCGCCGTGGAGAGACCGTGCGGTCCGCACTCGAACAGATGCAGTTCGGCAGGCACGCCCGCCTCGTGCAGCGCGCTGTACAGCAGCACCGAATTTTCTACGGGCACGCCGCCGTCCTCGGAAGTCGCCCAGATAAAGGCGGGGGCGGCTTCGGGCCGAACGTGCTTTTCCAGCGAATACGCTTCGTGCGGAACAACGTCGCCGCAGAAATTTTTAAAGGAAAAAACATGCCCCTTTTCGATCGAATCGGTCACGACGGGATAGGAGTAGACGGCGGCGTCCGGGCGGATGCGCGCGCACTCGTCGCCGAATGCGGCTTTGAGCGCGGGGTCGTCCCACAAAATTGCGATGCAGCCCAAAAGGTGCCCGCCTGCCGAAAACCCGACGGCGGCAATGTGTTCCCCGTCGATATCCAGCGCGGCGGCTTCGCGCCGCAAATACAGCATCGCCATGCCCGCTTCCAAGATCTGCGCGGGGTAATGCACGGGCGCAATGTCGTATTCGAGCACAAAAACGTTGTACCCTTCCGCAAAATAGCGGAACGCCACCGATTCGTTTTCGCGCTGCGAAACGAAGGCATACCCGCCGCCCGGCAGCACGAGCATGGCGGGGCGGATCTTTTGCAGACCTTCGCTTTCGGTGATCTGCCCGTGCAAAAAGCGTTTGAGCGTCCCCGCTTTTGCGCCTTTGCGCGGCAATTTGAAATACGCATAGAGATCGATGCTGTCGCTTATCATTTTTGCGCTCCTTGTACGGGTGAAATTTCATCGATGCGGGCAAGCTGCTCGTCCGTAAATACGGGATCGGGCTGTAAATTTTCACGGATCTGCGCGGCGGAAGACGCGCCGATGATGACGCTTGCCACCTCCTCGCGGCGCAGCAGCCATGAGATCGCCATCTGCGCAAGCGTCTGCCCCCTCTCTTCGGCGATCGCCGCGAGGGCGCGGATCTTGGAGAGTTTCTCTTCGCTGAGCCGCTCGCGCAGCCGCTTTTCCTTGCTCATGCGGCTCCCCTCCGGAATGCCGCAAAGGTACCTGCCCGAAAGCATACCCTGCGCCAGCGGGCTGTACGCCGTGACCGAAAAGCCCTGCTCTTTGGCAAGCGCCAGCAACCCGTCTGCCTCGCAGGAACGTTCAAAGATCGAATAGCTCACCTGATCCAAAATAAAGGGCACGCCCGCCTCTTTGAGCAGGGCGCACATCTTTGCCGCAAGCGCGCCGCCGTAGTTGGATATGCCGACATACAACGCTTTTCCGCTTTCACAGACGCGCTTTAAAGCATAAACGGTCTCTTCGAGCGGCGTTTGCGGATCGGGGCGGTGGTGGTAGAAAATATCCACATACTCCAACCCCAGGTTTTTGAGGCTCTTATCCAAACTGGCAACAAGGTATTTGAGGCTGCCGCCGTCTCCGTACGGTCCCTTCCAGTCCGGGTAACCCGCCTTGGTCGTGATGACCATCTCGTCGCGGTGGCTTACAAGGTCGCGCGCGAGAATGGAACCGAAATTCCGCTCCGCGCTCCCCTCCGTCGGGCCGTAGTTGTTGGCAAGGTCGAACACCGTGACCCCGCCGTCAAACGCGGCAAAAACCATGTTGCGCATGTTTTCGTAACTGTCCGCCGTGCCAAAGTTATGCCACATCCCGAAAGAAATTTCCGAAAGGCGCAGCCCGCTTTTGCCCGCGCGGCGATACCGCATCTGCTTGTAGCGCTCGTCCGAAGGGCGGTAAGCCTTGTTTTCGGAAAAAATGCGGCGCATCTCCTGCTCGTCCATTGTGCGCTCCCCTGCCGCAGCGCGTGCGGCATTCGTATTCTGTTGGTATTGTAGAACAAATTCCGGCAAAAGTCAACCGCCGCAAGCGCACCCGCGCCCGATTTTTTTTGCGGCGAAACCACTCCCCTCGTCAAAAAAAGAGAGCCTGTCCTCCGGCTCTCCCCTAAGCGGCAAACCGCCCTGCCCGTGGCCTCTTTTCACGGCGGCAAAACGCCCTTCCAGCACTCTCTTTTCACGGCGGCAAAACGCCCTGCCCGCAGCCTTTTTGGGCGGGAAAAGCCGCGCAAAGCGCGGCTATTCGTATTCGCCGTAATCGCGCCGCCCGCCCTCCTGCGGGGGCGGCGGAGGCGGGCACCACTCGTGCTTTTTTCCGCCCGCGGGAGGCAGGTGCGAACCTTTCAGGTCCACCAATACCACGTCCGCACCGATCTTGACAATGCTTCGAATGGAAATAAACAGATCGTTTTTGCGGAAAAAGTGCAGCCCGCGTTTGCCCGGCACGGCAATGCCGAACACCCGCCCCTGCGGGAAATCAAACACGATGTCGCACGTTCTGCCTAAGTTTCTGCCGTCCGAAACATTCACAACGTCTTTGCATTTGAGCTCTCTGTACGATGTATCCATGTTCGCCCCTCCGCCCGCCGCGGCAAAAACCGCCGCGCCGCGCCCCGCCGTGCGGAAAAAACCGCCGCAGCCGGATTTTATATTATATGCGCCGCCCGCCCGCGCATGCCCCTGCCGCGGCGCTTTCCGCAGCGAACACTGTGTTTCCCCGCGCAAAACAAAACGGCATGACGGCGCAGACGCAAAGGCGGGCGCAAAGCGAAGAGCGCGGCATGACGGCACAAACGCAAAGGCGAGCGCAAAGCGGGCGCGCGGCATGACGGCGCAGACGCAAAGGCGGGCGCCGCTTGCCGCGGCGCCCGCCTTTTTTCGTATTCTGAACCTGTTATTTGTTGTAATGCACGATCGCCGAAAAATCTTCCGCCTTCAAGGAGGCGCCGCCGATCAGCCCGCCGTCGATCTCCGGCATCGCCATCAGTTCCTTGCAGTTTTTCGCGTTCATGCTGCCGCCGTACTGGATGCGCACCTTCTCCGCGCATTTGGGGCAAAACACCTCCGCACACGTTTTGCGGATAAACCCGATGGTCTCGTCCGCCTGCTGCGCCGTTGCCGTTCTGCCCGTGCCGATCGCCCAAACGGGCTCGTAGGCGATGACGATCTTGGAAACATCGTCCAGCCCTTTCAGCCCTTCTTTGATCTGCACGTCGAGCACCGCTTCGGTTTTGCCCGTTTCGCGCTCTTGCAGGCTTTCGCCCACGCATACGATGGGCGTAAGCCCCGCCGCCAAGGCGGCGTGCATGCGCTTGTTCACCGTTTCATCCGTTTCGCCGAAGTACTGGCGGCGTTCGCTGTGCCCGATGATGACGTATTCCACGCCGAATTCTTTGAGCATCGCCGCCGAAATTTCGCCCGTATACGCGCCTTTTTCGGCAAAGTGCACGTTTTGCGCGCCGAGCTTGATGTTGCTGCCCGCAACCGCCTTCGCCGCCGCGGGGATATCGGTAAACGGAACGCATACAACAACGTCGCATTCCGCATCCGCCACGAGCGGTTTGAGCGCTTCGATCAGCGCCGTGCCCTCCGCCGCGGTGTTGTTCATCTTCCAGTTTCCTGCTATGATCGCTTTCCGCATTTTGTTATTCTCCTGAAATTCATACGGCAAGCGGCGGGCGCTGCGCCCCTCCGCCTGCATTGGTTTGTTGTATTGCCGGCTTTTGCCCCGCTTTAAGCGTAACAAAAGAGGGGGGAAACCGCGGCATTTCTACAACGGTGTACCCTGAAACATGCCGCGGCGAGGGAGAAACCGCCGCCGAGCGGCAAAACCGTGCTTTTACAAACCGCAAGCCGCTCGGTTTGCAGTTGCGCGCAAGACAAGGAAGGCGCGGCTTTGCGAGGGGAGCGTACACAGACGTACGTGACCCGAAGCAAAACGCTAGCCTGACGCCGTATTGCGCGATAAATGCAAAGCGAGCTCTTACTTGTCGTTCAAGCACGCGATCCCCGGCAGCACCTTCCCCTCCATCAATTCAAGCGACGCGCCGCCGCCCGTAGAGATGTGGGTCATTTTGTCGGCATAGCCGAGCTGCTGCACGGCAGCGGCGCTGTCTCCGCCGCCGATGATGGTAACGGCGTCTTTCGCCTCCGCCATGGCGGCGGCGATCGCCTTGGTGCCCGCGGCGAGGATGGGATTTTCAAACACGCCCATGGGTCCGTTCCAAACAACGGTCTTCGCGCCCTTGATGGCGTCCGCAAACAGTTTGCGAGACTCTTCGCCGATATCCAGCGCCTCTTTGTCGGCAGGGATCGCATCGATCTTCACCGTTTTGACTTCGACGGGCGCATCGATGGGATCGGGGAAGGAATCGGCAATGACCGCGTCCACGGGCAGCAGGAGCTTTTTGCCCAGCTCTTTCGCCTTTGCCATCATATCTTTGCAGTAGCCGATCTTCTCGTCGTCGCAGAGCGATTTTCCGATCTCATAACCCTGCGCCTTGATAAAGGTGTACGCCATGCCGCCGCCGATGATGAGCGTATCGCACTTGGCGAGCAGATTGTTGATGACGTTGAGCTTATCCGCGACCTTTGCACCGCCGAGCACCGCCACGAAGGGGCGAACGGGGTTTTCCAGGCTGTTTGCCATCACGTCGATCTCTTTTTGGATCAAGAAGCCGCAGACAGCGGTTTTAACCAGCCCGTACTCGACGATCGCAGCCGTGGAAGCGTGCGAACGGTGCGCCGTGCCGAACGCGTCGTTCACGTACACGTCGCAGTAGGAAGCGAGCTTTTTGCAAAATTCGAGGTCTTTCCCCTCCTCCCCCGCGTAGAAACGCAGGTTTTCGAGCAGGACGCATTCGCCCTCTTTGCAGGCGGCAACTTTTGCCGCCGCATCGGCGCCGATGACGTCTGCCGCGAAGGCGACCTTGTTATCCAAAAGCTGATTGAGCCTGTCCGCCACGGGTTTGAGGGTCAGTTTTACGGGGTCGTTTTTCTTTGCCTTGGCAATGTATTCGGCAGCGGCGGCGTCGCGCTCGGCTTCGGGAAGGGCTTCGACCGCCTTTTTCTCTTTTTTATTGAGCTTTACCTTTTCGTCGAACACATTGTGCGGCTTGCCCATGTGCGAGCAAAGAATGACCTTTGCGCCGTGCTCCATCAAGTATTTGATGGTCGGCAGCGCACCCATGATGCGGTTTTCGTCGGTGATCTTCCCGTCCTTCATGGGAACGTTGAAGTCACAGCGGACAAGTACGCGCTTGCCCTTGACGTCTACATCGGTGACAGACTTTTTGTTCATGCTTGTTCTCCTTATGGATTTTTTCCATTACCTATGATATACTTTTTTGACAAATTTGTCAAGTGCGGCGGTCATGAAATTTCCCGCAAAATGCGCGGGCGGCGCGGCTGCCGTTACGCCTATTCTTTACGCGGGCGGCGCGGCTGCCGTTACGCCTGTTCTTTGCGCAGGCTCCCCGAAAGCGTTGCCCCCGCGTAGCCGAGCTGCCGCCAGCCCTCGTACACGGCGACCGCCACGGAATTGGAGAGGTTGAGCGAGCGGATCTCCCCCGCCATGGGAAGGCGCACGCACTGCCCGTAATGCGCCGCCAAAAGCGGTTCGGGCAGCCCCTTTGTCTCCTTGCCGAACACCAAAAAATCCCCCTCCCGATAGGCGGCGTCGCTGTGCGTTTTTGCCGCCTTGGTCGAAAAAAACCAAAACCTGCCCTGCGGAAATTTTGCAAACAATTCTTCGATGCAATCGTAATACGAAATCTCCACAAAATGCCAGTAATCCAGCCCGGCGCGCTTCAAATATTTATCCTCCACCGAAAAACCGAGCGGCCGCACGAGGTGCAGCTTGCAGCCCGCGGCGGCGCAGGTGCGCACGATGTTGCCCGTGTTTTGCGGGATCTCCGGTTCGACCAATACGACGTTGAACATGCCATTCTCCGAAAAGGCGCTCCCCCGTGCGGGGAGCGCCCGTAGATCATTCGAGTTCGCGCAGCTGCGCTTCCACTTTTTCCTTCATGCCGATAAACTTTTCCAGCTTGGCGCGCTCTCCGTCTACCAGCGCGCGCGGCGCCTTTTCCAAAAACCCGCGGTTGTGCAGCTTTCCGTCCGCGCGGGCGATCTCGCCGATGATGCGGTCCAGCTCGCCCTGCAAGCGCGCCCGCTCCTTTTCGGGATCGACCAGCTCGCCGAGGGGCACATAAACGGTGCAGTTTTCCGTCACCTGTGACATGGTTTTTTCGGCAACGTCTGCCCCGCTCTCCACAAACGCGATCTCGCTTGCACCCGCCAGTTTTACAATGGCGCCCGCGTTTGCCTGCACGATGCGCTTGTTGGGCGCCGAAACGTACAGTTTCACCTTTTTGGAGGAAGGGCAGTTGACGGCGGTCTTCATGTTGCGCACCGCCTTGATGATATCCATGACCGCTTCAAACGCCTTTGCCTCCTGCTTGTAGGCAAGGCGCGAATTGTAGCGCGGAAATTCGGAGACCATGATGCTCTTCCCCTCGTTGCCGGGGATGTTGCGCCAGATCTCTTCCGTAATAAAAGGGGCAAAGGGATGCAGCAGGCGCAGCGCGTTGTCGAGCACAAAGACGAGCACGCCCAGCGTTGCCGCCTTTTTCCCTTCCTCCCCGCCGTAGAGCGCGCTCTTGGAAAGTTCGATGTACCAATCGCAAAAATCGCTCCACAGAAAGTCATACAGCGCGCCGACGGCGATGCCCAGCTCGAACTTGCCCATGTTCAGCGTCACTTCGCGGATGCAGCTTTCCAGCCGGGAAACAATCCACTTATCGGCGGGCGAAAGGCGGATCTGCGCGACGGACGGCACGGCAACGCCTTCGCAGTTCATCAGCACGAAACGGGAGGCATTCCACACCTTGTTCATGAAATTGCGCCCCGCCTCTACCTTTGCCTTGCTGTAACGGGTATCGTTGCCCGGTCCCACGCCCGTAACGAGCGAAAAGCGCAGCGAATCGGCGCCGTATTCGGCGATGACTTCCAGCGGGTCGATGCCGTTGCCCAAAGACTTCGACATCTTTCTGCCCTGCTCGTCGCGCACGATGCCGTGCAGCAGCACGTCGCGGAAAGGCACTTTGCCCGTGTGTTCCAACCCCGAAAAGATCATGCGGGCGACCCAGAAAAAGATGATATCGTACCCGCAGGAAAGCACGTCCGTCGGATAAAAATACTTGTAATCCTCCGTCTGTTCGGGATAGCCGAGGGTGGAAAACGGCCAGAGCGCCGAAGAGAACCACGTATCCAGCACGTCCTCGTCCTGACGGATGTTTTTGCCGTGGCAGTACGCGCACTCGCTCGGATCCGTTTTGCTGACCGTCATCTTGCCGCAGTCGGCACAGTACCAAACGGGGATGCGGTGCCCCCACCACAGCTGGCGGGAAACGCACCAATCGCGGATGCCCTCCATCCAGTTGAAATAGATCTTGGCAAACCGGTCGGGCGTGAATTTGATCTTGTTGCGCGCCACGGCGTCGATGGCGGGCTTTGCGAGCGGCGCCATCTTCACGAACCACTGCTTGGAAACGATGGGCTCCACCGTGCTGTGGCAGCGGTAGCAGTGCCCGACGTTATGGCTGTGCGGCTCGATGTTCACGAGCGCGCCGCACGCTTTCAGGTCCGCAACGATCTTTTCGCGCGCGGCATAGCGGTCCAGCCCGCAATATACGCCCGCCTCTTCGTTCATCGTGCCGTCGTCGTTCATGACGCGGATGACGGGCAGCGCGTGCCGCAGCCCCACCTCGAAGTCGTTGGGGTCGTGCGCGGGCGTGATCTTTACCGCGCCGGAGCCGAA
The DNA here is from genome assembly GCA_944346885.1 of uncultured Clostridia bacterium. Taxonomy (GTDB): domain Bacteria; phylum Bacillota; class Clostridia; order Christensenellales; family Borkfalkiaceae; genus Borkfalkia. The sequence continues at coordinate 5,321 of CALVMR010000020.1, read as the reverse complement.
CTCCGTATCCACGTATTCATCCGCAACGATGGGGATCTCCCTGCCCACGAGCGGCAAAACCAACGTTTTGCCGACCATATGCTCGTAGCGCTTATCCTTGGGGTTGACCGCCACGGCGGTATCGCCCAGCATGGTTTCGGGGCGGGTGGTGGCAACCACGATGTACTCGCCGCTGTCTTTGACGGGATATTTCAAATGCCAGAAGAAAGAATCCTCTTCGCTGTACTCCACCTCCGCGTCCGAAAGCGCCGTTTTGCAGCCGGGGCACCAGTTGATGATGCGGTCTCCGCGGTAGATGAGCCCCTTTTCGTAGAGGTTGACGAACACTTCGCGCACGGCGCGCGAACAGTTTTCGTCCATCGTAAAGGCGAGGCGTGACCAATCGCAGGAGACGCCCATCTTTTTCATCTGCTCGACGATGCGCCCGCCGTACTTTTCCTTCCACGCCCAGGCGCGCTTCAAAAAGCCCTCGCGCCCCACGTCTTGCTTGGCGAGCCCCTCCTCTTTCATCTGCTCGACGATCTTCACCTCCGTGGCGATGGAGGCGTGGTCGCAGCCGGGAAGATACAGGGCGGAATACCCCTGCATGCGCTTAAAGCGGATGAGCGCGTCGATAACGGTGTTATCCAGCGCGTGCCCCAAATGCAGCTGCCCCGTGATGTTGGGCGGCGGGATGACGATGGTAAACGGGATCTTGGAGGGGTCCGCTTCGGCGCGGAAATATCCCTTTTCCATCCATTCCGCGTACAGGCGCTCTTCAAATTCTTTCGGATCGTAATTCTTCTGCATATCCATTTGGCACTTGTTCCTCTGCTCTGTCTTTTACGGCGCTCTCATCGCCGCGCATGCTTCCGCTTTTCCGTACAAAACATTATATAAAATCAAAAGCGGCTTGTCAATTAAAAAAGAATGCGATACCGCCCTCCCGAAAAATCGGTTGCAAAATCCCGCCCCCCGCGCATACCATGTAGTATCGGTTTCCGCCTTGCAACGGAAACGAAGAAAAACGGAGAGTATACATGAAAAAAATTTTAACGGCGATCCTGTGCGCGCTCTTTGCGGTTCTGCCCTTCGCCGCCTGCGCCGAAGGCGGCGAAGACGGCAAGGTGATCCGCCTCAACGAGGTAACGCACTCCATCTTTTACGCGCCGCTGTATGCGGCGGAAGCGCTCGGCTACTTTGCCGAAGAGGGCATCACCATCCGCCTGACCAACGGCGGCGGGGCAGATAACGTGATGGCTGCCGTCCTTTCCGGCGGGGCGGATATCGGCTTCTGCGGGCCGGAAGCGGCGCTGTACGTGCTGCTCGGCGGTTCCAACGACGTGCCCACCGTGTTCGGGCAGCTGACCAAGCGAGACGGCTCTTTCCTCGTGTCGCGCATCGACGAAGCGGATACGTTTGACTGGGCGACGAGTTTAAACGGCAAGGAGATCTTGGCAGGGCGCCCCGGCGGCGTGCCCGCAATGACGTTTGAGTACGTTCTCAACCAAAACGGACTCTACGACGGCACCAACGTGACCATGAATTACGACGTGAACTTCAACTACATGACGGCGGCATTCGAATCGGGCATCGCCGATTACTGCACCATGTTCGAGCCGACCGCCTCCGACTACGAGGCGGCGGGCAAGGGGTATGTGGTGGCTTCCGTCGGCGAAGAATCGGGCGAAGTACCCTACACCTGCTTTATCGCCAAAGAGAGCTGGCTGAACGAAAACGGCGACACGGCGGACGGATTTCTGCGCGCCGTGATGCGGGCGATCGAATACGTTAAAACGACGGAGAGCGCCGCCTGCGCCGCCCTGCTCGCGCCCTATTTCGACGGCACGGACGAAGCCGCGCTGGCAACTTCGCTGAACAGTTACAAAGCGATCGACGCGTGGCAGGAGGATATGACGATGACCGAAGACGCCTTCGGCCGCCTGTTGGATATCATCGACAACGCGGGCGAACTGGAAGCGCGGGCAGAACTCTCTGCCTTGGCAGACACCGAGCGCCCCGCGCGCGTGTACGCCGCCCTGCAAGCGGGCTGAAAAAAGAGCGTGCGCCGCACGGGCGGTGCGGCGCACGAAAACGGGAGAAACACCATGGAAAGCGAAAACAGGCGCAAAGCGCTCGAATTTAAAGACGTGCGGCTGGTCTACCATACCAAAGAGGGCGAAACGGCAGCCGCCGAACACATGAGCTTTTGCGTGTACGAAGGCGAGTTTATCGCCGTGATCGGACCCTCCGGCTGCGGAAAAACCACGGTGCTCTCGCTGGCGGCGGGGCTCTTGCGCCCCTCCGCGGGCGAGGTGTGCGTGCACGGCAAAAAGGGGCAAAAGGGCATCGGCTACATGCTGCAAAAGGATGAATTGTTCCCCTGGCGCACGGTGCGGCAGAACATCTTTTTGCCCTTGGAGATCGGAAAAAAGGATACCCCCGAACACAGGGCGCGCGTGTTGGCGCTGGCGGAAAAATACGGGTTGAGCGGCTTTCTCCGCGCCTACCCCGCGCAGCTTTCGGGCGGGATGCGGCAGCGCGCCGCGCTCATCCGCACCCTGGCGGCGGACCCCGCCCTCCTGCTTTTGGATGAACCCTTTTCCGCCCTCGATTACCAAACGAGGCTGAACGTCTGCGAAGACGTGTGCCGCGTCATCCGCGGCGAACAAAAAACGGCGATCTTGGTCACGCACGATATTTCCGAAGCGATCTCCTGCGCGGACCGCGTGCTGGTTTTGAGCGCGCGCCCCGCCCGCGTCGTCGCCTCGCACACGATGGATTTTTCCGAACTTTCGCCCTTGAAACGGAGAGAATCGCCGCAGTTTTCTGGGTGGTTCGAGATCCTTTGGAAGGAGCTGAACGTATGAAACACTTTGCCAAACGGCAGCGAACGGCATGTTCGCCCGAACACTGCCTGTATTTAAAAAAACGCCGCCGCGAAACGGTGCTGGTGCAGGCGCTGCGGCTGGGGATCCTGCTTCTGCTTTTGGGCGTATGGGAACTTGTGGCGCAGCTGCGCCTCGTAGACCCTTTTATCATCAGCTCGCCCTCGCGCATCTTTGCGACCATCGGAGACCTCGCCGCAGACGGTTCGCTGTTCGTGCACATCGGCACAACGCTGTGGGAAACGCTGGCGGGCTTTGCGATCGCCGTGGCGCTCGGCACGCTCGTCGCGCTGGCGCTTTGGTGGAGCGAACGGGCGCGGCGGGTGCTCGAACCCTACATCGTGGTGCTCAACAGCCTGCCCAAGATCGCGCTCGGCCCCGTGATCATCGTATGGTTCGGAACGGGCTCCACTGCCATCCTGTTTATGACGGTGCTCGTCGGCATCATCGTTGCGATCATGAATATGCTGGGCGGCTTTACGGCGACCGATCCGGGGAAAATTTTGCTGCTGCGCTCGATGGGCGCGAGCAAATTGCAGATCTTGACCAAACTTGTGCTGCCCTCCTCTTTGCCCGCGTTTATCGGCATGTTGAAAATCTGCGTCGGCATGGCGTGGATCGGCTCGATCATGGGAGAATACATCAGCTCCAACGCAGGGCTCGGCTACCTGATCGTGTACGGCGGGCAGGTGTTCCGCTTAGACCTTGTGATGGCGGCAACGGCGATCCTGTGCGTACTTGCGGCGGGCATGTATGCGCTTGTCGCGCTGGCGGAGAAGCTCCTGCTCAAAAAATGAGCGAAGCAGAGGGCGCAGGCACCCGATCAGGAAAACCAGCCCAGCCCCGCCGAGCAGCGGATACACGTACTGCACGATCCGCGCAAGCCCCAGCTGCGAAAACAAAAAGATCGCCGCGCACAGCAGCGCGCGCCAAACAGGCGCGCGCTTTTTGCCGCCGAACAAATTGTGCAGCGGGTAATAGGAGGCGATGAGCGTCGTAAAAATGCCGCAAAGGCTGACGGGCACAAACAAAACGCCCGCGCCGCCGCGCGCCCCCACCGCACGGAAAAAGGGCATTTCCGCATACAGGGCGTCCCCCGCCGCGCAGACGTTGGCAAGCACGACCGCCGCGCCCGCCCCGACGAGCAATGCCGCCGCGGCGCACCCCGCCGCGGCGGCGGTCGCGCCCGCGCGCGCCCCCGCGTCACAGGCAAGGGGCGCCGCCAAAAAAAGATTCATCCCCGCATACAGCAGCACGCGGCAAAGCCCGCCGAACGCATCGCCCTCCGCCTGCGCCCGCCCGTATGCCGCCGCCCCCGGCGCCACCGCATAAAACGCCACAAAGAGCAAAATGAGCGGCACGAGCGCAAAATTGACGGCGAACAGCCCCCGCATCCCGCCGTGGGCAAGCACGTATACGAGAACGGTACCCGCCAAAGCCGCCGCCGCGCGCCAAGCGGCGCCGCCGAAACACGCCTGCGCCAAGGCACCCGCCCCCGCCAGCATGCTGCCGCAGGTTATGAAACTTCCTGCCAGCACAGCCGCGCGTACCCACGGTGCGCGCGCGGCGAACACCCGCCGCAATGTGCCTTCAAAGCCGCCGAAGCGCCTTCCGCACCAAGAAAGCAGCAAAAAACCGCCGAAAAAGAGCAGCGCCGCCACGGCAAGATACGGCAAAAAACCTGCCGAAGGGAAAAACCGAACGAGCTCCGCCCCCGAAAGAAAGCCCGCCCCGATCACGGCGCCCGTCAGAGAAAACCCCGTTTTTGCCGCGGCGGAGGCGGATCGCAACAACTTAGCCATACAATGTATTGTATTCCCCGCGCCCCACCCGCATGCCCCGCACTTTTTGAAGCAACCCGCACCCGCATGCCCCGCAACAAAAAACGCCGCGCCTTTTTTTTGAATGAGCCTACACACACATGCCCGTTCTTCCCGAATAAGCCCGCACCCGTATGCCCCCGCCGCGCAAAATGCCGCGCCTTTTAAAAAAGCCCGCGTTTGAATAAAGCGGCGCCCGCCGAAAAAAAGCGCCACAGAAAACAAAACACCACCGAAAACAAAGCGCCGCAGAAACCGCTGACTTTCTCCGCAAATGGACCATTCCCGCGCGGCAACGATTGACAAACCCGCTCCGCTCTGTTACAATATTTTTTACAGGGTCGGCGGCACGCCGCGCGGGTTCGCGCGCAGCGGCGCCTGCCCGCATTGCATTAGGAAGGTTGGCGGAGCGGTCGATCGCGGCGGTCTTGAAAACCGTTGAGGTGAAAGCCTCCGGGGGTTCAAATCCCTCACCTTCCGCCAAGTGAAACTGATAAGAACACCTTATCAGTTTTTTGTTTTTATGAATTATTACTAGTGAAATTTTATTATAAGATAACTTTAATAAAATATTTAATAAACAATCAACGGTTCAAAATTAGTTTATTAAATCTTTTTTCTTTGAAAACCTAAA
>CALVMR010000019.1 GCA_944346885.1 uncultured Clostridia bacterium | reverse complement strand
AGCAAAGCCACCCGTTGCCGAGAGTGCGGCTTTTGGTTTACCGAAAGCGCGGCAAAAGCCGCGCAGCAAACCAAAAGCCCGCTGCCATACGGCAACGGGCAAGCTCTGGCGCAGAGAAAGGGATTTGAACCCTTGTTACCCTTATGGGGGTAAACACGATTTCGAGTCGTGCGCGTTCGACCGCTCCGCCATCTCTGCATCAAGCCTATTTATTATAGCGGCTTTGGCTGCTTTTGTCAATCTTTCGGGCGGGGGTTTTGCAGAAAGGGCAGACAAAACGCTCGTATCCCTGTTTGCATTTGCAAAATGACGGTTGCATTCCGCCTGCACCGCAGCCGTTCGGCGGCGTATTCACAGGATGCGCGGCAGCCGTTCGGCGGCGCATACATACAGCGCGGGCAGCCGTTCGGCGGCGTATTCACAGGATGCGCGGACAGCAAGTTCGGCGGCATAATTACATGGCTCGCAGCAGCCGTTCGGGCAGGTGTTTGACGGCGAGCGTCGTTAAGATCCCGATCAAAACGCCCGCCAAAACGCTGAACGCGCATACAAAGGGGAGCTGTACAAGCAGCGACGGCGTTTCCAGCAGGAGGGAGGCAAGCGCGGTGCGGGCAATGTTGCTCAAAACCGCCCCCGCAACGCTGACGGCGATGAGGCTGACGCGCGGAAATGCCGTTTTCCAAAGCAAAAACATTGCCAAAAAGGCGGCAAGGCTCCCCGCAACATTAAAGGCGAACACAAAAGCGGAAAAAGACCACAGCGCCGAAATACCGCACTTGACCAGCACGAACAGCAGCCCTTCCGTAAAGCCGAACAACAGGATGACAAGCAGCACAAAGCAGTTTGCCAGCCCGACGCGCACATACGGGGCGATGGGCAGCAGGGGCGGCACAAGCGATTCGATGAGGAAAGCGATGCTCGCCGCCGCCAGCAGCACGCCCAACGTTGCGATGCGTTTTGCCGAAACTCTCTTTTTCATGCCTACCCCCTTAGTAATCGGTGGGCGGCGCCGCCGCCCCGCCGTGTACCGAAATGCGCATTTCGTGCGGCAGGCACAGGATCTCGCCCGCGGAAATTTTTCCGCGGAACACGCAGTCCTGCGCGGGGCAGTCTGCCTCGCGCACGCACACTTTTCCGTCCGCCACTTCGATCACGTTGCCGTTTTCGTACTCTTCTCCCTCGGCGAAGGGCGTTACGCGCGCCTCGCCGCCCTGCACGCGGAACAGGTACAGCCCGTCCTCGTCCAGCGGCGCGGAAAAGATCGCCGTGTTGCGGTAATACACGGTGAAGACGCTCCCTTCCTCGGCTTTCGGCGCCAAAAGTGCCGCCGCCGTGACGGCGACGATCAGCAAAAGCGCCGCGGCAAACACAAAAATATCGCCGAACGCGAAAAATTTTCCCGTCCGCGCCTGCTGTATTTTCTGCTGCCGCCGTTCGCAGGCTTTCGGCGCGTCCGTCTGCTTTCGGCTCATTTGCTCAGCTCCGTTACCTGCGCGATGTACCGCAGCTCTTCGGCACAGGGGATCACCTCGTCGCGTGCGTCGGCGGCGTCGGCGTATGTGTACGCGCAGGGGGGCGCGGCGGAAGAGCCGATCGCCGCCGCATAGTCTTTTCCTTCCAGCAAAACGGGTTCTCCGTTTTTCAGCGCGGTTTGCGCCCGTTCCGGGGCGGGGTAGCCGATCGTATAATAGCGGTGGTCCTGCGTTAAAAGGACGGCGCGCACGCCCTTTTGGGCGTACAGGTCTTCAAAAAAGGAGATTGCCGCGGTCAGCGGCATGCAGAATGCCGCCGTCGAATAGGCGTCCGCGCAGGCGCCCGCGTACGGCACGGAGAGCGGAACGCACACCGTTGCGCTGATCACGCCGTTGGAGGCGGGGGCGCCTGTGGCAGGGTCGATGATGTGAGGGTAGATCTTTCCTTCGTAAACGTAAAAGAGAAATTCGTCCGAGCTTGTGCTGACGGCAACGTTTTCGGTGTTCATCAAAAACAGGCACTGGATGCTGCCCGTTACGGCAACGCGCGGGTCGTAGATGCCGATGTTGTACCCGCGCTCTTTTTCGCCTTCGTGCACCCGCCCCGCCAACAGCAGGTTCGACATGATCTGTACCGAGTATTCCGTCTCCCTGTTCGGGTAGCGCTCTGCAATGCGTTGCGCAACGAGGTCGGTCATATAGCCCTTTGCAACGCCGCCGAGGTCCAGCTGCGTCTGCCCGTCCGTTTTGACGACGGTGTTGTTTCCGCGCAGTTCGATCTTGGAAAAATCGGCGTGGAGGAGCGCCTGCCGCACGAGTTCCTCGTCGGGCGCGGGGCGGGGCAGGGTGTACTTTCCTTCATAGGCGGGCGTAAAGCCCCACAGGTCGCTGAGCGCGTACAGGGCGGGGGAAAAGGCGCCGTCCGTCTGTTCGCACAGCGTTTTGCACAGCGAAAGAAGAGCATAGGTGCGCCCGTCTACCGCAACGGGCTGCCCCGCTTCGGCGGCGTTGATCCGCGCGATATCGCTCTCCGCGCCGTCGGCGGCGAGCAGCCGCTCCGCTTCGCGCACGGCGGCGTCCGTATCGGCGGCAAGCTCCGCGTACGCATACGTTGGTAGCCGTTCGCCGTCAACATACACGTTTTCCGCCAAGCTGTATTCGATGTAGCCGTCCTCTTGGGCGCAGCCTGTGAACAAGGCGCCCGCAAGTGCGAGCGCCGCCGCGGCGAAAACCGCAAAAAATCGTTTTGCTTTCAAAGGTCTCCCCATAGCCCGCCCGTTTGCGGGCAGTGTATCGCATTCCCGCCCGCCCGTTTGCGGGCGGCAGGCTTTTTGTTTCGATCAGTTTTCGGCGTAGAAGATGAGCCCCAGCGTGCCCGGCCCGCAATGCGTGCCGATAACGGGCCCCACGGGCTGGTAGTGGACGGTGATGTTTTCGCCGAATTCCGCTTTGAGCGCCGCCACAAAGGCGTCGCCCGTTTCGGGGCAGTCGGCTTGCAGCACTTCTACGGGATAGTCTTTCGTGTTTGCGCCGCGTTCATGCATGAGGCGGAGAAACTCTGCCTGCACCTTTTTGGCGCCTTTGATCTTGCCCACGCTCGCCAGCGAACCGTCTTCCAAGACGGAGATCAAAGGTTTGATGCCCAAGAGGGTGCCGACCGCCGCCGTTACGGTGGAGATCCTGCCGCCGCGTTTGAGGTATTTGAGGTCGTCCACCACAAAATACACGGCGACGTGCGCGCGCAGGTCGGTCAGGTATGCTTCCAGCTCGTCCATCGTGGCGCCCGCCTGCCATTTTTCGGCGGCGAGCCGTACCTGAAAGCCCGCGCCTAAGCTGATGGAGCGGGTGTCGAACCAGCGGATCGTGCGGTCCGGATAGCTCTGTTTCAGCGCTTCGACGGCGCGCTCCATGCTCGCAAACGTTGCCGAAAGTTTGTGCGAAAAGGTCACGTAAAAGATATCCTTTCCCTCTTTGAGCACGGGCTCGAAATAGTCGATGTAATTTTGTTCGTTGATCGCGGAAGTGACGGGCACGGCGCCTTCGCGCATCCGGTCAAAAAAGTGTTTGAAGTCGGTGTGTGCGCCCAAGTCGTATTCGTGCTCTTCCCCGTCCAGCACGTACGGCATGCGGATAACGCGCAAGCCGTATTTTTCCGCCTCCGTGTGCCAAAGTTCGCAGTTGGTGTCGCAAAACAGTTGATACATGCGCTTCCCTCTCTTGTCCGATGTTTTTGCGGGGCGGCAAACCGCTTTGCCGCCGCTTTTTCCCATTATACAATATTGCGGCGCCGATTGCAACCCCTTTGGCGGCATTTGGCGGCGCGCGGGAGGCAAAATCCTGCCAAAAGCGGGCGAACCGCCGCATTTTTCGGGGCGGCACGGAAAAGCGCTTCGCCGCGGCAAACCGCCGCGGGGGAGACCGCCGAAGCGCGCGCCCTTTTAAAACCGTTTGCTCTTCGGCTGCCTTCCGCTCTTTTCGGCAAGTTTGCAGTTGAGGATAACGCCGATCACAAAGCAGGTCATCAGCACATACATCCACAGCAAAAAGAGGATGAACAGCACCGCCGCCCCGTACAGCTTTTCCGCCGAACTCAGCCGCGTGTAAACGGAGAACCCGAAGGAGGCGACGCCGCCCAGCACCAGCGAGAGCAGGCTGCCCCAAAGCACGTCTTTTACGTGCATGCGGTAGGGGCAGATGTAGAGGTTCAGTAAGAGCAGCAGCCCGAATGCCGCAGCCGCGGCAAGCAGGTGCAGCGAGATCTGCGCCACAAAGGAGGGGAACAGCCGCCGGATGAGCACGTTCCCCGCCAAATACACGCCCACGCCGGAGAGGAACAGCAGCATCAGCAAAAACAGCAGCACCAGCGCCGAAAGGCGCAGCACAACGCTGCCCTTGCGCCGCTTGTATTCGTAGATGATCTCGCCGCTGCGTCGCATGTGGTAAAAGAGGTTGGTGGAGGAGTACAGCGTGGTGGCGAGCAGCACCACCGAGGCGCCCGCCGTGGCGGCGCGCGCCGATTCTTGAAAGTACAGGATGATCTCCCGCACTTCGTTGAAAACGGGCAGCGAAAGCAGCTCTTCGAAGTCGATGTTCAGCTTTCCGAACAGGAGCGTCAGCCAAAACAAAAAGGGGACGACGGAGAGCACCAAAAAAAAGGTCAGCGTGCCCGCCAGCGTCGTGTATTTTTTTGCGGAAAGATAGGAAAAGGCGGCGCGCGCTTTGGCGAATGCCGCCCGTATCCGTGCCGTGCCGCGCTTTGCCTCTTGCTTCGCCATGCCCCTAGTGTATGCAAAACTTCCGCCGCGCATGCGGCGGCGAAAGCCGTATTGCTTGCTTCGCATGCGGCGGCGAAAACCGTTTGCCGCGCGGAGCCGAAGCCCTTTGCCGCAAGGATCCGAAAGCCGTCTGCGGTTCGGCGGCAAGGCGGCGCGCCGCGCGCAGGGCATAGACGCGGTAAAAGCGCGCAAAACCCCCCGTAATTTTGTTGACATTGTGTCAGAATGCTGCTATAATCAAGGTACTGACAGTGTGTCAGAATATAAAAAATTTCTCGGAGGCATTTCATGGAAGGCAATTTTACCTATTGCAACCCGACCAAACTGTACTTCGGCAGGGGAGCCGTCCGCTTCCTCGGCGGCGAGCTGCCCAAGTACGGCAAAAACGTTGTGCTCATTTACGGCGGCGGTTCTATCAAAAAGAACGGGATCTACGATTCGGTGGTAAAGATCTTGCACGAGGGCGGAAAAAACGTGGCGGAGATCGCGGGCGTCATGCCCAACCCGACGGTGGAAAAGCTGTACGAGGGCGTAAAGATCGCGCGGGCGCACAAGGCGGACCTGCTGCTCGCCGTCGGCGGCGGCTCGGTGTGCGATTATGCCAAGGCGCTCTCCGTATCCGTGCACTGCAAAGAGGACCCGTGGGAAAAGTATTATCTCCGCTTTGAAGAGCCGACCTGCGAAACGTTGCCCGTCGGCTGTGTGCTGACGATGGCGGGCACGGGCAGCGAAATGAACGCGGGCGCCGTCATCACCAATCCCGCGCAAAAATTAAAGATCGGGCATGTGTTCGCCGACGAAAAGATCATGCCGAAATTTTCCGTGCTGGACCCCGTGTATACGCTCACGCTGCCGCATTACCAGATGGCGGCGGGGATCTACGATATCTTCAACCACATATGCGAACAGTATTTTTCGGGGGAGGACGACAACACTTCCGATTACCTTGCCGAGGGGCTGATGCGTTCGCTGCTGCATTCTTCGCGCATCGCAAACAAAGATATGCAAAATTACGAAGCGCGCAGCAACATCATGTGGACTGCCACTTGGGCGCTCAACACGCTGATCTCCCGCGGAAAAAGCACAGACTGGATGGTGCACATGATCGGGCAGGCGGTGGGCGCGCACACCGACGCGACGCACGGCATGACGCTTTCCGCCGTGTCGCTTGCCTATTACCGCCACGTTATGCCGTACGCGCTGCCCAAGTTCCGCCGCTTTGCGGTGCAGGTATGGGGCGTGGACCCCGCGGGCAAAACGGACGCGCAGGTCGCCGAAGAGGGGCTTTCGGCAATGGAGGCGTGGATGCGCGAGATGGGTTTGGTGCTGCACATCGCCGAGCTGGGCGTGCGCGAAGAGATGATCGACGGCATTGCCGAGAGCACGCTGCTTCTCGAAGGCGGCTACCACACGCCCGATAAAAACGAAGTGAAAGCCATCCTAAAAGAGAGCATGTAAAGGAGGGGAGCCATGCAAAAAATTTTGGTCGCCTATTTTTCGGCAAGCGGCGTAACAAAGCGGGCGGCGGAGGAGATCGCCGCCGCCGTCGGGGCGGATCTGTGCCCGATCGAGCCCGTGCAGCCGTATACGGACGCCGACCTCGATTGGCGGAACAGGCAAAGCCGAAGCTCCGTGGAGATGAACGACGCCGCCTGCCGCCCCGCGTTCCGCGCGCCCGCCGCCGATGTTGCCGCCTACGATACGGTGTTCATCGGCTTCCCCGTTTGGTGGTATGTAGAGCCGCGCATCGTCGATTCCTTTTTGGAAGCATACAAGTTTGCGGGAAAAACGCTCATTCCCTTTGCCACTTCGGGCGGAAGCAGCATTGCGGGGGCGGAAAAGAGTTTGCGGGCGCATTGCCCCGCCGCCCGCTGGAAGAGCGGAAAGCTGGTCAACGGCGGCGCGGCGGCTTGGGCAAAGAGCGCCGTAAAGGAGTGACCCATGCCCGCCGCGTCCAAAGAACTTGCCGCCGCCCGCAAAGAGGAGATCGTTGCCGCCTGCGCGCAGCTGTATGAGCGCCTTCCGTTCAAGGAGATCACGATCGGGCAGATCGGCGCAAAAACGTCGTTTACCCGCACGTCGGTGTACAATTATTTTCATACCAAAGAGGAGATCTTTTTGGCGCTTTTGGAGCGCGAATATGCGGCTTGGTGCGCCGATTTGAACGCGCTCGCCGCCCAAGCGTGCGGGGAAGAGGAATTTCCCTCCCGCTTTGCCGCGCTGCTCGAACGGCGCGGCTGCATGCTTAAACTCCTGTCGATGAACCTGTACGACATGGAGGCGGGCAGCCGCGTGGAAAATTTGGTCGCCTTCAAAAAGGTATACTACGCATCCCTTACGGCGGTGCAGGCATGCCTGCGGGCGCATTGCTCGCATTTGACGCAGGAGCAGGAGCAGCAGTTTCTCTATGCCTTTTTTCCCTTTTTGTTCGGCGTGTATCCGTATACCGAAGCCACCGAAAAGCAGCGGCGCGCCATGCAGCTGGCGGGGGTGCCGTACAGGCAGTGCTCCGTTTTTTCCATCGTCTGCTCGTTTGTGGAAAGGCTGCTAAAAAGTTTTAGAAATTGATGCCCGCGGCAAAAAACGCACCGCGGCGGAAAGCGCCGTAACCTTGCGGCGGCGTTAGCGGCAGGCGGCGGCAAAACAGTGTGTCTTGCGGCAAAAAATCGCGCGGCAAAGCGCTTTGCGGCGGCGTTAGCGGCAGGCGGCGGCGCATAACCGCGGCGCGGGCGGCGCATAACCGCGGCGCGGGCGGCGCATACTGCGGGCATGAAGTACTATTTTACGGCGCGGCAGCTCTCTTCGTTGGAGGCGCTGCTTGCCGGGGAGAGTTTGGCTGCCAAAAAAGCGAACCTGTACGCGCATTCTCTGCTCGATCCCGTTTTGGCGGAGCGGATGGCGGCGCTTTCGGCGCGGCACGCGGCGCGTTTTTTCAGGCTGCAATCCCTGCTTTGCGCGGAGGGAGGCGCGGATGAATAAACCGGGGAAGCGGGATACTTCGCTGAACGAGCGCGACGCGCTTTCGGATATGCTCGCCGCCGAACGGGCGCTGCTTGCCGCCTATGCGGAGGCGGCGTGGGAGGGAGAGCGCAGCCTGCGCACGGCATACGCGGAGCTGTTTTCGCAAACGGCGGAGGACGCGCATTCGCTTGCGGCGGCGCGCGGGGAAGACGCGCCGCAGGGCGAGGCGGAGCAGGGGCAGCCGCCCCTTGCAGCCCTGCGCGCTTGGGCGGCGGAGCAAAAAAAGCAGCTGCGTTCGCTGGGAAAATAAGCCGCTCGCCGCTTTGAACAAGGGGCGGTGCAAAAAAATCGGCGCGGCGCGTACGCCCTTCGGCGGGCGGCGCGCCGCTGTTTTTTTCAAAAATTCGCTGTACTTTTTCGCAAAAGGGTGTTATAATAAAAAAGAATCCGATACAACATAATAAAAATTATATCGTTCCAAGCAAAAACGGAGGCTCACCATGATCAAAAAGAACGGAACAGTGTATCGTTTGGATACGCCGAACACAACGCTTGTTTTGCAGGCGGATACTGCGCAGATGTTGTACTACGGTCCGCGTTTGCCGGCAGGCGATTCGTTTGCCCCGCTTGCCCGCTTAGGGCGGCGCTTTTTTTCGGCGCCGGGCAGGGAAGACTATGCGGAATACAGCCTGCTCGCCGAGTATGCGGACGGAAGTTTTGCATCCGACCCCGTGTTCGTGCGGGCAAAAGTCCTTTCGGAAAAGCCCGCCTTGCCGGACCTTCCCTCTTCGTACGGCGAGGGGAAGACGCTGGAACTGCACTACACCGACCGCGTTTCGCGGCTGCATTTGTACATAACGTATAGCGTGTTCGGCGGCTGCGACGCGATCGCCGTCTCCGCGCGCGTCGTCAACGGGGCGAAAAAGCCGCTCCGCTTGCGCAGGCTGATGAGTTTGCAGTGCGACTTTCCCGGAACGGAGTACGAGATCGTCACCTTTCACGGGGCTTGGCTGCAAGAGCGGCAAAAAACGCAGCGCCGCATCGGGCGCGGGGTGTTCGTCAACGATTCCAAGTGCGGCTCCTCCTCGCACGCGCGCAATCCCTTTTTGCTGTTGAAGGGGGAGGGGCAGGTATACGGTTTCAATTTGGTGTATTCGGGCAACCACAAGGAGATCGTGGAGTGCTGCGAAAACGAGCGCACGCGCGTGCTTGCGGGCATCAACGATTTTCAATTTGATTGGACGCTCGCCCCCGGCGAAAGTTTTTACGCGCCCGAAGCCGTGTTGTGCTGTGCGCCCACGGAAGACGCGCTGAGCGCGCGCATGCATGCCTTTGTTGCCGAGCACATCGTGCGCGGCAAATGGAAAAAACGGGAGCGCCCCGTGCTCTTCAACAACTGGGAGGGCACCTATTTCGGCTTCGATGCGGAAAAGATCGACGCCATGGCGCAGACGGCGGCGCGGCTGGGCGCGGAGCTGTTTGTGCTGGACGACGGCTGGTTCGGGCACAGAGAGGACGATACTTCGTCTTTGGGGGATTGGTACGACAACGTGCAAAAGACGGGCGGCGGGCTGGCTGCGCTTGCCGACCGCGTCCGCGCGCACGGGCTCGCGTTCGGAATCTGGATCGAACCGGAGATGATCAGCGAAGACAGCGACCTCTACCGCACCCGCCCCAACTTTGCGATGAAAATTCCGGGGCGGGAGCCGTACCGCTGGCGCAACCAGCTCATGCTCAACCTTGCGGAGGAGCGCGTGCAAAATTTCGTGGTGCGCAGCGTTTCGGATGTGATCGTGCGCAGCGGCGCGTCTTACGTCAAATGGGATTACAACCGCTGCATGACCGATTGCTACGGCAAGGGCGTTGCGGGCGGGGAGTATTTCCACCGCTACATGCTCGGCTTGTACCGCGTGTTGCAGCGCCTGCAAAAGCGCTTTCCCTCCGTTTTGTTCGAGGGCTGCGCTTCGGGCGGCGGCAGGTTCGATTTGGGCATGCTCTGCTATTTTCCGCAGATCTGGACGAGCGACGATACCGACGCGCGCGAGCGCATCTCCATCCAAGCGGGCACTTCGTACGCCTATCCGCAGAGCACGATGGGCGCGCACATCTCCGCCTGCCCCAATCATCAAACGGGGAACAGCAATCTGCTCTCCGTCCGCTTTAACGTTTCCTGCGGCGGCGTGCTCGGCTACGAGTTAGACCCGTGCGCGCTTTCCGCCCAAGAGCAGGAGGAGATCGCCGAGCAGATCGCTTTTTACAAAGCCAACCGAAAACTTTTGCAGTTCGGGCAGCAATACCGTTTGGAAGGACGCGGGGTCGCCGGGTATATCGCGCTCTCCAAAGACGCCTCTTCCGCCATCGCCGCCGTGCATGTGCTGCAAGGGTCGCTCACCGAACCGCCCGTCACCGTCCGGTTGAAGGGGCTGAACGCGTCGGCGCTGTATGAAGTGCGCGTGCGCGGCAAAGAGGAGACTTTTACGGCAACGGGCGCGCTGCTGATGCGGGCGGATATCCCGCTCCCGCTCGAAGATCCGGTGAAAAGCGCCCGCGAAAACGGCGGCTCGTTCCGCAGCGTGATGCTGCTGCTCAAACGCATACGCGGCTGAATCTGCTTATCGGTCGGCATGCCGGCGGCGTGCGTGTTTGCGGTGCGCAGGCGCCCGCGGGCAAAGCGTACAATGCAGCGCGGAAGAAGAAATAAGAAAAATAGATCCGCCGCGGTCCGTACGGACCGCGGCGGAATTCGTATAAACTGTTTTTATAACGGCGGAGCGCCCCGCACCGGGCGTGTTCCGCGTCCCCGCGCTGAGCGTGTTCCGCGCTCCGCGCTCCGCTCTAAGCGGGTTCTACGCCCTGCGTTAAGCGGATTCCGCTCCGTTTTCGGAAGCGGCGTTTTCATTTTCGGGGCGGGTTTGCCGTTCGCTTTCCGCCGCGGCGCTCTGCGCTTCGCTGTTTTCGCCCTCTTCGCCTTGGCAGCCGCAGTTTTGCGCGGCGGCCTTTCGGTTCGGGAGGTAGCGGCGCGCGATGTGGATGCCGAGCAGCAGCAGGGAGAACACAAACAGCACCGCGGGCACGGCAAAGCCGAAGCCTACTTCTTGCGTTGCGCCGAGGTAGCCCAGCGCAATTTTGTATTCGGAAGCGGATACGATGGAAAACACCAGCAGCACCGTTGCGCAGGAGGCGAGGGCGATGCCCCAAACCAAGCCGTTTTGCGGCTTATCGCTCCAAAGCGGGCACAGCGTTTTCCACAGGCAAACGACCGCCAGCGCGATCACGGAAAGCAGCAAAAACGCGGTCACAAACAGCAGCGCGATCACGGCGTCGGCATTGAGCACCGCCGCGGAGGATTGCGCGTCCTGCAAAAGCAGGGAGAGGGTGGAGAGCAGATCGAGGGGCGAAGACACCGCCATCCCGTTTTCGGAAGCGAGCGAAAGGAGCGGGGCGGAAGCGACGCCGAGCACGATGACGG
Organism: uncultured Clostridia bacterium; assembly: GCA_944346885.1. GTDB lineage: Bacteria > Bacillota > Clostridia > Christensenellales > Borkfalkiaceae > Borkfalkia. The sequence continues at coordinate 7,951 of CALVMR010000019.1, read as the reverse complement.
CAAGCACCGCCGCCACGGCGGCAAGCGCGCTGTGTGCGGCGCGCTCTTTCAAGAGCGTTTCGGCGTTTATCGCCACGCGGCAGCCCAAGTACAATACAAAGGAGACCGCGCCCAGTGCAATGCCCGCCGTTGTTGCCGTGTTGAAGCCTACGTTTGCAACGACGGAAGAGGTGTGCGCGGAAACGGCTGCGCAGGCGAGGAAGGCGACGGCGCCGCCGAGGAAGGTCAAAAAGGCGAGCGGCGCAAAACGGAAGCGGATGGCTTTCTTTTTCGTAAGCGCCAAAATTTCCTGCACGATGCCGAGCACGGCAAACACCGCCGTCCCCGCGATCGCCGCCGCGGCAACGATCGTGTAGGGTATGACCGACAGGTACAGGCTCGACTCAAAGGTGGCGGAATAGGATTCGAGCGGCGCGAGGAGTTCGCCGATATCGGCGTACGCCCCGCCGAAATAGTAGTAGAGATCGGTCGCCTGCATGGCGCCACCCGCCGTTATCAGCGTGCCGATCAAAAAGACGAACACCAGCGAAAACGCCGCCATGGCGATGGCGAGCCCGTGCGAGCAGTTTTGCAAGATCGCCGCCGCGCTCTTTTTCGGGCAGCTTTGCGCCGCGCCGCGTTCCGCGCGGGAAGGCGCGAGCGCCTTTCCGCAATAGATGCAAAATTCCGCCTCGGCGGGGAGCAGCTTGTTGCAGTGCGGGCACTGCGCTTTGCCGTCCGTGCGCTTGCCGCAGTGCATGCAATATACCGCGTCATTCGGGTTTTGTGCGTTGCATTGTTTGCAGTTCATCGGTTTTCCTCCCGTATGTTTCTATATGTATGATAGCACGGAAAATATGCTTTGTCAACCGCTTTAAAAAAATCACAGCCGCCAAAGCGGGCGCCGCCGCAAGGGGCGCGCGGAAAAAATATATGCGCACGGCGCATTTTTTTCATGCGGGTGTTGAAATTTTCCGCGCGGTATGGTATACTGAAAACAAGCGGCGCGCCTTAGCGGCTGCCGCGGGTTGAAAGAAGGGGAGGAAAGCCGATGGCATTAAAGATCATTCGTGAAAACATGGGCGTGGTGTTTACCCCGCGCGACGAAGAGGTGTACAAAAATTCTTCGGGGACGCTGTATCCGCGCGTCATGGAGCTGCACCATGCGGGCGATAAGAACGGGCTGCTGCTTGCGACCTTCGATCATTCTACGATAAAAGAGCCGCCCGTCGTGCCCATCATGGCAAGCGCGGACGGCGGCGTCACGTGGGAAAAATACGGGCAGATCGAGGATACGCAAAACGGGTACGGCATTCGCTTTCAGCCCGTCATGTACGAGCTGCCGCAGCCGTGCGGAGACCTGCCCGCGGGCACCATCGTGTTTGCGGGAAATTCCGTACCGCTCGATTTTACTTCGACGGAGATCTCTTTTTATATCAGCCGCGACCACGGCAAAACGTGGGAGTTCCGCTCCTCCGTCGTAAAAGGCGGGCCGCCCGTCGAACAAAACTTCGACGCGCTCGGCCCCGTGTGGGAGCCGTGTATCTACATAAATGCCTACGGCGATCTGACCATCGCCCTTACCGACGAGCGCCCGCACGCCGACCCGCGCTTCAACCAAACGCTGGGGCTTTGCATTTCCAAAGACGGCGGCAAAACGTGGAGCGGCGTGCAGTATACCGTCACCGTGCCCGACCGCAAGCTGCGCCCCGGCATGCCTGTGGTGGCGCGCATGGGCAACGGAAAGTACATCATGGTGTACGAGATCGTCGGCTACCCCGAATGCGATATCTATTACAAACTTTCGGACGACGGCGTAAATTGGGGCGATCCGTTTTGGCAGGGCAAACGGGTGGAAACGGCAGACGGGCTGTACCTTGCCAGCATGCCGTACGTCATCTGGGTGCCGCAGGGCGGCGAAAAGGGGAGCGTGATCGTCACCGCCAAGCGCGAGGGGGAGCACATCGGCATGCGAGACCCCGGTTACTACCATGTAAACTACAACTACGGCGAAGGGGATTGGGTGCGCGTTCCCATGCTGATCACCTACAACACGGATACCTTGCAGGCGGGTTGGAGCATGGGCATGTGCACGGTGGGGGAGGACCGTCTCATCCAGCTTGCGCCCACGCCCATGAACAGGCGGCTGATGCAGATCACCTACGGCATCGGCAAATTGGAAACGGTGAAGTAGCTCTGCCGCCCGTTACGGGAAAAACCGCCGCCCGAATGGTTACGGGAAAAACCGCCGCCCGCAGAGATCTCTGCGGGCGGCGGTCTGCAATTTGTAATAAATTTATTATAAATATATTACAATTAAAATATATTTTTTTATAGTTTTATACATCGGTGTGCTATAATGAAGAAAAATTTGAAAAGAAGAGTGAAAGAAAAGAGTAAAACGGTTGACGGCTTTTTTGTTGGCGCGGTTGTCATAGTTTTTGCGTTTGGCATTTTTTGTGGTTGAGGCAAAAGAGAGCAAAGAAATTGAGGAGCCGATCGTTCATGAGTAGAACAAAAAAACTGATCATAGCGGCAATATGCCTGCTCCTTGCATCGGCGATCGCCGTGCCGCTGACGGTGGCGCTTATTCCGCGCAAAATAGCGTTTTCGTCGCCTGCGTCGTCTTTGTCGGTGACGTTGCTTTCAGGGGAAGCGGACGGCTCCACGCGGATCGATCATGCGGAATTCGGCAGTTTCTCTGCGGAGGCGGATACGATTTGCGCATTTTTGCGCGATCAGGAGTATCGGTGCGGGTTTGCGCCGCAGAAATGGGGCGGCAGAATGGTACAGCTTTTATTTGTTGATGAATGCGGTAAAGCGGTTTCGCTGGCGGTGGACGAGCAGGGAAAGATTTCCTTTAACGGAGAGCGGGGTGTACTGCTGGAAGGGGCAGCCGCGGCGGAAGAACTGTTTGCGGCGATCCTGCCGTATATGGGGACTGAAAGCTGAGGCGGCGCGCAAAGAAAAAAGCGCGGGCGTAAAAAACACGCAGCGCATAGCGCAAAAAATACGCAGTGCATAGCGCAAAAAAAGAGCGGCGTTTCTGCCGCTCTTTTCGTTGTTGCAGGGGTGCCGCGGGCGCGTTACGCCGCCGCGGCGCCTTCGTTGTAGTTGTACAAACCGGAACCGTTTGCGGTTTGCGTCTGCACGCGGAAGGTGCGCTGCGCTGCCGTAGCGCCGTCGGTAACGACCAGTTCGCCGCCAACGATGGCGAGGTAGTAATTTGTATCCGCCACGCATTGGAACATCACGCCCACGCCGTTTTCGCCCGAAAGGGTTTTAAAGGTCATGCACTTTTGCTGCGCATCCGATTTGGGGGTGCCTTCCTTTTCGTCGTCCTGCGTGATATACACCCTGCCCGTCTCAATGTCGTAGGTCAGGTACAAGCCCGCCATGTTGTACGCCTGGATGGAGATGTAATTGGCGGCGCTTTCGCCTTGCGGCACAAACTTCGGCAGTTCCAGCTCCCAAAGCGCGTCTGCTTCGTGTTCAAAGGAGGAAGCCGCTTTCCAGAAGGTGGGCAGGTCGATGGGGTAGTACATGTCGTTGTGCGAATTGACGGTGTACAGGTGCCCGATGGGGATGTCGTTTTGCGTGATCTTGGTGTTCACGCCGTCCAGCCCCGTCGAATTTTCATAGGCAAACTGCACGAAGCCCGTATCGCTGAACGTAAGCTCGGTGATGTTTGCCACACGGCGGTACCCGCAGCCGTAGGGGAGGGAACCGTTGTGGTAGATCATGTACGTTTTGCCGCCGAAATCGAAGATGGCGGGGTGGTTGGTGTTGGAAGTGGAAGTCGGGTCCATCAAGCGGTTGCCGTACGTCCACACGTCCTCCCACAGCCCGTCGGGGCTGTCAACGTCTACATAGCTGTATGCGAGCGCTTCGCGCCAGCCCGCGGCATAGAACATGTAGTAACGGTCCTCATGGCCGTCGCCGTCGGTGTCGCGCGCGTACAGGTAGGGCGCTTCGGTGAAGGTGTTGTTCGCCGAGTTTTGGGTGTAGAGGTCGATGCGCATGATATCGGCGGTCTCTTCGATGCCGTTATAGCCGAACCAATAGAACGAGGGGTCGTCCGTCGTTTGGATCTCGCTTGTATCATGCTTCACGCTCTGATCGACGATCTCCAACTCCACATTGTACTTCGTACCGTTGTCGGTGCTGTTGACCATTTCTACCTGGCACATGAAGGAGTGCGAGTTGCCCCAGGCAACGTACATCTCTCCTTCGGAGGTAACCCAAGCCGTCGGGTCGATGTCGTTCCAGCCCGCATCCTTCGCGTCTACGCCGTTATCGCTCATGTTCGTCCAGCTGCTGTACACGAGCGGCGTGTTGAAGCATTCAAAGGGGCCCGTAGGGCTGTCGGAAACGGCAAGCCCGATGCACTGCTGCCCGTTTTCCCCGGTGAGGACTTCCCTATTTGTGTAGGTGCAGAACAGGAACCAATAGTAGCCCTCGTATTCGATGACCTGCGAAGCCCAAGCCGAATCGTACGAAGTTGCCGCATAGGGCACGTCTTCGATGTCGAGGATGATGCTCTCCGTCTTCCAATGGATGAGATCGGTGGAGGAGTAGCAGATCCATTCGGGCATGGTGTAAGCGGAGGTAAGCTTTTGCTCGGTCACGTCGTGCCCGACGTACAGGTACGCCGTCTCTACGTTCGTATCGGGGTCTTTTACGACCATGACCGCGGGGTCGCCGCCGTAGGTGAGCACGTCTGCAAAGTTTTCGTCGCCTTCCTGCCAAATTTTGTCGGTGTCGCTGCTGGTCCAGTCTCGGTCAAACGTTTCGTCGCCGACGCCGAAGCCCGCGATGGGGTTGCCGCCCGTACTCTTTTGCAGGGCAACGGGGTCGCCTTCCCCTTCGGCAGGGATCGGCTGCTTCGCCTGCAAAACGGCGGTCAGCGTCACGTCGGCGGAAACGGTAAAGGTGTAGGGGTTGGCTGTGGATACGGTTTCGTCGCCGACCGCCCAGCCTACAAACTCTTGTCCGCTCGGCACGGTGGCAACGACGGTAACGCTTGCGCCCTCTGTAAATTCGCCGCTTTCTTCGCCGCCTTGGATGGTGCCGTTTACCACGGTCACGGTGTGCGTTTTGGTGACACTCGCGTTTTCAAAAACGGCGGTCAGCGTTACATCGGCGGAAACGGTAAAGGTGTAGGGGTTGGCTGTGGATACGGTTTCGCCGTCCGAAGTCCATTCTTTAAAAACTTTGCCGCTCGGCACGGTGGCAACGACGGTGACGCTTGCGCCCTCTTCAAATTCGCCGCTTTCTTCGCCGCCTTGGATGGTGCCGTTTACCACGGTCACGGTGTACGTTTCGGCGGTCGCGTCCGGGTCGGTGCAGCCCGCAAACAGCGTTACGATGAACGCGGGGATGAGCAGGAGCGCCAAAATGCAGCTGAGGATCCTTGTTTTTGCAATCTTTTTCATGGTGGTCCCTCCTTATGCCTGCTCCATGAGCGTGGAAAGATCTGCCGTGTTGTGCAGCGCGTTCACTTCGTTAGCGGAGAGCGCGCGGCTGTAAACGCTCAGGTTGCTCACCGCCCCGACGACCGACCTGTCGGCGTCGTCCCAGAAGGAGCGGCCCAGCCAGTTTTCGGCGCCCTCGTCGGCGATCGAGCCGATCAGCACGGCAAGCTGTGCCTGCGTTACCGTTACGGTGCTCCAACCGAATTTGTACACGATCGCCCCGTCTTCGAGCTGGTAGCCGGATAGGTAGAGGGTGACGGTATTGTACGCGGGGTCGAGCACGAGGCTCAGCGAATACCACTGTTTTGCCAAAATGCTGCACATGGGGGAGGTGTTGGGGATAACGTTCTCCACCTTTCCGGAAGAGGCGTCGTCAAAGGCGAGTACGCCGTTCACCGCCAAAAAAATCTGTGCGTTTTGCTCTGTCGCAAACTGGTAGTTGCCGAGCTGGAAGAGGCGCCCCCAGTCTCCCGAATAGAAGTTTTCAATGTACGCATTGAACGAGAGGGTCAGCCCGCCCTGCGCCGTTACGCCGTTGAACGCGCTGTGCGGGATGGAGAGCCCCATCGTGTTGCTCGTTGCCGCAAGGTCGGCATAGGGGTTGGGGTTTTGGTAGGTGTTCAGGTGCTGCTCGTCAAACAGTTTGGCGGCGTTCACCCCTTGATAGGTGGCAAAGCGGTCGCTGCTTGTAAGCGGTTCGGTGGCGGTCACGGCGCCCGCGCCGTTGCTGCCGTTCATGTAGGATACGAGGTCTGCGCTCTGCGTGCTGTTCGTTTTAATGTTCGTGCCGCCCGCCGTGCTGTTGAGCGGGAACGCGGCGACGAGCCCGTTCGTAAGATCCTGCGTCCGCAGGAAGGCGTCGAGGGCGGTATAAGCGCTTTGCAGATCGGAAACGGCGCTGTTCACCTGCTCCTGCGTGGCGGAGAGGATGCTCAGCCTTTCGGTGGTGTCAAGCGCCGCGGTGTAAGCCGCGTACGCCTCCGTCCAGCCTGTTTGTGTCGTATCGTAGTTGGTGATGCTGAAAAGATCGGTCTTTTCAAACAGCGCGTCCAGGGCGGTAAGGTCGGGCAGGTTGGCGTTGATCGCCGCGATCTCGTCCGCCGTCAGCGGCGCGTCGTAGAAGGCTACGTTTTCCACGGTCATGCCGCCGTTGCCCCATATGCTCGTGGCAATGCCGATGTTAAAATAGTCGGCGGTGTTCACATAGTCGATCGTTTCGTAGCTGTATTCGAGGAAGGCGCCTTTTTGTGGAACGGCAGTGCTTTCCGTCGTGCGCGTGAACCAAGTGTATTGCTGCACCTGCTCGCCGTTGCTGTAAATGGTGATCGCCGTGGGGGAAACGGTCAAAATATATTGCGTCATCTCCTCCATGTTCACAACGCTCTTGCCTATGATATCATAGTACGAATTTTCGCCCTCAACGGCCGTAATGTTCAGGCGTACGCCGGAGCCGTTGCTCATGACCGCAAAAAACTTAGCGGCGTTTGTATTCGGGTCGGCAGACATGTTGAAGCCGAACAGCGTTTCAAAGTCGTTGACGCCCGCCGTAACGGAGGCGTTCATGATCACCGAAAATCCCGCGTCGGTAAGTTTCCCTTTGAGCGGGTTTGCGGTCGCATAGCCGAGGCGGGCGTTATTGATCGCGGTGGGTATGGTCAGCCCCGTGCCGGTCGTGACCGTAACGGTGTTGTCGTCTGTCGTGTTGCCGTCTACTACCGTCCACCCTTGGGGCGAAAAGCCGCGCACGGTAAAGTCGTACCATGCGGCGGGGGAAGGATAGCTCGTTTCCGTCGTTGCCGCGTCCGCCGCGTCCGTCTGCTGTTCGCCTTCGGCGAAAACGGGCTTTGCGGGTCCGGCAAAGACGAGTATGCATGTGACGGCGATCACAACGGCCATAGCCACCGCAAGGACCGCCACAAGCAAACTTTTTTGCTTCATGTCATTTTCCTCCAAACAGATTTTTTTCACCCTGCCGTTTTGTATGGCAGGGTCTTTTGCGCGGCGGAACGCCGCGCAATCTTATTATAAGATAAAATGCAGGGATTTGCAAGGAAATTTCTTATTTTCTTGCGAAAAAAAGCATAATTTTTTCATAATTTGTATCGAAACGTTCACCTAAATGATAAAAAAATACAAACGCCGAAAAAGGGCGTTTGCCTGTGGTTTCGGGCGGTTTTTCGCTGCCCGGTAGGACGGGCAGCGGCAGCGGTATAACGAGCAGCTCTACTTTGATAAAGCAAAAGCGGCGCTCGGCTCTTCCATGCCGTATAAAGACCTCGGCGCGTTCCGCCGCGCATATCGCGCGGAAGAAAACAGCATTGCCTATAAACGCAGTCACAATTTAATTCGGGATTATCAGAATTTACAGCGGTACCGTGACGAGCTTGGGCGTAACAGTTTGCCGAAAACTCTTGAAAGTTATCAGCAAATCGTGTATAATAAAGATGACCATGACAATATGATCCACTATGTTGCGGCGAGGAGAAGTGGAACGGTTT
>CALVMR010000018.1 GCA_944346885.1 uncultured Clostridia bacterium | reverse complement strand
CGCCGTCGCCTTGTTCTCCGCCTGGATGAGCTCGTTCATCGTGTGCCCGCCGAGGAAAGACACGTCGGGGATATCCTCGCAGCCGTGCGGGATCTCCACCACCGTGCGGTAATCCTTGACGGAGAGGAAGGTCACCACCTTATCGAAGGGGCCTTCGGTGTACAGCTGCACCTGCGAGTGCTGGTCGGTCACGCCCAACGACTTGACGGGCGTCTGCCCGACGTTGCAGGGCTTGCCGTCGAGGGTCACGTTCTTGCCGAGGCTCTCCGCCCACAGCTGGCAGTACCAGTCCGCCATGAGTTTGAGGCTGTCGGCATACGGCATCATGACGCCGACGTTTTTGCCGCGCTTCATCGCCATGATCTGCAGCACGGCGCAGGCGAGCGCGGGGTTTTTGGCGATCGAAGGTTTGGAGCAGACGCCGTCCATGAATTTTGCGCCCGCGAGCATCTCTTTGATGTCGATGCCGAGCACCGCCGCGGGCAGCAGCCCCACGGGGCACAGCTCGGAGAACCTGCCGCCGACACCGTCGGGGATGACGAACGCCTTATAGCCGAACTCTTTGACGAGCTTGATGAGGTTGCCCTTCTTTTCGTCGGTGGTGGCGATGATATTTTCCGCCGCCTTGTCGCCGAGCGCCTTGGTCAAAATGTCGTTGATGACGAGATACTGCGTCATCGTTTCGCTGGTAGCGCCCGACTTCGTGATGACGTTGAAGCAGGTTTTTTCGGGCTCGATGACGTCCAAAAGCGCCGCCATGCGTTCGGGATCTACGTTATCCTCCACATAGAACTTGGGACCCTTGCGCTTGGAGGGCGCGAGGTCGTTGTAATGCAGGTGGCACAGCGCGTTGAACACGGCGATGGGGCCGAGCGCGCTGCCGCCGATGCCGAGCACAACAAAATATTTGAACTTGCGGCGCACCGCCTTTGCGGTGGCAAGGATGTCTTCGACGACGGCATCCTGGTTGTACGGCAGCTCCGTCCAGCCCATCATCCCCTTGCCGCGGTTTTCGGCAACGTAATCGAACGCATCGCCCGCCGCCTCTTTCATCTCGTTCATCTCCGCATCGGTAAACCCGTCCTGCCCGATGAACTTCTTCATCATGTAATTATAGTCCAGCGTCAGGCGCATGGAATTGCGCCACTCTTTGTTCCTGTAATTCATAAAACGATCCTCCCTTTCGGTTGAAAACTTTTGCCGCGGCAAACCGCCGCAACCATCTTTCATTTTAATGCAAAATCGGCACGGTGTCAATACTTCGTTCAAAAAAAGACCCTTTTTGCGCGAAAAAAGCGCCTTTATCTGCCGATCTTGTAGATCAGTTCGTCCAAATACTCGCAAGACTGTTTCAGCTCGCCGTATCCGCCGTAATCGCGCGGGTACACTTCGATGAGCAGCGCCCCGCCGAAGCCCGCGTCCTTCAACCGCCGCAAGCACTCTTCGAAGTCAAACGTTCCCCTGCCGGGCAAACAGATACGACCCGCATCGTCTACGTCCGAAAGGTGCACGTGCGAGATCGCGCCCTCCATATCCTTTATGTACATTTGGTACGGGTAACAGGAGAGGCGCGCCTGCTTTACGTCTAAAACGCCCGCAAGCTGCGGGCAGCCGCGGCGGATGGCGGAAAAAATGCCGGGCGCGTTGTACAGCGCCCAATGCACCGTTTCCAAACAGAGGCGCACGCCGTATTCCGCGCACACGGCGCTTATTTCGCAAAAATTTTGCGCCAAGGCGCCGCAGTCGGCGGGCGCCGAATTTTTTTTGAGCCGCGTGATCGCGTGAAAGGTATAGCGCTCCGCCCCGAATTGTTTCGCCGCGCCCATCACGCCGCGCAGAACGGAAAACGCATCCGCCTTGGCGCGCGGGTGCGCCGCAAACAGCTGCGGCTCGAATTGGGTGTTCACGGCGTGCACGGAATTTACTTTCAGCGAGCCGAGGCGGGAAGCAAGCAGCTTCCCGAACGATTCGGTATACTCCGAAAAGGTGGTGAGAAAGATCTCCGTGCTGCCGACGCCCAGCGCGTCGAGCACGGGCAGCGCGTCCTCGTTGGTCTCGCGCAAAAACAGGCTGGCTGTGGAAACGCCGGTAAACATAGGCATGCCCCTCAATAAAAGAGTTCGGTAAGCTCGTCTGCCGCGCCCTCCATCAGCCCGTGCTCGTGGTAGAGCGTTAGAACGGTAAAGCGGCTTCGGATCGTGTGTGCGTTGAACAGCATGGCGCGGAACACGTCTTTCGGAACGCCGATCTCGGAAAACCGCGTCGGGCAGCCGAAGGACGCCAGCTGCCGCGCCGCCCATTCGGGCGTCGGGAGCGGGACCGCCAGCGCCGCCGCCTCCGCTTTGCCCGCAAAGTCCTCTTTCAGCCCCGCGATGCGTTTGTACAGACGCAGCGAAACGAGCGTGCCCAGCCCCACCTTTACGCCATGCAGCGGAACGGGCTTTCCGCGGCGCAAAAAGTCCGTTTCCAAAAAGTGCGACATGTGGTGTTCCGCCCCGCTCGCCGGGCGGGAACTGCCCGCAAGGACCATCGCGTACCCCGATACGAGCAGCGCGCGCAGCAGGTCGTTCAGCCCCGCCGCCCCGCCCGCGCGGATGCTTTCCAGCGACGCGACGCACCCTTCGAGCGCGCCGCGCATGAGCGCCATCGCGTCCGGATCGACCGCCTCGCCCGTGAGCAGCGAAGAGAGCTTCCAATCCGTCAGGCAGCAGTACTTTGCCAAGATATCCCCCACGCCCGCGCCCGTCATCAGCGGCGGCGCCGTGCGCAGCAAATCGGTATCGAGCAGGATATCCCGCACGGTGTGCGCGTTTTCGGTGACCTTTTGCCCGTTTTTGATGAGCGGCGTCACCCCCGAAGCGTATCCGTCCATGCTAGCCGCCGTTGCCAGCACGCCGCAGGGCAGTCCCAAACGGAAGGTAACGTATTTGGCGATATCGTTGAGCGTGCCCGCCCCCACCGCCAGCACATAGCCGAACCCTTGCTTTGCCCGCTCTTCCACGGCGGCGCATGCCGCCTCGTCGGCAACGGGCTCGCGCGAAGGCAGCGTAAAGCCCTCCGCTTCGATGCCGCGATCGCGCAGCTTCTGCGCAAAGGGATCGGCATAGCGGCGGGTGGTCTCGTCGGATAAAACAAGCACCCGCACCCCTGCCAAATTGCCGCGGAACACGGGATAAAACGCCGCCGAAGCATACTCTGCGTTTATCCCGAACCGCTCGGAAAGCTGCGTCAAAGTCTCCATACTTTTTTCTCCGCTCAAAATTGTAGCACAGCCGCGGCGGCGCGTCAACCGTTCGCGCGAAAAACGGCGTTGACAGATCGCTTTTTGCGTGCTATACTCTCTTTGTGACCTTTCGCCGAAGGGGCATGCCGCCCCTTCCGCGCCATACAAAAAGGAGGAGCCTTTTATGCCTTTCCGCCCGTACCGCCACAAGGCGCAGTATTACGAAACGGATACGATGAAGATCGTGCACCACTCCAACTACATCCGCTGGATGGAGGAGGCGCGCGTGGATATGCTCGAACAAATGGGGCTGGGATACGACGTGATGGAACGAGAGGGCATCCTCAGCCCCGTGCTCTCGGTGACGGCGCAATACCGCTCCATGACGCGCTTCCCCGAAACGGTGGAGATCCGCGTGCGGCTGCTGCGCTATACGGGCGTGCGGTTTGAGATCGGCTACGAGATCCGCGACGCGGCGACGGGCGTATTGCGCTGCACGGGGCAGAGCGCGCACTGCTTTATCGACGGCAGCGGCGCCCCCGTCTCCCTGCGGCGGAAGTTCCCCGCGTGGGACGCCCTCTTTTGCCGCTTTGCCGAACAGAGCCTCCGCCCCGCCGCGGGTTCTGCGGCAAAGAGCAAAACGGCAGACGAACAGTAAGGAGCGTTCGCATGATCCTCAATACAGGCGCACGGACGGATACCGTGCAATACTTTTCCGAATGGCTGCTGCGGCGGTTCAAAGAGGGGTTTGTATACACGCGCAATCCCCTCTTCCCGCACAAGGTGACGCGCTACGAACTCTCCCCCGACAAGATCGACGCGGTGCTGTTCTGCTCTAAAAATTACGCGCCGATCCTCCCCCGCCTGCACGAGATCGCCGACCGTTACCGCACTTACTTCCACTACACGATCACCGCCTACGGAAAGGACGTCGAACCAGGCGTTCCCTCCGTCGAAGAGAGCATCCGCACCTTGACCGAGCTGGAAAAGATCGTCGGGAAAGGGCGCATCGCATGGCGGTACGACCCCGTTCTCCTCACAAAAGAATATACCGTGCAGCGGCACTTGGAAACTTTTGCGCGCATGGCGCAGCAGCTGGCGCCGCACATCGACCGCTGCATTTTCAGCTTTGTGGAGATGTACCGCAAACTCGAAACGAACATGCCCGAACTGATCCCCTTGACGCAGCAGGATAAGGACCGACTCGCCGAAGGGATGGGCGCTGCCGCGCAAAAGTACGGCATCCGCCTGCAAACGTGCGGCACGAACGGGGATTATTCTCGCTACGGCATCCGCCCCTCCGGCTGCGCCACGCTGGAAATTTTGGGGAAGGCAAACAACTGCGAATTCCGCGCCGTGCAGCACAAAGGGCTGCGCGCGGGCTGCCATTGCATTGAAAGCCGCGATATCGGCGCTTACGATACCTGCCTCAACGGCTGCAAATATTGTTACGCGAACAAAAGCCCCGCCTTGGCGCGCGAAAATTACAAGAAGCACGACCCCGCCTCGCCGCTGCTGCTCGGCACGCTCACCGAAGAAGATACGCTCATCGACGGCAATCAAAAGAGCTTTTTGCTCTCTCCCGCCCGCCGGCAGTCCTTTTTTGACGATTGAACGAAAATGCGCTCCCCTTCGGCACGGCAGCGCTTGCTTTGGCACAGACGGCACTTGCTTTGGTGCGGCGAAAGAAGGCATCCGGTCTGCCGAAGCAAAACGCCGCCGAAGCGGCAAGACCTGCCGAAGCAAAACCCGCCGAAGCGGGAAAACGGACGAAAGCCGCCCCGCCGCGGCGCCTTGGCAAAAAGAGTTTGAAAAATTCCGAAAACGCGCGTTTTTTATTGACAAAGCCGCCCGAAAATGGTATAGTATTCAAGCGCGCGGGGGCGTAGCTCAGTTGGTTAGAGCGCATGCTTGACATGCATGAGGTCATAAGTTCGAGTCTTACCGTCCCCACCAAACGAAAACCGCCCAAAAAGGGCGGTTTTTTGCGTGACGGGGAAAGCAAAGAGGCGAACGGGCGAGGGCGCAGCCCGCGGCGGTTTTTGTTCGGAACGCGGCGGAAAACTTTGCGCCAAAGGCGCAAGCCCCCCACCGACCTCGGAAGCGTTCAAAGCGCCGCACGGCGGCGCTTTGAACGCTTGTATTTTAAACCGCTTTCTATTAAAAAGAGCGATGCATAAAAGCACCGCTCTTTTTGTTCCGAGAAAATCTCACAAGGTATTGCACTTAGTTTGACAATTCATCACCCATAGGTTCGCCGCCGCAACGGTTCCGCCGCGCATATTATTGCTGTTGCAAAAACTGCATAACGGAAAACTTTGCCTGCGTTCCGCCCACATTGAACAGCTTGAAAGTATAATTTCCGGATGCATCCAAATAGTCGCGCAAATCAAAGAAATACAGCCCCGTGCGCGATGTATCGCGGATCAGTTCAATATCCGTTCCGCCCTGAGGCGAAGCAATTTTGACCGCAAAAGCCCCGTCTGTATCGTCGCACCGCACAACGAAATAAGGGGCTGCGGCAAGATCGACGGAAAACTCTTTTTGCACCCACGTAAACGGATCCGTCCCCTTTTCGATCGTAACGGCGCCGCCCGCAAAGGAAATGCCCGAATTGCCCGACCAACCGCCTTCTTCCGCAAACAGATCGCCTGCGGGGCTATACATCGTGCAGGAAAGCAAGGTCACCGCCACAGGCGCCGCATAGCGCGAAGCGGTAAAACGGAGCTCATACTCCCCTGCCGAGGGCAATCCGAATTCGGAAACGGAGAACAAGACCTGCCCCGACGCATCCGCCGTACGGTATCCCCTCCACAGCACGGCACCGTTTGCATCGGTCACTTCCGCTTGCAGCACGTCTCCCAAAGCAAGCCCGCCCAGCGACGCCTGCAAATAGCCGCCCGCGGCAGGGTCGAGCGATACCTTTTTCCCTACGGGGGCAAAAGGCTGCGGCTCCTCGTAATCGTCGGAAACGGGTATCAGCTTTACTTCATACACCGCCACCCAAGAATTTTGCGCCGAAGGATCTTTTCCGCTCTTTACAAAGCGCAGCACGTTTTCAAGTTCTGCCTCCACGCAGCCGAGGTACACCTCTACCGCCGATGCCGAAGGCGCATACGCATTGATCCCGCTACGAACAAGTTCTCCGTTGAAATAAGCGTCCACGATCCCCATATCCGGATCAAACCGCATTTGCGCTACAAGCCTGTATTTTTGCGCAAACAGCACACGCAGATCGTTGATGACCAAAGCGCTGCCGTCGCTCTCCGTTGCCGCCCGAACATATCCGCCCTGCGCGTTCGCACTCAAATACAGCGCCGCATTTTCCGATGTGATAGAACCGTCTACCCAAAGCTGCGGCGTGATCCGTTTGATCGCACGGGCGGGCGGCACAAAGCGAAACGCGTCCACCGCTATTTCCGCCCCGGACGAAAGCTCGTTTTTTCCGCGGGCGATCAGTTCGATGCACAACTCGCCGACGGGCAAAGTCATTTTTCCCAAATCGAACGAGGCGCGCTTCTCCTCTGCGGCATACGTATCGATCACGCCGCCGAGGTCCTGACCGTTTACGCGTACGGAGAACCTTCCTTTGTTCGGCCCCGCCAAATATTGTATGCGTATGGTGCAGTCGCGCAAAAACGAGTTATTCAGCGTAAACTGCGCCGTTTCCCCGCCCGAAGAAGGCGCAAAACGGATATAGTAGCCGCCCGTTGCCGCTCCGCTTGCAACGGCGGAAACGGCGCCCGTATACTGCATATCTTCCGCCTCAACGGAGTCGTCGCAGGGCGCGTCGAACTGAATGTAATCCAAAAGCAGATCCGCCGCCTCCGCCGAAGAATGCTTTCCGACGGGGATAAAACGGATCGTATGGCATCCCTCTTCCAAAAATACGGTAGGGTACACCACCTCCTGCCATGGCGACGTGGCGCTGTACAGATCGGCTGTAATGCCCGTATCGCGCCCGTCGATTGCCACGCGGAAAGCGCCGCCCGCCTCCGATTTCGCATATCCGATGCGCGGCACATAGTGGCGCGACTCCGCCAAATTGACGGTGATATCCAGCTGTTTCCCCCGCGCAACTTCCGCACGGATATACCCGCCGCCGCTTGCGCCTGCCGAACGGATCTCCTCCGTTCCGGCAAGAGATTCCGCCTCAAACAGGTTTTCTCCCGTTTTGTTACGGTGGAACGAATACGCAAGCGGATATACGTTGACGTCGCTCGCATACTGCCCCACATATACGGGAGCGTTTTCCTGCGTCCATACCGTTGTACCGGAACGGACGGCATAGAAAGACAAATTGCGCACCGTGTGCTCTTCGTCGTATCCGCTGACCGAAACGCCGCGATCCGCCGTGCCGCCGTAACGGATGTTATTGAAGATCACCCCGTCGATCTTTCCGCGCTCCACGTCCATCGAATAGTACTGATCCAGCACATGCGCCGTGATAAGATACGAATTGCGCGCCGCGCCGCCGTCCGTTTCAATGCGGATATCGTCGTACACGATGTTGCGAAAGGTAGCGGAATCCCCGTTTTCCAGCGAAATAGCCCTACCCGAATCGTTGTGGATGATATCTACGTTTCGGATAACGATGTCTTCAAAGTAATCTGCCGACGTTTCCGTGCCGAGCTGCAAGGCTTGCCCTGCTCCGTAGTTCCAAATAACGTTGTTTTGGTAAGTGATATCCGCGTTTTTGCCGCGTTCGGTAAACATATAGTTTGCGCCTTTGATAGTGAGCGCGTCGTCGATCGTGCGGACGTAACAATTGTCGATGGTCGTATTACGGCAGCTGATGATATCCATCCCGTCGTTGTTGGCGCGGTGCTGCCCGATGATGCGCAAGTTTTCCACCAAAAGATTTTCACACTCTACCGGAACAAACGTCCAGTGCGGGCTATCCTGCAAAATAATGCCGTTCACTTCAAAATCTACGGCGCGGTATATGCGCACCATATACATGACGCTTCGTTCAAACTTTTCCCCGCTGAGGATCCCGCTGCCGATGATTTTAGAGCCGTTTGCGTATTCCGATGAAACGATCCCCTCCAAAACCGCCGACCCGCCGATATACAGATAGGTGTTTGCCGGCAAGGCAAGCGCCTTGTTCAGCGTGTAGATCCCCTCTTCAAAAGACAGAACGTTGATCTTGTCGCTGCGGATGTTTTGCAACAGCGCGTCCGCATCCACCGCCCCTTGTTCCGGGCGGATCAAGTTGTACACCCGTGTATTGGAAAAATCGTAATTGCGAACGGGATTGGTAAAGACCTGCAAATTGTTCTTTGTATTTCCGTCAAATTCAATGGAAATGTTGCACGGTTTATACAATGTAAAGGTGATCATGTTCCCTTCCGTTTCCGCCTCGATGCCGAGCGAAAGCGGACGAATGACCACGGAAGAAAACGAAAACTCCGTTGCGACGCGCACCTTTACGCTGCCCGTAAAATCAAAATGCACAAAAGCGGATACGCTTGCGGGATCGCCGTTGTACGTACAGTCCGCGGGATACACGGGCACCACCTTGTCTCCCACCGCCACAACGTACCGGTCTTCGTAATCGTCGGTAACGGAGGTCATATACCCCTCCGGCTTCGGATAGACGATCGCGTTTTCTCCTTCGCCGCGGACCAAAGCATAGTACCGCGCCTGCGCTTCTTTTAAAGTTTCCACATTGGAAACGAGCCGCTTTTGCCCGTCGGTAAGCGCGTTGTACGCCCGAACGGCGTCCACGATCTTGCCGAAGCTGTTTTCATTCACCGCTCCGACCGCCGCGATCGTTTCCTCCACGGCGTCGGCTGGCTCGGAACCGTAGATCCCCTCCACCAGCAGCTGCGGCCGCTGCGCCGGATCCTCCGCCTCTGCCGAAGCAAAGCGGATGATGTTATCGGTATACCACGGCAGCTGCACCGCTTCGATCACGACGTTCACGGCATCGGCGGCATACAGTTCTCCCGCATTGAAAAAACTTGTCAGATCGATGCAGAACTCTCCCTCGGACGAGGGTACGGGCACGACCTTCGCCTCCCGCAGTTCCTGCCCGTACCCCGCATACGTCACCGTATCGTACTGTACGGAGCGCACGATACCGACGCGCAGCGAAGTGACGCCGTTCAGCGCCAATTCACGGACATACAATTTTAAAACAACGGAGGAAAAACCCGAATCCCCGAATCCCGCCAGGGAAAATTGCAGCAAGGAACGCGCCGAATAGTCCGTCTGCGTCGTAAAATTCATACGAGAAGCAACGGTAAGCTCTTCCGCGTCCGACCAATTCGTATCCTGCGCCGCCGCCTGTTCGGGCGTAACGCCGGGAAAATCGCTTCGGTAATAGAGCAAACTCGTATCGTTCAAAGGAGACAGCGCGTCGCAAAACGCGGCGGACGCATCCTTTACCGAAACCTCGATCTCCTTGCTCAGCCCGCCCGCGCGCGCCGTTGCCGTGATCGTACACGTTCCTTCCGAAACGCCCGTCACGTTGCCCGCCGCATCCACCGCGGCGATCCGTTCATCCGAACTCTCCCAAACGATCGCCTTATCCCCGGCATGACGCGGGGCGGGATCGGACGGGATGCGGCGCGTAACGCCGACATTGACGTGCAAACGATCCGTTTCGATACCGAGATCGGTGATCTCTATGCCTGCCGCATAATTGGAGAGCCGCAGCACGGGCTGCCGTTCTCCGCGGCGGTCCAACAACAGAAGCGAACCACTGTCCTCGGTATCCGTCACGTTTTTCAAGAGCACGGTGAAAACCGTTTGCCCCCGCTGCTGCATGGAACGGGCATACGCGCCGATATCCACCGAAAACCGATCAGCGGTTTTCGGCACGCATACGGTATCCAAAGCCTCCCCCGCGGGTTGCGGCGCGGAAGAATACGTAACGGTGTACTGCGACCAATACGCATCCGACGCCGCAAACGCGGAAATCGTGCGCACGCCGCTGCGCAGCATGGGCGAACTTTCCTGTACGTACAGTTGTATGACGGCAGACTCGATCTCCCCGCGGAACGCGGAAATATCGAATTTCAGCAGCGTCGTCGCCTCGTCCAGCCCCGCACAAATTTTCAGGTACGGCATGCCGTCTTGATTAGACTGCGCGTGGATATCCGTAAACACGCTCTCCGTGCTCGGAATCGTCATTGTGTAAACGGGTACGGGCGCCGCTTCGGCGGGAGGGAGCTGCGCACTCTCTTCCGCCTGCGGCTCTTGCACCGTATACCCCTCCAACGCGGGCTGCGCGGGCATTTTTACCGGATCCGCCGCCGTAAGCGAAGAGGAGAGCAGCCCCGCCTCCGCCGACGGGTCGGGATCGAGGTCCGGATCCGGAGTTTCCGGGTCGATTATGCCCGGCTCTTCCTCCTCCGGTATATCGGGCGCGCATCCCGCCGCAAACGCAAACAGAAGCAATATGCTCAGCAGCACCGCCAGCGCCCTGCGCGAGATCGTATTTTTCATGTTTTCCTCTCTCCTCGTTATGCGGCTTGGCTGCCGACGGCAAGGCGCGGCCGCCAATCGGTGCTGCCGTCCGTCCTCGTATAGCCGCCGAAATACAGCCCGTTCCCCGCGGAAACTTCACGCGTGACAAGGATCAGCACCATACCGTCTTCCAAATACGGCGCGTTTGCATTGATATAATCGGTCAGATCCACTTCTACCGCCTGCCCCAGCGCGATCTGCCCCCATGTAAACGAACGCGTGGCAATGTACGTCATCACAAGATCGACGGCATTCGGATCCACCGCCGTTCCCGCGGGCGCATCCGCCGCGAACAGATCGGTTTTGCTGCCGGGCGCCGCATAAATTTCCACCTGCATGGTCCCTGCCGCTTCGGGCAGACTGCCGGAAAGGAACATCATTGCCGTCGCCTGCCCGACGGTGCCGCTGCCGTATGCGGCAAAATCAAACCAGATATATCCGCGCGACTCTGCCGCCGCATCCCAGCCCGCGTTGTGCGAATTGAAATAAACGACCGCATCGTCCGCCGCCGCGCCCGCAAACGCCGTATACGCATAGGAGGAGGCGGTATAGGAGGCATGATAAGTTTGCACGCCTTCCGGAGCGGGCACGACCTCTACCTGCACCGTTTCGCTCTTTTCCCCGCAGGATACGATGACGGCGCAGCTTCCTTCTTCCACCCCTTGCAGCACGCCGTTTTGCGTAACGGTAACGACCGATTCGTCCTCGCTCCGATAGGATAACTCTCCCGCCGCATACCAAGGCACGAGCGCTGCCGCAAGTTCCTTTTGCCCGCCGACTGCCAGTACCACGCTCCGCGAAGAGACTTCGATCCCCTCCGCCGCGGGCGCCGTGTAATTGAGCAACAATTCCGGACGTTTGGAAGCATCCTGCGCCTCGCTCGAATAAAATTTAACGCTCGCATACAGGTTACGGTCTTCATCGTCGAAAAGCCCTATGGCAAATTTCCCGGATCTGCCCGTTAAATTGTTTTTGACGGCGGAGGTGATATCGACCTCGTACCATTCGTCCGCCGTTTTGCCAACGGAAAACTCCGCCGCCGTTACCGCCCCCGATACGGAGCCGTCTGTTCCGTCAAGATTGTTGTACGTCGTATCCGCCGTTATCTTATCATAATCGGCGATCACCACTTTGACGGTGCGGCGCGCATCCATATACCCGACGCTTGCCGATTGCAGGCACAGGCGCAGCACGGCGCTCTGCACATCCGCCAACCCCTCCGCTTTTACGTTGGGCAATTCGAAAACGAGGTAGCCTGCGGAAAGATAATATTCCCCGAAGCCGGGCGTTCCGAACCCGACTTGCAAAGCGTCCGCCCCGCTCATCGCCCGATCCCCGTATTGCAAAAACTCTTCTCCGTGATCCGAATGGTCGCACGGCGCCGCCGTCGTCACATAGATACTGTCGCTGCGCACATAGGTATCCAAAACGGGCGCAATACGCTCATTGGCGCGGCGCGCGACCTCGATCTCCACCGGGTCGGAAGTTGCGCCGCCGTACCCGAACGTCACCGACGTGACGCCGCTGTGCAGTTCGCCCGATGCAGAACAGGTCACTTGTTTTTCGGAAAACGCATCCGCCTCGATCCGCTCCGTTTTTCCGTTGTTGTACACCGCTTTCAGCACGGTGCCCGACGGGTCAAAGGCGTCTCCCGTTTGATACCCGCTCACTTTGGCGGGCGCTTGCTCCACTTGCAGCGACTGCAAAACGACGGCGGAGACAGAAACGGCAACGTCGGTATGCACCGTAACGTTCCCTTCGGTATACTCGATGCGCACCGAAGATTCCCCCGCCATCAGCGCGCCCGTCGGCGAATAGGTATATCCCGTAACGGGCTTTGTCGTTTCATCCGACATCGTTGCCGTAACGACCATGCCGGCGGGATCGAAACTTTCGCCCTCATAGTATGCAACGGTATCCGGCGGCGTGGTCACCGCGATCGAAACGAGCGTCGCCTGCACTGCCGGCTGTACCGTAACGGCGACCTCGGTATGCACCGTAACACCTCCCTCGGTGTACGAAATGCGCACCTCGGTCTCGCCCGCCGCCAGCGCGCCCGTCGGCGAATAAGTATATCCCGTAACGGGCTTTGTCGTTTCATCCGACATCGTTGCCGTAACGACCATGCCGGCGGGATCGAAGCTCTCGCCCTCCGTATAAGCAACGGTATCCGGCGGCGTGGTCACCGCGATCGAAACAAGCGTAGGCTCTTCTCCCGCAGGCTTTCCTCCATTCTCCGCGCAGCCTGCAACCCAAACCACTGCCAGCAGCAGGCTTAAAAGCAATGCCGGCGCTTTTCCGAAACGGATTCTTTTTCTCATCCTCTTTTCCTCCTTTTTTATGTTGTTTGCTTTTCTTCGTTTGCAACGGCACGCAAACAAAAAAATTTTGCCCTTCTTATTTTAAAACTCCAAATGCCGATACGGATAATGCCCCTCCGCCGTCAGCTTTGCCGAGCGCAGCACGCCGCCCTTTGTAAACCGCACGCAAAAGGCGTGCCTGCCCGTACCCGTGACGGGGAACTTATACACGTTTCGGTTTTTCCTGTAAACACGGTGCGGGTACGCCCGTTCCGCGGGGGTGAACAGTTCCTCCCCGTCCAAGTAAAAACGGACCTCCCCGCCTTCGCCGACCTGCGCCACCGTAAATTCGGCAAAGGGAAGATCGGGGGAAAGCTCCGCCTCCCACGCGCGGTCTCCCTCGCCCGTAAAGTTCCACGCGGGCGCTTCTTCCTGCACGGGCAAATAGCTTTCCGCTCCGCACAAAAGAAACCCGCCCGTCTTCCCTTCGGCAAGCAACTCCACCGCCGCGCCGCGGTCTGCGGCGGTCAGGTCGAACTCATACAGCCCCGCCTCCGTAAGCCGCCCAAGCAGCACGGTTTTTTTCTTCCCTTCCGCCAGCACGGCGCGCAGGCGCGTGTATGCGTTCAGCGCCCCGATCCGCAGCGCGAAGATCCCTCCGCCGACGCCGCAAAAGCGCACGCGCCCGCGGCAGGGCGTTTGTTCGGCGTAGAACATGCAGCAATGCCCGTCCGTTTTTGCCGTAAGCCCTTCGCAATAAAAATCTTTCCCCGAAAGATCGCTGCGGTATAAAAACCGCTTCCGATAGGGCGGCAGCACCTCTTCGTACACGCGGGTACCCTCTTCGCCGTACGCCTCTACCCGTACGCGCACGGGGTGCTCGCGGCAGACGAACGCCGTAAACGCCCCCTCCGTGCCCGCCTGCGCGCGCACCCCGTTCAAAAACAGGGCGTACACCTGCGCCCCCTCCTCGCAGCGCAGCCGCAGCAGCTCCCGCGGGCAGGTAAGGCGGCAGGAAAGGCTTCCCTGCCGCGGCGCTTCGGCAGCTTCTTCGCCGATGCGCAGCACGCGCAGCGGCAAGGGTTTTTGCGGCGGCACGGGCAGCGCAACGCCCTTTTCCAAACGGCGCGCGTCGTACACGGCGGCATACGCGCCGCACTCTATACGATAGCGCCCCGCGGGGAGCCGAAAGGCGACCGGCACGGCGCGCTCCTCCCGATGGGCGGAATACACGCAAAAGTGCAGCCCCTCTTCGCTCCCGTACAGATCGGCGGGATCGGAACAGACGAGCAGCACGTGCGCGTCGAAGCTGCGCGCGTGCCCTTCCAAGATCTCTTCCAGCAAAAACAGCTCGCCGGAACCGTAAATTTCTTTGGTTTGCCGCGCGCAGGACTGGCTTCCGCCCCATTCCGTTGTGTTGTCTCCCTGATGCCCCGTCGTGTATTCGTACGGCACGTATTCCGCGCCGATGGAATCGTACCCCGCGGCAAGATTGCCGTACGGCTGCGCATTGACGGGCAGCGCCCACAAATAGGTGTTTGCCGCGTCCGCAAACAGGCGGCACAGCGCCGCGTCGCCGAGCAGCGGCAGCGCCCCGGAGAGCAGCCAAAGCGACTGCGCCATTTCCAAAAACGCCTCCCACCGCTCGCAGGCGCAGGCGTACCCGAACCCGTTTGCGGCAAAAAACGTATGCGGATTGGTATCCAGATAGTAGTGGGCGAAGATGCCGCCCGCCGCCTCCCGCATGCGGGAAAGATACCGCCTTTTCCCCGTGATGCGGTACGCGTCGAGGTTGGCGCGCACGCACCAGCCGAGCGCGATGGGCTTGGGCGAAGTGCGCATGGAATACATGTGCGTATAATCCAAACGGTTGCACGCGTCCAGCCCCTTCAACCCCTCGTGCAGCCAATGGCGGTCTCCCGTCAGCTTCCACGCGAGGAAATGGATCTCCGCCCAGAGCGCCGCGCCGCCCGCGCTGCCGCCCTCCTCCCGCCCCGTTTTGGGTTCGTGCGTATCGAGGTCGTATGTAACGGGCTGCCCGTACCGCGGCAAATGCAAACCGCTGACGAAGGGAAGCGCCCGCAAAAAGGCGGAACGGTAGGCTTGCCTGCCGCTCAAAAGCGCCAGCTCGCCCAAATGGAACACCCTGTCGTAATACTTAAAGGTACTGAACAGGTTTTCGCCCTCTTCGAAGGCGTCGAAGTCTGAAAACATGCCCTTGCGCGGGGCGTTTTTTCCGTTGACGAGCGCCGCCCCCTGCGGCAGGGCGCCCCAAACGTGATGGAAAAACCCCTGCGTATTGTGCGCGGGCTCGATCCAGCGGTATTCCCCGTCCGGGCAGGCAATGCGGTCCGCAACCGAAAAGACCTGCGCTTCCGCCTCTTCGTCTTTGTGCGTTACGGCATAGCGGTACATCCCCTTTGCCACGTCGAGCGCGGCAAAGGCTTCGGTGTACACGTCGTCTTCGTGGTAGGCGTACGGATTGTAGACGCCCACGCCGTCGTGCATGGTCGCGCGCGCGTCCAGCAAATTTTCCTTTAACCCGCGCGCGGCGCCCGTAAAATCCACCGCGCCGAACACGGGCGCGCGCCCCGCGCTGCGCGGCGGGTGCAGCCTGTAATATAGCTTGGCGCAGCGGCGGATGACGCGCAGAAAGCTGTTCCCCGCGGCGGGAAAGAGCGCAACGTGCGCCGCCGCCGCAACGGAGCCGCCCTCCCACGCAAACGCGTCGTTGGAAAGCCCGATGAAATACCCGCCCCCGCTGCGCTCCCGTACCGCCGTGCGCAGCGGCGCGGAAGTTTTAAAATAATCTCCCACAAAGGCAACGTAATATGCCTCTTTGCCGCAGGAAAGGCGGCTGACGATCGCGGGGAACGCATAGGGCAGCGCGCAGCGCCGCATCGAAACGTCGTGCGTGAGGATGAACCCCTCCTCTTCCCGCGCATCGCAAAAAACGCCGAGCCGCAATGAATTTTTTCCGTATTCGCCCTTCGGAAGCTCGCGCGAAAGGGCGCACCGCACAAACCTGCCGGTGCCGAGGGGGCGCTCCCCCGATGAAATGACCGAAAAATACATGGCTCCCCTATCCTTTCACGCTTCCCAGCGAGATCCCTTCGATAAAATACCTCTGCCCGAAGCTGTACAGCAAGATGATCGGCAGCATTGAAAGGATGTTGACCGCCGCGATCAGATTCCACGGCGTCATCGTGCTCATGCTCCCCGTGTAGCTGTTGAAATTGGTGCTAAACTGGTAGACCGCCAGCGCCAGCGTATAGTTTTCGGGCGAGCTGATGTACAGCAGCGGGCCGTAAAAATCGTTCCACGACCCTTGGAAGGTAAAGATCCCCACGGTGACGAGCACGGGCACGGAGAGCGGGAGCGCCAGCTGCAAAAACATGCGCAGCTCGCCCGCGCCGTCGATCTCCGCCGCTTCGAACATGCTCGGCGTGATGCCGCGCATAAATTCGCGCATGAGAAAGATATTCAATATGCCGCCCCCGAAAAAGGAAGGAACGATGAACGGCCAAAAGGTATCGATCCAATTCAGGGTATAATAGACCTCGTACATCGGGATCTGCAACACCTGCGAAGGGATCATCGTCCCCGCGAACAGCACGCTGAACACAACGGGGTTTTCCCGCACGCGGAACCGCGTGAACCCGTAGGCGCACAGCGCGGAGGTGAACACGGTGCCGATAAGGCTGCACACCGTGATCAGCGCCGTATTGCCGATGCTGCCGAAAAAGTTGAGGCGCGTGCCGCCCTGCAAATTAAAAACGTTGTAATAATTGTCGAACGTCCACTCGTGCGGGAAGAGCGCGTAATTGTAAAAGAGCAGATCGTTATCCGACTTAAAAGACATCAGCAGCAGCGCGATCAGCGGGAGAAAGAGCAGCAGCGTGATCAAAACCAGCAGCAGCACATGCCCCGCCGCGCGAACGTAATATTTTTTTTCGTGCAAAAGCAGCTTTTCCGAGCGCTTTGCAAGTACCGGACCCGTCATTCTTTTCTCCTCAGTTTTCGTAATAGGCAACTTTTCTTTTGATCGCAAACTGGATCACGGTAAAAACGCCGATCACCAAAAACAGCACCCACGCCAGCGCCGAAGCATAGCCGAGGCGCGGGTTTGCGCCCGTGTACGCCGTGTTGTAGATATACAGCACCACAAACGTGGTCTGCTTGGTCGTGCCGCCCACGATCAGCGATTCGTTAAAAAGCTGCAAAGCCGCAATGACCGTGAGCATGAGATTGTAAAAAAAGATGGGCGAGATCATCGGCAGCGTGATCCGGCAAAATTGCTGCCACGGCGAAGCGCCGTCTAAACTTGCCGCTTCGTACAAGTCGCGCGGCACGTTTTTGAGCGCCGCAAGGAATATGATCATTTTGGAACCGAAGCCCCAAAGCGACATGATCAGGATGGTAAACAGCCCCAGCCAGCCCGACCCCGCGCCCAGCCAGAGCGGCGGGTTTTCCACCCCCACCGATTGCAGCCAACTGTTGATGAACCCGTCGCTGCCCGGCGTGAACAGCCAGCGGAACATGATGGACATGCCGACGGCGGGCAGCAGCGCGGGCAGGTAAAACACCACGCGGAAAAACCCGCTGCACGGCAGGTCTTTGTTGAGGATGAGCGCCAGCCCCAGCGAGATCGCCATGATGATCGGCACATGCAGCAGGGCGAAAATGAGGGTATAGAACAGCGCGGGACCGAAATTCAAGGTCATATCGATGGCAAAGATCCGCTCAAAATTTTCAAAGCCGATAAACTGCGCCGGATAATCCGGATCCGGGATCAGCGGCGCGTCCGTAAAGCTGAGCAGCAGCGAACGGACGAGCGGATACGCCGAAAAGCAGAGAAAACCGAGCACGGCAGGCAAAATAAACAGCCAGAATTTGACGTGGCGCATCGCCTCGCGCCGGCTCATTTTAATTTTTTCCATAGGACCGCCTCCTTGCGGGCGGGGCGGCGCCCCGCCCGCACAGCCGCTCTTATTTGTACATCAAATTGATCTGCTGGTTCGCCTCTTCCGTTGCCTCTTGGGCGACCTGCTCCACCGTGGCAACGCGGTTCATCAGCTCGCCGAACTTTTCCTGCACAACGTTTTGCATCACGTCTACAAAGTACGAAATGTTGGGCAAGATCTCGTTGTATTCGAGCGAATCGAACACCGCTTCGAGGTTCTGCGGGGCGGGGCGCTCCGCCTTGGGCACGGCGAGCAATTCCTGCGCGATGCTCTTGCGGGGCGGCATATACCCCGCCGCCGCCTGCATGCGGATGCCTTCTTTGCCCGTCATGAACTTGATAAAGGCGACCGCCGCGTCGTATGCCTTTGTCTTTTCATAAATGCCGAGCGCGTCGATGCTCAGCTCGCCGCCGCTGCGGCTGTACGCTCCGTCTGCGCCCTTGACGAGCGGAAGCAGCGCCACGTCGAAATCGAGGTTTCCGTTCTTCGCGTCCATGTTTCGGTAGATCGGGATGTTTTGCGTATGCCCGCCGTACTGGAAGGCGTAGCGCCCGCTGCCGAATCCTTCAAAGCCCATTTCCAGCCCGTCCGGCGAGATGCGCGCGCCCGCGCCCGCGTTCACCGTTTCGTACGCGCGCCCCTCGCCCGTATACGGCTGCAACGTTCCTTCGTACACATCCGCGCCCGTAAACCCGAACGAATTTTTTGCAAACAGTTCGATGCCGCGCTTTGCCTCGTCGGTATCCAGCGCGATGTAGCCGCCCTCGTTCATCAGCTCGCCGCCCGCCTGCCGCACGAGCGTTGCCCATTCGCCCCAATAAAAGTTATCCAGCGCAACGCCGTAGTAACGCGAATCTTCCTGCCCGGTAAGGTTCTTTGAATACTTTTGCGCGATCGCATAAAAATCTTCGTATTTCCACTCCTCCGTCGGATAATCGGCGGGGTCGGTGATCACGTCTTTGTTGTAATACAGCAAGCCCGTGTTGAAAAAGCGTGGCACGAACAGCAGTTTTCCGTCCTGTTCCAGCGGCGATATGAGTTCGGTGTAAAAATCGCCGAAGTCGAACTCCTCGTCCGTTTTGAGGAAGGAAAGGTCGAGCAAAATGCGCTCGTACTTCGCCATGTGCATATCGCCGCCGACGATGATATCCGGATAATCGCGCGAGCCGATCATCGTATCTTGGCGAGACGTTACGTCTGACGCCCAAACGGGTTCGACGCTGTATTTTGTTTGCTGTTCGAACTCTTCGAACATGGGGGCGTAAATATCCTGAAAGGTCGAGTTTACGACGATGCGAACGGTGTCGCTCTCCGAAGTGGGGCCGGCAGGCCCCTTGCCGCCGCATGCCGCCGCCCCGAACAGGAAGGCGGCGCCGAGCAGGCATCCCAACACGCACGATACGAACTTTTTCATCCGATTACCTCCGAATTATCCTTTATTCCGCGGCAGTTTCGGAAGAAGAAACGCTTCCGAAACTTGCCCCGTTGTTGTTGACCCAGAAAAGGATCTGCACATTTTTTACGCCGCTTGCCGCACTCATCTCGCACAGCTCGTACAAGTCGTACGTATACGTTCCCGCCTCGGTGACGGCGGCAAACGTTTTTTCGGCGCCGTCGATGGTGACTTTTACTTCCACGCTCGCCCCTTCGCCCAGCGCCGCCACGTTTACGACGAGATAGCGCTGCGACGAAAAATCGAGTTTGAACACTTTGCTCACGCGCGAGAGCCCCGCGGGCTCCGCCCAGCTGCGCATCACGCCCTCTTCATAGGCGACGAGCGAACTGTCTGCCCACCAGCTGCCGTGTTCTCCCGCAAAATCTTCGGAAATGACGGCGGCAGGCGCGGGCGCTTCCTCCTTTTCGGAAACGAAGCGGAGGCGGTCCACCACGACGCACACGCCGCGCTGGGACACGGAGAAGGCACCCGCCTCGGCAATGACCTGCACGGTAATATCCTGCGTGCCCGAAATGCCGAGCGCTTTCAAATCGAACCACACCTCGCGCGCGCCGCAGTCTGAAACCTTGGAGTTATCCACCCCGACCAATTCGACCGACCAGTTGTAATTTGCGTCCGCCACGCGCACGACCAAGTACGGATACTTCTCCACGTCGATGCCGGCATACGTTTTGCTCGCAAGGCTGTAATTCATATCCGCCGCCGCATGCGTCACCGTCAGCCTTCCGTCCGCCACGGCGACCTCCGCGTTGCCCGACCAGCCCGCCGCGCTCGTAAAGAGATCTCCCACGACCTCTTCCTGCGGCGCGGCGGCGCTTGTGGCGACCGAACGGAACGAGCACGCCCCGCCGACCGGCCACAATTCGAGGCGGATGGTCCGCTGCCCCGTCTGCACGCCGAGCACGGTGCGCAGATCGACGGCGTGTACGCCCGCTTCCTTGATGCCGTCCAGCGGTTTGCGTTCGGTGTTCGCCGCGTCGAAGACGCCGAGCGTAAAGCTCGCCGTTCCCTCCGCGCCCGCAAAATCGATGAGCAGGTACGGGGCGGCGTCGAGATCGACAACGAGCGATTTGACGATGCGCCCGCCGCCCTCGGCAACGTAGACCCCTTCCGCCAGCGTTCCCGCCGCGCCGTCCTGCGCCCAATCGTAATAGGTGCCCGCGGCAAAATCGTCTGCAACGCCGCACGCGACCGTGCCCGCCGCGCGCGCTTCCTCTATGAATTGCAGCGCGCCGACCGTCACGGAAATGCCGACCTGCCCTTCGCTGAGCCCGACGGCGCTGAATACAACGGTCACGTCCGCCGTATCCGCATAGCCGCGCTCTTTGAGATCGAAGCAGAAATCGCGCGCGCCGATCAGGTCCTCCGTTTTGTGGCGCTGCACGGCGCCGTCCAGCAATTCCACGGAGTATTTGAGGTTTGCGCCCGTTACGTTCACATACAGATAGGGCGTTTGGGCAACGTTGACGCGATACGTCTTCTGCACGCCCGCGTAGTTGGCGGCGGTCGTCGTTTTTGTAACGGTAAGGGCATTCCCCTGCACCGCAGCCTGCGCCGCGCCGCTCCATCCTTCCGCCGTTTCAAAGAGGTCTCCCTCGGAAAACTCCGGTTCGGGCTCCTCCGGCTTTTCGTTTACGGAAACGATGCTGTTTACGGCAACGCTTCCGCCCACCGGCCACAGTTCGATGCTCGGCGTTTGCACGCCCGTGCCGAGCGCGCTCAGATCGATGTAATACACGCCCGCTTCCGTCATCTTCGTTTTCAGCGAGCCGACTTGGAAATCCAGCGAGCCGCCGTTTTCGGAACCCGCATAATCCACTTTGAGGTAGCGGTTCGCGCTCAGATCGAGAGGAACGAGTTTGCCGATGCGCCCGCCGGAGACGGGGGTCACGACCAGCTTTCCTTCCTCAATGGCGTACGACGCGCCTTTCAGCTGCCAATCGTACCCCTGCTTCGCGCCGTCGGCGTACACTTCGTCCATCGCCGTCTGCCGGTACCCGGTGCCGCCCGCCTGCGCCGCCGTTTCGATGCGGTCAAGCGTAACGCGGATGTTTTGGTCATACGCGGCGGAAGCGTCCGCCACGGCGTGCACGGCGATCTTAATATCCTGCACGCCCGCAAAGCCGTACTGCGATAAGTCGATGCAAAAATCCTGCGCGCCGACGCTGTCCGGCGTTTTGTACACTTCGCTGCCGGCACGGTACACGGCGATGGCGTACCGCGCATTCGCGCCCGAAACGCCGATGCACAGATATTTGCACGCGGTCGTATCCACGCCCGCATACGTCTTTTCCGCCATGCTCGAAGAGGCGGTCATGGAGACCTGCTCCACCGTCAGCTCGCCGCCGCGGACCATCGCGCGCGCCTCGCCCGACCAGCCGGAAGCGCTTGCAAACGTCTCTTTCAGCACGCCGCCCGTTACGTCTGCGCTCCCGCCGCTCTCGGCAGGGGTCGCCGAAGAGACAAGGCTCTCCACGCACAGCGCCGCGTTCTCGCCCGTGACCGTAAAGGTAAGGCGCACGTTCTCTTCCACCGAATCCAGCCCCGCGAAGCGCAGATCGCCGCTCACTTCGCCCGTAGCACCCGTCGGCGCAACGATCTGCGTTCCGTTTGCGGAGAGCGACCACTGCCCCGTGACCGAACGCACCTGCGCCGTAAGGTAGCGGTAAGCGCCCGCGTCGATGTCGAACGACGCCGAAGCGGAAGCGCCGTCTCCCGAAAGGATCAGCGCGCCGCCGGAGATCTCCATTTCGCCGCCGCTTGCCGCCCAACCGTTTTCGTCGGAGTCGAACGTTTCGTTTACGCGGATGTCGCGGATGCCCGCATCGGTCGCGCAGATGCTTTTGACCGTGATGCCCGCCGCCGTGGCTGCCGCGCCCGTCTCTCCGTAAATGTACACGCGGATCTCAAACCCGATGACGCCCGTAAAGCCGTATTCGGGCAGGTTGACGGAATGTTTGCCCGCCTCGCCCGTGCGCGGCACGACCGTCTGCGCGCGCTGCAAATGCGCCACTTCGACGGCGTATTCCGTTTCGGTTTCGCCGTCCGTCACCGCGGAAATTTCGATCTCCAACGTGGGATAGGCGTTTACGTTGTACAGCGCGGGCACGGTAAAGTACGCATCCTCCACCACCTGCGCGCGCAGCGCTCCTGCCTCCGCGTCCAGCCGAACGGCGTCGTTATCGTCAATGCCTTCGAGCGCGTCCTCGTCAAATTCGGTAAAGGAGACGGGCTCTTCCGCCGTAAGTTCGAACGCGGAGAAGGTGACGGGGCCGCCCTCCACGGTGACGGTGACCTCGTATTCGCCCGCGGCAAGGGCGAGCGCGGAGAGATCTTTGCGCAGCGTAAAGCCCGTGCCGCGCGTGATATCCGTTTCGGGAGACAGCGAATAGTTCTCCCAGACCTGCGTCTGCTTTCCGTCCTTTTCCAAAGAGAGCGAGAACATCGCGTCCGTGCTCATATCCAGCACGGTCAGCCCGATATAGGGCGTGGCGGAAAAATCGGCGGCGAATGTTTTTTGCAGCGTTGCCGTGCCTTCGGGCACGACCTCCGCCGCGCTCTCCCCCGAAGAGCCCGTCACCTCCCAGCCCGAAGAAAAAGCGTCGTTGACGGGCGGGGCAGCCGCAAAGGCGATGCTTTCAAAGGTGATGGATGCCGCCGCGTCTTCGCTTGCGCTCACCGCCGTGATCTGCAACTGGAAGTCCATGCGGTTGGCGATGAGGCCGCCCTCTTCCGCCGTGCGCAGATCGTACACGAGCACGCCCGTCTGCTTGAAATCGCCGAACAGGTCGTATTCCTTGCCTTTGACCGTCATTTTGATCGCCGCGGCATTCGTCACGTTGACGACGCGCGCCACCAAATACGGGTACAGATCGGAGCTGACCCTGCCCGATACCACGGCGAATCCCCAGCTCGTACCGGGGTCGCCCTCCTGCGTCGGGTCAAAGGAGACCGTCGTCAAACCGGCTTTCTGCTCCACGGCAGCCAGCGTCGTTTCGTACGAGCCGTTGTACGAAGCGTCGAGGCGGAAGCGGTTGTCCTCCGGTTCGGGTTCGGGATCGCCGCCCGGATCCACGACGGACGGATCGTCGTCCTCGCCGCCCGGTCCCTTCTCTCCGTCCGCGCAGCCGGCAAACGCCATGCCGCACGCCATCGCCAACGCAAACAACACACACAAAAAGCGGACCAAGAATTTTTTCATCGTTTTCCTCCTTTTTCTTATGCGCAAACCGACGCCCGCGCGTTTGCATTTGTCAAATAGAACTGATTTACCTGCATGCTTCCGGAAGAAACTTCGATCACAAATTCATACGAACGTTCTCCCGAAACCGCCTCTTCGCCCAGCACCGCGCCCATGATCGCGCGCAGATCGTAGACGAACAGCCCCGCCTTTTCGCGGAAATAATAGCCGTTGTTTACGCCGTTCGCGTAGTCTTCGGCGGAAGCAAACCCCTCGATCTCCTGCGGGATGCGCATTTCCGCCATCGCGCCCGTCTGCGTATCGCGCACATACAGCTTCCATGCCGCATTGCCGCCCGCCGCCATATCCGCATCGAAAACAAGGTATCCGTTTTGCGAAAGATCGCTCGTTACCGTCACGGAAACGGAGGGCGCGGAAACGGAAGGAGCCAGCACGTTTGCCGCATCCGAGTAATCCGCCTTTGCCCCCGCAAAAGCGGAGACGACCGTTGCCTGTTCCGCCTCGCTCACGGGCGCGATCTTCACAACGTACTGCCGCGCCCCGAAGGGATACGCCGCAAGGCGCCCGCTGCCGTTCGCGTCAAAGTCGAGCACCAGCCCCGTGCTCACGTTCAGCACGGATTCGTAATACTTCGTGCTTTGGTTCGTATCCCAAATTTGCACCTGCACCCGATCCAAGATCCGCGCGCCGCTCAGCGTGATGCGGAAGTAGGAAACGGGGGCGCTGCCGCCGAGATCGATGGCTTGCGTCGTAAACGTGCGGAAATACGTTTCCCCCGCGTTTTCGTTGGAAAGCACCAGCGACCCCGCGCGCAGTTCGTGCTGCAATTCCCCCGCAAAGGCGCCTGCCAGCAGGTTTTCATACGAACGGCTCGCGCTGTTTTCCACCGGCTTGACGAAGCGCACGCGCTCGATCATAAAGCTGCGGTTGTACCCTTTTACATCCAAGCGGACGGTGACCTGCCGCTCGCCCGACACGCCGGGGAACAGCTCTTCCATGGCAAACACGTACCCACCGCCAAGACCTGCCTCTTCCGAAACGAGCGTTTTCTGCGTGCCGCCGAGCGAGAGGGTAAGATCCCAGCGCGAACCGGGCACCTTTCCGTACGGGATAAACTCGAAGAGCACCCCCTCCGAAAGGGTCACGGTAAATGTTTTTTCGATCGAACTTACGCCGTACCCGATATCGCCCGCAAGGATGTTCATGATGCCGAGCACCCCGTCCGAACGCAGGTCTGTGTTGACGGCAGTCCAGCCGGAGACGGAAGAAAAGTCGTCGTCCGCCAGCGTGATCACGCCGTCCGCGGCATATTGCAGCGTCTGCGAATACGCGGTGGCGCGCCCGTCTGCGGTGAGCGCCGCCGCCCGCACAAAGATCGTTTTTCCGTCCGCAAAGGAGAGGCGGAACGCCCCGTCGGCAGCGTAATACGTTTTGGTATCCGCCCCGAACGCGGAGGAAGAACTTACCTCCAAAAGGTAGGAAGCCGCCCCCGGAACGCCGGACGCCGTAAACGAAGCGCTGTTGTGCGTCCCCTCGGTTTGCGCCAGCGAAACGCTGCCCTCCGCAACGGCTTCCGCCGCCGACGAGGAGGAACTTTTTTCCGCGCGCAGCAAAAACGTTTCGCCCGCGGCAAGCTCCAACGCGATCCCGTTGCGCATCTGCGCGGCGGAAAGGGTCTGCCACGTTTTTCCGTCTTTGGCGAGCGTATACGTCCCTTCGCCGAACCCGCGCAGCAGCAGCGTCGTTTTCTGCGGCTGCGACGAGGCGTTGTACAGGCGGAAGGTCTGTTCGGTTTGCGACGCCCGCTGCGACACCGCCGTCGGGCTGCACACGACGACCAGCCTGTTGGTAGACTTTCCGTACGCTTCAAACAGCATGTGCAAATTGAACAGCTCGCCCGCGCCGTACACCTCTTTCGTCAAGCGGTAGATGCTCTGATCGCCCGCCGCGAGCGCGGGGTCGTTGAGCCTGCCGCCCGCAAATTCAAAGGGCACATACATCGACTCCGCCCACTCGTAAAAATTCGCGTTCGAATGGGTGCTGATCCCGCCGAGGTTGACGGGGAAGAACCACAGCCCCGCATAGTATGCCGAGGCGTACAGGTCCAGGATCTCCTTTTCCGCGGAGTAGTTCAAAATGCCCGCCGAAAGCCAGAGCCCCTGCCCGAACTCCATGAACGCCTCCCAGTGCTCGGAGGAGCAGGCAATGCCCAGCCCGCCGCTGCCGAAGGTGATGTACGGGTCGTTTCCGTAATAATAGAAGTGATACAGCCCCTTTACCGTGCGTTCGGCAAGGCGCAGCAGCTCTTCCTCCCCCGTCTCCTCGTAGCAGCTCAGCAGCCCGCGCACCGTCCAGCCGACGGAAGTCGGCTTGGGCGCGTCGCGGATCGCCCACATCTGCTCGAAGCCGAGGTTCGCCGCGCGTTTGAGCGAACCGACGGCGTCGGAAAGGTAGGTCTCGTGCAGCGGGTCGCCGCCGTCGGTAAGCGCGTACGCCAAATAGTTGATATGCCCCCAGATCGCCGCCCCGCCGGCGCTGCCGCCGCGGTCGGTGCCGGCGTACGGCTCCAACGTGGCGAGGCTGTAACTGACGGGTTGGTAATACTCCTCCCCCACCAAGTGCTCGCGGATGAGCGGCACGAGGCTCATGAACGCATCGGCGATCTGTTCGTTGCCCGTATACAAAGCGATCTCGCCGAGGGCGTTTACGCGGTCGAAGTACTTAAACGTGCCCAACAGGTTGGAGCCCATTTCGGGGTTGTCCCCGTCCGAAAAGGAGCCCGCGTACGAATAGTGCAGGAAGGGTCCGAAGCCGAGGTCTTCGATCCAGCTGCGCCCGTTCACCGTCTGCGTGAACGCCAGAGCCAGCTGCTCCGTTTCCGCCATCAGCTGCGCGTCGCCCGTATACGCCGCGTACTTTACGAGCCCGCGCAGGATCATCAGCGAAGTAAAGGATTCGCCCCAGCCCGTCGAATAGGCGTACGGCACGAACGAATACAGCAGCTGTTCGCTGACCGCGCGCTCGTCCAAAAGTTCGTTCACCAGCCCGACGGCAAGGGTATCGTAATCCTGTACCGTTTTGTTGTCGGAAGCGGCAAGCGCATCGAAGTCGAGGGGAGAAATGCGGGTAAGGCAGCTGCGGATCATGCCGAGCTGGTCGTAATAATCCGTCGTTTCGCCGTCGCTCAGTTCCACATGATCGACGTAGCTGTACTCCTCGCCCGTTTCCGCCGTGCCCGCCGCCGAATAAAAGCCCAGCCGCGCCGATCCCCTGCTCTGGTTGAAGAAGCGGCACGCAAGCTGAAACGCGGCAGACGTTGCCTCGCGGTCCAGCACGACGCTCACCGCAAGCGATTCGGCGTCGTTAAAGACGTTTGAATAGATGGCGGGCAGCCCGTTTATGATGTAAACGGAGGAATTCATACCCGTATCCGCCTCCGAATAGCTGCCGATGAACCCGCGCTCCTGCAAATATTTTTCTTCCGCCGTGTTCAAGTAAAAGCACATCGCGCCGAGCGGAAGCTCTTCGGTATCCGCGGGGAACGTCCACGTAAACGCACGCTTTAAAAAGGGAGAATCTTCCGAAAAGGAATACACCGCCTCCCAATTTTCGCCCGCAATGCGCAGCGCCGCGCCCTCTTCGGCGGTGACGGATACCGCCTCCGCGTCCAGCACGGAGGAGACGAACAAGGTCCCGCCGGCAAGCACCTGCTCCCACTGCCCGTCCGTATAAATATCCGCGCCGAGCAGTTCGCCCTCCGCCGAAAACCGCCAGCGTTGGTCCTTTTCCAAGCCGATGGCATAAACGCCGTCCTTCTCCTCCGAAAACGGCTTTCCCGATCCGCCGCCCGCGTCCGTGCAGCCGACCAGCCCGATCGCCGCAAAGACGCACGACAAGACCGCAAGCACGACGACCAGCCACTTTTTTCTCATGTTTCCTCCTTAACGGGCAAAAGCCCTTCGCTCTTTCTCTTCAAACAGGTTTTTTGTTTTTTCTTCGGCGCCGAGCGTAAGCGCCGCCGCGCCGATGACCGTAAAACAATCCGAACGAAGCGAAAACGTGTATTCGCCCTCATCGAACGCCCACCCGCCTCGATGCTCGTCGTAACGGGAAAGCGCGCTTTTTTCAACATACAGCCGCACCGCGGCGCTCTCCCCCGCGGCGAGGTACACTTTGGAAAACGCCTTCAATTCCGCGGCGGGGCGCTCGGCGCCCTGCGGGCAGGAAACATACCACTGTACGAGCGTGCCGCCCGCGCGCTTGCCCGTGTTGCGCACCGTCACGTCTAGGCGGATGCGCCCGCCCTCCTCTTCCGCGGCGATGCCGCCGTACGAAAAATCGGTGTAGCTCAGCCCGTACCCGAAGGGGAACAGCGGCTTTACGTTTTCCGTTACATAGTACCGGTAGCCCGTAAAGATCCCTTCCCCGTACTCCAACACATCCGGGTCGGCGGCGTAATAGGGATAGCTCGGATTATCCTCCAAACGGCGGGGGTATGTTTCCGCAAGCCTGCCGGACGGGTTTTCCAAACCGAGCAGCAGCCGCGCCGCAGCCAAACCGCTGCCTTCGCCCGCCAGCCCGACCTGCAAGATCGCCTGCACGCTCTCCGCCCACGGCATTTCGACCGGCGCCCCCGTAAACAGCACCGCGACCACTTTGCAGCCCGCCGCGCACAGCCGCGCGACCAGCTCGTTTTGCGCCGCGGGGAGAGAAATATCCGCGCGGTCTCGGCTCTCCGTTTCCACGTTTTCGTTATAACCGAGAAAAACGACCGCCACGGCATGCGCCCGCGCCAGCGCCGCCGCTTCCTCCGCCAAGGCGGCGTTTTCCTCCGCCGCGCCGCCCTCCGCGTACGAATACCCGCGAGCAAAGGGAATGCGCTTCCCCGTCAGTTTTTCCGCTTCCGCCAGCACGTTCGGCACAAACGGCGTATTTACATGCGAACTGCCGCCGCCTTGGTAGCTGTTTTCCCGCGCCTGCGCCCCGATAAAACAATACGATCCTTCCAGCGGCAGCACGCCGCCCGTGTTTTTGAGCAGCACGGCGCACTTTTCCGCCGCCGCGACCGCGGCGCGGTGCGCCCCCTGCCAATCGACGGGCGCCGCGTTTTGGCAGTTATCCTTTACGTCGTCGATCAGGCAGAGGATCCTGTCTACGCAGCGATCCAGCGCCTCTTCGCGCAGCGCGCCGCTTTGCACCGCTTGAATAACGGCGCGCACGGTCTCCTCGCTGCGGAACGGCATTTCCAGATCGCAGCCCGCCCGAACGGAGGCTACCTTATCGTGCACGGCGTCCCAATCGGAGACGACAAGCCCTTCAAACCCCCACTCGCCGCGCAAAATACCGTTGAGCACACGCTCGTTTTCGCTGCAATACACCCCGTCCAAACGGTTGTACGCCGCCATTACGGTACGCGGCTTTGCCCCGCGCACCACCCGCTCGAAGGCGGGGAGATAGATCTCGCGCCGCGCGCGTTCGCTCATCTTCACGTTTACGTGAAAACGGTTGTACTCCGTGTTGTTCCCGTAAAAATGTTTGAGGGAACACGCCACGCCCGTTTCCTGCAAGCCCTCCACGTATGCAGACGCCAACTCGCCCGTCAAATGCGGGTCCTCCGAAAAATATTCGAAATTTCTTCCGCCGACGGGCGTGCGCTTGTGGTTGATGCCGGGGCCGAGCAAAACGTTTACCCCCAGCGCCTTCGCCTGCGCGCCCAGCTGCCCCGCAACGCCGCGGCACAGCTGCGCGTCCCAAGAGTTTGCCAGCGCGGAAATGCAGGGAAAGCAAGTTGCGGGGAAGCTCCCGTGCCCGTTCACTTCGTCAAAGACGCTCTCGTCCTCCTTGCGCACCCCGTTCGGCCCGTCGTTCATCCGAATGGACGGGATGCCGAGCCGCGGGATCGCCGCCGTCTGCCAGCGGTCGATTCCCACCGTAAGTTTTGCCTTTTCTTCCAATGTAAGTTGTTTTACCAAGCGATGCATGCCACTTCTCCGTTGCGGTTTTTTGCCGTGCGGGGGTCACTGTGCCGACAGCAGCCACATATCGCCGAACCGCACGTTCGTACCGCCCACATTGAATATTTTTAAAGTATAGTCTCCCGCTTCCTCGATAAAGCCCGTCAGGTCCACAAACTGCCTGCCCGTTGCGGAAGTATCGTTGACCAGCACGATATCGTTTCCGCTTCCGTCCGGGTTTTCAAGTTTGATCGCATACGATCCGTTCACCGACGTGCAGTCGTACACAAGATACTGCGTTGCGGCAGGATCGATCGTAAACGTTTTGGTCACCCATGTAAAGGACGCGCTGCCCTTTGTGACGGTTGCGGCGCCGTTTTCGACGGCGATGGTCGAACCGCTGCCTCCGGGCGGCGTGTACCAGCCTTCGGAGGAACCGAAGATGTTTACCTCCCGCGCATAGACGGTCACGCCCGCCGGCTGCACCGCCTTCGGCGCGGCAAATTTTGCCGCGGAAAACGTGAAGGTGTATTCCCCGCTCTCCGTCATGCGCGAATCCGCAACGTCGATCAAGATACTGTTGCCGGATGAAATGAGATACGTTATTTTGCTCACCGTTTCGCCGCCGAACGCGATCTCGGCGGTAAGCCGATCGCCCGACGCCAACCCGTCAAAGGCAAATTCAAGATAGGCGCACGAAGCGGGATCCACCGCCCGCGTTTCCGTAACGGGATCGACCGCCGCGGGAACGTCGTCATACCCGTCGGCGGGCAGGAATTTAAAATCGTACACGCCGAGAACGTACGCCGCGCCCGTAACGGCTTCGTTTTTGCCCTTGCTCACAAAGCGGATGCGGTTGACCGATCCCTGCTGCAATTCCGCAATGCCGAAATCGTATTCGTTGCTGCCTTCCGCGGGCTGATAAAAATCCACGTTTTCCGCAAGCAGCGTTTCACCGAAATACACGTCGAATATGCCGAACGAAGGTCCCTGCTGCATGAGGCATACGATGCGGTACAACCCGCCGAAAGGCGCGTTGAGCGTATTGTACGCGAGCGAATCGCCGGGTTTTTGCATGGTCGCTTCCACATAGCCGCCGATCGCGTTCGCCGTTTTGCGCACGGATACGCCTTGCGACGGCGTGCCCGTGCCGATGCGCGCGGTCCGCCAAATAATGCCCCTACGCGGCGGGATGAGTTTGAACGCATCGACGCCCGCTTCATACCCCGCTGCAAGCTCGTTTTTGCCCGTCACCTCCGCCGTGACGGTGACCGTGCCCTCCGCAAGCTCCACGCTGCCGAGTTCGAACTGCGCAAACCCCTCTTCTGCGGCATAGGCGTCCACTTCTTCCCCGACCTGTACGCCGTTGACTTTGAAAACGACTTTTCCGTACTGCGGTCCGACGGCGAGCTTTACGCGAAGGGTGCGTTCGCGGGCGTGGGAATTGTCTGTTACAAACGTGACGACGCTCCCTTCCGCCGCGCCTTCCGTGCGATAATAGTACCCGCCCGACGCCGCGCCGTCCTGCACGCGCACGGCGCCCGTAACGGCCATGTTTTCGCTTTCAAAGGTGTCGTCGTCCGTCGGGGCGAAGCGGATATGATCCAAAACGAGATCGGTACCTTCCGCCGCACCGTGTTTGCCGACGCAGGTAAACGTGACCGTATGCCTGCCTTCGGAGAGATACACGCAGGGAAAAACGACGTCCTGCCAAGTCGCGGAAGAAGCATAGGTATCGACGGCAACGCCGAGCTCCTCCCCGTCGATCGCAACGCGGAACACGCCGCCGCTTGCAAATTTGAGCACGTTGGCATGCGGCACGTAATGGCGCGAATGCGCAACGTTCAGCGTGTAGGTGAGCGTGGTATGCACGTTCATATCCGCCCGCACATACGCCCCGCCGCTCGCGCGCTCCGAATCATACCTGCGGATCCCCTCCGCCTCTGCATCCTCCGCCTCGAACAGCTGCCCCGAAAGGACAAGCGCGTTAAAGTTGTAGGACGCGGTACCAAAACGCACGTTTTCGACGTATGCGTTTTTGGAGAGATTCGCATTGGACGCATTGAGCACCTTATCCCCCATGCGCACGTTGCAGAAAGAAACGTTCCGGATCATATGCTCCGCATCGCAGCCGCTGAGGAGGATGCCGCGGTTCGCATGCGTGCCGAGATAGGAAATATTGCTGTACACAACGTTGTCTATCGTGCCGCGTTCCACGTCGCTCGCATAATAGTTGTCGCTGATACGGATGGAAATGAGCGAAGAAGAGGCGGCGGCGCCTGCATCCGCTTCGATGCGGATATCGTCATAATAAATATTTGTATATTGCGCCGAATCCATGTTTTCGATGCTCAGCGCGCAGCCGCTGTCATTGTGGATGATATCCACATTGCGGAACACGATGTTGTTGTAGTAATCGGCGCAGGATTCAGAGCCGAGTTGCAGCGCCTGCCCCGCCGCGTAGTTCCACATCACGCTGTTTTGATAGGTGATGTCCGCGACCTTGCCGCGCTCCGCATCCAAATACTTGCCCTTGATGGTGATGCCGTCGTCAATGGTGCGCGTATAGCAGTTGTTGACGGTAACGTTGCGGCAGTTGGTGATATCCATTCCGTCGTTGTTGGAGCGATGCTGCCCGACGATGCGCAGATTGTTGACGTACACCTGCTCGCTTTCGATGGGCACAAAGGTCCAATGCGGGCTGTCGGAGAGCACGATGCCGTTGATCTCCACGTTCGTGCACGTATGCAGCACCATAAAATAGGCAGGATAGTTGTCCGTCGTTCCGCCGCCTTCCAGCGGCATTGCGCGCGTCAGCTTTTCGCCGCTGATGATACCGCTGCCGACGATCTTGATGTTGTTCGCCTCTTTTGCGTGCAACCTGCCTTCGAAAACCGACCCGCCCTCCAAATAGACGACGGAATTGCTCGGAACAAAGAAAACATCCGTGTCGTAGTTTCCGAAGGTGTGGATCCCCGGCTCAAACCAAAATACATTGGTCTTGCCCGCGCCTGCCCGCGCAAGGATCTCATCCGGCTCATGCGCGCCCGCTTCGACCCTGACGATATTATACACGTTTTCGTCCGAAAAGTCATAATTGTAGACGGGATTCGTGAAGATCTGCAAATTGTGCGTGGTGTCGTTGTCGAACTCCACGGAGAGGTTGCCCGCCGCCGTCAGGTGCAGGCGGACGTGCCTGCCGTTTACTTCGGGCGTGACGCCCGCGCTCAGCGGGCGGACCGCAACTTCCTTAAAATCGAAGTTGACGAGAATATCCACCGTTACTTCGCCGATGAAATCGAAGCGCACAAACGAAGAGACGTTTGCAAGGTCTCCGTTATACACGCTCTGCGCGGGATAGACGGGCACCTTTTTGTTGCCGACGGCAACGTGGTAACGCGCCTCGTATTCATCCGTGACCGAAGTCATGTACCCTTCGGGCTTGGGATAGATGATCGCATTCGCGCCCGCTTCCGCGCCCGCCTCGTCAAAGGCGGTCTGCGCGTCTTTGAGCGTCTGCACGTTGGTGACCAGCCTCTTCTGCACGTCGGTGAGCGCATTGTAATCGATGATCGCCTGCGTGATCTTTGCCCAGCTGTCCGCGTCCACCGTGCCGATCGCCGCGATCGCGTCGATGACTTCCTGCGCGGCGGCTTGGTTCTCCGCCTCAATGCCCGCAACGTCCGTTCCCTCAACGGTGAGAACGGGACGGACCGCCTCGTCTTCCGCTTCGGATGCGTAGAAGGCGAACTGCGACCGCGTGCCGCCATTCTTTTCTGTTTCCAATTCTATGACAAGAGTGACCACGTCCAATTCTTCGCTGAAATGCTCATTCAACCAAGATGTAAGATCGATCTCTACCACATCACCCGCTTTTTTAGAAAGCACCTCATACGATCCGATCGGGTCATCGTGCATACGCTCATAGGAATCAAATGTGATCGTCGACAAATCAAAGTCCTGTACAGCATATACGCGCACATTCACCAGATCGTTTGTGAGCGTGTTTCGGCTGACCGTAAGGCGCAGGACGGCGCTCGCAAAGGAAGCTCCCCCGAAGGAAGACAGATCAAAACTGAGCAGGCTGCGGTTATAATACTCAGTATCATTTTTATTTACATTGTAGTCACTGACGTATAGTTCTGTTTCGTCCGCATAATTCGTTGTTGCCGTAGAAGCGTCACTCTTTAAATATCTGATATCAGTGTCCGCCACAGGCGATAGCTGCCTGTTCCAACCGCCCTGCGGCGCCTCTTCCACGGTTACTTCCACACTGTGCGACGCCGTGCCGCATGCCGCGGAAACGGTCACCGTCGCTTTCCCTATGCCCACGGGCGTGAGCCTGCCCGCCGCGTCCACCGTGACGACGCTTTGCTCGCTCGATTCGTAGAACACGCCGCGGTTGCCCGCCCAGCCCGGCTGCGGATCCGCCGCGATGCGCTTGTTCGTTTCATTCGTATACAGCGTCAGTTTTTCCGCTTCGACGCCTACGTCGGTGATCTCCACCGCGCCGCGGTCCGCCCCGAACAAAAGCGCGGGCTGTTTGCCTTCGGCGTTGCGTTCTAAGAACACGGTGCTCTTGCCGTCGTTATCCGTTTGGTTCAGAAGAATGAGCGTGACGACCGTTGCGCCCTCCTCCTTTTTTGCCTGCACCCATTCGGTGATATCGGCATAATAGTAGCCGCCGAGCTCTTTTCCGATGTTCAGTTCGGCGATCTTATCATCCTGCACGCTGCCGACCATATCCGCAAGCTCCGGCCCCGCCTCCTTTCCTTGCAGCGTCGCCGAAGACCAATCGTTGCCCAAGGGACCGATGTATTCGTATACGCCGAGGTGATACCTGCCGTAACGGTATCCGCTGTCTATGCGTTGCAGGCAGACGCGGAGCATTGCGTAATCTATTTTCTCCGCGTAACCGCTC
Organism: uncultured Clostridia bacterium; assembly: GCA_944346885.1. Taxonomy (GTDB): domain Bacteria; phylum Bacillota; class Clostridia; order Christensenellales; family Borkfalkiaceae; genus Borkfalkia. Next base: position 134,798 of record CALVMR010000018.1, on the reverse strand, counting down.
AAATCGAACTTCAAAAACGCGACGCGCGTGTTCCCCATCGTGACGCGCAAATTGCCGTCGCCGTTGTTCACTGCCGTATTATTTGTCTGCACCCAGCCCGTATCGGCAGCAGCCATGCTGTGCGGCGCAACGGGCTCGGTGCGTTCGGGCATGACGGGCTGCTCCTCCTCTTCGGGCGCAGGCTCAACGATCTCATCCTTTGCAAGCGCGGGCTGCGCGGGCATGCTTTCGGGCGTGGCGGTCCCGAAAGAGACGCCCTCCACGTTGCCAGAAGGCACGCTCGGCTCTTCCTCCTCTTCTACATAGCCGCACACGGAACAGGTATTCCCGTTCATGACGTGCGGCCCAACCCCGCTGCGCTCGCTCGTATGCTCACAGGTCGCGGCATGCCAATGCTCGCTTTCGTTATACGTCCATTCGGTGCTGAACGTATGCGTATGCGCCGGATCCTTCTCCGCCGAAGCACAGCCCGCCAAAAAAATGCTGCACGCCAGGAACGCCGCCAAGCACACGCAAACCAGCCGTTTGATGCCGTTTTTCACCAATTTTCTCCCCCTTTTTTATGATGCATCGGTCCTTGCCGATCCCGCTTGTCGGGTTTATTATACCAACCTGCTTTTGCCCTTTCCACTCATTTGCGGGCGAGCTCCTCTCAAATATTGGCATATCCGACCGAAACCGCTATTTTTGAGAACCTGTTTTTCTTTTTGAGAGCTTGCCCTCCGCGCCCGTTTGCGCAATGCGACGCCCGCCGCAATACCCGCAGCCAAAAGCGCAGCCCCGCCGGCACAGCACCCCGCAAGCAGCCCCGCATTCGACCCTTGCACCGCTTCCGCCCGCACGGCGGCGGCGGGCATCGTAAACGCTTCACCGGGGAGATAGTTTTGCTCCCCGATACGCCATGCCCTAACACCGTCTGTCTTTGGAACGCGCACCTGCATTCCCGCCGCGTAAAAACGACTGCCGACCGTTTCTCCTTTGTTCTGCCAGCATACTTCATACGTCTGCCGCGCATGCGAAAACAACGTTTCGTACACGTTCCCAGCAGAATCCGTATCCACAAACACATCCAGCCAAACGGAATGACGGGAACTGTCTCGTGCGCCGATATCGTATGTTTTGTAGACGATATCCGCTCCCGTGTTTTGCAGCGTTTGCGCCATATGCGCCGTAGGCAGAGCCCCGACGACCGTATCCCCCAAATCGTGCGCCGTAAACACGGGAGTCTGCGCATACAGATCCGCTTTGCTTTCATCAAGACAGCCGCAAATCGCTGCCGCCGCCGCAAAATAACCGGGATAGCGCGCGATCAGATCCCACACGCCCATCCCGCCCATAGAAACGCCGCATACATACACGCGGGCAGGGTCAACGGCATATTTGTTGACCGTTGCGTCCAATAAATTTTTTACCGCTTCCAGCGCGGGCGAAAGCCGCGCTTCCATCGTATACGCCCCGCTCGACCAAGACTGCTCCACCCAACGATACCCCGCAGGGCACTGCGGGATCAATAGAATAGTATCCTTTTTATACCGCCCGGAACGGGCAATGCTCTCTGCAAAACCGTACCCCGCTTGCAGCGGCGCAATGTTGTCGCTTCCGCACTCGCCCGCGCCGTGCAAAAACAAAACAAGATGGTACTCCCCGCCCGCATCGTATCCGTCCGGCAGCCGTAGCCTATACGGCAGATCGACCGGACCTTCCGTAAATACTGCCGCCTGTGTTTCATTTATTAAAAAGGAATCCGCGGCAAAAGCGGCATACGGCTCAGCCGAAAGCAACGCCGCCGCCCACACCGCAAAAAGAAGCATCGCACAATACAGCATTCCACTCCGCACCCTGCCGCCGAATATTTTTCTTTGCATTTCTCTCTCCCCTTCTTTCTACATTCAGCATACCACCCCGAAAGCGGCAATTCTACTCATTTATTTTTCAATGTTTCTCAAAAATTGGCTTTTTTGCCCGTTTTCGCAAGAAAATCGAATGCAACTCTTGCAATCCCGCAAAAAACCGTTATAATGAAAACCACGGGAGGCGATCCGAATGGCAAACATTTATTACGAAGACCGCTGGGATCTGAGTGAAAATTTTCTCGTCAGCGAAAACGTGAACAACGTTTTCCCTCCGCACTTCCACAGGAATTTGGAGCTCCACTATGTGCGCAGCGGCATGATGCAGGCGAACATAGACGGCACCGCCGTCGAATACCGGCAGGATGAGATCGTGTTCGTGCCGAGCTATTACGCGCACTCTTTTTCCACGCCCGAACACTCGGACGTGATCATCATCATTATCCCCGAAGAATTGATGTCTGACTTTTCGGATACCTTCAAAAACAAAACGCTGCCCTGCAAACTCGGTGACCGCGAATACAACCGCCTGATCCTGCACCAGCTGGAAACCATGCTCGCCAACCGCTCCATTTGCAGCAAGCTGATCAACAAGGGGTATGTGTACATCATTTTGGGCATGCTGATCAAACATTACGAACTGATCGGCATCAAACCCCGCAGCGAAACGTCGCTGGCGATCAAACTGCTCTCGTACATCGACAACCATTTGACCGAAAACCTTTCGCTGGAAATTTTGGCGGAAAAATTCAATTACAACAAATACTATATCTCGAAGCTGTTCCACAGCTATGTGGGCAGCAACTTTAAGACCTACATCAACGGCATCCGCCTGCAACACGCCATCAATTTGTACACGCGGGGCAAGCTGAAAAACATCGGCGAGGTGGCGTTCCATTCCGGTTTCAACTCCATCGCCTCCTTTTACCGCTGCTTTAAAAACCAATTCCACCAAAACCCGAAGAGCTTTTTCCTCTCCAACAACGAAAACAACATGGATTACAACCGCTACATCTATCCGACGGAATAAAATACCGCGGAGGGGCGGGCGCCGCATGCGGCGCCCGCCCCTCCTTTTTGTTTTTCCGCCTTTTTTGCTTTTCCGCCGCTTTGTTTTTCCGCCGCTTTGTTTTTCCGCCGCGGCGCGGGCGGAACGTCAGGCGGAAAGTTTGTACCCGTAATTCAGCCTGCCGATGGGCGCGGCGTCGCCGTAGCAATACAGGTCTTCCGCCGAAGCGTATTCCCGCTTGGAATCCACCGCCTTAACTTGGACCGCCTGCCCCGCCTCGCAGCCGAGCAGCGAAAGCGGGATTTTATACGAGGCGAACCGCCCTTGCAGCGCAAAACCGACGCTGCCCACCGGCTCCGTCTCCTTTCCGCTGCCCGTAAAGCGCAACAAAGAGGCGCCGGTTTCGCTCTCCGGCACTACGGTATAGCGGTAATTTTCCCAGCCGCCGCTGCCGCCGAAGTACAGCCGCATCCATTCGCCGGAACGGTCCTGCGCGGAGATCGCCTCGCTGCACGCCACGCGCACATAGAGGAACTGCCCGTCGTCGGCGATCTGCACGTACAGGATATCCGCACGGGCGGAATCGTCTTTCAAGCGAACGGAAGGGTCGTACCCCGGATGATCGCGCACGGAAGCGTCTCCGCTCAGGTCGATGAATTTGCGCTCCACCTGCTCCCAGCTCTCCTCCGCGGTAAAATCGAACGCTTTTACCGCCTTGTTCGCATACAGCCCGTCTCCCTCGCCGCCGATCCCTTTGAACTGCCGCAGTTTGCGGACGATCTGCATGTAATAATTGTCTCCGTATCCGCCGCGCATCATCTCGGTATCGCGCGAATACTCGTAGTTGAATACGTCGATAAAACTTGCGTGCTCGGTGCCGCCCTCGTAATAGCGCACGCCCGCGCCGTTGAGCGTTTGCAGCGGCAGCTTTTGCGCCGTCCATTCGTTCCACGCGGTCAGCATCACGGTGTGCACGTCCTGCGCGATGGCGTGATCCCACTGCCGCTCGAAGTTGGCGCCCGCCAGCACTTTTTCCGGCTCGGTGCCGTTGGGCGTAACGCCCGCCCCGCCCGCGGCGTTTTCCTCCGTCCAGCCGCGCGCACGGTACGTTCCGTTGGCGGTGCCCGCATACAGGTACCCCGCCGAACTATCCGTCAAATGCTGCGCCGCCGAAACGGACATGACGCCCGCATGGTTGACCTGCCGCACGTTCCAATCCATCCAAGGGAAGGCGTTTTCCATGGCGGGAACGTTGGGCCACTGCACCTGTTTGAGCCAAAGCTGCGGATACCTATCCAAGCAAGCCGCCGCCGCGGCGGCGTCGTAATTCCCGTCCGACGCGCCGCAAAAATCGCCGATGACGAGCGGCCCGCCGCCCGGATTGATCGTTTCGTCGCCGCGGAACCAGCAGCTTGCGTACTCCTCTTTGGAATAATAGGCGTTGTAGCAGGCGTCCAGCGTGGCGGGCGTGCTCGTGTTCAGCATGACGGCGACCTGCGGCGGGCTGTACCCCTCCCGCTGCAACGCAAGGATCTCGCCGAGCAACGCATGCGCCGCCTGTTCGTAGATGTACCCGTTGGTAAAATCGAGCACCAAATAGTCGATGCCCGCCATCGTAAATTCTTCCAAATGCCGCCGCAGCACCCACGCATCGTCCGCACGGTAATAGCCGTAGAGCGGCTCGCCCCAATAATACGGCGCGATCGAAGGCGCCTCTTCGGCGTTATAATAGGGGCTGGACGGGTCGGTGACAAACAGCGGGTGGGTCCGGATGTACTCGTACAGGCTCTTTTCGCCGCGGTCCTCCGCCCTGCCGTACTTTTCCAACAGGGCGGAAACGTCGTACACCTTATCCCCGTGCGAACCGTTGGCAAGAAAATAGAACAACGCCACATACTTGCCCTGCCGGAACCCCTGCACGGGCTCCACCTGCCGCCCCAAGCTATCCGTGCCCGTCAGCTGCGCCGCCGTATACGCCGCGTTGGAAAGCGCCGCGCCGCCCGCATCGTCGGAGCCGCCCGCATCGTCGGAGCCGCCCGCCCCGCCGGAGCCGCCCGCGCCGCCCGCGTCGGGCACGGCGCAGGCGGAAAGCAGGCTCAATGCCGCCAACGCGCCCGCCAAGGCGAGCGCGGCTAATTTCTTTTTTGCTTTCAAGGTCTCTCTTCCTCCGCTCAAACCGGTACGATCGTTGCCACCGCTTTTTTGCCGTGTATCACGAGATAGCAGTAACTTCCCTGCGCATAGCGCGTTAAGCAGCCCGGATCGATGAGCAGCACGCCGTCCTCTTCGCGCACCTCCGCTTGGTGGGTGTGCCCGTACAGCGCAACGTCGCACAGCCGCTCCTTCGCCGCCTGCACCAGCCGCTGCGTGCCGCTCTTAACGCCGTAGCGGTGCCCGTGGCAGGCAAAGATGCGGCGCTGCTCTACATCCAGCACCAGCTCGCTCTCCCCGCCGCAAAAATCGTTGTTGCCGGCGAGCAGATAGGTCTTTTCGGGATAGGCGGCGAACACGCCGCGCATATCCGAAACCCCGTCTCCGAGGTGCAGGATGTAATCGCTTTCCGCAAACACGCGCGCCAGCTTTTGCAGCGGCGCGCCGTTCCCGTGCGTATCCGAAAGGATGACCAGCGTTTTCAAAACACGCCCTCCGCCGCTTTTGCGAGCGCGGCAAGCGCCTTTGCGCGGTGCGAAACGGCATTTTTTTCGGCGGCGGAAGCCTCTCCGAAGCACTTGTTCAGCTCTTCGCTGTAAAAGAGCGGGTCGTACCCGAACCCGTTCGTTCCCTGCGGCGCGCACAGGATCCTTCCGTACGTTTTCCCGGACGCGGTAAATTCGCGCCCGTCCGGCAGGCACAGCGCCACACAGCTTTCAAAGTACGCGCCCCGCTCCCGCGCAGGCACGCCCGCGAGCTTTTGCAGCAAAAGCGCGTTGTTTGCGGCGTCGTCTCCGTGCCGCCCGCAAAAACGGGCGCTGTAAATGCCGGGCGCCCCGCCCAGCGCCTCTACGCACAGCCCCGAATCGTCCGCCAAGGCGGGCGCGCCCAGCGCCCTGCACACGGTGCGCGCTTTGAGGAGCGCGTTTTCCGCGAACGTGGAACCCGTTTCTTCGATCTCGCCCGAAAACCCCGCCTCCGCCATGGAAACGACGTTGCAGCCTTTAAAAATTTCGGCGATCTCGCGCAGCTTTCCCTTGTTGCCGCTCGCCGCCACGATCGTTTGCATATCCGCCTCCCGCGCGCCTGCGGCGCGCTCTCTTTCTCCCTCTTATTATACAACTTTTGCGGGCGGGCGGCAACTGTTTGCGGCGTTCGGGCACTCCGTTCGCCTATCAAAAAACTGCCCGATACTATCATTTTTCGTTTAAAATTATCTCTTTATTTTCAAGAATGCGGCAAAAGCGCCCCTCCCCGTTGAAAACGGAGCGCAAATATAGTATACTGTGCGCAGAAACGCACCGACGCGGAGGAAAGACCCATGAAAGTTGCAGCGTTGCTGCTCGCCTGCCTTTTGGCGCTGTTCGCCTTGGCGGGCTGCGGCGAAACGCCGCCGGGCAAAGAGCCGGGCGGCGGGAGCGGTACCGACCCCGCCCTCGGTGAAAATTTCAACGAGGTGAATACCGAAAACATGGAAAAAGTGATCACGGAGGCGACCTTTTCCCTGCCCCAAAACGCGGCGGAAAACGCGGCGCTGTTTACGCCGAATTCGCTGTTTGGCGACAACATGATCTTACAGCGCAACGCCGTTACGCGCATCTGGGGCACGACGAGCGCCTCCGAAGTAGCCGTGCGCGTGGACGGGGAAGTGTACTACGGCACGGTGGAAAACGGCAACTTTACCGTTTACCTCGCCCCGCACGAGGCGGGCAGCGGCTACACCCTCGAACTGCTCTGCGCGCAGGGCAAGCGGACCATACAAAACGTGTGCTTCGGCGAGGTGTTCCTCCTCTCCGGGCAGTCCAACATGGCGTGGAGCATGGCAATGTGCTTAAACGGCGATTTCGGCATGCATACGGGCGCGTACAAACCCTCGCAGCTGGAACCGACGTACGCGCAGTACGCGGGAGACAGCGCCGAACGCAACGCGGCGATCGCCGCAAAAACGCAGGAAAAACTTGCCGCCTGCGACAATGAAAACATCCGCCTGTACCAGATCCCCGTGCGCGAAGCGACCGACCCCGTGTACGCGCAAAACCAAAAAAAGACGGACGCGGGCGGCGTTTGGACGCAGAGCACCGCGCAGACGATGACAACGTTTTCCGCCGTCGGATGCTGGTTCCTCACCGAATTGCAGCAAAAAACGGGGATCCCCGTCGGCGCGGTGTTTGCGGCGCTGGGCGCGACCAACATCCCCACATGGATGAGCGAAGAGACGTATGAGGCGAACAAAGACGTCTGCCTCTACGGCGGCGACCTTGCCGTAACGGATCCTTCCAACAAGGCGGGCAGGTGCTACAACCAATACATCTACCCCCTCCTCGGATTCAAATTCAAATCGGCGGTTTGGTATCAAGGCGAAGGGCAGCCGCTCTCCTACGGCGATTCGCTCAAAGCGATGATCTTGGGCTGGCGGGCAGACTTCGGCTACGAACTCCCCTTCCTCCTCATCGGGCTGCCCCGCTACGGCGAAAACGACGAAGTGCCCGACGGCTATGCCATGACGGATACGAGCGTCGGCACAGTCTCCGCTTCGCCCTTCCGCATCCGCGAAGAGCAGAAAAAGGCGGAAACGCTCAACAAAGTGTACCGCACCGTAAACGTGGATACGGGCGATTACGACGAGCTGCACCCCGCCGACAAAGACACCGTGGGCATCCGCGCCGCATGGAAAGTGCTGGACGCCTTTTACGGCGCGGACGGGGATTGGAGCTCGCCCGTGCTGCTTTCGGCGGTGCGCAGCGGGGAAAAAGCCGTGCTTTCGTTCAGCAACGCGGCGGGCGGCATGATCGTGGAAAACGCCTCCCGCAACTTGGAAGCGGCGGGCGAGGACGGCGTGTATTACCCCGCAAAGGGAGAATCCGTCGGCGAAAACACCGTGGAAGTCACCTGCGAAGAAGTCGCCGAGATCGTTTCCGTGCGCTACGGCTATTACAATTACCCGAAGCTGGACCGCAACAACGTGCGGCTGTATATGTCTTTGTTCAACGGCGCGGGCTTGCCCGCCGACCAGTTTGAAACAACGGTGACCGCCTAACCCGAACGCGCGGCTCGATTTGCCGCGCTTCCTCCTTTTCTTTCGGGCGCCCCGCATGCGGGGCGCCCGCTTTTTTTGCGGCAAAACGAAAAGGTGCGCCGTTCGGCGGCGAAAAGGTTGACGTACCCCCCCCCGCATGTGATACTATGTGTGTGCGAGCGGGGGCGGCGCGAAAACGCCGCAACGCCCCGCCGAAAGGAGTGGATATGAACGCCCCCGTTTTGGAAATTTTGCATTATACCAAGAGCTATGACGGAAAGCGCAACGCCGTAAACGACCTGACGCTGACCGTGCGCGAAGGCGATATCTGCGGCTTTATCGGGCAGAACGGCGCGGGAAAGACGACGACGCTGCGCGCCTGCGCGGGCGTGCTCGATTTTAAAGAGGGCGATATCCGCATCGGCGGGCGCTCCGTGCGCAAAGAGCCGATCCCCTGCAAACAGATGACCGCCTACATCCCCGACAACCCCGATCTGTACGATTTTTTGACGGGCGTCCAATACCTGAATTTTGTGGCGGATATCTACGGCGTGGAAAAACAGGCGCGCGCCGATCGCATCGCCCGCTATGCCGGCATGTTCCGCATCGAAGGCGACCTTGCGTCGCTTATCGGCGCGTATTCGCACGGGATGAAGCAAAAACTCGCCCTGACGGCGGCGCTTTTGCACGAACCGAAGCTGCTTTTGCTGGACGAGCCGTTCGTGGGGCTGGACCCCGAAGCCGCTTTCCGCGTCAAAGAAGTGTTCCGCGAACTGTGCAGCCGCGGCGCCGCCATCTTCTTTTCCACGCACGTTTTAGACGTTGCCGAAAAACTTTGCAACCGCATCGCCATCATCAAAAACGGAACGCTGGTCGCCGAAGGGAACACGGACGAAGTGCGCGGCGACGAGAGCTTGGAACAGGTGTTTTTGGAGGTGCTCGGCAGTGAAGGCTAAATGGGCGCTGCTCACCAAAATACAGCTTTTGGAAATGTTCGGGCTGAACAAGGCGCTCCACAGCACGGACAGGCGGGCAAAGCGCAGGCTGTTCGGCGCGGCGGCGGCGATCGGCGCCGCCGCTTTGGTCCTGCTCGGCTTTACGGCGGCGGTCTGCGTGCTGCTTGCCGAACAGGGCATGGGCGGGCACGTTCCCGCATTCATGCTGGCGATCTGCTCCTTTACCGTGTTCGTGTACGCGCTCGTGCGCGGCGCGGGCGGGCTGTTTGCCGTGCGCGATTATGACCTAGTCATGAGCATGCCCGTCAAAAAACGGGATCTGATCGTCTCCCGCCTGCTCTGCGCATACCTGCCCAACTTCGGCTTTGCGCTGCTGTTTATGCTGCCCGCCGCGATCGTATATTTTGTGTACGTCGGGTTTTCCTTCGGCGCGCTGGGCGCGATCGTTTTGGCGGCGCTGTGCGCGCCGCTCGCCCCGCTTGCCGTATCGCTTGCGGTCGGAACGCTGCTCTCCGCGCTCACGGCGGGGTTCAAACACCGCAACGTGCTGCGCGCCGTGTTCGGCATCCTCGCGTTCGGGGCGTTGATGGCGGTGTACTTTTTGTTCGCCTTTTCCGCCGGACCGGACCCGTGGGCGGACCTTACGGACCTTGCAAGCGTCCTCATCGGCAAGGCGTACCCGCCCGCGCTGCTGCTCGACAAAACGCTGACGGGCGAAGCGGTTTGGGGCGTGTTTGCCTTTGCGGGCGGCTCGGCGGCGCTCGCCGCCCTCTTTTGCCTGATCGCAACCCTCTGTTATACGCGCATCCGCGCCTCCTTGCAGGCGCGCGCCGCGCGCGGCGCTTACAAAGCAAAGCAGATCAAGCGCTCCTCCGCCTTTTCCGCGCTCGTCAAAAAGGAGTTCCGCCGCCTGTTCGGCTCTCCCGCCTACCTCTTGAACAGCGTCGGCGGGCTGCTCGTCATCGCGCTGCTCGTCATCGTCCTTCCGACGGGATTCGGCGAAACGGCGCAAAGCGTTCCGCTGCTCAAAGCCAACCTGCCGTATATGATGGCGGCGATCACCGTCGCCATGCTCGGCAGCGCCTGCCCCTCCGCTTCCGCCCTCTCCATGGAGGGAACGGCGCGCGGGCAGCTGTTTGCCATGCCGCTCTCCGCGCGCAAGATCCTGCTTGCAAAAGCGCTGCCGACGTTTGCGCTGGACGCGCCCGTTTCGGCGGCGGCGGCGCTGGTATGCTGCCTCCTCGGCGGCGCGCAGTGGCACGCCTACCTGCTCTGCCCGCTTTCGTGCATCGCCGCGGCGGCGCTGGTCGCGCTCGGCGGCATTTTTTTGAATTACAAATATCCGAAGTACGATTGGACGCAGGAAACACAGGTCGTAAAACGCTCCGCCCCCGTCTCCATCCTCGCGCTCGGCGCCATGGTGCCGGGGCTGGCGGTGACGGCGCTGACCGTCTTTTTCGGCTGGATCCCGCTGCTTGCGCTCGCCGCCGTGTACGCCGCCCTCGCCGCATGCCTCCTCGTTTGGCTGAAAAGGGCAAAGCTGTTCGTGTAACATTGCGGCGGCAAAAAAGCGCGGCGGTTTGCCGCGCCTTTTCGCACCGCTCTGCACCCCGTGCGGCGATACGCGCCGCTATGCACCTCATGCGACGATACGCGCCCGATATGCACCGCAAAACGAAGCGGCGGCGGGGAGATCCCCGCCGCCGCGCTTTCTTTTTTTTTCGCGTTAAAACGCCCAGCCGCCGTCCTTAAAAATCGGCACCCGCCTGCCGCCTTCGGCAATGCCCGTAATGCACAGATCGTCCGTTCCGATCATAAAATCGGCGTGCACGACGGAATCGTTGACGCCCAGCGCGTGCAGTTCTTCCGGCGAACGCCGCTCCCAGCCCGAAACGCAGTTGGTAAAGCCGCTTCCGAGCGCCAAGTGGCAGCAGGCATTTTCGTCGAACAGCGTATTGTAAAAGAGCGTGCCCGTATTGTTGACGGGCGAATCGTAGGGCACGAGCGCGCATTCGCCGAGATACGCCGCCCCCTCGTCCATGCCGATGAGGCGTTTGAGCGCCGCCTCGCCCGAAGCGGCGTGCGCCTCGACGACCCGCCCCTCCGCAAAGCGCAGCGAAAACCCGCGGATGAGCTGCCCGCGCCAAGAGAGCGGTTTGGAAGAATACACGACGCCCTCCGCCTCGCCCCGCTTCGGGGTGGTGTACACCTCTTCGGAGGGGATGTTCGGGTTGAATTTTACGCCCGAAAGCGTCTCCTCCTCGCCGCCCAAAAACAGCCCGCCCGGCAACAGCCCGACGCGCAGGCGCGTACCGTTGCCCGCCTCGTATTCGAGCGCGCAGAGCCCCAGCGCGTTCAGCGCGGCACAGCGCGCGGCAAGCCGCGCGTTGTGCTCCTGCCAATTGGCAACGGGGCTGCCCTCCGCCGCGCGGGCGCAGCGCAGGATCGAGAGCCACAGCTTTTCCTCCGCGGCGGCGGCTGGATACTTCGGGTACACCTTTTTCGCCCATTCCCGCCCCGCCACGGCGGCAATGCACCACTGGTACTTGTTTTCCATCTTATCCTTGTACGGCTTCAACACGCCGGCACGCGCCGCCATCGAACGGGCGTATTTTCCCTCGTCGATCCCCGCCATGCCGTCCGGGCTTTCGCTCTCCAAATACAGCCGCGCGGGAAGGGTATGCGTTTCGCCGCGCAGCTTCTCCTCCTCCCACGGCGCAACGAGGGAGAGCGTTTCTTCGCTCTCCCGCTCCGCCGCCAAGCGGCGCAGCGGCTGAAAGCCCCATTCCATGCGCACGCTCGCCGCGCCCGCACGGTAGCACTCCTCCGCCGCAAGGGCGGCAAATTCCGCGCGGTCTGCCTCCGCGCAGATGATCACCTGCTGCCCCTTTTGCACGTTCAGCCCCGTGCGCGCAAGCAATTTCGCATAATTTTGCAGCATCGTTTTCTGCATGGCGTCACCTCAACTCTTCGCTCCAAGCACCGTTGCAAAACACCGGTACGCGCCGCCCCTGCGCCGTAATGCCCGTCACCGAAAGATCCGCCGCGCCGATCATAAAATCGACGTGAACGGACGAATCGTTGACGCCCATCGCCGAAAAGTCCTCCTTTTTCATCCGTTCGAACCCTTCGACCGTATTGGAATACCCCCTGCCCAGCGCCAGATGGCAGCAGGCGTTTTCGTCGAAGAGGGTATTGTAAAAGAGGATCCCCGTCCGGTTCACGGGCGAATCGTAGGGCACGAGCGCGCATTCGCCGAGGTATGCCGCCCCCTCGTCCATCGATACGATCCTGCGCAGCAGCGCTTCGTTTTTTTCCGCGCCGCAGGCGCAAACCTTGCCGCCCTCGAACCGCAGCCAAAAATTTTCAATGAGTTCGCCGCCGTACGAGAGCGGCTTTACCGCATACACCGTGCCCTCCGCCGCCCCGCGCTTGGGGGTGGTAAAGCACTCTTCGGTGGGGATGTTCGGGTTGAAGGGCGCGCCGCTCACCGTCTTTTTTCTGCCCGCGATGAACTTTGCCCCCTCGATCAGCCCGACGCGCAGGTCCGTTCCGTTTGCGCTCCTGTATTCGAGCGAGCGCAGCCCCAACGCATTGAGCGCGTCGCACTTTTCGCGCAGGGCGCGGTTGTGCCACATCCAGTCGGTAAGCGGATCCTTGCCGTCCGCACGGGAAACGCGCAGGATCAGCTCCCAAAGTTTTTCGACGGCGGCGCCCGCGCGCTCGTGCGGGAACACCCGCTTTGCCCAGCCTGCCGAAGGCACGGCGGCAACGCACCACTGATAGCGGTTTGCCATCGCGTCGTTGTACGGCTTGACGATGGCGGAACGCGCCATTTCGGCAAGGGTCAGCTTTTCGCGGTCGGCGCCCTGCATGCCCGCGGGGTCCGCGGATACGATCTTGATGCGCACGGGCGGCGTTTGCGCGCGCTCGGCAAGGCGCGCCTCCTCCCACGGGGAAACAAACGCCAGCTCCTTGACCTCTTCAAAGCGGGAGGCGAGTTTTAAAAGCTGCGCGTTTTCCCATTCCACGGTGACTTTTGCAGCGCCCGCCGCGTAGCATTCTTCGGCGAGCAGCGTGACAAACGCATGCGCCTCCGTCTGCGCGGCGATCACAACGTGCTGCCCCTTTTGCACGCTTGCGCCCATGCGCGCAATGAGTTTTGCGTAATTTTTGATCGACGATCTTTTCATCGTTCGCCCCCCTCCGAAAGCCCCAACAGCGAAAGGGCGTTTTTGCAGTACAGTTTTTCCCGCGCCGCCGCGGGCAGCGGGATCTTTTCCAGCCACGCGCGCATGCTCTGCGGGGTATCCCACGGGCAGTCTGTACCGAAGAGCACCCTGTTCTCCCCGAAGGCGGCAAGCACCTCTGCGCCGAGTTCGGGCGAGGCGCAGCGCGCGGCATAGCTCGTATCGACGAACACGTCCGTTGCGGCGAGCTCTTGGATCGCCTCCTCCTCCATGCGCTGCCCGCCGAGATGGGCGGCTACGATCTTGGCGCCCTTGAACGCCTCCGCCACCCTGCGCAGCCGCTTGGGCGCCGTTTTTACGGGCGGCGCAAAGCCGAGATCTTTTCCGCCGTGGAAGAGCATCACGAGTCCGAGCTCGGCGCACCGCTCGTACAGCGGAAACGCCTTTTCGTCGTCCACGAAAAAGTTTTGGTACTCGTTGTGGAATTTGACGCCGCGCACCCCCGCCGCTTTCAGCCTGTTCAGTTCCGAAAGCGCGTTCTCCGAATCGGGATGCACCGAACCGAAGGGGATGATATCCTCCTCGTTTGCGAGCGATACGGCAAAATCGTTGACGTGCCGCTCCGAACGGGGGGTGACGGCGATGTTCAAAAGCACAAATTTTTCCACGCCCTGCGCGCGCATGAGCGCGCGCAGGCCGGCGAGCGTGCCGTCCGTAAAAGCGGGGATGTGCGCCTTTTCCGAAAGGGAACGCACCGCGCCCGCCGCCAGTTTCTCCGGCCACGCATGGGTATGAAAGTCGATCGTCAAAGCAAGCCCCTCCTTATTCAATGCAGGCGTTTTACGCTGCCGACGCTCGTTTTGTTTTTGCGGTAGGTATGCGCCAGCCAAACGGTGCCCGCCCCCGCAAACAGAACGGAGAACACGGCGTTCAAGATCAAATTCGTTGCCCCGGCGGAGGCGGCAAAGTCCGCCGCGAGTTTGGCAAACACCGAAGCGTACGCGCCGAGATCCGCCGCCGCTGCCGCGTACAGGCAGACGAAACACCCCGCCGCCGTACACAAGAGCGTGCACGCGCAGCAAGCGGCGACTTTGTAAACGCTCTCTTTGCCGCCGAATTTTTTATACAGCCATCCCCCCGCGAACGGCCCCGCAAGCGCGCCGATCGCCCCGAAGGAGAACCAAAACCAAAACGCCGCGAACAGCGCCGCTGCCAGCACGCCGCCCAACAGGGCGCCGAGCGTGGCGAGCGGCTTTTTATCCCTGCGCGCCGCCTCTTCCGCCTTTTTTTTGCGGACCTGCAAAAACGCCTGCTCGAAGCAAGCCTCGTGCGCGGAAAAGGGAATATCCGAATCGCTCATCTCCACGGGGCGCTCCCCCAGCGCCTGCCCGCAGTACGGGCAGGCGGAAGCGCCCGCAAACCCCTCTTTGTGCAGGTATGCCGTGACCATATCCAAGATGTGCGCCACGCGGCGGAACGGGTCCGTGCCCGATTTGGGGCAGACCATCAGCCCGATGCCGACTGCGCCGAAATCGGCGATGCACAGCTCCTTTTTTTTGCGCGCGAGCCATTTTTTGAGCTGCTCTTCCTTTCCCTTTGCCGCCGTTACCACCGTAACGAGGCAGGAAGGGTTCCCGAACGGCACATACTTCACGTGCACGCGGTAGCCGTTCCACTCTCCGAAACAGCAGTGTTTGCCCCGTTGCAGCCCGTTTGCCTCCGCAAAGGAGGCGAGATTGTGTTTTTTTGCTTTTTTCGTTACGTTTTGTTCCATGGTCCCTCTCCGCCGTCCGGCGGCGCGCCGTCCTCTTCAAAAAAGGTGTGCGCCGCCCCGCTTTCGGGGCGCTCCAACCGCTCGCCGCGCACATCCAGTTTGAGCGCAGTCCTGTCCTCGAACATGATGCCGCGCTGGATCTTGGAATACCCGTATTTTTCGCGGATCTTGCTCACCGCCTCTTCGGCGCGCGCCTTTTTTTCGTAATCGCCCCCGAAAGAATCGAAGGTAAGCTGTTCTATGCCGCGGTCAAACCCCGAAGCGGTCACTCCCAGCCCGCGCACGGCGCGGCGGGCGGTATAGCGTTCCAAAAAGAGGGAAAAGGCGGCTTCGGCGATCTCGCCGACGAGCGCCGTCGGGCGCACCTTTTTTTGCCAAGAATAGCTTTGCAGTTCCTTATCCCGCACCCAAAGGTGTACGGTATCCGCCTTGCCCAAGTGCGCGTCCTTCATGCGCGCGGCAACGCTTTCGGCAAGCACGTACAGCAGCCGCTTGATATCCTCGGTGCGGTACAGATCTTCAAAATACGTCAGCGAATTGCCCACCGACTTTAACGGCGGCGCCTCGTTTTGACCGCGCACGGGCGTAGAATCCTCGCCGCGCGCATAGCGCGAGAGCATCTCGCCCCATTTGCCGAGCAGCCCGCTCAGCATCTTCGGCTCCGCCGCGGCGAGGTCTCCGATGGTCACGATGCCCACCTTCCGCAGCCGCTGCGCCGTCGCTTTGCCGACGTACAGCAGTGCCCCCGCGGGCAGAGAATACAGCTTTTCCCTGTAATTTTCGCGCGAAACAACGGTCACGGCGTCCGGCTTTTTTAAATCGGAAGCAAGTTTTGCAAACACCTTGTTGAACGAAACGCCGACGGAAACGGTGAGCGAACGCTCCTTTTTGACCTCGCGGCGGATGCGCTCGGCGATCTCTTCCCCGCTCCCGAAAATGCGGCTGTGCGTCACGTCCAGCCAGCATTCGTCGATGCCGAACGGCTCGATGCGGTCGGTATAGCGGGCGTAAATTTCGCGCACCGCGCGCGACTCTTTGGCGTACTCCGCAAAGCGGACGGGGCGGATGACGAGCTGCGGGCACTTGCGCTGCGCCTCCCAAATAACGTCTCCCGTTTTGACGCCGAACGCCTTTGCCTCCTCGCTTTTGGCAAGCACCACGCCGTGGCGCGCCTCCTTGTCTCCGCAGACGGCAACGGGTTTGCCCGCAAGTTCCGGAAAGAGCTTTTTTTCCACCGAAGCGTAAAAATTATTCAGATCGGAATGCAGTACGACCAACTTCCTCTCTTCGCCCCCTTCTCGCTTTTCCGCAAACGTTTCCTTTGGCAGCCCCGCCCTTTCGCCGCGCGGCGCCTTTCCTCCTGCTTACGGCACCCGCCGCAAAATATCCCCCGCGTGCAGCGGATACGGGCAGGCGAGGCGCAGTTTTTGCAAAACGAGCTTGGCGTCTGCAACGGGCGTACCGTCTTCGGCGCACATTCCCTCCGCCGCAAACGTGAGGTTGAACGAAGCGGAGGGCGATAAGACCTCCAACACATCGCCGCGGCGGAACCTGCCGCGCATCTGCACGAGAGGCGTTTTTCCTCCCTCCAACACGTCGGCAACGTATTCGCGGGTACCCTTCGCCTGCGCATTTGCATAGTTGACCGTATGCGCATTTGCGCCGAACGCATAGGCAACCGTAAAATCGCGGTGGGCGCACTTTTCCAGCTCTTCCTGCATGGCGGAAAGCGGCGCCCCGTCCAGCGCGCGGCGGTAGGCGTTTACCACGTCGGCAACGTAGTAACGGCTCTTCATGCGCCCCTCGATCTTAAAAGAACACACCCCTGCCGCTTCCAGCTCGGAAAGGTGCGCGAGCATGTTCAGATCTTTGCTGTTCAAAAGATAGGTCCCGCGGGCGTCCTCTTCGGCGTCCAAGGGCTGTTTTCCGCCCTCCGGCGTGACGCGGTACCGCCACCTGCACGCCTGCACACATGCCCCGCGGTTGGAATCGCGCCCGTCCAAATAATTGCTCAGCAGGCATCTGCCGCTGTACGAAATGCACATGGCGCCGTGCACAAACGCTTCCAGCTCCAAACCGGGGCAAAACTCGCGGATGGCGGCAATCTCCTTTAAAGAGAGTTCGCGCGCGAGCACAATGCGGGATACGCCCTGCTCCTGCCAAAATTTTGCCGCGTACTTGTTGGTCGTGTTCGCTTGGGTCGAAAGATGAATCGGCAAACGCGGCGCGGCGTTTTTTATGACGGAAAGCACGCCCGCATCGGTGACGAGGGCGGCGTCCGCGCCGATCTGCTGCAAATAGGAAGCGTACTCTCCCAGCCTCGCAAAATCTTCGTTCCGCGCAAACACGTTGACGGTCACGTATACCTTTTTTCCGCGCGCGTGCGCGTAGGCGACGGCGCTTTGCAGCTCCTCGCCCGTAAAATTATCGGCAAAAGCGCGCAGAGAAAACTCCTTTCCGCCCAAATATACCGCGTCCGCGCCGAAGTACAGCGCCGTTTTCAGTTTTTCAAAATCTCCCGCGGGAGCAAGAAGTTCAACGGGCATCCTTGCACCTTTACCGCAAACCGCCGCGCCCCTTACGCGGGAGCGGCGCAAAGTTTCCTCTTCGGTTCTCTTTACCGCAAACCGCTGCGCCCTTACGCGGGAGCGGCGCAAAGTTTCCTTGTGATCGCCAGCCCTTCGCCGCAGCGCAAAAGCAGGGTTTCCAGCTCTGCGTCGCCCTGCACGGCGGCAAGGTACTCGCCGAGGCGCGCGGCGATGGAGCGCCGCTTGTACGGCACGGGCGCACTTCCGTCTGCCCAGCCGTACAGCAGCACGTCGTCGGCGGCAAGCACGCCGCCCACACTAAGCAGCGCTTTCAGCCGCGGCAGCCAATGCACGTACTGCGCCTTTGGCCCGTCCAAAAAGATGAGATCGAACGCTCCTTGCTGCGCGCCGAGGGCGGCGGCAGCATCCGCAAAGAGCGAAGTGACCCGCCCCGCAACGCCCAGCGCCGCAAACAGCCTGCGCGCGGCGGCGCAGCGCACCGCGTCCGCCTCGACCGTAACGATCTCCGCCCGCGGGCAGGCAAGCGCCAATGCGGCGGCGGTGTACCCCTCGCCCGTTCCGATCTCCAAAACACGGCGCGCGGGCAGCGTTTTTCCGATATGCAGCAGCACGGCGAGCGTTTCGTCCGCGGCGGTCGGGTCCCGCCCCTGCTTTGCCCCCTCCCGCAGCGCCAAAAGGCGGGCGGGCAGAGCGGAAAGCTCCGCTTTCGTATCCGCCGCGCACAGAGCGGAAAGCGGCGCGGCTCTCCCCGCCGCCGCAAAGGCGCCCGTGCGGCGGGCGCCCTCGCCCCGCGCGGAGGGCGCGCCGCGCAGCAAAACTTCGTTCACAGCCGTACGATGTTCGCCATGATGACGGGGTTTTGCTTGGTCTTTTTATAAATAAAGTTTTTCACCGCTTTTTTGATGGCGGCGGCAAGTTCGGTGTTGTCGGTATCGCGCTGCACCAGCGAACGGTCGCAGCAGCCGACGGCGATGCGCTTGACTTCGGCAACGTAATCCGCGTTTTCGGGCATGACGAAGCCGCGCACGACGACGGAAGGATCGCTCAAAAGATCGCCGCTGCGCTCCGAAACGCAGGCGGTGATGACAAAGATGCCGTCCTCGGAGAGGTGTTTACGGTCCTTCATGACGATGCTGTTTTCCTTATCCTCCAAGCTGCCGCCGTCTACGAGGCGGGAACCGGAGGAAACGCTTTCGCCGAACTGCATGCTTTGGCGCGCCAGCTCGACGCAGTTGCCGATATCCGCAATGAGGATGTTGTTTTCGCTCATCCCAAGCTCGGCGGCAAGGCGCGCATGCCGCTGCAAATGCCGGTATTCGCCGTGCACGGGGATGAAAAAGTGCGGCTTTAAAAGGGTGTGCAGGATCTTCAATTCTTCCTGGCAGGCGTGCCCGGAAACGTGGATCTTTTCCAGCGTTTCGTATACGACGTTCGCCCCTTTGCGGTAGAGATTGTTGATCACGTTGTAGATCATCTTTTCGTTGCCGGGAATGGGGCTCGCCGAAATGATGATGGTATCGTTTGCGCCGATGGTAACTTTGTTGAATTCCCCCGCCGCCATGCGCGTAAGCGCGCTCATCGGCTCCCCCTGGCTGCCCGTGGAAACGATCACGATCTCGCGGTCAAAATAATTTTTGATCTTTTCCACGTCGATGAGCACGCCTTCGGGGATGGTCAGCTCCCCGATCTTGGCGGCGGCGTCTGCCACGTTGAGCATGCTCCTGCCGGAGAGCGCGACCTTTCTCCTGTATTTTGCGGCGATATCCACGATCTGCTGCAAACGGTGCACGTTGGAGGCAAACGTTGCCACGATGATGCGCCGGTTCGCGTTTTCGGCAAAGAGATGATCGAGCGTGGTGCCCACTACCGTTTCGCTCATGGTGTAGCCGGGGCGCTCTACGTTGGTGGATTCGCACAGCAGAAGTTCCACCCCCTCCCGCCCGATCTCGGCAATGCGGGAAAGGTCGATGGGCGCGCCCGCAACGGGCGTCAGATCGATCTTGAAGTCGCCGCTGTGGAAGATCCTGCCCTGCGGCGTATCGACGGAGAGCGCCACCGCGCCCGCGATGGAATGGTTCACGTTGATGAACTCCACCCCGAAACAGCCGAGGCGGACGGTATCGCCCGGCTTTACGCACAGCAGCTGCGCCTTGTTGATGTGCTGCTCGCGCAGTTTGTTATCCGCCAAGGCGAGGGTAAGTTTGGTGCCGTAAACGGGGCAGTTGATCTCTTTGAGAAGATAGGCAATGCCCCCGACGTGGTCCTCGTGCCCGTGCGTTAAGACCAGCCCGCGCACTTTGCTTTTGTTGGCGACGAGATAGCTGATATCCGGGATAACGAGGTCGATGCCGGGGAGCTGCTCGTCCGGGAAGGTCAGCCCCGCGTCGATGATCAGAATGTCGTTCCCGCATTCGAGGGCGGTCATGTTTTTGCCGATCTCGCCCACGCCGCCGAGGAAAATGATCTTGACGGGGTTCTTTACCCGCCCTTTTTGCTTCTTTTTTTGCCCTGCGGCGGAAGCGCGCGCCCCTTCCCGTGCGGCAAACGCCGCCTTTTTTCCGTGCTCGGCAGGCTTTTGCTTTTCCTCCTGCCGCACGCGCTGTTCCGCCTTCCCCGCATACTGCGGGAGCACATGCCCGCGCTTTCCGTTTTTGCCCTGCGGGGCTTTTGTTTGCGATTGCTTCACGTTATTCTCCTTTCCCGCCCGCTGCGTGCGGGCGCTCTTGCATACAAAAGGGCTGAATGATGATTTCAGCCCCCTTTTCCTCTTTTGTTTGCGCCGCGGCGCGTTCTTATTTTACCCTGCTGTTGGCAATGCGCAGAGCGAGATCCTCCACCACCTTGCGCGAGAGGTCCTCCTCCGTGCGGTGGGTCAGGTCGAGCTTCCGCTTCACCGTGCGCAGCGGCTGATCGGTTTTTTCCAAACGATTGTCTTTGGAAGAGACGGCGGCGCGCAGCGTGCGCGGTTTTTTCACCGCCGCGGTGCGCGGCGGCATTGCCTGCGCAAGATCTGCCTGCGGCGCGGGCTGCTGCGCGGAGACGGCGGTCTCCTGCTGCGGGCGTGCGCCGAGCCGCGCGATCGCTTCCAAGATCGCCTGCGTATCCAAAGACGCCGCATCCTTTTCGCTCTGTTCGGGCAGCGGCGGCGTAAGGTCGATAAAGTACGAGAGATTGAACGCCATCAGATCGCGCTTGAACCCGTTGAAGGCGTCCATCTGCTCCTGCCCCGGCATGCTGCCCGCGCTTTCGCGCGCGGCGAGCATCTCCTGCATGAGCTCTTCGTCGGCGGCGTCCGCCTCCCCGTCGCCGAGCAGCGCGAATTTGGCGCGGCGCAGACGCGCCGCGATCTCGTCCTGCGGGATGGCGGAACTCTGTTCAAATTCCACGCACGCTTGGCGGAACGCTTCCATCGCTTCGGGCGAATAGGTAACGGCGAGGTTGTGCGCCGTAACGGCGTCCGCCACGGCGGTGCAGGCGGCAGAGCCGCTCACCACCACCCGCGAAAGGCGGATGCGGATATCCGAAAGCATCGTTTCCCCGCGCAGGTTGTTCCCGCTCACGATGTAGCGGTTTGCGGTGTTCTTCGCCGCGTCCGCCGCGAGCAGGATATCGGGGATCAGTTCGTACGAAGCGGTGCGCAAATACTGCGCGATGCACTCGTCCAGCTTGCGGAATTCGGGCATCTGTTTGACGGAAACGGCGCCCTGCAACACGTTTTGCAGCTCGTCTAAACGGCGCTCGACACCCGCCAGCTCCTCTTTCGCGCTCTGCGGCGCGATCAGCGCCTGCTGCGCGGGCGCGTTTTGCTCCATGATCTCGGCGATGTGCCGCGCAAGCACGTCGTAATCGATGCCGCCCGCGATCACCCTTGCCGCAACGCCGTCGGCAAGCTGCTCGTAATCGATGGGCGCAAGCGCTTCGATCTTTTCCTGCAAGGGGCGGATGCTCTCTTCGATGGCGCCTTTATCCAGCTCCGTTTTTTTGATGGATTCGATCCGCTCGCTCAGATCGTCGTAGATCGCCATATCCTGCTTATAGGTATAGCGCATCTCCTGCAAAACGTCGTCGCGCAGCTTTTCGATATCCAGCGAAAGCCCCTCGTACATGCTTTCCAGCGCCAGCGTGGGGTCGCCGCGGCGGAAACTTTCCAGCGGGTGTTCGCTGCGGCGCGCCTCTTCCTCTTGGCGCACTTGGGCAAGGCGGCGCTCTTCGCTCTCCTTGACCGATCTCTCCACGGCGGTGATGCGGGCGTTTTCCTCGGCGCGGCGCTCCTCGGCGCGTTTGCGCGCTTCCGCCTCCTCTTGCGCGCGGCGGGAAAGCTGCGCGTTCTGCGCTTCGGCGCGCTTGCGCGCCGCCGCTTCCTCTTTGGCGCGGCGAGAAAGTTTTTCTTCCTCGGCGGCGAGCTCCGCAAGGATGCTCTCGCGCTGTTTTTCCAAGCCCTCCACCAGCTTTGTGACGGAAGAACGCTTATATCCGCCAAACTCGTCCGTCACGGGCTCGCCGCGCCCGCGGCGCATCCCGTCGATCTCGTCCATCGACGAGAGCACGGAGCGCATTTCTGCCAAAAATTTATCCGTAGACTTCAACCGGTCCAACAAAGAAACAGACTTCCCCCTGTTTTCGGTAGGTTCGGACATGGTGCCTCCTCCCAGCCTGCTTGCCGCAGCACTGCGTCATAGAATATTCCGTATACCATTTTACTACAAAAACAGGAAATTGTAAATACTTTATCGCTTTTTATTTGTTTATTTTTTCCGCCGCGGGCACAATTCATACGAAAGCGGGAAAAATTTTTCGCCGCCGCCCTTGCAGACCGCCCGAAAGACTTGTCAAAATTTGCGCGGACGTGGTATAATACACAAGACAGTATATACGGGAGCGATCCCCAAGGAGAACAGGCAATGAGAGTTTACAATTTTTCGGCAGGTCCTTCCATGCTTCCTCTCGAAGTTTTGGAAGAGGCGCAAAAAGAGCTCCTCGATTTTGCGGGAACGGGCATGAGCGTATGCGAGATCAGCCACCGCGACAAGGCGTTTTCTGCCATTGTGGAAGAGGCGGAAGCCAACCTGCGCAAGCTCATGAACATCCCCGAAGAGTACTGCGTGCTCTTTGTGCAGGGCGGCGCCAGCCAGCAGTTTGCCGCCGTGCCCCTCAACTTGATGCACACGGGCAAAGCGGATTACGTTGTGACGGGCAACTTCTCCAAAAAGGCATGGCAGGAAGGCAAGATCTTCGGCGAAGCGCGCTGCGTTGCCTCCTCCGAGGATAAGACCTATACCTACATCCCCGACGTAAAGGCGATCCCCTTCAACGACGACGCGGATTATGTGCACATTTGCTCGAACAACACCATCTTCGGCACCCGCTATGTGGAATTTCCCGACGTGAAGGCGCCGCTGGTGGCGGATATGAGCTCGGAGATCCTCTCCCGCGAAGTAGACGTAACGAAGTTCGGCGTCATCTACGCCGGCGCGCAGAAGAACGTGGCGCCCGCGGGCGTGACCATCGTCATCGCGCGCAAAGACCTCATCGAAAACCCGCTGCCGCAGTGCCCGACCATGCTCAAATGGAAGACGCAGGCGGAAAACGGCTCGCTGTACAATACCCCTCCCTGCTTTGCCATCTACATGGCGAACCTCGTGTTCCGCCACCTCATCAAGCTGGGCGGCATCAAGGAGATCAACAAAGTCAACGAATACAAAGCGGGGCTTTTGTACGACTTTATCGACAATTCGAAGTTCTACACCAACAGCGTGGAAAAGAAGTACCGCTCCATCATGAACGTGCCCTTCGTAACGCCCGATAAAGATACGGACGCGAAGTTCGTTGCCGAAGCGAAGGCGGAAGGGCTCGTAAGCCTGAAAGGGCACCGCCTCGTCGGCGGCATGCGCGCCTCCATCTACAACGCCATGCCCGTAGACGGCGTGAAAAAGCTCATCGAGTTCATGAAAAAGTTTGAAAAAGCGAACGCATAACATACCATACGACAAGGAGAAAGAACAATGCCGCAGATCCTCAAACTCAACGAGATCAGCCCCGTAGCGGATAAAGAGTTCCCCGCGGGCTACACCTTTACCAAAGAAGCCGAAAACCCGGACGGCATCATGCTGCGCAGCTTCAACATGCACGAATACCCCCTCGGCAGCAACCTGCTCGCCGTGGCGCGCGCGGGAGCGGGCACGAACAACATCCCCATCCCCGCCTGCACCGATAAGGGCATCGTCGTTTTCAACACGCCGGGCGCAAACGCCAACGCCGTCAAAGAGCTGGTCATCTGCGAGCTCTTCCTCGGCGGGAGAAAGATCGTGGACGCCATCGACTGGGTGAAGACGCTCAAAGGCACCGAAGGCATCTCCAAGGCGGTGGAAAAAGGGAAATCCAAATTCGTCGGGCACGAGATCTCCGGCAAAACGCTGGGCGTGATCGGGCTGGGCGCGATCGGCGTGATGGTCGCCAACACGGCGGTGGATCTGGGCATGGACGTCATCGGCTACGACCCCTACCTCTCGGTTGCGGGCGCGCTGCACTTGGATAACCGCGTGCACACCGCCGATCTGGATACCCTGATCAAGAGCGCAGACTTTGTGACCGTGCACGTTCCCCTCACCCCCGATACGGATAAGATGTTCAACGCCGAGACCTTTGCCCGCATGAAGGACGGCGCCGTGCTCATCAACAACTCGCGCGGCGAACTGGTCGATGCGGACGCGGTGCTCGCGGCGGTGCGCAGCGGCAAGATCGAGCGGTACATCACCGACTTCCCCGCCGACTGCCTCATCGGCGAACCCAACATCGTGTGCGTGCCGCACTTGGGCGCTTCCACGCCCGAAGCGGAGGATAACTGCGCGCAGATGGCGGCAAAAGAGCTGGTGGATTACATCGAAAACGGAAACATCACCCACAGCGTGAACTTCCCCGACGTTTCCGCGCCCCGCGCTTCGGCGGCACGCATCTGCATCATGCACAAAAACGTGGAAGGCGTCATCTCCTCCATCACCTCTGCCGTTTCCAAGGCGGGCATCAACATCGCCAACCTGTTGGATAAATCCAAAAAGGAAATGGCGTACATGATCCTCGACCTCGACGAAAAGCCCTCCGATAAGCTGGTGAAAGAGCTTACGGGGCAGGCGAACGTGCTCCGCGTGCGCGTGCTCGGCTGAGAGGCGTAAAAAGCAAAACGGCGCGCCCCCGCTCCGACGGAGCGGGGGCGCGCTTTTTTGTTCTCCCCGCGGATCCCCTCCGCACGAAACGCGCCCCCGCGCAAATTGCGCGGGGGCGCGGCGTTTTGTGCAACGTTCCGTTTTATTATTCCGCTTTTTTATCCTGCCTTTATTTCTATTTCGATCATAGCACCGTCCCCCCCCGCATGCCAACATATTTTCAAAAATTTTTTCATAATTTTTTCATATTTTTTTGCGATCCGCTATAATTTGCGGCGATCCTGCGCATACTCTCCTGCAAAGGCAAAGGAGGAAAACAGCCGTGTCCAAAAAGAAAAAGACGAAGGTACGCACCCTCACCGAACAGCAATACAACGAATACCTGATGGCGCTCAAAGACGAACGTCCGACGATGGTTTCGGACGGAGACGGAAAGCTCCGCCCGCAAAAATAGAGCGCCGAACACGGCACGCGGCAAGGGGGGCGGCACAAGCATTGTGCCGCCCCCCTTGCCGCAAGAAACGGCGTGCGCTGCGCGGCTTTTGCCGCGCGGCGCACGTTTTCTTTTTTTCGTTTTATCCCTCTTGCGCGCCCTCTATCCCTCTTGCGCGTCCTCCGCTTCCTTTTCGTGCGCCGCCTTGCCGCTTTGCGCAAACTGCGCGTTGTACAGATCGCAGTAAAACCCGCGCTTTTGCATGAGCTGCGCGTGCGTACCCTGTTCGATGACGGCGCCGTCCTTCATCACGAGGATGAGGTCTGCGTCCAAAATGGTCGAAAGCCTGTGCGCCACGATAAAACTCGTTCTGCCCCGCATGATCTTTTTGAACGCCTTTTGGATGCGCATCTCCGTCATGGTATCGATGTTGCTCGTCGCCTCGTCCAAAATGAGCATGGGCGGATCGGCAAGCATGACGCGCGCGATGCACAGCAGCTGCCGCTCGCCCTGCGACACGCTGGAATTGCCCGAAAGCACCGTATCGTACCCGTGCTCCATGTTGCGGATGAAAAAGTCGCAATACGCTGCCTTCGCCGCCGCTTCGATCTGCTCGCGGGAGGCGTGCTCGTTGCCGTAGGCGATGTTCCATGCCACCGTTTCGTTGCACAAAAAGCTCTCCTGCAACACCATGCCGAACAGCTTGCGGTACTCGTCCAGCGGGATATCCCGCGCGTTGACGCCGTCGATGTAAATCGCACCGCCGTCCAGATCGTAAAAGCGCATCAGCAGGTTGATGAGCGTCGTTTTGCCGCAGCCCGTCGGCCCCACGACGGCAACTTTGCTGCCCGCCGCAACATGCACGTTCAAGTGCTCGATGAGCGGCTTTTGCTTGTCGTACGAAAAGGATGCGTCCTCGATGCGCACCTCGCCGCGCACCTTCTCCAAATGCTTTTCCCCCGTGCGGTCCTCGCCGGGGCGGTCGATGACTTCAAACACGCGCGCCGCCGAAGCAAAGGCGTTTTGCAGCTGCGTGACCACGTTGGAAACTTCGTTAAACGGCTTTGTGTATTGGTTGGCGTAACTGATGAATACGGAGAGCATGCCGACGGTGAAACCGCTCAGGCTGAGCGCCCCGACGGTGAGCACGCCGCTTTCATCGCTCCAAATGCAGAACAGCGCGCCCAGCACCCCGACGAACGCCGTGATCACGGCATTGACGACGCGCGTGCTCGGATTGGTGAGCGCGGAATAGAACTGCGCCCGCCAGCCGACGCGGTACAGCTGTTCGTCGATCTCCTCGAAGCGGCGGCAGCTCTCCCGTTCGCGGCTGAACAGCAGCACCGTTTTTTGCCCGGCGAGCATCTCCTTTGCGTGCGCGGAGAGCCTGCCCTGCACCTGCGCCTGCTGCGCAAAACTCTTATAGGTACGCTTGGTGATGAACGCCGCCACAAAGAGCGAGAGCGGCGTCAGCACAACGACCACCAGCGCGATCAGATAATTGATGACGAACATCACGACCAGCGTGGCGAGGATGGTCATCACCCCCGTAAACAGCTGCGCCACCCCCTGCAACAACCCGTCGGAAACAGTATCCACGTCGTTGACGATGCGCGTCATCACGTCGCCCTGCGCATGCCCGTCTACATACGAAACGGGCACTTCGGTCAAACTCGCAAAGGCGCGGCGGCGCACGTCGCGCACCAGCTTGTAACACAGCGCATTGACACAGTTGTTGAGGATCTTTTGCGAAAGCGCGGCAAGCAGCACCGAAAGCGCAAACCCGCCCGTCATCCAAAAGACGGAGGAAAACAGCACCTGCCCCTTGCCGAGCATGCTGTCGATGGCAAACCCGTACAGCACGGGGCCGATGAGCGTAAAGCCGACGTAGAGGATGCTGCACAGGAGCGCGGCGACGGCGTACCCCTTGTACGGGCGCACGCAGGCAAGCAGCCGCCGCGCCGTGCCCTTGCGGACGCGCTCCTTTTTCAGTTTGTATTCCGTACCGCCCTGCGGACGGGTATCTCTTTCCGTTCCGTTCATTGCGCCGCCCTCTCCTGCGAATCGCAGATTTCGCGGTACAGAGCGCAGTCTCTGTACAGTTCTTCGTGGCTGCCCTGCCCCGCCACCGCGCCGTCTTCCAACACAAAGATCGTATCCGCCCCGCGCAGAGACGAGGCGCGCTGCGAAATGAGGATGCAGGTCACGTCCGAAAGCGCGGCAATGTTGGCGCGCAGCGCCGCATCCGTGGCAAAATCCAGCGCCGAACAGCTGTCGTCTAAAATGAGGATGGACGGCCTTGCCGCAACGGCGCGGGCGATGGTAAGGCGCTGGCGCTGCCCGCCCGAAAAGTTTTTGCCGCCCTCCACGACGGGCGTATCCAGCCCGCCCTTTGCCCGCACAAAGGCGTCCGCACAGGCAACTTTGAGGGCGGCGTAAAGCTCTTCGTCGGTCGCGTTCGGCGCGCCCCATTCCAAGTTGGAGCGGATGGTGCCCGAAAACAGTTCCGCGTTTTGCGGCACCACGCCGATGCCGCCGCGCAGCCCGCCCAGCGTATAGGCGCGCACATCCTGCCCGAACACGCGCACCTGCCCCACCGTAGCGTCGTACAGACGGGAAATGAGCCCCGCAAAGGTGGATTTGCCGCTGCCCGTACCGCCGATGACGCCCACCGTGGCGCCGCGGGGGATCACCGCGTCGATCCCGCGCAGGCTGTACCGGTCGGTCCCCGCGTACGAAAAACTTACGCCGCAAAACTCCACGGCGGGCGCCGAAAGATCGGGCTGCGCGCCCGCGCCGTCCTGCACGGAGGCGGAGAGCGCGAACACTTCGCTGACGCGGTTCATGGAGGCGTGCGCCTTCGTAAACAGCGAAACGAGGTTGGAGATGACGATCATGGCGTTTAAGATCTGCACCATGTAATTGATGAGCGCCACGATCTCGCCGTCGGAGAGCATGCCCGTATCCACTTTGAAGCCGCTCCAAAGCAAAAGGAGCGCCACGCCGAAATTGACGATGGCAAACGTAAGCGGGTTCAGCCAAGCGGAAATGCGCCCGATGTGTAGCGAATTATCCAGCATGTCTTCCGCGGCGGCGTCAAAACGGGCGCGCTCGCGCTGCCTGCTGCGAAACGCCCGCACAACGCGCGCGCCTTCCAAATTTTCGTTGGTGATCTGCGTGAGCCTGTCCAGCTTCTTTTGGTTCGCGCTGTAATAGGGCACGCTCTTTTTCATGATGACCCAAAGCACCAGCCCCACCGCCGCGGCGACCGCGAACACGACCAGCCCGATCTGCCAATCGATGATCATGCACAGGACGACGGAGCCGAGCGCGATAAAGGGCGCGCGCACGACGAGGCGGATGATCATGGCAACGGCGCTCTGCATTTGGTTGACGTCGTTGATCGTACGCGTCAAAAGCGAGGCGGACCCGATCTTATCCAGCTCTCTGCCCGAAAGGGTGTTGATGTGCGCGAACAGCGCGTTGCGCACGTTTGTGCCGAAGCCCTGCGAAGTGATGGAGGCGGAGCGCTGGCAGAAGATGGCGCAAAAAAAGCCGACGATGCCCATGCCGAGCATGAGCGCGCCGCCCCACAGCACATACGCCGTATCCTCGTTTTTTACGCCCACATCGATGATGCGCGCCATCACGAGGGGCACCAGCAGTTCCAGCACCGCCTCGATCCACTTGGCGATCGGACCCAAAATGCAGTGCAGCCGATATTCTTTTAAGTACTTGAAATATTGTTTCACGTCATCCGCCCAGCAAAATATTTGTTCCCTTCCATTATACGAAAACGAAAAAAAATAGGCAAGCAAAAACGCCGCGCCGCACAAAATCGGCGGGCTTACACGCACAAAACCGGCGGAGCTTCGCCGCGTTTTTACAGCGGCGCGCCCCGAAAAGCGCGGGCACGGAGAAAGCCCCCTGCCGTTTCGCCCAAAGCAAAAGCGGCGGGGGCTCCGATCCGAGAATTTTTTTGTCTGCCCGGAAAAAACTTCCCGGAAAATTTTGCGGACGCTATGCCCCTATAACAGTATGCACAGCACGCCGCCCTTCCCTTCGTTGACGATGCGCGTGAGGGCGCGGCGCAGCTTGGCGCGCACTTCTTCGGGCACGCCGCCCTGCTTTTCGCGCAGCCCCTCCTGCACCATCTCGCGGAACGTTTTGCCGAACATATCGGTATCCCAAAGCGTTTCGCTGTCCTTTTCGTAACTCTCCAAGATCCCCTTTGCCAGCTGTTCGCCGCGCTCCCCCTCGCCGGAGACGGGCGTCACTTCGCTGTGCACGTCCACCTTGATGATATGGTACGCGGGCGCATCCGCCTTTAACCGCACGCCGCAGCGCGTGCCGCGGCGGAAAAACTCCGGCGCGCCCAGCACGGCGTTTTCGGTACCCGCGGCGATCCCGTACCCCACGGCGTCCGCCGCGGCAACGGCGTTTTTAAAGGCGTCGCAGAATTGTTTCGCATCGCGCAGGGCGGCGATGTACGCCATCAGGTGCAGATCGTCGGAAACGTCTGCCCCGCACTCTTCGCTGAGAACGCGGTGGAACAGCCCCTCGCGCGCCTCCAAGCGGCAGCGCCCCTTGCCCGTGGCGGGGTCCGCCTCAAAAGAAGCGCAGTACACGTCGCCGCCGAACGCGCCGTCCGCCGCAGCCAGATCGCGCACGCTGCGCAGCTTCGGCGCCAGAGCGCGCACCGTTTCCAAGATCTGCGCAACGATCCTGCTCTCTTCGGGCAGCACGCTCATCCAATCGGGCAGATCGATCTCCAACCCCGCCGCGGGGAAGGAGAACAGCAGTTCGCGCAGCAGCGCGCCCGCCTCCTCCTCTTTGGAAGGGTCGCAGCAGACGGCATACACCCCCTCCTCCGCCAAGCGGGCGCACTGCTCCCGCGCGCCCTCGCCGAGCAATACGGGCAAAACGGGCGCCGCGCCCGCCTGCTCCGCCGCCTCCTTTGCCGCCTTCGCGTCCGAAGCCGCCAAGGCGACCAACACGGCGTCTGCGCCCTCCTCCTCGCCGGCGCACAAAATCAGCGTTCCGCCCGCGCAGGAACAGGAGACAGGCTCCCCCTCCCGCGCGCCCGCCGCCTGCGCAAACCCCGCCAGCAGCGCCGCGGCTTCGCTCCCCGTCACCGCAACGCGGCAATTTCCGCCGCAGCGCGCGCACAACCCTTCGCACACCTCGTTCCACATAAAAAAGCCTCCATATACCTCTCTTTCCGGCATACGGAAGCCCGTGCCCCCGCAACCTGTAATCCAGTATATGAAGGGAACTTTGCAAATATGACGGCGTAGGGTCACTGCCCCCGCTTGCCGTGCGACAATTTTTTGACGGAAGTATGGTGCTCCTCCCCCGCCAGCAGCGAAAGGATGTTTTTGCGGTGCGCGAACCACGTGAGGAAGCAATCCAAAAGCAGCAGCGCGAACAGCGTGATGACGGCGCCGTTGAACAAATTGTCTGCATAGCGCACATAAAAGACGATCGCCTGCGTTGCCGCCAGCAGCGAAACGCCGAGCAGCGACCCCATCGACCCCCATTCGCTCGCCCAAATGTAAAACAGCGTCAAAAGCAAAATTCCGAGCACGACCGCCGCCATCCAAGGGTACTCCGTTTCGCAGCACAGCGCAAAAGCGTACATGCCGAGGGTGGAGGCAATGCCCTTTCCGCCGCGGAACCGCATCGTGACGGGATATATATGTCCGATGATGACGGATACGCCGCAAACGTAGCGCGCCAAGTCGGAGAACAGCACCCCCGACCCCGCCAGCACATAGCCGCGGCAAAGAAGATAGGCGATGAGCAGCGTCAGCCCGCCCTTGACCATATCGCACAGCAGCGTCAGCCCGCCGATCGCCAGCCCGAATTGGCGGCTCATGTTCATCGTGCCGGGGTTGCCGCTGCCCATGCGCCGCACGTCCTTGTGCTTGATCTTGGAAATGAGCAGCGCAAAATTGAAGCAGCCGACAAAATAGGAGACGACCGCCATCACGATGAACCAATACCAAATATCCGAAGCGGAAACAACTTTCATACCATTCCGTACGCACCCGCGGCGCGGGCGCAGCGCTTTATTTTTTTCAAACGCGCGCGGCAAGCGGGCGCTTTATTTTTGCAAACGCCGCTTTGCCGAAGGGGGCTCAGCCGCTTTGCTCCTCGCCCCTCGTCCGCGCCGCGATGCGGATGGGCGTTCCCGAAAAATCGAAGGCGCGGCGCAGCACGTTTTCCAGATATCGTTTGTAGGAAAAATGCATCAGCTGCGCATCGTTGCAAGATAAAACAAAGGTGGGCGGGCACACGGAGGGCTGGGTGGCGAAGTACACTTTCAGCCGCCGCCCGTTGTAGGACGCGGGCTCGTTGGCGCGCACGGCGTCTAAGATCAGATCGTTCAGCGTGCCCGTCGTCACGCGGAAATTCGCATGCGCGTACACCTCGCGCGCAAGGAAAAGCAGCTTTTCGGTGCGCTGCCCCGTTTTTGCCGAAACGTACGCAGACTGAAAGTAGTCCATGAATTTTAGGTCGGCGCGCAGTTTTTCCTCAAAGCGGCAGACGGTGCGCGTATCCTTTTCGATCAGGTCCCACTTGTTCATGACGACGACGGAAGGCTTGCCCTGTTCGTGCACATAGCCGGCGATCTTCACGTCCTGCTCGGTCAGCCCTTCGCTGCTGTCTACCACGAGCAGGCACACGTCGGCGCGGCGCACCGCGTCGAGCGCGCGCACCACGCTGTAATACTCCACATCGTCGGTGACGTTTTTTTTGCGGCGGATGCCCGCCGTATCGATGAGCAAAAATTTTTCTCCGCCGTATTCGAAGGGCGTATCGATGGCGTCGCGCGTGGTGCCGGCGATATCGGTGACGATGGTGCGTTCAAACCCCAAAAGGCGGTTGGTGAGCGAACTTTTCCCCGCGTTCGGCTTTCCGACGAGCGCGATCTTCAAGCGCCCCGCCTCCTCCGCCTCTCCCTCGCCGAACCGTTCGACAACGGCGTCCAGCAAGTCGCCGATCCCCTGCGAATGCTCGGCGGATACGGGGAAGGGGTCTCCCAGCCCCAGCGCGTAAAACGCGAACAACTTGTCGGGAGAAAAATTGTCGATCTTGTTCACCGCAAGCAAAACGGGCTTCCCGCAGCGGCGCAGCTTTTCGGCAACGTCGTAATCGGAAGCGGAGAGCTCCTCCTTTCCGTCCATCAAAAGGATGATAACCTGCGCCATCTCGATGGCAAGGTCCGCCTGCCGCAGGATCTCCCGCCACATAACGTCCTGCGATTTCAGTTCGATCCCGCCCGTATCCACAACACTGAAATGCTTTCCGCGCCACACGGCTTCCGCATACAGGCGGTCTCGCGTGACGCCGGGGCGGTTTTCGGTGATGGAGAGCCTGCGCCCCGCTATTTTGTTGAAGAGCGTGCTCTTGCCGACGTTCGGGCGGCCCACGATCGCAACCAAAGGATTTGCCATACGTTTTACCGCGCGGCTTTTGTTTTGCGCCGCCCGACAGGGCGGCGTCTTCCGCGCTTCCCCTCTATTATACCCGCCGCGCCCGCTTTTGTAAAGAAAAAACGGCTTGCCGCAGCAAACCGCTTTCCGTCTTTCTCTTTTACGCGATCAGGCGATGCCGACGATCACGAGCACGATCGCCACCACGAACACAAGCACGAAGATCGCCGTCAAAATTTTGACGATGAACCCGCGCCTGCTCGCAAAGGCGAACGCGCCGAACGCAAGCCCGACCAGCGCCGCCACCTTGAACACGATATCCATGATGTTCATCACGTCTCCGCCGATCACGATGCTGTCGCTGACCAAAGGCAGCAGATAGGTGATGAACGCGATGACCGCCGCAACGCCGAGCGCGATGAAGCAGCAAAACAGGGCGAACCCGCCGTTGCCGTTGTCTCTTCCCATCTTTGATCCCTCCCTGAAGAAGATTTCTGCCTATATTATCGCACAGAATGCGGCGATTTACAAGCGTTTGTAAAAAAATTTTCCAAAAAAGGCAGCCCCCGAAAGAGCCGCCCTTTTCCGCTTTGCGTTATGCCGCAATGTTGATGACGCCCACACCGCTGAGCAGACCCAATACGCAGCCCGCAATGTAGATGACCAGCGCGATCCAAAAGATGATGCGCCAAGCCTTATGCATGCCGCGGCTGTACTCGTACGCGGGGAACGCGATGGCGATCAGCAAGGCAAGTTTTCCGATCAGTTCTAAGATCGAACCGAGCGTAGAGCCGCTGAACAGCCCGCCGAACACAAATAAAAACGCCGCAACGATCAACCCGACAAACGCGCACAGCTTTACAAAGCTGCGCCGCGCCTGCGCTTCCGTTCTTTGCTTTTTCGTTCTGTTGTTGGTAGCCATAAGATCCCTCCTCTATTACGGCAAATCGCCGAATTTATCTTGCTTCATCTCCGCGCTCGGCGGCGGGCGCCTTGTCGTAGATGTACACCGCGTCCTCGCCGTCGTTTTCGGCAAAGCGCACGCAGATCCCCTCGCGGCGAGATGTGGGCACGCTCTTCCCCACGAAATCGGCGCGGAACGGCAGTTCCCGGTGCCCGCGGTCGATGAGCGCCAAAAAGCGGATGCGAGCGGGGCGGCCGAGCTGCATCACTTCCGCAATGGCGGCGCGCACCGTTCTGCCCGTGTAGAGCACGTCGTCGCAAATGAGCACGGTTTTTCCGTCCACTCCGAAGGAGATCTCGCTTCCGTAAAAGGCGACTTCCGTGCCGGGGCATTGCAGATCGTCGCGGTACAGCGCGATGTCGAACACGCCGAGGGGCACGTTTGTTCCTTCGATCCGGTCAATGCACGCTTTGATGCGCTCCGCCACCGTTACGCCGCGCGTGCGGATCCCGATGAGCACAAGCTCCTCCGCCCCGCCGCCCAGTTCGATCACTTGGTGCGCCAGGCGGCGAAAGGTGTTGCCCATCCCCTCCGCGTCCATCAGCTTTCCTTTAAAAACCATAAAAACTCCTGTTTCGTAAAACCCTCGGCAGGCTGCTGCCTGCGGTTTTTACGATTTGAGAACAACCCCGCCGGCACGCGGCTTCCGCCGCTGACCGCGGAGGTTTTCCTCTGCGCCGCACTTTATAGTGCACACCATTATAGAAGTACGGCGTATTCACCTTTCCTGCATGAAGCGTAAGCATACGCCGAATTGGGGGCGCTTTTCCAAAGGCATGGCTTTGGAAAAGCGCATTCTATTATTGAAAAAGTTCACGAAATTTCTTTTAAAAGAGAGGAAAGAAATTTCCGTGATTTGAGAGACAACCGTCGGGCACGCCCGCTTTGCGGGCTGACCGCCGTTTTTCTCTCTGCGGCGCGCACCATATGCTCTCCGTTATAAGAGCGCGCCGCATTCACTCTTTCCGGATCGAGCCGAAAACTTTCGGCAAATTGCGTGCGCTTAGGCAAAAGCGTCATTTTGCCGCGCGCAATTTATTATTTTAAAAGGACTCCCGAAAATCGCAGCCTATCAAGGCTTCCCCCTTAGGGGGAAGCGAGAAGCACCCCCCCTCCGCGGGGAAGACAAAGAACGCCCTCTGTGCCTTTTCGGGCAGTGCCGCCCCTTCACTCCTCCGTCAGCTTTTGCAAAACGGCGGTAAAATGCGGCGGCAGCGGCGCTTCAAAGACCATGCGCTCCCCCGTGCGCGGGTGCGAAAGCGTCAGGCGGCAGGCGTGCAGCAGCTGCCCCTTTAAAGCAAAGGGCTGCTTTCGGCTCCCGTACACGGGGTCCCCCACGATGGGGTGCCCCAAGTGCTTGCAGTGCACGCGGATCTGGTGCGTCCTGCCCGTTTCCAGCGAAAAGCGCACCAGCGTATACCCTTCTTTGAACCGCTTTTCCGCCCGCCAGTTGGTGGCGGCAAGCCTGCCCTTTCCCTGCGGCACGACCGCCATTTTTTTACGGTCGGACGCGCTCCTGCCGATGTACGTTTGCAGCCTGCCGCTTTCGGGAAAGTTCCCCTCGCACAGCGCCAGATATTCGCGCGCGCACGTTTTTTGCGCGATCTGCGCGGCAAGGCTGCGGTGCGCGGCGTCGTTTTTGGCTACGACCAAAAGCCCGGAGGTATCTTTGTCGATGCGGTGCACGATGCCGGGGCGCACCACGCCGTTGATGGTGCTCAAACTGTGCAGGCGGTACAGCAGCGCGTTGACCAGCGTGCCCGTATAATTGCCCGCGCCCGCGTGCACCGTAAGCCCCTGCGGCTTGTTGACGACGGCGATATCCTCGTCTTCATACACGATGTCAACGGGGATATCCTGCGGGGTGAGGTCCGCCTGCCGCGGCGCGGGCACGTTCGCTTGGAACCGCTCTCCCTCCGCCACGAAGCGCGCCGCCTTTACGGGCGCGCCGCCCAGCGTGACCAACCCCTCGTCCAACAGCTTTTTTGCCGCCGAACGGGAAATGCCGAGCGCTTCCGCCACGAACACGTCCGCACGGGCGTAATCCTTTTCCGCCGTGACGCAAACTTCTTCGTTCATGCCCCTTTTCCGCTTTCGGGAGGCGGGCCTTCCTCTCCCGCCCCGCCCGCGGTTTTGCCCGCGTCCGGGCTCCCGATGTCGTTATCCGTTTCGGCGGCGCCTTGGTCGAGCACGGCGGCGGCGCCGAGCACCTCCTGCTTTTCCTTTTTGCGGTGCAGCAGCGAGCGCACCAGCGAATCTTTGTCAAAAAACAGCAGCGCCAGCACGAGCATGACCGCCCCGACCGTGACCGCAACGTCCGCAACGTTGCAGTTGAAATTCAAGAACCCGATGTTGCCGACGGAGATATCGATAAAATCGCGCACGCCGCCCGCCACGATCCGATCCACCAGATTCCCCACGGCGCCCGCCATGATGATCGCCAGCGAAGCGCGCAGCAGCCGTTTGCTCTTTTGCAGCTTGACCAGCACGACGAGCATCACGATGAGCGCCACGCAGGTGACGATGATGAGAAAAGGCTGCGCGAAATCCCAATCGTTGAGGGCGCCCCACGCCGCGCCCGTGTTCAAACCGGGCAGATAATCCAGCTGCAAAAAGCCTGGGATGATCTGCACCCCCATCCACGGGATGGCGTACGCGATCGCCTTTGTGACCTGATCCGCCAAGACCAGCGCCAAAAATACAATACCTAAAACCATGCAAATCTCCTTTAATCGTCCATCAAACCGAGGTTGCGGCACAGCTTTTCCAGATCCAGCTTGCCCTTCGGGTTGAGCACGTCGTCAAGGTTGAAGCCGCTTTCCTCTTCGCCCTCAACGTATTTTTCGATGACCGCTTTCGGGTCGAATTTTTCCTCTTCGGCACGGGGCGCAAGATCCGCCTGCCGCCTGCCCAGCAGCGCGGCAAGATCGTCTGCAAAGCCCGCGTACTTTTTTACTTCCGCCGCGGGCAGCGCCGCCGCCATGCCCGCCGCAAGCGCCCGCCATTTTTCGCAGAACAGCCGCAGCGTCCGCCACTCCGTTTCGGCAGAGAGGCGGTAAAACTCTTTGATCTCCTCGCCCTTGCTCTCCGCCTGCACGATGGCGCGCCCGACGCGCTCTTCCTTTGCCTTGCGTTCGGCAAGGCTGGCGCGCAGGCTGCGGTTTTCCCCTTCGAGCCCTTCCAGCCGGTAATTGAGCTGGCGCAGCTTTGTTTCATACGCTTCGCGGATGCCCGCGATGAGCTGCTCGGTCTCCTTTTGCGTAAATTTTTTAGCCATTTTCCGCTCTTATCTCCGCAATCATTTTATTTTTTACCGCGTACAGCTGTTCGGATAGGTCTACTTTGTACACATGCGGGTTATCCTGACGGCGGTATTCGCTCCAAAAACTCTCCTTTTCCCTCTTCGCGTAGGCGCAGATCTCGGCAAGCGCGGGCAGCGGGCGCACGAGCTCCCCTCCCGCAAGCACCTGCTCCAACAGCGGGCGCAGCGTATAATCGGTGAAGGTGGTGCGCTTCCACGTTTCCACGGGGTGGAACACGGTGAGCGGCACGCGCTCGTCGAAGCGCTCTTCGCGCAGGGCGATGAGGTCCGCCTGCGCCTTGCCCGTCTTTTTGTCGTAAATGCGGTACACCTGTTTGAAACCGGGGTTCGTGATCTTATCCGAATTATCCGATAGTTTGATCTTGGGGATCTCGCCCCCGCCCGCGGGCTGTACCGCCGCCAGCTTGTATACGCCGCCCAGAGCGGGAAGATCGGCGCTGGTGATCAGCTTTGTGCCGACGCCCCAAAGGTCGATCTTTGCCCCCTGCGCCTTCAAAGAGGCGATGACGCGCTCGTCAAGATCGCCCGACGCGCAGACGATCGCCTTTTCAAAGCCCGCCTCGTCCAGCATCTGCCGCGCGCGCTTGGAAAGATAGGCAAGGTCTCCGCTGTCTAAACGGATGCCCTTCGGCTCGTGCCCCGCCGCGCGCAGTTCTTTGAACACGCGGATGGCGTTGGGCACACCGCTTTTGAGCGTATCGTAAGTATCCACGAGCAGCAGGCAGGCGTCGGGGAAGAGCCGCGCATACGCTTGGAACGCCTCGTACTCGGTGGAAAAATTCATGACCCAGCTGTGCGCGTGCGTCCCCGCCACGGGGATGCCGAACAGCTTACCCGCCAACACGTTCGACGTGGAGGCGCAGCCGCCGATGACCGCCGCCCTTGCGCCGTACACGCCCGCGTCCGGCCCCTGCGCGCGGCGCAGCCCGAACTCCATCACGGCGCCCTCTTCCGCGGCGTAGGCGATCTTTGCCGCCTTGCTGGCGATCAGCGTTTGATGATTGACCAAATTCAGAAGCGCCGTTTCCACAAACTGCGCCTCCAAAAGCGGGGCGCGCACGGTGAGGATGGGCTCTTCGGGGAAGACCACCGTCCCCTCCGGCACGGCAAACACGTCTCCCGTAAAGCGGAATGTTTTCAAGTACGCCAAAAACGGCTCTTCAAACAGCTTTAACGAACGGAGATAGGCGATATCCTCCTCGGTAAAGCGGATGGAACGGATGTATTCGACCGCCTGTTCCAGCCCCGCCGCCACCGAATAGGTGATGACGCTGTTGCGGCGGAAAAACAAATCGAACACCGCAACGTCGTTCTGCTTTCCGTTTTTGAAGTACCCGCCCATCATGGTGAGCTGATACAGATCGGTCAAAAGGGTGTGTTCGCGCGCCATGCGTCACGCCTCCCCGCCGTCTTTATCCGCCTCTTCGCCCGCCGCGCTCTCTTGCTCCGTCTCTTCGGCGGCGGGGGCGGCAGCGCTCTCTTCCTCCGCTTTTTCGGCGGCGGCTTTGCCGCCTTCGCCCGCCTCTTCCCCGCCTTCTGCGGGCGAATAGGGGCGGAAAAACTCTTTTATCCTGCCGGGCAGCTCCTCCCGCCACAGGCGGAAGCGCTCGGCAAGCGGCTTTTTTTCTTCGGGCGGCGGGGCGGGCGCTTCCTCTTCGGGCAAGGCGCTCTCTCCTGCCGCGCGCAGGATGCGCGCCGCCGTCTTCTTCCTTTCCTCTTCCATCGCCTTGCGCTGTTCTTTGGTGTAATAGACGGGCAGCACCGCCAGCGGCTCGCTGTTTTTGGAGCCGAAAAAACTTCCGTGCTTATACTTGTTCCACCCGATCAGCACCGCGGCGAGCAAAAACCCGCCCACGCACATGAGGATGGCGAACACCTCGGAGATCATCACCGTGTGCCCCAGCTGGAACTGCGGGTCGCGCAGCGGCTCCATGATGGAGCGCACCAACCCGTAGCCGAAAAAATACCCCGCCATCGAAAGCCCGCTCGGCCGCTTGTTGCACTTCCACATCAAGGTGAACAAGAGCGCGAAAATGAGCAGGTTCGCCAGCATTTCATAGAAGAAAAAGGCGTAGTGCCACTCGCCCACGTCGTCGATGTACACGGCGAAGGGGAACCACTGCAAAGCGGGGTCCGTGACCTTGCCGCCGTACACTTCTTGGTTGAAAAAGTTGCCCCAGCGCCCGATCGCCTGCGCCAAGATCAGCCCCGGTACAAGGCAGTCTGCCACGCGCAAAAAGTTGATCTTGTGGATGAGGCAAAACAAAACAACGCCCAGCGCCCCGCCGATGATGCCGCCCGTGATGGAGAGCCCGCCTCCTTGAAAATTAAACCAATCCGCAATGGAAGACCCGCGCTCGGTCAGCACCGAAAAGGTGCGCGCGCCGATAATGCCGAGCGGAAGCACGCACAGCAAAAGATCGATGACCCAGCCGACGGGGATATTCCGCCGCTTGAACAAAAACGAAACGACGACGATCGCCAACAACACGCCGATCAGGATCATGATCGCGTAGAAGCGGATATCCAAACCAAACACGGTAAACGCCACTTTTGGCGGACGCGCATAATTCGGTTCATTCATGGTAAAAGCCCTCCGTGCCCGCCGCGGGGCAAAAGGTTGATCAACGGTATTATACCACACTCCGCGCGCAAAGGCAACGCAAACATTGCCGCTTTCGGAATTTTACAAGCCGCCGCCTTTCCTTAAAGGCGCCCGAAACGGGAGAAAAACTCCCCCGCCGGCGGCAAGCGGACGGGGGATTCGGAAATTTTTTTAAAAAAACGCGAAAACGGCTGCCTTTTTTGGCGCTTTTTGCCGAAACGCCGAAAAAATTGCGGAAAATGCGAAATAATTTTTATTCCGCCTCTTCCTCTTCCGCAAAAAGCGCGGCTTGCGAGCGGGCGCAGACCTCGGCGGCGAGCGAAAGCGCGCTTTCCTTCCCCAACCCCTCCGCGGCGGAGGTGATAAGCACGTTCCCCTCCCCCGTTTTAAAGGCGGCGGCAAGGGCGCGCGCGGCGGGGATGCGGCGCGTTTTGGCAAGTTTATCCGCCTTGGTCGCCACGATCGTAAAGGGCACGCGCGCGGCATAGAGAAACCCGATCATCGTTTGATCGTCCGCCGAAGGAGCGTGGCGGATATCCGCCAGCGCAAAGACGTGCGCGGGCATGTACGGCGGCGAAAAAAAGGACTCCAACAGCCGCGCCCATTTCGCCTTTTCCGCCTGCGAAACGCGCGCATAGCCGTACCCCGGAAGGTCCGCCAAAATGTAATCGCCGAAGTCGAAATAATTGATCAGGCGCGTGCGCCCCGGTTCCGCCGACGTGCGCGCCAGCCCCTTTTGCCCCGCCAGCATGTTGATGAACGAACTTTTTCCCACGTTGGAACGCCCGCTGACCGCGATCACGGGCTTATCGGGGCGCAAAAACCCTTTTTTATCCGCGGCGGACGTCAAAAAATACGGTTTTGGCACGGCGCACCTCCTTACAGCCCTTCGATCGCGCTGCGGAACACCGTATCTACGTCGGACGCGGGGATAAAGCGGATATCCTTGCGCACGTTTTCGGGCAAGTCCTCTTCGTCGCGCACGTTTTCGCTGGGGATGATGACGTTTTTGATGCCCGCGCGGTGCGCGGCGAGCACCTTTTCTTTGAGCCCGCCGATGGGCAAGACCTTGCCGCGCAGGGTGATCTCGCCCGTCATTGCCACATCTTTGCGCACGGGTTTGTGCGTAAAGGCGGAGAGGATCGCCGTCGCCATCGTGATGCCCGCGCTCGGCCCGTCCTTCGGGGTGGCGCCTTCGGGCACGTGCACGTGGATATCCGTTTCGCCGAAGGCGGAAGGTTCGATGCCGTACCCGTCCGCATGCGCGCGGATGTAACTGATGGCGGCGCGGGCGGATTCCTTCATCACGTCGCCGAGCTTGCCCGTGAGCAAGATCTCGCCCTTTCCGGGCATGGCGGAAACCTCGATGGTGAGCGTTGTTCCGCCCACGCTGGTCCATGCCAGCCCCGTTGCGGCGCCCACTTCGTCTCCTTCCAGCTGCGCGGCGTCTCGGTTGAACCGCTTGACGCCGAGCAGTTCCTCCGCCTCGGCGGCGCCCAGCCGCTGCGCGCCCAGCGTTTTATCCTGCGCAAAGCGCACGGCGACCTTGCGGCAAATCGCGTCGATCTGCCGTTCCAAATTACGCACGCCCGCCTCCATCGTATATCCCTCGATCACGGCGGTGAGCGCGTCGTCGGTGAGCGTTACAAACCCGTCGGCAAGCCCGTTCGCCTTGACGCGCTTGGGCACCAGATAGCGTTTGGCAATCTCGCGCTTTTCGTCCAGCGTGTAGCCGTTGAGTTCGATGAGCTCCATGCGGTCTAACAGCGGGGCGGGAATGGTCTCCACCGTGTTTGCCGTGGTGATGAACAGCACTTTGGAAAGGTCGTACGGCACTTCCAAAAAGCGGTCCCGGAACGAGGTGTTCTGTTCGGGGTCCAACACCTCCAAAAGGGCGCTTGCGGGGTCGCCGCGCAGATCCGAAGAGAGTTTATCGATCTCGTCCAGCAAAAAAACGGGGTTGACGCTGCCCACCTGCTTCATGGCATAGATGATGCGCCCCGGCATGGCGCCGACGTAGGTGCGCCTGTGCCCGCGGATCTCCGCCTCGTCCTTTACCCCGCCGAGGCTCATGCGCACGAACTTGCGCCCCAGCGCGCGGGCAACGGATTTTGCGATGGAAGTTTTGCCCACGCCCGGCGGCCCGACAAAACAGAGGATGGGCGCATTCATGCTGCCCGTCAGTTGCAGCACCGCCAGATATTCGGTGATGCGCGTTTTTACCTTTTCCAGCCCGTAGTGGTCCTCGTTGAGCACCTTTTCGGCGGCGGAAAGATCCTTCGTATCCTCCGTCTGCTCGGTCCACGGCAGATCGCACAGCCAGTCCAGATAGTTGCGGATGACGGTGCTTTCGGGCGAAGCGGGCGGCATTTTATCCATGCGCGCCAGCTCTTTGAGCGCCTTTTCCTCCACTTCGGCGGGCATATGCTTTTCCTTGATCTGCCGCGTCAGCGTTTCGCGCTCCTCTTCGTCGTCGCCGAGCTCGGTATGGATGGCTTTGAGCTGTTCGCGCAAAAAATATTCCTTTTGGTTTTTATCGATGTTTTTGCGCACCGCGGCGCTGATCTTTTTTTCGAGTTTTGCGATCTCCAACTCGTCGTTGAGGCAGCGCTCGAAGATCTTCAACCGTTCGACGACGTTCGCCGTTTCCAGCACCGTTTGCTTCACTTCCTCTTTGATGTGCAGCACGGTGAGCGCATTGGAAACGTAGGCGTCGGGGTCGGTCAGCTTATCCAAAACGGCTGCCGCCTCTTTGGGAAAGCGCGGGTCGCTCGCCTGGATATCGTGCATCACGTCCTGCGCGATGCGGAAATACGCCTCTTCGAGTACGGGATCCCCGTGCACGGGCGGAAGCTCCGCAACGTTGGCAAAGAGGCAGTCTTCCTCCTCGTACACCTCTTCCGCCTTGGCGCGGTACAGCCCCTTGACGGAGACGCGCAGGTTGCCCGAAGGCAGTTTTGCGATCTGGCGGATCTTGACGACGGTGCCCACCGCATACAGGTCGGCGGGAGAAACGTCCTCCTTTTCCGCATCCTTTTGCAGGCACACAAAGAGATCCAGCTCCTTTTCGGAGGCGTGCGAGACCGCCGAGAGCGAGATCAGCCTGCCCACGTCGAAAGAGGAAACGGCGTCGGGAAAGATCACTTTGCCGCGCAGGGCGACAACGGGATAATTTGTCAGTTTTTTCTGTTTCGGCATACAAACACCTCCGCATCGCAGGGCAAAAGCGCCTGCGGCACGCTCCTGATACAGTATACCACAATCCGCCGCGCTTTACAAGCCGATTTTTATTTTTTCACCGCGAGCGGGGCGCCCGCACGCGATTTGCGCAAAAAATGCGGCGAAAACGCTTCCAAGCCCGAAAACGCTTCCGAAAACAAAAAGCCCCCGCGGAGGGGCTTTTGCCGCGGCGCCTGCCGCGCCCGTTCCGTTTTTACCGCTGTTTTGCGCGGATGTACGCATCCATCGCCTCGGCGGCGGTCTTGCCCGCGCCCATGGCGAGGATAACGGTCGCCGCGCCCGTCACGGCGTCGCCGCCCGCAAACACGCCCTCGCGCGAGGTCTGCCCGTGCTCGTCGGCAACGATACCGCCCCACTTTTGCGTATCCAGCCCCGCCGTCGTATTGCGGATGAGCGGGTTGGGCGACGTGCCGATCGCCATGATCACGCAATCGCATTCCACGGTGAACGCCGACCCCTCCGCTTCGACGGGGCGGCGCCTGCCGGAGGCGTCCGGCTCGCCCAGCTCCATGCGCACGCAGCGGACCCCGCGCACGCAGCCCGCCTCCCCTTCCAAAATTTCGGTGGGGTTGGTGAGGAAGCGGAACACGATCCCCTCCTCTTCGGCGTGCTCCACCTCTTCGGCGCGGGCGGGCATCTCCTCTTTGGAGCGGCGGTAGAGGATGGAGACCTCCTCCGCGCCGAGGCGCAGCGCACAGCGCGCGGCGTCCATCGCCACGTTGCCGCCGCCCACGACGGCGACCTTTTTTGCACGGAATACGGGGGTGCGCGCGTCCGCCTTGTACGCCTTCATCAAATTGACGCGCGTCAAAAACTCGTTGGCGGAAAACACGCTCTTCAAATTTTCGCCGGGGATGCCCATAAAACGGGGCAGCCCCGCGCCGCTGCCGACGAACACCGCTTCAAAGCCCTGTTCGCCCAACAGCTCGTCCACCGAAAACACCCTGCCGACGACCATGTTCGTCTGCACTTTTACGCCCAACGCCTTTAAGTTGTCGATCTCCTTTTGCACGATGGCTTTGGGCAGACGAAATTCGGGGATGCCGTAGGAGAGCACGCCGCCCGCAAGGTGCAGCGCCTCGAACACC
Source organism: uncultured Clostridia bacterium (assembly GCA_944346885.1). GTDB lineage: Bacteria > Bacillota > Clostridia > Christensenellales > Borkfalkiaceae > Borkfalkia. Next base: position 91,052 of record CALVMR010000018.1, on the reverse strand, counting down.
GTAACGTCGTACCCGCGCTTGGCAAGGTCTCCCGCGCAGGTCAGCCCCGCGGGTCCGCTGCCGACGACGGCAACTTTATGCCCGTTCGGCTCCGCCTTGACGGGCAGATCGCAACTGTTTGCGTTGTGCCAGTCTGCCACAAAGCGCTCCAACCGCCCGATGGCGACGGGTTCTCCTTTTTTGCCGCGTACGCAGTGCATCTCGCACTGCGATTCCTGCGGGCACACCCTGCCGCAGACGGCGGGGAGAGAGCTGGTCTGTTGAATGATCCGGTACGCCTCTTCGAACTCCCCTTCCGCCACTTTTGCGATGAAATCGGGGATGTGGATGCGCACGGGGCAGCCGCCCACGCAGGGCATGTTTTTGCAGTGCAGGCAGCGCTTCGCTTCGTCGATCGCCGTCTCCGCGGTGTAACCGAATGTCACTTCAAAAAAGTTTTTGGCACGCTCCTTCGCGTCCTGCGAAGGCATTTCGTTTTTGGTCGGGCGCATGTTCGGCATGGCTCAGCGCACCTCCTTTTTAAAGAGATTGCAGGCAAGCTCGCGCTCGCGCCCCTCAAACTCCCGATAGGCGGCGGCGCGTTTGGAAAGCTCGTCAAAATCCACGGCGTGCCCGTCGAAATCGGGTCCGTCCACACAGGCAAACTTGGTCTTGCCCGCCACCGTCAGGCGGCAGCAGCCGCACATGCCCGTGCCGTCGATCATGATGGGGTTCATGCTGACCGTCGTTTTAACGCCGTACTCTTTGGTGAGCAGCGAAACAAACTTCATCATGGGCACGGGTCCGATGGCAATCACCTCGTCGTACGCGTTCCCCGCCTCGATGAGCGCGCGCAGCGCGTCGGTGACCAGCCCCTTTTCGCCGTAACTGCCGTCGTCCGTCATCATTTTGAACACGGAAGAAACGGCTTTGAACTCCTCCTCCAAAATGACCAGCTCCCTGTTGCGGAAGCCGACGACGCTGTGCACCTCGGCGCCGAGCGTATGCAGCTTTTTGGCGACGGGATACGCGATGGCGCAGCCGACGCCGCCGCCCACGACGGCGACCTTTTTCAAACCCTCCACTTTGGAAGGCTCGCCGAGCGGGCCGACGAAATCGTGGATGCAGTCTCCTTCGCCGAGCGCGTTGAGGCGCATCGTCGTGCCGCCGACGATCTGGAATATGACGGTAACGGTGCCCTTTTCCCTGTCAAAATCCGCAACGGTGAGCGGGATGCGCTCCCCCTCTTCGTCCACGCGCAGGATGATGAACTGCCCCGGCTCCGCCTTTTTGGCGATAAAGGGCGCGTTCACCTCCATGAGGGTGACGGTGGGATTGAGCTCTCTTTTTTTTACGATCTCAAACATGGCGTTCCTCTGTTTGTGCAATGCTTTGTTCCGTTTGTCTATTATAAAGTACGGCGCGTATTTTTTCAAGTATTTTGCGGCGCGCGCGCAAAAAAAATGCCGCGCGGGGGCTCCCCGCGCGGCATAGCGCAAAGAGAAGCGCTTTGCACGCCTTTCTGCTCTCCCCCTATCGCGCAACAAAGTCTTGGAACGCAAGCAAATTTTCAATACCCCGTTCAACTGCCTTTCCCGCACAAAAACGGGTTGCGTTTTCCGCTGACTTTTGGTATACTGAAGGCGGTGAGAAAACCCCACCTGCAAAAACATTTTGGGAGGAAACCAATGAAAAAAGTTTTGACCTTGCTGCTTGCCTTGCTGCTGGCGCTTGGCTGTGCCCTTTTGGCTACCGCCTGCGGCGAGGGCGGCGACCCGACCGACCCCGACCAGCCGGGCGTGACCGACCCGACCGACCCGGACGATCCGGGCGACGACCCCGACCAGCCCAAGCCCGCCCCCGTGCCGGTCGTTACGGAAAACGGGATCACCTATACCCTCAGCGACGACGGCACGTATTACACCGTCAGCGATGCGGATCCGTCCCTGTCTTCCGTCGCAATCGCGGAGTCCCTATACGGTCTGCCCGTGACGGACATTTTTGATTTTGCGTTCGAAGATTGCACCAGCCTTACCGCCATCACCATCCCCGACAGCGTGACGTACATTGGCAGTGGGGCGTTCTACAATACGGCTTACTATAACGAGGAAAGCAATTGGGAAAACGGGGTGCTGTATATCGGCAACCACCTGATCGAGGCAAAGGAGACTATCTCCGGAGCTTACACGATCAAAGCGGGCACAAAGACGATCGCAGATGAGGCTTTCTATAATTGCACCAGTCTTGCCTCCATTACCATCCCCGACAGCGTGACGTTCATTGGCGATTCTGCGTTCTCCTCTTGCGACAGCCTTGCCTCCGTCACCATCGGGGGCAGCGTGACGTCCATTGGCGATGGGGCGTTCTATTGGTGCAGCAGCCTTGCCTCCGTCACCATCCCCGACAGCGTGACGTTCATTGGCGATGAGGCGTTCTACTCTTGCGACAGCCTTGCCTCTGTTACCATCCCCGACAGCGTGACGTCCATTGGTGAGGGGGCGTTCCTCGATTGCAGCAGCCTTGTCTCCATTACCGTGGATCCCGCCAACACTGTATACCACAGCGACGGGGATTGCTTGATCGAAACGGCAAGCAAAACATTGATCGTCGGCTGCAAAAACAGTGTGATCCCTTCCGACGGCAGCGTGACGTCCATTGGCGATTGGGCATTCTGCGGTTGCGACAGCCTTACCTCTATCACCATCCCCGACAGCGTGACGTCCATTGGAAGTTATGCGTTCTACTTTTGCGACAGCCTTGACTCTGTCACCATCCCGAACAGCGTGACGTCCATTGGCTATGAGGCGTTCTCCGATTGCAACAGCCTTGCCTCTGTCACCATCGGCGCCGGCGTGACGTCCATTGGAGATGATGCGTTCTCCAATTGCGGCAGCCTTGACTCCATTATCGTAGATCCCGACAACGCCGTGTACCACAGCGACGAAAATTGCGTGATCGAAACGGCAAGCAAAACGTTGATCGCCGGCTGCAAAAACAGTGTGATCCCTTCCGACGGCAGCGTGAAGTACATTGGCGAGGATGCGTTCTCCGGTTGCAGCAGCCTTTCCTCCATTACCATCCCCGATAGCGTGACGTCCATTGACGAGTATGCTTTTTGGTATTGCACCAGCCTTGTCTCTGTCACCATCCCGAACAACGTGACGTACATTGGCAGTTCTGCGTTCGAAAATTGCGACAGCCTTGCCACCGTTTATTATACGGGAACGGAGGCGGAATGGAAGGCGATCGAGATTGACAGCTGGAACGACGACCTCCTCGATGCCGAGATCGTTTTCAACCACAAAGGCAACTGATCCCCAAACGGTGCGGGGCGGCGCAAAATGCGCCGCCCCTTTTTGTATTTTTGTATAAGAACAGCGCCGCACGGGTTTCCGTGCGGCGCCGCATGCACTGCCGCTTAAGCAGATTTTTTGACGACTTCCGGCTTGGCGTTGCCGAGCACGCAATCTCTGGTGATGCGCACTTCGCTGATGTTTCCGTCCGAAGGGATCTCGTACATGACGTCCGTCATCAAATTTTCGATAATGGTGCGCAAGCCCCGCGCGCCCGTTTTGAGCTTGATGGCGGTGCCCGCGATCTCGCGGATGGCGGAGGGTTCGAAAGAGAGCTTTACCCCGTCCATGCCGACCAGTTTTTCGTACTGCTTCAAGAGCGCGTTTTTCGGCTCCGTCAAAATGCGCACGAGCGCCGCTTCGTCCAACGGGTGCAGGCTGACCACGATGGGGATACGCCCGACAAATTCCGGGATCAGCCCGAATTTGGTAAGATCCTGCGGCTTTACCTCCTCCAACAGGCGGTAATCGGTCTCCTGCGCGCTCTTGATCTTGCCGCCGAAGCCGAGGGAAGCGTCGTCCTTGCGCGCCTGCACGATCTTATCCAGCCCGACGAACGCACCGCCGCAGATAAAGAGGATGTTCGTCGTATCGATGCGCATGCACTCCTGCTGCGGGTGCTTCCTGCCGCCCTGCGGCGGAACGTTGGCAACGGTGCTCTCGATGATCTTCAACAGCGCCTGCTGCACGCCCTCGCCGGAAACGTCTCGCGTGATGGATACGTTTTCGCCCTTGCGTGCGATCTTATCCACCTCGTCGATATAGATGATGCCGCGCTGCGCCTTTTCGATGTCGTAATCGGCGTTTTGAATGAGCTTTAAAAGAATGTTTTCCACATCTTCGCCGACGTACCCCGCCTCCGTGAGCGTGGTCGCGTCCGTGGTGGCGAAGGGCACGTTCAAAATGCGCGCAAGCGTACGCGCGAGCAGCGTTTTGCCGCAGCCCGTGGGGCCGAGCAGCAGGATATTGCTCTTTTCGATCTCAATGTCGTCGTCCTGCTTCTGCTCGCTGTTGATGCGCTTGTAGTGGTTGTATACGGCTACGGAAAGAACGCGCTTCGCCTTATCCTGCCCGATGATGTATTTATCCAGCTCCGCCTTGATCTCGGCGGGCTTTTTGAGCGGAACGAGCGAAGAAGGCTCTTCCTTCACGTCCAGCGCCTCGTGCAGCTGCTCGTTGCACAGTTCGATGCACTCGTCGCAGATGAAAACGCCGTCCGGCCCGCTGACCATCGCCTTCGTGCGGCTTTTGGGCTTGCCGCAGAAGGAACAATACTGTTCTTCAAATTCCATGGTTATTTCCTCCTTTCGCGCGCGTTGCCGCGCGCAATGCAGCGGAACGCACCTTTACCTCTTATAATACACCTTGTCGATCAGCCCGTATTCGCGCGCCTCTTCGGCGGAGAGATAGTTGTCACGGTCGGTATCCCGTTCGATCTCCTCGCGGCTCCTGCCCGTGTTTTCCGCCAAAATGCGGTTCATCTTATCCTTGATTTTGAGGATGTGCTCCGCCTGGATCTTAATGTCGCTCGCCTGCCCCTGCGCGCCGCCGAGGGGCTGGTGGATCATGATCTCGCTGTTGGGCAGCGAAAAGCGCTTGCCCTTTGCCCCGCTCGACAGGATAAAGGCGCCCATGCTCGCCGCCAGCCCGACGCAGATGGTGCACACGTCGCAGCGGATATACTGCATCGTATCGTAAATGGCGAGCCCTGCCGTCACGCTGCCGCCGGGGCTGTTGATGTACAGGCTGATATCCTTGTTCATGTCCTTCGCTTCCAAGTAGATCAGCTGCGCCACAACGGTGTTTGCCATCGCGTCGTTGATCTCCCCGGAAAGAAAGATGATGCGGTCCTCCAAGAGGCGCGAATAGATGTCGTACGAGCGCTCGCCGCGGCTAGACTGCTCCACGACCATGGGGATGAGGTTCATTTTGGGTCCGTTCATTGAAATTACTCCGCTTTTTCAGGCTGTTCCGCTTTGGCGGCGGGTTTTTTTGCCGTCTTTTTGGCTGCGGGCTTTTTGGCGGGTTTTTCCGCTGCCGCCTCTTCTTCCGCGGGCGCCGCAACTTCGAGGATGTTCTCCTTTTTCAACAGCGCAAACAGCTTGTTTACGACCACTTCGTCCGCAATGTATTCGCGCTGCGAAGCGGTCACGTCCTTTTTGTACTCTTCGAGCGGTTTGTTCGCGGCTTTGGCAAGCTCTTCGATCTTGGCGTCGATCTCGCTCTCCTCCGCCTTAACGCCCTCCGCCTTGACGATCGCCTCCACCACGAGGCGGCTCTTCACGTTCTGCTTTGCCTGTTCGCGGTAGCCCTCGCGGAAGGTGGCAACATCCGTGCCCATGTAGCGCAGATAGTCGGCAAGGCGCATGCCGCCGTACTGCATGCCGAGGCGGTACTCCGCCGCGCCCACCATGCTGTCCATCTCGCTCTCCACCATCGCATCGGGGATCTCGACTTCCGCGTTGTCGGAAACCGCCTTGACGAGGTTGTTCTCCGTTTCCGCTTCGGCGCGCTCGTTCGCCTGCTTTTCCAGCTTTTCGCGCGTCTCTTTTTTATACGCTTCCACGCTCTCGCTGCCGGCGGCGTCCTTGATGAACTCGTCGTTGATCTCCGGCAGTTCTTTGTGCTGCAATTTGTGCAGCGTGACGGCGAACACGGCGTCCTTCCCTTTGAGCTCCTCCGCCTGGTAATCTTCGGGGAATTTCACGTTGATATCCTTGCTTTCGCCGATATTCATCCCCACGACCTGCTCTTCGAAGCCGGGGATAAAGGAACCGCTGCCCAGCACGAGCGCATAATTTTCCGCCGTGCCGCCCGCAAACTTTTCTCCGTTTACGCTGCCCGAAAAATCGATGGTGGCGGTATCGCCGTTTTCGGCGGCGCGCCCCTCCACGTCCACAAGGCGCGAATTGCGCTCCTGCAAGCGGGAAAGTTCGGCGTCCACCTGCCCGTCGCTTACATTATACTCCGCTTTTTTGACCTTTATACCCTTGTACGCGCCCAGCTTTACTTCGGGCTTTACGGGCACGACGGCGGTGAGGGTGGCGCCCTCTTCGCCGATGTCATCGACCGAAAGCTGCGGCTGCCCGACAACGGTAAAGTTCTCCTTCTCCTTTTCCACGATCTGCTCGAAATGGTCGTTGTACAGATCGGTCAGCGCATCCTCGTAAAACACGCCCTTGCCGTAGTTCAGCTCGATAACGTGTTTGGGCGCCTTGCCCTTGCGGAAGCCGTTTACCGCGTACTTGCCGCGCGTGCGCACATACGCTTTTTGGTTGGCTTCGTCCCACTCCGCTTTGTCAAAGGTCATCACGATCTTGACGGTGCTCTTTTCAGAAGGTTCGGTTTTGTACTGCATGATCTTTCTCCTGCGTCCGATCTTGATATTTTTTCGAAATAACATTCTACCACAAACAAAAAAATTTGCAAAGCGTTTTGCACCGTTTGCGGAAAATTGTTCGCAGCGGTTGCTTTTTTCGCCCCGCCGTTTTATAATAGGAAAGGTTTAACCTGCCGCAAGATGATTAAAACGGAGCGGAACAAACGCTTTGCGCCTTTTTAGGCGGGGGGAGGAAACATGCCGCAGGACGCTTTTACGCTTGCCCACATCGCGCGCGAACTGAACGGCGCGCTGGCGGGAGGAAAAGTAAATAAGATCATCCAGCCCTCGCGCGACGAAGCGGATATCCTGCTGTATGCGGGCGGCAAAACGCGCAAGCTGCTTTTGAACACGCACGCGAGCTTTGCGCGCGCCCTGCTCTCGGACGCGCCGCGCACCGCGCCCGACGTTGCACCCAACTTTTGTATGCTGCTGCGCAAGCACCTGACGGGCGCGGAATTGCTTTCGGTGCGGCAGGTCGGCTTTGAGCGCATCCTCGCCTTCACCTTCTCCTGCACCGGCGAATTTACGCAAGCCGAACGCGTGCTGTACGCCGAGATCATGGGGAAGTATTCCAACCTCATCCTGACCGAAAAGGGCGTCATTTTGGGCGCGTTGAAGGTCTCTTCCCTGCAAGAAAACTTTAAGCGGGTGCTCTTCCCCGGCGTTCCCTACGCGCCGCCCGCCCCGCAGGATAAAGCGGACCCGACGGATGAAGCGGCGCTCGCCGCACGCCTCTCCTCCTTTTCGGGCGGCGACCTTGCGCATTTTTTGGCGGAAAACGTGGCGGGGCTGGCATACCCCACCTGCGCGCTGCTCGTGCGGCAGCTGCCGCCCTGCAACAGCCCGCAGGAACTTGCCGCGGCACTGCGCGCGCGCATTTTCTCGGAAGAGACCTGCCCCGCGGTGCAGCGCGAAAACGGAAAGGCGATCGATTTCCACGCCCGTTTTGCGGGCGGCGAACGCGCAAACAGCGTGCTCGAAGCGGCAGACAGGTATTATACCGAACGCGAAACGCTGCGCAATTTTTCGGATAAAAAACAGCGCCTGGAAAGCGCGCTGCGCGCGCGGCTGAAAAAGGAGGAGAAAAAGCTCTCTTTGCTCGAAGAGCGCAAACGCGGCTGCGCCGATATGGAAAAGGACCGCATCCGCGGCGAACTGCTCACCGCAAATTTGTACGCCGTTGCGCGCGGCGCGGAGCGCTGCGCGTTTGCCAACTGGTACGAAGAGGGCGCCCCCGTTTGGACGATCGAACTGGATAAGCAGCTGACGCCCGCGCAGAACGCGCAGCGGTATTTTAAAAAGTACAACAAGAGCAAACGCACGCTGGCGGCGGTGCAGCCGCAGATCGCCGAAGCGGAGGCGGAGCGCGATTATACGCTGAGCTTGCTCTTTGAAGTGCGCCGCGCCGAAGAAGAGGCGGACCTGGCGGAAACGGAGGAGGAGCTGCGCGCGGCGGGCGTGCTCCCGCCGCCGCCCAAAAAGAGAGCGGCGCCCGCAAAAACCGGCCCGTTCCGCGTTTTTGAGGCAGACGGCTTCCGCATTTTTGCGGGCAGGAACAACCTGCAAAACGACCGCCTGCTGCGCGAAGCCGCGCCGCACGACCTATGGCTGCACACACAGCGCTACCACAGCGCGCACGTGCTGCTGCGCACCGAGGGGCGCACCCCGCCGCCGAGCGCGGTGCAAGCCGCCGCCGAGATCTGCGCCTATTATTCGGAGGCGCAGAACGAGGAACGCGTGCCCGTCGATCTTTGCGAACGCCGCTTTGTGAAAAAACCGCCCAAAGCGCGCGCGGGGTTTGTGGTGTACACCGACTTTACCACCCTTTCCGCCGTTCCGCGCGCCCACGCCGAACTTGCCGTGCCCGGCACGGACGGCGCGCAGCCTTAAACAACGAACAGCGCCCCGCCCGCACTGAAAACTTTTCCTTCCCGAACTTTGCCGCGCAACCTTCCCCCGCGAACAGTGCCCCGCCGCCGATAAATTCGGCGGCGGGGCGTTTTCACGACATTTGCAAAAAAACGCGCAAAGAGCGCGGGCAAAACAGCCCGCGCTCTCCGTTTTTTGTTCGGTGTTCCGCGCTCAGTCCGCAGCGGTGACCGCCGCGATCGTTCCGACGTCTACCGTGATGTTGTCCACCCAGAATGTATTCCCCGTCAATTGCGCCGTGATAGCACTCTGCGTGAATCCCGTAAACGTATAGGTGTATACATATACATTCCCCGCTTCGTTCACAAAAGTGACCTGCACCAAAAGAGTAGACCCGACACGCGCAATGAGCGCCTCATACTCTCCGGCAAAAGCGCCTTCCGTGCCCAGAGCCGTCCATTCGCTTTGCGTTTCGGAATCGATGGTCAGCGTCTTTTCGATCTTTACGCCGCTTGCCGTCGTCAAATCGCCCCAAATGCCCGTATCGGCAGGATCGCCGACCGTAAGGTCAAAATAATCCTCCCCGACGAACAATTCCAAAACGACGTTCGTATAGTTTTTATCGCGCGAGGAAGTCCATGTATAGACCACGGCAAAATCGTCTCTAACATTTGTAATACCGGACTTATACGTGAAATCCCAAGGGGAATCGCCCGAAGGGTCGTTATTCGTCACCGCGTCGCCGTTCGTGGCATAGGTCACGACGTATGCCTTACCGCCGATGGTCACGGACTTGACCGTCGTATCCTCGGTGACCTTATCCGTCCAAACCGTGCCGCCGCCCGTTGTGAGGGCGAAGAAGGTATCGGGCAGGTCGAGTTTGCCCGCAAGCGCCTCGGTGTTTGCCGCGGAATCGCTGTAAATGGCGGCGGCTTCGGCAAATTCGCAAGCGCCGTCTACCGTAAGAACGATCTCCTCCGCAGGCGCCTCCCCGCTGCCGGACGTGATATCCACGTTTACGCCGCCCCAGCCGTTGCCGGACGTTGCCACGTTTTTGAGCGTTGCGACCGACTTGTTGACGACAATGCCCGCCGCCGCGTTGTCTTTTACGGTAACGTTTTCCAAAACGACGCTGCCTGCCTGCGCGAGGTTGAAGCCGCTGCCGTAATCGGTGCCGGAACCCGCGCCCGTCATGGTGATGTTTTTGGCGTTTTGCACCGTGAGGTTGCGGACGGTCACATCCGCACCGCCGGAAACGGTGACGACGGAGGCATAGCCCTTGCTGCCCGTATCGTTGGTCCACGGGGTATCGCCGGGTTGCAGCACAACGGTATCTTCCGCCGCGCCCGCCAACGTGAGATCCTGCGTGATGCGCACCGCCTTATCCAATGCATAGGTGCCCGCCGCAAGCTCGATGGTCTTGCCCTCGTTTTCGCTGTTTTCGACCGCGGCAAGCAGCCCCGCCGCGTCCGTGACTTTGACGATGTTTGCGGCGTCGATAACGGTGACGGCGCAGCTTGCGCTCTTTTCGCCCGCCGTTGCGGTGACCGTAGCCGTGCCCGCCTTGACCGCGGTGATAACGCCGTTTGCAACGGTGACGGTCTCATCGTCGCTCGAAGCCCAAGCAACCGTTTTATCCGTCGCCGTATCGGGGGTAACGGTCGCCGTCAGCGTGGCGGTATTCTGCCCCGCTTCGCCGTTCACATACAGCGTAAGTTCGGTCTTATCCAACGTTACGCCCTCCACGGGAACGACCGTCGGCTCCGCTTCGGTAACGGTGACGGTGCAACTTGCGCTCTTCTCGCCCGCCGTTGCGGTGATGACCGCCGTGCCCTTTGCAACGCCCGTAACCACGCCGCCGTTGACCGTGGCGATCTCGGTATGATCGGAAGACCACTTCACTTCGTCCGTGCTGTCCGCAGGGGTGACGGTCGCCGTCAGGGTGACCGTTTTGCCCACTTCGACCGAAGCGGTTTCGGGCGAGACCGCAACCGCCGTGGCGGGCACAGTCTCATCTCCGCCCTTATCTCCGTCTCCGCACGCGGCAAACGCCGCCAGGGAGAGAGCAAGGACGCAGGCAAGCAGGACCCATAGGAACTTTTTCGCCTTCATAAGATACAATTCCTCCTCTTTTTTCTGCTTCAAAAACGCCCATCGCTTTTAAAGCACGCCTATTATACCCCCCCCCGCATGACTTGTCAACCGAATGTTCGGAAAAAATCCGCAATTCCGCTTATCTTCTCTTCGATGAACGTTCTCTTTCACAGAACCGCCAAATTGCCGCACCTTCCCGTCACAAACCGCCCCGCGGCTTTGCCGCAGATCCGCCGCCTTTCCGTGCAAAAATCGCGGGGGCGCGGACCGAATTTCGGTCCGCGCCCCCGCGATTTCGGCTCCCCCTCCCCGCGGAAACCCCGCAGAGGGGGAAGCGTTCCCGTTACGGCCGCCGCACGCTCAGATGGTCATTGCGGCGCTTTCGCGCAGCGCGCCGTCGTACAGCACCGTTTTCACTTCAAACGGCGCAAAGCGAAGCGCGGTCTTTTCTTCGCCGCAAGAGAGCGTTGTTGCGGCAGCGAGCGCAGAACAGTTTTGCAGGCGGATCACAAACCCTTCCGTCTGCACCGCCTGTTTGACGGTGACGACGTTGATCGCGTCGTTGTCCGTCCGCACCGAAAGCGGCGCAAAGGCGCGCCCCGACGCCGTCGGGAACAGGTTGAGCGCGTACGGGCGCTCGGCAAAGAGATCCGCGTTCCGTTTGAGCTGCCCTTCCTCCGCCGCCTGCAAACGGAAGCGGAAATCGCGCTCGCCTTGGTCGGCTTTCGGAACAAAGATATTTTCGCGCAAGAGCGGCTGCCCCGGTATCGGATGCGCGCAATACGTTGCCGTGCGCAGCAGGGTCACGTCTATATTCCCGCCGCTGTACGAGGACCCGTACGTCGTCGGCGTGCATAGCTGCAAACACGCCCCGCCGCGGCGCAGCACCAGATAATCGTGCGCAACGCATTCGCGCCCGTCCGAAAAGAGCGTCTCTTCCCCGAAGATCTGCTCGCCCGCAAACTCGCCCTCGCCCACGGGCAAACGGAGTTTGACGGCGCGGTTCGCTTCACTCGGAAACACGGATACGTCGATATCGGCTGCCGTTCCCTTTTTGTACAGCCTGTACCCGATGCGAAGGCGCGTGTGCCCGCACCCGAAAAACGCTTCCGCCGCCAAAAACAATTCGCCGTCCTCGATCACTTGCAGCGGCTGCATGCCCTCGAACATACCGTCCGGCTCGTTGAGCAGCGCAAAGGGCTGCGGCTCTTCTCCCACGCGCGGCGAAAGCATGCCCCACGGGTCGGGCGTATCCGCAAAGAGCAGCGGCGCAAACAGAGCGCCCTTCGCATACTCCTTGCCGTGCACGCAAAAACTTTCGATCAGCCCGGAGCTTGCCCCGATCTTTACGCGCAGCTCCCCGTTGTCGAACAAAATATCCTGCCCGCAGGAGTAAACGTTCTTCTTTTTCCGCACCGTGCGCACCGTATAGCGGGAAACCGCCATGGGGTTGGGCTCCAACGCAAACACGACGCGTTTGCGCCAATCCATGGAAATGTTGCTCGCCTCTTTGACCGTTTGGCAGGGAACGCGCCTGCCCTGCGCGTCGTACACTTCCAAAACGGAAGCCGTATCGTCGGTATAATCGGACCGGCTGATGGAGATCTCGCATTCGGCAAGCTGCTCTGCCGCATATGTTTTCGGGTCGAAAACGAAAACGGGGTACGTCCCCTCCTCGGCGCGCGGCTGCCCCCCGCACAGCGCAAAAAAGGCGTCTGCGCGCACGTCGTTGAGGATGCGCATGCCGTGCCCGATGTAATCCTGCGCGTTTTCCTCCCCCGCGCGGATCACGGTGCCGGGAAGCATATCATGAAACTCTACGTTGAGCAGGTCTTCCTCCGCTTGCAGCAAGCGCTCTTGCGGGTAGGGATACGCCCCCGAAAGGGCGGCGTGGCTTGCCAGCTTTTCGGTAAAAAACAGCTGACGTTCCAGCTCTCTGTATCTTTGTTTGAGCCCCGCGAGCGAAGTATAGCACCCCGCCATGCAGGAGATGAGCGACTTTTTGTACACCGCCTGCGGTTCGATCTCCGCAAAAAAACGTTCGGGCGTCGAATACACGATCTCGGTATCGCTCTGCGCGGCAAGCTCCGCCAGATCGGCAAGGTCCTTGGCGGAAGGCCCGCCGCCGTGGTTGCCCACCCCCCAAGGCGAAAGCCCCACGGCGCGTTCCGCCTGTACCGCCATATCGCCCTCCACCTTTTCGCGGGCGCGGCCGAGCTCGGAGTTGTAATCGGAGACGCGCGCGCATTTGACGCGGCTTCCGTCGTACCCCTCCCACCAGAAATACTCGTTTGGCAGTTCCAGCTGCGGCATGGGCATGTACATGGCGTACGGGCGCATGAAAATATACCCGTTTTGCCCGCACTTTTGCAAGATCTGCACCAGCCCGCGGGAATGCCCGAAGGGATCGAAATTGACGGCTGCCGTCGGCTTTACGCCGAACTTTTCCGAAAAATACCGCTCGCCTTCGCGGATCTGCCGCACGATCCCCTCGCCCGCGGGGAGCAGGCAATCCGGCTGCAAATACCAGCCGCCCATGATATGCCACTTCCCCTCCTTGACCAGTTCGCGGATGCGCGCAAACAGCGCGGGCGCAAAACGTTCGGCATACTTATAAACGGTCACCTCGTTGTGGCAAAAGATATAGTCAAAGCGTTCCGCCAAGTCGGCGGCGCTTTGAAAGGTGGCGAGCGCCGCCGCGGCGCCCTCCTCCCACTCCCATTGCCAAACGGGATCGATGTGCGCGTTGCACAAAAGGTGCAATTTTTTCATTGTTCCTCCTCCTGCTCCGCCAAACGCCGCAGCAGCGGCGCGACGCACGGATCCGCCAAAGACGCCGCGCGGTGATCGGCGTACGGGCAGCTTTGCGCCGCGCCCACGGCGAGCACGCGCATGCCGCCTCTCTTTCCGCCCGTTACGCCCGCCTCGGCGTCCTCTACAACGAGGCAGGCGGCGGGCTCTTCGCCCGCCAGCTGCGCCGCCTTTAAAAACACTTCGGGGTCCGGCTTGCTCTTTCGGATGCAGTTTCCGTCCGCAACGGCGCAAAACTCTTCCGCGAGCCCCGTTTTTTGCAGGATGAGCCGCGTATTTTTGCTGGATGACGCCACCGCCGCCTTTAAACCGAGCTGTTTGCACAGCGCCAGCGTTTCCCGCGCGCCCGCCATCGCGTCTGCCTGCGTCAGCTCTTCGATCAGCGCGCGGTAATACTCGTTTTTGCGCGCGGCAAGGGCTGCTTTTTGCTCGGCGGAATAGGTTTTTTGCGCGCCCCGCAGCAAGATCTCCAAACTCTCCTCGCGCGAGACCCCGCGCAAAAGATCGTTTTGCGCTCTCGTAAAGGGGATCCCCTCCTCGGCGGCGAGGCGGCTCCACGCCTTGAAGTGGCACTCGTCCGTCGAAACGAGCACGCCGTCTAAATCAAACAATACCGCTTTGACGCGCATCACGCCCTCCTGCTCTTTGCCGCAAACCGCCGCCTGCCCTGCACAAGGCACTCCTTTCCGTTCACGCGCACCGCAAGGGGCTCGCCAAACACTTCAACGTAGCAGGAGGCGCCGCGCAATTCCAGTTCGATCTTCCTGCCGCGGTATACAAAGGGCAGGCGCACGTACTTCCACAGCGGCATGCGAACGGGGTCGATGTGCAGCCCCTCCGCATCCGCGCGCACGCCGAACAAGCCGCGCAAAAGGGCATAATACCCGCCCGCCGCACAGCCCGCATGCACCCCTTGGAAGGTGCAGGCGAACACGTCGTCGATGTCTACGCGCACCGTTTGCAGGAAATATTTTCGGAAAGAGAACAGCCTGCCCGTATCCGCCGAACAAACGGCGTGCGTGGGGCAAGTGAGCGAAGAAGACGTTTCGCACATATTCTCGTAATAATCCCAGTTTGCGGCATAGTGCTCGCGTTTCATCGGGCAATCGGTATAGGCGTACAGGACCATCACGTCCGGCTGTTTGATGACTTGGCTCTCGTGGTACAGACCCGATTCTTTCATTTGAAAGCCCTTGCCCTCGCCCGCGCCTTCCACGCGCAGCGTACGCGAGAGCGAAAAATACCCGTCAAACTGCGGGATCAGCCCGTTTGCCTCTTCGGGCAAATACAGCTTGGCGGAAAACCGCTTGGCGGCGGCGATCTCTTCCGCGCAAAGCGGGCAATCCTCCCTCTGTTCCAGCAAACGCAGCGCGCCGTCGAACACATATTTTACGAGGTAATTGGTATACGCGTCGTTATCCACAAACGGGTGATGTTCGTCGGTGCCCGTCACGGTGCGGATGACAAACTTTTCCCCGTCCCATTCCGCGCGCGACATCCAATAGCGCAAAATTTCGGCAAGCAGAAAAACGCCCTCTTCGCGCAAAAACGCCTCGTCTTCCGTGGCGTAATAATAGGCGAGAACGGCATACCCGACGTCTGCCGTGATATGCACCTGCATGTGCGGGTGGCGCACATAACTTTGAATGCGCTCTTTGCCCCCCACCGAGGAAACAAAGGGGAAGCGAGCCCCTTTCAGCCCCTTTTCGCGCGCGTTTTCCCGCGCGTCTTCCAACTGCGAAAAGCGGTAATCCAGCGAATACCGCGCCACCTGCGGATAGGCAAAGCGGAATACGGGCTGCTGGTAGATCTCCGAATCCCACCAAACGAACTGGTTGTAGCGCTCGCCCGTAAGCCCTTTGGCGGAAAGCCCGTGCACGCCGTCGTGCAAAGCGGCGCTGATCGCGGTATGGTAATCGGAAAAGCGCAGCGCGCCGTCCGCCTCTCTTTCCCCGCCAATGCGCGCGTCGAAATGCGAAAAATACGCCTTCCAACCCGCCTCGTGCGCAGAAAGCAGCGAAGCAAACGACCGCTCCGCATACGCGGCGATCTTTTCCCGCGGGGCGAACACATCCCCCAGCGGATCGCGCGAGGTATTCAGCCAAACCGTTTTTACGACGCACGCTTCGCCGCCGCCGTACATGGCAAGGCTTCCGATCACGCCGTTCTCTTCGTACCGCCGCACGCTTTCGGGCGAACCCTCAAACGCGCTGTGATAGGCGATGCCCGCCTCAAAGCGGTATTTTTTGCCCGCGCACAGGCGGTAATACCCGCCGCGCTCCTCCACGCTCTGCTCCAACGCAAAGAGGATGCGCTGCCCGTTCGTACGCACTTTTTTATCGATGCCGGAAAGCACCTCGATCCGCTCCGCATGCCCCACGGGCACCGCGCGGCAGCGCTGCACATACAGATGCTCGTCTTCATACGAAGCGAACCGCTCGAACACAAAGCGCGTTTTCCGCCCCTTCGGGCTCTCCCACAGCACTTCGCGCACGAGCATGGCGCGGTCTACGTCCAGCCACCGCCGCCAAGACAGCAGCCTGCCCTCCCACGGATAAAAGGGCTCGCCGCCGACAACAAAGCGAACGGTCAAAATATCGGCAAAGTTGATGCAGCGGTCCTGCGTTTCAAAATCTTTGAGCGCCTGCTCGTCGAAGTAGTACTTTTTCATGTACTCGTTGTCGGCGAACGGCACCTCGACGTCGATCATTTCATCGAACAGCCCGCGGATAAACGCCCCCTGCACGCAGGAAGAGCCGAACTCTTCAAAACTGCCGCGGATGCCCATGTATCCGTTGCCCGTTGTGAACAGCGAAGCGTGCTTCGCCTCCTCGGCATAGGTGTATGCCGCCTCCGTCAAATACCCGTTTTTGTCAAATTCCAGCATGATTTTCCTCTTTTTTCCGACAAAACGGTGCCCGACCCGAAACCTCGGACCGGGCACCGCCGCTTATCGGTTTATTTGTTTATCGGCGCCTTTTAAGACCGATTCTTTTTCCGCCGCACCAACACGACCGCAACAACGACCGCCGCCACGACAACCACGCAGGCAATTACGATGCCCGCGATGGCGCCGGCAGTCAGCCCTGTGGGTTCTTCCGGCTCTTCGGGTTTGCCCGGATCGTCGGGGTCGGTAGGGCCGCTCGGATCGTCGGGATCGGTAGGTTCGCCGCCCTGCTCATCCACAAAACTCGTATCGCCCACCGAGCGGAATACCACTTGGTTGTTGAGCTCGCCGACTTTGTGCGTCATAAAGCAAGCCATGCCGACGTACACGGTATTATCCGCAAACAGCGTGGCGGGATTGTGCGGATCCTCCGCGGTGTACGACAGGAAGCTGATGATCGAATCCAACAATCCGCCGTTCGCGTCGTAGTAATCCACGGCGATCTCGTAGCGGTTCCTTGCGGTGTTGACGGAGAAGGTTACTTCCACATACGAACCGTCGTTCTCGGCGATGGTAGCCATGGTCTGCTGCTGCTCTTCCGTATCCGTTTCGTAATAGGATTTGACGAAAGATTCGCCGACCATGTTCCAGAACATGAGAGAGATGGAGCCGAGCGCGCTGCGGTTGTTGGAGGGATCGTTGGTCCAATACAGCCACACGTTGTTGCTCGTCCAGCCGCTTCCGTCATTGGTGAGGAACGCCCAGTCTTTGACGCTGAACGTCACTTTAACGCCTTCGGTAAGGTCATACCCCTTGTTGAACACGATGGCAGACTGGTCTCCCGTAAAGGTGTACAGCAACCCGTCTTCGGTGAAGGATACGTCGTTGGTCAGCGCGTCGGAATTAGCGTCCGTCTGCTCGCCCGTTATATCCTGCAAATTGACGTTGCTCGCGGAAAGTTTTTCCTGCCATGCCGCGATCAGTTCGTCCGCCGCAGAGACCGCCGCTTCGTAACGCGCGAGGTTTTCCGCGGAAAGCTCGATCGCCGCATCGACGAGCAGGTCGTCGTCCGAGATCGCCGCCACCGCCTTGGAGAGCGCCGCCTTATCCGCATACGAATCCACGCCCGCCGCGTTGCCCTCTTCGATCGCCGCAACACGGTCCTCCACGAGGCTCCATGCCAGCGCGGAGAGCGTTTCGTCCGCCGCGGCAACGCGCGCGGCAAGAGCGTCGGCATTATCCAGATCGCTGTAATCGGCGATCAGCCCGCGCGTTGTAAGCGCCTCATAAATATCTTCCAGCGTTTCCGCGTTTTCGGCAGCCGTTTCGTAATTGCCGATCTGCGTATCGACGAGGTCGCCCAGATCCGCAGAGCTTTCCGCCTCGGTGATCGCCGCATCCACGGCGTTCAGCCTGCCGCTGAGGGCGGTTTTGACCGATTCATCGTAGCTGAGCGCTTCAATGCGGGCCAAGATCGCGTCCTTCTTTTCGTTGTACGCGCTGCGGGCAGCCATCACTTCCGCAGAGCTGCTAAGCGGCAGATCTTCGAGCTCGGCAATGGCAAGCGAAACGCTCACGCGCTCCAAGCTCTCCTCCGCCGTTGCAAGGTAAGAGGTTTGCAGCGAAGAGGTGTACAGCCCCGCATACGTTTCGGAAATCTTTTTCTCCGCCGCTTCGTACGCCGCAACCAGCTCTTCGTACTGCTCCTGCGTGACGTTCATGTACGTCGTGTCTCCGTCGGCGGTGGCAAACGTCTCCTCCAAAGCGGAAAGTTCGCCCTCCAAATACGCATCCACGACCGTTCCCGCCTTGCTCTGCAACGCTTCGTTCGCCGCCGCGATCGCCTCGTCGGGGGCATAGAACGCCCTGTCGCTTATGCGCAAGTCGGTGGTATACGCCGCCTGCACCGCCGCACGCTTGGCGACCCATTCGTCTACCGCGGTAATGTTTTCCACGGTGGCGCCTTCGATCTCCTCCGCGGTGTAATCAGCCATCGCAGCGGTGAGCGGGTCGAGCGTCTCCGTTTCATACGCGGTGCGCTGGCTGTCCTGCACGCGCATAACGAAGAGCATGTAGGTGTCTGCCGTATCGTTGCCCGTCGTGTCGTTGAACGCGCCCATGTTGATCCACGTTCTGCCCGCCTCGTCTTCCAGCTGCGGGCCGTTGTCGGCATTGCCGCACTCAGACTTCTCGACCGTAACGGTATACTGCACGCCGTTCTCTCCGCCGTTGGCAACGGTCACGAGCAGCTGCGTATCCGTCTCTTCAAAAATCGTTTTCACGCTGTAACTTTCGGGGTCTTCCTCGTCCACGGGGAACGCAAGGTCTGTCATCCCGGTCAGCGCCGTGGCGTTGTTCAACCCGAAGTTGATCTTGATGTAACCGGGCGCCGTCGGATCGTCGTAATACGTGAGCGTCAGCCCGCGCGCGGGAGCCGTGCCGTGGCGGAAAGAATTATAATTGCCGCTGTATATGACCGAAAGGTGGTCGTTGGTTTCAAACTGCGAAAAGTTGAAATCCACGGTCAGCCCGTTCAGCTCCACGGGGTACGCATAGCGGAACCTGGCACTGCCCGAACCGGAAGCAATGGTTTTCAGCGCCAGTTTCGCGGTGTTTTCCGCCACCGTCATACCGTTTCCGATATAAGCGCCCGGCGTATACCCGTCGATAGAACCTCCTCCCAAATAAGAGGTAAATTCTCCGCTGTCACCCGTAGTCGGGATACGCACGCCGTAATCAAAGGTACGGGCGCTATCGTCGGAAGGATTCATCTCGCTTCCGTTCCAACTTCTGTCCTTGGCGAGCAATTCCTCGTCATACTCGCTGTAATCATCCAGCCAGCCGCTCAGGTCCGAAGAAGTACCCCCCCCCGTACTGGACGCGGCAAGCGCAGGCACGCCGAACGCGAACACCGACGCGAGCGCCAGCATGCACGCGAACAGCAGAGCTACGATCGTTTTGCTTTTTGTTTGCATGATTTTCCTCCTATTGATTTATTTTTGTTTTACGGTGTAGTCGATCCCCACCTTTTCGACGGAGACTGCCGCATCGAACGTTCCCGGAAGTTCCCAGCCGAGGTTCATGCTCGTGATCTTCAAATCCGAAAAACTCGTATTTTGGAACACTTCTACCCCGTCAAAGTTCTGCGATTTGCGCAGCGCGATCTGCAACTGCGGCAAAATATCGTAAGAAAATCCGTTTTTGACCCCCACTTTGGTCGCATCCGGCAGATACAGCGTGGCGCCGACCACATAGATCGCCTTGCCGGAGGCGTCGTCCTTGCCGCCGTCTACCGCCAGCGAAGAGGGCGTATACTCGTGGCGGTTGTCGTACATCTGCAAACCGAACCAGATCATGTCTCCGTAATCGGGCGAGGCGGGGTTCATGTTCTGCACGGTCACATACCATTGAAACTGCGCCGCGTGCAAGCCGGAATTGTACGAATCTCCCATCAGGTTTTCAGACTTTTCCAACGTATAATCGATCGTAAGCACGAGCGAATCCATTTCACTGAGGTAGGGCGTATGCGAAGCAAGGTTGCCCTGTTCAATGAGCAAATGCGGCCACTCCTGCCCGTCTACGCGCGGCGATTCGTACTCTTCGCCCGCGTCCACGCCCATGCGCAGCGCGCCCGTTTCGGTGTTCACGTCGAATTGCAGGGTATCCGTTTTGTACTGCCAATACCCGTCCTGCCCCTTTGCGGCAATCGCGGAAGGGGCAATGTTGTTTTCGCACCCCCACTGCGCCATGACCCAGCTCGGCTGCGCGCCGCCCGCCGCGTCGTACTGCGCCTCCGTTTGGTCGTAATGGATCTCGCCCAAATACACCTGCGCCAAGTTGCTTGCGTACGCCGAAACGGTGAACCCGTTTTCAAACGTCGGATCGTACAGCGCGCTGTACACTTTTTGTTCGGTATCTCCGCCCGGTCCCACGTCTTCTCCTCCTTCCTCCCCGGAATCGCCGCCGGGGGTCTGTTCGCCGGAACTTTCCCCTCCGCCGGTCTCGTCGCCGCCTGCCTCCCCCTGCCCGCACGCGGTAAACGCGAACAAAAACAGGAACGCCAGCAGAACGGAAAGCAGCATCTTTCTTCTCTTCATAAGCTCCTCCCTTCTCCGATCTCAACCGCCCGCGCTTACGCTGCGGAGCAGTCCTTTTTTTTAAATTCCAGCGAAAGCCCGTCAAAAGACGAACGCACGTCGTACGTTCCGGGCAGTTCCCAGCCCAAATTCATGCTCGTCATGCACAGGTCGGCAGGCTGCGTGTGGCGGAAGCGGTTTGCCGGGGCATAAGAACGCACCGCCGCAACCGCCTTTTCCACTTCCGGAAGGATATCCAAACACACCCTGTACTCTTTGCCGAAGCGAACGGGTTCAGGCATGAACGTATCGTACTCGACGCAGTAAATGGGATAGGGCGTGCAGTCTTCCTTTCCCCCGTCCATCATCAAGCTGCCGCCCGGCTTGGGCATGCGCGCGTCAAAAAACTGCATGCCAAACCAAATGACCTGCCCGTAATCGGGAGAATTTTTGTTTTCGTTGCGCAGCGTGCTGTACCACTGGAACTGCGCCGTGTGCAGCTTTTTGTCGTACTCGCCCTCTTTCATACGGTTTTCGCAGGAGTCGATGGTAAAATTCAGGCGGAACACAAGGCTCTCCAATTCGCCGAAGCGGATGGCGCGGTCATCCAAAAACTGATCGATGAGCAGGTGCGGCCACGCCTCGCCGTCCTCGCGGGCACGCGCATACTCGCGGCTCGCCGATACATCCATGCGGAATTTTCCTTCGCCGGGCACGACGCAAACGTTTTTTGCCTCCGTTTGCAAGGCGCGGCACTCTCCCTCGCGGCGGCACTCCGTGCGCGGGGTGATGAGATGGTTGCTCCCCCACTGGCAGAGCACCCACTGCGGCACGCCGCCGTTGCCGAAGCGATATTCACCGATATACGGATCAGGCACGTTGGATGCGAATCCGGAGAGAATAAAGCCCTCGGTAAAGCGCTGATCCTTTAAAAGTTCCATGTTTGTCCTCCAAGCAAGTATTTAAGCATTCAAAACGTATTTGATGGAAAGCCAATCCACGTCCACGCCCACGTTGTAGGTTCCGGGGATCTCCCAGCCGAAATTGGTGGAATAGATGCGCATATCGCTCAAATCGCAGTCGGAAAAATAATCGTTTTGCTGCAATTCGGAAAAAGCCGCCGTGATCTCTTCGTAAAAATCGACGCTCACTTCGTATTTCGTGCCGAGCTGTACGCCGCCTTCGACAAAATCGTAGTTGGATACATTGTAGATCATCGCGCCCGTCGCATCGCCCTTTCCGCCGTCCAGCCCGCTGTACGGCGGCACGTAATAATCGGTCGAACCGTCGCGCGCGTCCACGATCGGGATCCCGAACCAATAAAAATCGCCGAACGAATCCTTTTCTTGGTCGATGCACTGCACCAGCACATACCACAGCAGCTGCGCCGAATGCAGCCCCGTATTTTTGTTTTCGGTATGGTCTTCGCAGACCTGCACCGTAAAGCCGATATCGAAGTACACGCCGGAAAGGTCGGCAAGCGTCACGTTGCCGGCTATGTTCTGCTCGATGAGCAGGTGCGGCCACGCCTCGCCGTCTTTGCGCGGGTTCGAGGCGCGCGGCGCATCGGTATAGGCGGGCGTAACGCCGTATTCCGCGCGCGTATCCGCATACAGCTTGATCGCTCCCGTTTGCGCATTTACCGATACGTTGTTCGTGTTGTTACGGATGTGCACCCAGCCGTCCGCCGAAAGGGTATTGTTCGCCTCCGTGGCGGGGTACACGTAATACGCATCGTTTTCTTCGTAACTGCTGTACCCGCGCGGCCACAGCTCTTCATCCAAAAAATAATTGACGAAGCACCCCCACTGCGCGAGCTTCCAAACGGAGTCCACCCTGTTTTCGGCGTCGGTATCGAGGATGTACCACGGGTTTGTGGCATGATAGCGCGAATCGACGCCGTACACATACAGCCCCTGCGAAAAATCGGAGTCTGTCAGCGCCTCCACCCAGCCGTCCGGCGCGTTGGTAAAATGCTCTTGCTGCTCTCCGCCGCCCGTGCCGCCGCCCGTACCTTCGGGCGGGGTGCATGCGGCAAGCGCCAACGTCATGCCGCCCGCAAGCAACAGCGCCAAAAATTTTTTTGCAAACATTCTCTCTTCCCCTTTTTTACATTTTGAACGAACCGCTCGTGATGCCTTTTACGAACTGTTTGTTGCAGATCACAAACAGCACCAGCAGCGGGATGCTCGCCAGCACGTACCCTGCGATCGTAACGCCCATGTATCCGTTCTGCGTCGTTGCCGCCGTGCGCGTCAGGCGCACGAGCAAAGCGGAGATCGTGTACTGCTCGCTGCTCTGCATGATGAGATAGGGCCACAAAAAGTCGTTGTACGAAGACATGAACGTCAAAAGCCCCTGTGTGGCGAGGATGGGCAGCGAGAGCGGGAGCGCAATGGAAAAATACATGCGCAGGTTGCTGCATCCGTCGATGGTAGCCGCCTCGTAGATCTCGTTGGGCAGCCCCATAAAGAAGGTGCGGATCAAAAAGATCGCCATGGGCAGCGCCCCCGCAATGGTCGGCAAAATGATGCCCTGCCACGTTCCCGCCATGCCGTAATTTACGACAACGAGCTGGTACTGCGGGATCAGCGTAAGCGAAGAAGGGACCATCATCACGGCAAGGAAAGCGATCACGATCGCACCCTTTCCGGGGATGCGGTAACGGGTCAGCCCGTACGCCGTAAGCGAAGCGACGAGCAGCAGCCCCGCCGTGATAAGGATCACGACGCCGAACGTGCGCAGAATGGATTCATCGATCAGCCCCCACGCCTCCGAAAAGTTTTCCCATTGGAAAGGGAAAGTCAGCGTGTTCGGGTCATACATCTCCTGCGGAAGGCTTTTGACGCTGCGCACCAGCATCATAAAGAACGGATAGAGCGTCAGCACCAAAAAAATGAGAGTGATGGCGACCAATACGATCTGCGATATACGGATCTTTTTTCTGCGCCGCGCGATGGGCAGCGCCGCCGTCTGTGTTGCGCCGCTCATGCTTCATCCTCCTTCGATTTGAAAAACACATTTTGCAGAATGGTCAGCACCAGCGTGATAAGGAACATGATCATCCCCATCGCGCAGGCATACCCCATGCCGCCGAGCACGTCGATCTCGTCGTTGCGGAACGAGGAACTCAGCCCCGTCAGGTAGATATAATACCCCGGCACCATCGCCGCTTCGTTGCTCAGCTCCAACACCACTTGGATGTTATAATTCTGCAAACCGCCGATCAGCCCCGTGACCAAAAAGTACTTGATGGTGCCGCGCAGATACGGGAAATCCAAACGGAATACCCGCATAAAGCTGCCCAGCCCGTCCAGCTTCGACGCTTCGATGACCTCGGCGTTGATGCCCTGCAAACCGGCATAATAAATGAGGAACGAAGTGCCGCCCATAAACGGAAAGCCCGTAAAAACGATCGCAAGGCGCACGATGTTCGGGTCGTTGCTCAAATACCAGTCCGTTCCGCTAGCGCCGAACAGCCCCAAAAGCCCGTTCATCACGCCCGTTGCCGAGCCGCCCGTGGGCAAAAAGATGACCTTTGACCAAACCAGCAGCGAAACCACGGAGGGCACCGCACAGATGAGCAAAAAGCCGAACCGCATTTTAGAGGCAAGTTTTTCGGACGCATAGTTGTACAGCATTTCCGCCAGCGCCAGCGCCGCCACGTTGCCCAGCAACAGCCCGCACACCGTGAACAAGATCACGTTGAGCAGCGAATTCCAAAACAGCGAATCCCCGAACACGATGCCGTAGTTTTCAAACCCGATAAAGCTGACCGTGCTCAAAAAGCCCCAATCCGTAAAGGAATAGATGACCGCCCAAACGATCGGGATGACCGAGAACATGACGAGCAGGACCGCCGCGGGGATCAGCCAAAGAAAGCCCTGTATTTGGTATTTTTTAAAGCAGAACTTCCACAGCGGACCGTGGCGGCGCACGGCGGGCGAGGAGGCAGCCGCCTCCGCGCCCTGCACGCTTTCTTCCGCCTCTGCCGGAACGCCTTCTGCGATTCCTTCACGCATACGCTCTCTCCTTTATTCGATCGTCCACTCGGATTTATCCCAGTTGTTGGTACGCACGAGGCGGTTCATCGCGCTGTCTGCCGCGTTCATAACCGCGTTGATAAAGACCTGCTTGTTCCCCTTTGCCGAGGCGGTGGTAGAACCGTACATATAATTGTTGTACGCGATGATGTACGAATCGTAAAACGATTTCGTCAACGTGCCGGAGGGGTTGAAACTTGCCCACAACACAAAATCGTCGCTCTCGCTGTCCTCCTTGTACTGCGCCATCAGCGCGGCAAAGGTTTGGTTTTCGGTGTTCCCCGAAAGAGGCACGGCAACGCCCTTATCCCCGACCAAACGGTCGTTGTTGGAATACGCCGTCAAAAACATCAAAAAGTCTGCGCAGGCATTCACTTTTTTGAGGTTTTCCTCTTCGTTTGCCGAATTGAACGCATGGTTGGTAATGAACCAGCCGGAGGAGAGCCCCGCCGAGCCGCGGCGCACGTTTTTAACGCCTTCGGGCACCCCTGCCGTATCCGTGGTAAGAATGGGATAAGACATGACGCCCACTTCAAACTCGGCATACTTTTCCAAGAAATTGATATCGCTGCCCGCCGCTTCGACCATGATCAGGTTTTCGTTGATAAATTCGGTCGTGCCCGTGTACTTCGTCGGATCGCCCGAATAAGCGGTTTTCGTCGTGATAAAATCGAGATAAACGTCTTCCAGCTCTCCGTTCGGCTCCCAAATTCCGAGCTCGTAGGCGCGCAGCACTTCCTGCGCATCCGCCACGCCGTCCGGCAAGATCACGTCGATCTCGTCCATGATCGTGGAATAGAGCGCGCTCTCCAACGAAAGATCCAACCACATGTTGCCGCCGTTGGACGCGTACGGATACACGTCCGAGTCGATCGAATGGATCTGCTCGATCACGGCAACAAATTCGGCAAACGTTTCGGGTACTTCGATGTGGTTTTCATCGAAAAATGTTTTGTTGTACACGATGCCGATGACGCTGCGCTCCAACGAAGCGTAATAGTAATGCCCGTTCACCGTTTTGCGCAGCTCTCCGCCGAACACGTCGATCCACTTTTCCGAACCCGCTTCGCCGTCCTTTGCGTACGGGTTGGGCAATTCCAAATACCCGTCCAGCGCGGCATAATAGTTTTGGTTGCAGTCTTCCGCAAGGCAGGTGGGCACCTGGTACAAAAGATCCGGCGCCGTTGCCGTGCTCAGCATCGGCAAAATGGAATCGCGGCTGCCGCCGTGCGACTGCGCGTTGATCTCGATCTTGATGTTCGGGTGCAGCTCCATATACTCTTCCGCAAGCACTTCGAGCGTGTTGTACGGATACGGATTGGATACGCTCTCCTCCATACTTGCCGTCGTATTGTAGTCTGCCCATTGCCCGCCGCCGTCTACGGTGATCGTGCATTTGAAATTTTCGTCCAGCGAAAGATCTCCGTCCGCAATGCCCGCTCCGGGCGTTTGCGCGCACGCCGCCGCAAAAGCAAGCATCCCCGCCATCAGCATGGAAAGAAGTACGGTTCCGATACGCTTCATGTTTCCTCTCCTTTTCAAATTGATTTGTTTATTTTATCCGCCGCCGCGCTTGCGGCGGCAAAATACGTCCGCTTTTTGTGGATCGCATTCTTACGGCAAACAAAGTTGCTATTTATTTTTATAATTTGTATTGTATTTGATATATTTGATATCTTTTACGATTGCATTATACAACATATATGCTTGTTTGTCAATAACAAATGCAAAATTTTTTTTGATTTTTCAAAAATTTATCATTTTCAACAAATCGAACCGCGAATTGACTTGCTTTAATGCCCTATTTGTTATATAATTAGGTATATAAAAGGATTTTTCCAAAAGGAGAGCGCCGATGACGGAGGAACGCAACCACTATTTGTACGAACGGGCAGTGCAATATCTTGCCTTGGAGATCTTAAACCATCTCAATAAAAAAAATTACCGCCTTCCGACGGAGGCGGAGATCGCAAACAAACTCGGCGTGAGCCGCATCACGGCGACCAAGGCGTATAAGATCATCGAAGAGCTCGGCGTGATCCGCCGCATCAAGGGGTCCGGTTCCTACATTGCGCCGGAAGCAACGGCGGAGATGCTTGCCCCCGTGCTCAAACAAAACGAAGCGAACGCGGAAAAAAAGATCGGGATCATCTACCCCTTTGCGTCCACGCACGTGATGAAGATCTTAGCGGGCGTGCTGGCTAAACTGCAAGGGCACCCGCTGCTGATCGGCTGCTCGGATATGTCTCTCGAACGGGAACAGCAGCTCATCGTACAATATCTGAACGACGGCGCCGACGCCCTGCTGCTCTACCCCGTAGACAACGATATTTACAACAACATCCTGCTCAACCTCATGCTGCGCGATTATCCCGTTGTGCTGCTCGACCGCTATTTGAACGGGCTGAATTTCAATTACGTTTCCTCCGACCACAAACAGGCGATCGAAGAGGGCATTTCGGTCTTGGTGCAGGCAGGGCACAGGCGCATCCTCTTTTTTAACGCGAACCGAAACAACCTCAACAGCACCGTTTCCCAGCGGCGCGACCATTACATCAATTCCCTGCGCAGCCACGCGATCAGCCACACCTATTTTTACAGCATCGACGGCGAGCAGGACGAGACCTCCATGCGCTTTGCAGACGATTTTGACCGCTATCTCAAAGAGAACCCGAACATCACCGCCATCATCACCGCAGACTACGCAAGCAGCATGCACTTGATGAAACTGATCAGCGTAATGGATCGGGAACGGGCGGCGCGCTACGAGATCGTCTGCCTTGACTTGTTTTCCGAAAATTTTGAAAGTTACCTCAGCCACCCGACCCTCGTCGAACAAAACAGCGCCCAGCTGGGAGAAGAAGCGGCAAAGCTGGCGCTGCGCTGCCTGACCCAAGGGGTGAACCCCAAACAAAACGTGACCATCCCCGTCCGCCTCGTAAAAAAACGGGACCTGCGCTGAACCCCGAACAACCGTTGCGCCGCCCCGCGGCTTTGCCGCAGATCCGCCGCCTTTCCGTGCAAAAATCGCGGGGGCGCGGACCGAATTTCGGTCCGCGCCCCCGCGATTTGCTTCCACGCGCGCTTTGCCAAAAAACCGCTTTAAAAAACGAGCCGCGCCTTGCCAGCGCCGCGCGCTAATAATCCGCCTTGCGGCAGAGCGCCACGGCGCGGGTCCGCACGGTACACAGCCGGTACGAACGGGAGAGCGAAAGTTCATAGTCGCTCTCCTTTTTGGTCGCCGCAAAGAGCATATCGCCGCTGCGCGACGCGATCATGGCGAGCCCCGCCGCGCACAGACACACCTCCGTGCCCGCCACAAACGCGCCCGCCCGCACCATCAGGCGGGGCACGCTGTCCTCGGCAACTTCAAAGGGGCAGACGATCAGGTCCGCGTCGCACAGCGCCAGCGTTTCACAAACGGAGGGAAAATACAGATCTTCCGCCACGCACAGCCCGATCCTGCCCGCCGCCGTTTCATACACCTTTAAATGCGCGCCCGCGGCGCAGTCTTCCCCCTCAAAGGCGTGCAGACGGTCTGCAACGCCCAAAATGCGCCCGTTTTCGGCAATGGCGGCGCTCTTGCGGCGGATCCCGCAGGAATCGGTGCGGCAGCCCGAAACGACCGTGCAGGCGCATTCGCGGCTCAAAACCGCCATCTCTTCCAGCCGCACGCTCTCCCCGGCGAGCTCGCTGCGGTAATCCACCTCGCCCAGCCCGTTGAACCCGAACACGAGCAAATCGCAAAACGGGCGTTTGCGCGCCTGCGCGTACGCATGCAAGCTCCCCTCCGTTACAAACCGAACTTTCATGCGCACCCCCTTCCCCTCTTACAGTATAAGCGCCGCCGCGCAAAAGGGTGCATGCCGCGCGGCAATTTTTGCGGCGGCGCGCAGCGCGCCATGTGCTGCGGGCGTTTTTTGCGGTGCGGGCAAGAGCGCGGAAAGAGACGCAGGAAAGGACGCAGGAAGGGGCGCGGGCAGAAACGCGGGAAGGGAAGGGCGGCGCTTTCCGCCGCGGCGCGCACGCGCTCTTTTTCCGCAAAGCGGGCGCGGGCGCTTGCTTTTCCGAAAATTCATGCTATAATAGTTGCGTACGCAAAGCGCGAAAGGGCTGTGTGTTCGCCTTTTTTGAAGCCGTTTTCCGCCTTTTTGCGCAATAATCAAGCGACGCGCCGCACGGCGGCGCGCGCATGCGGCACACTCGGCGCACGCTTCGTTTTGCGCCGGCGGCGGCTTTTCCGCCGCGGAGGGTCTATGCAAAAAAGATTCAAACTCACCCCCGTACGCCTGCTGGTACTGGGCTACCTGTGCGTCATCGTGCTGGGCACGGTGCTGCTCGTTTTGCCCGTCTCCTCCCGCCCGGACGGGGGCGCCTCTTTTATGGACGCACTGTTTACGACGGTCTCCGCTTCCTGCGTGACGGGGCTGATCGTGCAGCCGACCAATACATACTGGTCGGAATTCGGGCAGGTCGTCATTCTTCTCCTCATCCAAATGGGCGGCATCGGGTTCATGACCATCATCTTTGCCCTCATGCGTTTGGGCGGCAAAAAGATCGGATTGAAAGAGCGCACGTATATGCAGGAAGCGGTCAGCGCCCCCAGCATGGGCGGGCTGATACGGCTGACGGGGACCATTCTTTTGGGCACGCTGTGCTTTGAATTTATCGGCGCGTTTATCCTGTGCTTCCGCTTCGTGCCCGATTTCGGCTGGGGGCGGGGCATCTGGATGGCGGTCTTTACCGCCGTATCCGCCTTTTGCAACGCGGGCTTTGACCTGATGGCGACGGAGGGGAACGACTACCCTTCGCTGACGGCGTATTCGCAGGACCCCATCGTCTGCATCGTTGTGCCGCTGCTCATCCTCATCGGCGGGCTGGGCTTTTTTGTATGGCACGACATCCGCCGCAACAAATGGCACCTGCGCAAATACGCGCTGCACACCAAGATCGTGCTTTTGGCGAGCGCCGTTGTGGTCGTTGTGCCTTTTCTCCTGTTTTTGATCGCGTTGAACGATCTGCCGTGGGGGGAGCGCATCCTCTCCTCCTTCTTTTCGGCGGTGACGCCGCGCACGGCGGGGTTCAACGTGATCCCCATGAGCATCGATACGCGGGCGATCGTCATCTTTTTGACCATCCTGCTGATGTTCATCGGCGGCGCAAGCGGCTCTACGGCGGGCGGCGTAAAGACGAACACCCTTTCCGTTTTGGCGCTCTCGCTGTTTGCGCTCATCCGCGGCAAACGTTCGGCACAGGCGTTCGGGCGGCGGCTGGACGATGAAAACGTAAAAAACGCCGCGCAGTTTACCACCGCCTACCTGCTGTTTGCCATGCTGGGCGTTTTGCTGCTGGCGTTTTTTGAAATGGGCAACGGCTACCATTTGACCGAACTCATCTTCGAAGTGTTTTCCGCGATCGGCACGGTGGGGCTGACGCTGGGCATCACGCCCGAACTTACCGTCGGCTCGCAGATCGTGCTGTGCGTGCTCATGTTTTTGGGCAGGGCGGGCTGCATGACCGTGCTGCTGAGCTGGCGCACCCCCTCCGCCCCCACCGCCGAGCTGCCCATGGAACGGGTGCGCATCGGCTGAGTATGACCGCGCGGCAAACGGCGTATATTGAATACGGGGCGCTTTCATTCGGAGCGGCTTTAATACGGAGCGCGGGTTAAAACAATATGGCTATGCAGTACCAAACAGAGATCGTAAATTCCATTGCCGACCTTGTAAAGATCGACAGTTCGCAAAAAGAAGCCCTGCCGGGCATGCCGTTCGGCAAAGGCGCGGCGGAAGCGCTCGCATGCTTTTTATCCCTTGCGCGGCAGCTCGGCTTTTCCACCGAAAATTACGATAATTACATCGGCGAGGCGGTATTCGGCACGGGCGAACCCTTTGCAATCCTCTGCCATTTAGACGTTGTTCCCGCGGGCAGTGGCTGGACGCGCCCGCCGTTCGGCGGCACGGTCGAGGACGGAAAGCTGTACGGGCGCGGCGCAATGGACGATAAGGGCCCCGCCGTCATCTGCCTGTACGCGCTCAAAGCGCTCAAAGACGAGGGGCGCGCGCCCCGCCGCACGATAAAACTCATTGCGGGCTGCAACGAAGAGAGCGGCTGGGCATGCATCGAACACTACAACAAAGTTGCCCGCATGCCCGAAGAGGGCTTTACGCCGGATGCAGACTTCCCCGTGATCTACGCCGAAAAGGGGATCCTGCACGCATGCCTCTCCTTCCCCCTGCCGCAGGCGCCCTTTTCCTCCCTGCACGGAGGCGACGCGGCAAACAAAGTGTGCGAACGCGCCGCTGCCGCCGTGCCGCATGCCGACGGCGCCCGTGTACAAAAATACGGGCTGCGCTTTGCGGACGGCGCCCTGGTTTCCCAAGGGGTCGCCGCACACGCCTGCCACCCCGAAGAGGGAAAAAACGCGCTGGACGCGCTGCTGGCTTACTTTGCGGAGGAGGACGCGCGCATCGCGCGCATCTACGGGCTGCTGTTCAAGGAGGCGAACGGACTGCGCGCCTTCCGCGACGAAACGGGCGCCCTGACCCTCTCCCCCGACATTGCAAAATACGACGGGGAGGCGCTGCACGTGACCGTGGATATCCGTTACCCCGCAACGTACACGCAGGAGGAGGTATGCCGCCGCTTGGATACGTTCGGCGCGCCCTATCGCCTTTTGCACTGCCAGGCGCCCCTCCGCAACGATAAAAACAGCCCGCTCATCCAAACGCTGTGCCGCGTGTACGAACGCGAAACGGGAGAGCGGGGCGAACCGATTGCCATCGGCGGCGGCACCTACGCCAGAGCGCTGCGGCGCGGCGCGGGGTTCGGCCCGCAGTTTCCGGGCGCGCCGAACGTGATCCACGGCAAGGACGAATACATCGCCCTTGCAGACATTGCAAAGCTATTCCGCATCTACAAAGAGGCGATCCGCGCGCTCTGTTTTTGAACCGCCCGCTTCCGGGCGGCGAAACCGCGACCGCGGCAACGAACCGAACGGACGCAGCCATACGGCGAACAAACGCAAAACCACAAAGGGGCGCGCGGCAATTTTTTGCCGCGCGCCCCTCTGTTTTCGGTTTTACAGCCCTTTCGTTTTTTTACAGCCTTTCCGTTTGGTCTGTTTTACAGCCCTTCCATTTCGTCCAGCGAGCGGGAAAAGGCGGGGAGAAAGTTCTTCATAAAGTATTCCACACAGGGCATCTTTTTGGCTTTGAGCTCCTTTTCGATGCTCTCCTTTGCCTTTTTGAACTCCGCATTGCCGCTTTTGATCTCCTCGATGCACTTGACGCAGGCGGAAAGTTTATCCGCCGCCTTGACCAGCTTATATTCGTAGCTCTGCGTATCGGCGCAAAGATAGGGCGCAAGGTCGGCGGCAAGCGCTTCGGGCAGCATGCCCGCCAACTTTTCCGCCGCGCGCTCTTCGATCTGCTTATACGCGCCCAAAATATCCTTATTGTAATACTTGATGGGCGTGGGCAGATCGCCCGTCATCACCTCGGCGCACTCGTGGTACATGGCGCAAAGCACCGTTTTGGCGATATCGGGCGTGTTGCCGAACACCTTCGTATCGATGAGCGCCAGCGCATGCGCGAACACGGCGACCTGCTGGCTGTGCTCCATCACGTTTTCTTCGCGCGAAGAGCGCATCAGTGACCAGCGGCGGATGTACTTCATCCGATCCAAAAACGCATAAAAATCGTACGACATTTCCTTCCCTCCCCGCCGCCCGTTCGGCGGCAAAACAATATCCTTGCAGCATCTTTCCGTCAAGCAGCATTATAGCACACTTCCCTGCAAATTTCAATTGACTTTGCCGAACGTTTGTACTATAATACGGCTATAAAACAATTTCATCCGCCGGGGGTGCTGTAAAAAGCTGAGATCATACCCTTTGAACCGGACAGGATAATCCCTGAACGGAAGGTAATCAAAGACTTGTTCGGCGCGCCCTTTTTACGGGGCGCGCCGTTTTTTCAACGTCGTTTCGGCGGAAACAAAGGAGGTTCTATGTTTCTCAATCTTCTGAGTGCCTATTCGGGCACGCAGACCGCCGTCGATGCAAACGGAGAGGAATACACCCAGTATATCTATAACGATATCTGGACGGCGTTTGCAAAAGGCGGGCTCGGCAGCGTGCTGCTGTGGATGGTCGTCGCGTTTGCCGTGATCCTGCTCGCGGTGGGCATCTTTATCCGTTTTAAGCGCAGCGATTTTCTCCGCACCTACGTAAAGTATGCCGTCACCTTTGCCACGGGGTTTGCCGTCGTCATCCTCGTTGTGATGCTCGCGCTCGAATTTTTCGACATGAACGAAAGCGGCTCGGTATTCGAACTGGTACTCATCCCCTCCGCGGTCCTCTTCGGCGTGACCATACTCGGCATCGCGGCGGCGTACGTCTGCTCGCTGTACTCCAAAAAAGCGTTCAAGATCGCGCTGTGGTCGGTGCTCGGCGTGTTTGCGGCGGCGGTGATCGCCCTCCTCGTGTGCATTTCCTTGTACTACTCTTCGGGAGACGCCGCCGAAAACAACGAGGTGGACCCCGCGCTCGTCAACGACCTCGGTCTGTACCTCGCCATGGCGGGGCTGATCGTAGCGATCGCGCTCTTGACCTTCTTTTTGGGCAGAAAGGATAAAAAAGGCTTCGATTCGCGCACCATCTCGTATGCGGCGGTGTGCATCGCCATGAGCTTTGCCCTCTCCTACCTTGCGCTCGTACACATGCCGTACGGCGGCTCCGTTACCGTTGCAAGCCTTTTGCCGCTGATGATCTACTCGTACATGTTCGGCGTGCGCAAAGGCGTGTTTGCGGGCGCGGTATACGGGTTGCTGCAAGTGATCCAAGACCCTTGGATCCTGCACCCCGCGCAGCTATTGCTAGATTACCCCATCGCCTTTGCGGGCATCGGGCTGGCAGGCATGTTCCGCAACGTTCCCGCCTTTAAAAAGACGCCGCAAGTCGCCTTTTTGCTGGGCGCGCTCGTCGGCTCCGCGTTCCGCTATCTGGCGCACCTGTTTTCGGGCGTGTTCGCCTTCGGGCAGCTTGCGGGCAAATACGGGTTTAACAGCGACTGGCTGTACAGCCTCACCTACAACGCCTATGTGTTTGTCGATATCGCCATCTCCATCGTGGTGGGCGTGATCGTGTTCTCGTCTCGCTCTTTTATGGCGGTCGTCGAACGCTACAACCGCCCCGCAAAGCCCGCGCCCGCAGCGCAGCAGCCCGCCCCCGAAGAGGCGCCCCTGCCCGACGCGGCGCAGCTTTCGGCGGAACCGGCGCACGCCCTGCCCGACGCGGCGGCAAACGCCGAAACCAAACGCAACGAATAGGGTTTGCGGCGCACCTTGCAAAAACCGTTTGCAAAAACGTCTTGCAAATACGCTTACAAAAGCGCCCTGCGGCTGTGCCGCAGGGCGCGATTTTTATACGATTTTATACGGTTTGCGGCGCGGTTTTTACGGCTTTGCCCGCCGCGCAGCAATCGGCTTTTGCCCGCCGCAAACGCTTCGGCGGCTTTGGTTTCTTCGGTTTCTTCGGCTTTGGCAGCTGCGGTTTCTTCGGCGGGTTCGGCGGCTAGCGACGCGGGTCCTCCTCGCCGTAACCGAATTCGCGCAGCAGCGTTTCGCGGTCGCGCCAGCCCTCTTTGACCTTTACGTACCCCGTTAAAAAGACCTTGCAGCCCAAAAATTTTTCCATATCCTTGCGGGCGTAGGAGAGCACCTCTTTGAGCGCCGCCCCCTGCTTTCCGATGAGGATCGCCTTATGGTTCGGCTTTTCGCAGACGATATCGAGGCACACTTCGCATACGCCCCCCTGACCGCGCTCGAACTTCGTGACCAGCACGGCAACGCCGTGCGGGATCTCCTTTTCGTACTTCAATAAGATCTTTTCGCGCATGATCTCGCCGAGCATGAACCGCTCGCTCTTATCCGAAACCACGTCTTCGGGAAAGAGCGGCTCCCCTTCGGGCAGGGCGGCAACGATGGCGCGGCGCAGCTTTTCGATGCCGCGCCCCTTGCGCGCGGAAACGGGGTACACGTCCTGCCGCACGCCCCCCTCGTACAGCGCCTTCACGTCCTGCGGGATCTGCTCGGCGGGCATGATATCCGTTTTGGTATAGGCGATCAGCATGGGTACGCCGAAAGAGGCATAGTGCCGCATGAGCGCGGTATCCTCTTCGGAAACGCCCCTGTGCCCGTCGTGCACGAAGAGAATGAGCTCCACGTCCTTGGCGGCATTTTCCGCCGTGCGCAGCATCCGCCCCGAAAGGGCGGTGCCCGCCTTATAGATGCCGGGCGTATCCGCAAACACGATCTGCGCGTCCGCTTCGTTCAAAATACCCAAAATACGGTCGCGCGTGGTCTGCGGCTTGGGGGAAACGATGGCGACCTTTTCCCCCACCAGCACGTTGACGAGCGTGCTCTTGCCCGCGTTTGCCCTGCCGATAACGGCAACGGTACCCGCCTTCATGCCTCTTCTCTCCCGATGCCCATGGCGGAGAGGATCGCCTCCTCCCGCGCGCGCATCTGCGCCTTTTGCGCCTCGGTTTCGTGGTCGAACCCCAGCAAATGGCACAGCCCGTGCACGGCAAGGTAGTACAGCTCCCGCCGCAGCGAATGCCCGTATTCCGCCGCCTGCCGCTCTGCGCGGGCGCGGCAGATGACGATGCTGCCCAAAAACAGCCTGCCCGCCTCGTCTCTGTCAAAGGGGTGCTCCGCCGCGCGGATCGCGCCGCCGCCCAAATCGAAATTCGGAAAACTAAGCACGTCCGTCACGGCGTCCTTGCCGCGGGTGCGCGCATTGAGCGCGCGGATGCCCGCCTCGTCCGTGAACACGATCTCGCAGGAGAGCGGCGCATCGCTCTCCGTGCTCTGCGCGGCACACGCGCCGAGCAGAGCCGCGTCAAAGCCCTCTTCTTCGCATTCGATGTACAGTTCAGCCATTTTCGCCCTCCTCCTTGCGCCCCAGTTTGAGTTTGGGGTAACGGATGCGGCTGTGGTACACGCCCGTCAAACAGTTGACGATCGCCTCTTTGATGGCGGTAAGGTCGCGCATGGTCACGTCACACTCGTCAAACTGATCGAGATCGACGCGCTCTTCGATGATCTCGCGCACCGCCGCCTCCACGCGCTCCGGCGTACGGTCGGGCAGCGTGCGGGAGATCGCCTCGCTGGCGTCGGCAATCATGATGATCGCGGCGATCTTGCTCTGCGGTTTGGGGCCGGGGTAGGAAAAATCTTCCACGTTCACTTCCCCGTCCGAAAGTTTGAGCGCCTTGGCATAAAAATACTTAATGGGCATGGTGCCGTGGTGTTGGAGCGCGATATCCGCCAGCACTTTGGGCAAACGGCGGGCGCGGATCAGCTCGTACCCGTCCTTGGCGTGCGAACGGATGATATCCACCGAAAGTTCGGGGGAGAGCTCGTTGTGCGGGTTGTAACCGCTCTGGTTTTCGGTAAAATATTCGGGCTGGCGCAGCTTGCCCACATCGTGGTAATACGCCGCGGCGCGGGCGAGCGCCGTATCCTCGTTGAGGGCGATCGCGCACGCCTCCGCCAAATGCGCCACCACGATGCAGTGGTTAAAGGTGCCGAACGCACGCTCTTTGAGTTCGCGCATGAGCGGCGCGTCGTGGTCGGTCAGCTCGCGCAGGCGGTAATCGGTGATGCAGTTGAACACCACCTCGAACACCGGCAAAAGCGCCATGAACAGCACGGCGGAGCAGACGCCCGCTTCCAAACCGAACAGCATGGAATACAAAAGTTCGACGCCGCTGCCGTATTCCAAACAGGCGATCATCACCAGCAGCGGCACGCACACCGCAAACCCCGTTAAAAAGGAGCACACCCGCGTTTTGACTTTCGTACCCACGAAGATGCCGACCATCCCCGCCGAAAACGTTAAAAGCGGCGTTACGACGGCGGCGGTCGCGTTGACGCCCGTCACCGAAAAATTGGTAAAGTGGTCGATGGCGAACATCATCAGCGCAAAGATGACGTTCAAAAAGGTGGCAAACCGCCTGCCGAGCAGCAGCAGCGCGAGCAGCGCAAGCATCGCCACGGGGCGGGAATAGATGTTGAAAAAGAAGCCGAAAAAGTAACAGACGACGATGCTCACATCCAGCAGGATGAACACCAGCCAAATGTTTTTCGCCCCCGCCAAAGACTGCCTGTCCTCAAACAAAAAGTAGATATAGATGATGACGAACAGGATAAAGACGCTCAAAAGCAGATAAACGAAGTCGGAGATATCCTCCCGCATATAGGCGGCAAACCCCTTGTTTGCTTCGTTGACCGCATTGAGCGCGATAAACAAGAAGATGAGGGCGAACAGCAGCAGGTAATTGACAAAAAAGATCAAGACGCTCTTTGCGACCTTGCCCGCGCCGAAGGCTTCTTGCGTGCGTTCCTCTCCCTTCATTTTTTCCTCCTCTCTTCCCGCGCGGCTTCGCGGCGGGCGGCGTCTCGTTCGTATGCGCGTACGATGCGCATGACCATCGGATGGCGCACAACGTCCTGCGCGGTCAGCGTTACGATGCCCACGCCCTCCACGTTTTTGAGCACCCCGACCGCATGTTTGAGCCCGCTTTTGCGCCCGTCGGGCAGGTCGATCTGCGTCACGTCGCCGTTGACGACCATTTTGCTGCCGTCGCCCATGCGCGTCAAAAACATCTTCATCTGTTCGACGGTGGTGTTTTGCGCCTCGTCTAAAATGACGAAGGCATTGGAGAGCGTTCTGCCGCGCATATACGCCAGCGGCGCCACTTCGATGACGCCCTTTTCCATCAGCCTGCCGTACGTTTCCATGCCGAACAGCTCCTGCAACGCGTCGTACAGCGGGCGCAGGTACGGATCGACCTTGGTTTGCAGATCGCCCGGCAGAAAGCCGAGCTTTTCCCCCGCTTCCACGGCGGGGCGGGTAAGGATGATCTTTTCCACCTGCTTGCCCTTGTACGCGCTGACGGCAAGGCAGACGGCGAGATAGGTTTTGCCCGTGCCCGCAGGCCCCACGCCGAACACGACGGTGTTGTTTTTGATGGCGTCCACGTATTTTTTTTGCCCGACGGTCTTGCACTTGATCTGCTTGCCGCGGAAGGTGACCGCCACCACATCGCTCATGACCTGTTCGATGGCGTCTAAATTCCCTTCGCGCGCAAGTTCGATGCAGTACACGATGCGCGTTTTATCGATGCTCTCGCCCGCGCGAATGAGCCGCAAGATCCCTTCGAGCACGCGCGCCGCAATGGCGACGCTCTCCGCCTCGCCCGAAAGTTTGATCACCGTGCCTTCCACCGACGCGGTTATGCCGAGTTCCCCCGTAACGATCTGCAAATTTTCGTCGAACGTGCCCAGCAGCTTTTGCAGGGCGTCGAGATCTTCCGCGTCGATCTTTTTCTTCGCCTGTTCCGTAAATTTTTCCTCCGAAAAGGTTTTTCAATAGCCCGCCGCCAATACGAGGCGGACGGAGAGCAGAACGGTAAAGCCGCCGTCCTCCTCCCGGATCTGCTCCTCCAAAAAGGAGAGCTGCACCGCATCGCCTTGCAGCAGGGCGCTTTCCGCTTCCAGCTTCGTCCGCGCCGCCGCGCGTTCTTCCGTTTCGCCCGCGCCGCGCACAAAGCAGCGGTATTCGCAGCGCAGCACGCAGCGGGCGGAAACAAACGTCTCCCTGTATGTTCCGTCTGCGGCGGCGATCCTGCCCGCCACGAGCACCTCGCCCGCCGAAACGGTTTGCCCTTCCTCCGCAAGCGCCTCCCCGCGCAGGACCGTAAGTTCCTCCACCACGCCCGCGGCGGGCGCGGTGAGGGCGCTTTTGCGGGGCTGTACTTCGGCAACGTCTCCCTCTTCGAGGGTGACGAACACAACGCATCCGCTCTTTTGCACTTCGGCAAAGGCAACGTCTTTCAACTCTTCGAGCAGGCGCACTCGCGCCCTGCCCGCCGCCTCTTCGCTGTAAAGCGAAAAGACGCCGATGCCCGCCTCGCCGAGCAGCTGCTCCGCGCGCGCGGCGTAGCGCGCCGCGGAACCCGAAACGTCGATGCGCAGCACCAGCCTGTCCGCCCCGAACGAGAGCAGGGCAAACAGCAACGCCCCGCACACGATACCGGGGCGGCGGGCTGCGGCGGAAAGCAGCCGCTTCGCGCGCGACGAACCCGTCTTTTTTACAGTATAACACGAACCGCGCAAAATTGCAAAAACTTTTTCCGTATCTTTGCATCTTACGGCGAAATTCAGCGCCGCCGCGCCCGCGCGCCGTACGCCGAACGCGCATACCCCGCCGCGGGAGAGCTTATCGAGCACGCGCCACGGCGCAATGCCCTCCACGCATAAAAAATCGCAAAAAAGCGGCTTCATTCCCCCTCCGAATACTCCACGGCGCGCACGTTCCCCGCCACGAGCGCGTCCCCTTCCCCGTAGCGCGCGATCCGCAGCCCCTCTCCCGTCACGCGGATCCGCCCCCGCGCCAGCAAAAAGACCGCCTCCTGCTCCGAAAAGGAAAAAATGCCGCGCACGTTTTCCAGCGCGGCGCACCTTCCGCCCAAAAACACCGCCTTTGCCCCCGCGTGCCCGATCTCGCCGCCGTCTCCCGCGCGCGCTAAGATCTCTTCAAACAGACGCATGCCTCCCCCCTTCTCCCGTATTTGTATTCCTATGCGCGGAAAACCCGCGTTATGACGGGCGCGCGGCTTGCGTTTTTTGCACAAAGCTGGTATACTGTTTTGCAAAAAGAACAAGCCGCGGGCGGCACGCCGCCCGCCGAGGGGATAAACCGTATGCCCATCCTGCAATACAAATGCAGCCGCTGCCAAAACAAATTTGAGGAGCTCGTAAAAAAATACGACGACCCCGTATCCTGCCCCGTTTGCGGCGCCCCCGCCGACCGCGATTGGAGCGGGGAAATATTTTCCGCCACGGGGAAGCCCTCCAAAAAGTGCAACGGAAACTGCAAGACCTGCGGCGGGTGCCGCTGACCCCGCCCCGCTATATCCGCTCGCCGCCGCTGCGGAACGCGCCAAGCACCGCCTGCGCCGCGCTCTCTTTGAAGCTCGCCGCCAAGTCTTCGGGCGCGGCGAGCTTCCCCGCGTTTTCGGCATAATAACGGCGCAGCCCCGCAAAAAAGCGGCGGTCTCCCAGCGCCTGCCGCAGCGCCTCGAACAGCAATTCTCCCTTGGCGTAGGAGAGCACAACGTATTCGTATTCGCCGAACGCATCCAACCGCCTATCCATGGAAGTATCCGCCTCGCCGTGCTGTTTTTGCACGGCGCAAAAGGTGCCGTACGCTTCCCGCGCGGCGCGCAAAAGCCCCGCCCGCGTAAACCCGTACTGCCCGTTCTCTTCAAAAAACAACAGCGCGGAATACTCCGCCAGCCCCTCGTCCTGCCAGGCGTGCAAAACAGGATCGCTTCCGACAACGGCGTACCACCACTGGTGCGCCGTTTCGTGTACGAGCGTGTACGCCGCCTCCGCCTGCGCAAGCGCATCGGAAAGGTACACGAGCGCGGGGTACTCCATGCCGCCGTAGCAAAACCCCGTTTGCACGACCGTATACGTTTGGTACGGATAGGCGCCGAACCGTTTGGAAAAAAAGAGCAGGCTTTCGCACGCGAGCCGCAACGTTTTTTCGGGCGCGGCGTCCTCGTAATAATAGTACTGCACCGCCGTATCCCCCGCCATGCATTGCGCAACGCGGAACGACCCGCCCAGCACCGCCGCAAAATCGCGCGCGTTTTCCAGCGAAAAGCGGTATACCCGCCGCCCGCCCGCAAGAACGGCGGAGCGCACCGCCCCCGAAGCCGCCGCCGTAAACGAGGCGGGCACGGAGAGCGTAACGTCGTAATCGGCGCATTCGCTGTAAAAGGGGTCCCCGTTGGAAAAATAGAGGCATTCGCGCGGCGTACCGCCTTCCCGCACGCATAAAACGGGATAAAAATTGCCCAAGTTGACGCTGTGCCGCGCGATTCCCGTGCGGTGTTCGACTTTGGCGAGCATGAGCGTGTAGGCGACCGACAGTTCGCACCGCCCGCCCGCGGGAACGGGCGAAGCCAGCCGCACGCGCAGCACGTTTTTATCCGCGCCGCCCACATCCCATTCCGCACAGGGAGAAACGGAGCCGATCTCCATCCCCCCGTAGCTCTCCCCCTCGTAATACGCGCCCGCCGCAAACGAGGGTGAAACGGGCGCATACGCCGCCCCCTCCCGGTAGGCGTTTCCGTAGAGGTTGAACCACAGCTCTTGCAGGCTCTCCCCCGTGCCGTTGTAATACGAAACGGTCATCTCCGCCGCAAGCGTGCCGTTTTCGTACGCCGCATCGATCGTGTAACGGCTGCGCGGCGGCGTTCGTTCGCAGGCGGAAAACAGCGAAAGCGGCAAAAACAGCAGTGCCGCAAGCACCAAAAACAGCAGCGGGTGTTTCATCCTCTTCCCCTCCCCGCCTATGTATATGCCCGCCGCAAGCACGGCATGCCCGCCCGCTTTGCGCGCCGCCCCTCCGTTTTTGTTTTTTCCGCGCCGTTTTTGTTTTTTTGCACTTGCGGCAAGCCGCCGCCCCGAACGGGGCGGCGGCTTGCCGCAAAAAAACAGCCGCGGCGCATTCTTTTGCATGCGCCGCGGCTGCGCCGTACTCTTTACATTTGCTGCCGTCTGCCGTGCCTTTTTAGGCATCCAGCCGTCTTTTGACCGCGCGCAAAAATTCGCGGGAGGAAAGTTTTTTGGGCGTAACGCCTTCGGCTTTGAACAGCGCCACAAGGTCGCCCGTCATTTCCCCCTCTTCGATGGTGCGCACCGTTGCCTCTTCCAGCTTTTTGGCAAACGCCGTAAGCGCGGGGATGCCGTCCAGCTCGCCGCGCTTTGCCAGCGCGCCCGTCCACGCAAAGATGGTCGCCACCGAATTGGTAGACGTCTCTTCCCCCTTCAAATGTTTGTAATAGTGGCGGGTGACGGTGCCGTGCGCCGCTTCGAACTCGTAATTCCCTTCGGGGGAAACGAGCACGGAGGTCATCATGCCGAGAGAGCCGTAAGCGGTCGCCACCATGTCGCTCATCACGTCGCCGTCGTAGTTTTTGCACGCCCAAACCATGCCGCCCTCGCTGCGGATGACGCGCGCCACCGCATCGTCGATGAGAGTGTACATGTATTCGATGCCCGCCTCTTCAAACTTCTTTTTGTACTCCGCCTCGTAAATTTCGGCAAAGATATCTTTGAAACGGTGATCGTACGTTTTGGAAATGGTATCTTTGGTGGCAAACCACAGCGGCATGTTCGCGCCCAGCGCGTAGTTAAAGCAAGAGCGCGCAAAACTTTGAATGGACTTATCGAGGTTATGCACCGCCTGCACGATGCCGCCGCCCGCGGCAAAATCCTGAATGAGCAGCTTTTCCTTTACGCCGCCCTCGTTTTCGACCACGAGGTACGCCTTATCGCCCGCCGCGGCACGCGTTTCCACGCCCGCGTACACGTCTCCGTAGGCGTGGCGGGCGAGCGCGATGGGTTTTTTCCAGCCCGGCACATAGGGCGTGATGCCCTTGGCGAGGATGGGCGCGCGGAACACCGTTCCGTCCAAAATGCGGCGGATGGTGCCGTTCGGGCTCTTCCACATTTTTTTGAGCTTGTACTCCTCCACGCGCTGCGCGTTGGGAGTGATGGTCGCGCACTTGACGCCTACGCCGTACTTTTTGTTCGCTTCGGCGGCGGCAACGGTCACGCCGTCGTCCGTCTTGTCGCGGTTCACGAGCCCTAAATCGTAGTACTCCGTTTTCAGGTCGATGTACGGAAGGAGCAGATCTTCCTTGATCCACTGCCATAAAACGCGGGTCATTTCGTCGCCGTCCATCTCAACGAGCGGCGTTTTCATTTGGATCTTTGCCATTTTTTGTACTCCTTGCAGAGATGTTTGCTCCTCTTATTTTACCAAAAAACGGCGCAAATTACAAGCGTTTGCACATTGCGCGGGCACAGGATCGCCGTATTCAGATCTTAAAATACCTTTGGTTGCGGCTTGTCGGGGCGTCGGGGTCTGTCATAGCGATGAGCCCCGCCTCCAATGCGGGCTGTAAATAGTTCTTGCGGAATGCTGCGCGCGATTTCAGACCGAGCTTTTCCATCAACTCCGCCGCAGACTGGGGGTACGTATCGATGACGGACAGCAACGATTTGATCTGATTGCTGATATGGCTTTGGTGGCTGCGCGTATCCCTTGCAAGTTCGGTGACCGCCTTTTCGATAACGCCGAGCATGAACAGGATAAAACGGTTTGCCTTTCCTTCCGAAGTCGAAAGCCCGATCGCACGGTAATATTCCTGCTGGTTGTCTTTGATGATGCTTTCAATAGGGATCCATGCAAAGATCGGCTTCCAGCTTGCAAGCAGCGCCGTCTGCCAAAGCCTGCCCGTTCTGCCGTTGCCGTCTGCAAATGGGTGAATAAATTCAAATTCATAGTGAAAGATGCTCGAACGGATAAGCATTTGCGTCTTGCTCGTTTTCAGCCAATCGAAAAGCTGCCCCATCAGCCCCTTCACCATATCGTGCGGAGGCGCAACGTGAAGAACTTTCCCCTGTTCGTTGACAACGCCGACGGAGCCCGTGCGCAGTTCTCCCGCCCCCTCTACAAGCCCACGCATCATAATACCGTGCGCCTTTTTCAAATCTTCCAAAGAAAACGGATCCAGTTCCGGCAGCATCTTATAGGCGGCAAAGGCGTTTTTTACGGCAAGGATATCGTTCTGCGGCCCTAAAACGCGCTTGCCGTCGATCACATCCGTCACCTGCTCCAAAGAGAGCGTATTGTTTTCAATGGCAAGGGAAGATTGAATGGACTTAATACGGTTCACTCTGCGCAGACGGGGCAGCCTTTCCAGATCGTTTACATTGCTGAGTTTTCCCAGAACTTCCGTTATCTCCGCCGTCAATTCCAGCATTTCCTCCGTTACCTCGTAAGGAGGGATATATTTCTCCATAAGCACCTCAAATTTTTTATCGCTACGATTATAGCACGGATCTTTGCCGAAGTCAAATCTTGTACGTTTTCTTGTATGTTTTCTTAGTCTTTTTTCTTGCACTCCTCTTTATTTCCCTGCCTGTGCAGGGAAGAAATTCACCGCCTTTTTACACCATGTTTTGCAAAAAAGGGCGGATTTCTTTGACTGCCGCCCTTTTTATTCTTTTTCCTGCATTTTTTATCGCGGCTTTCCTTAAAAATCAAAGTGCTGCTATCCTTGTCTTCGCTTATTTCCCGTACCGCCCAGCGCCGTTAAAACGCCGCTGTTTTTCAAAAGGCGCTTGCCCGCGCGCAGGCGGGCGTCGGCAACACCTTGTTCGAGCACGGCGGAGAGCACTTCGGGGAAGCCGCGCAGGTTTTTGCTGAAAAAATACCAGCTCAAAGACCCCGGCACGGTGTTCATTTCGTTGAAATACACCTCGCCCCCGCTGAGCAAAAAATCCGCCCGCACGATACCGCGCAAAAAGGCTTTGCGGTACAAAAGTTTGGTGCAGGCGCGCACCTTTTCGGAAACTTCCGCGGGGAGCTCGGCGGGGAAAGTGCCGTGCTCCTCCTTTCCGCCGTCAAAGTATTTATCCTTAAACGTCAAAAAAGCGCTTTCGGTTTTTACCTCTTCGCAGGGGGAGACCACGACAACGCCTCCCGCCCTGTATGCGGCGCAGTTGATCTCGCGGCGGTCGGCAAGGTACGCTTCGGCGATCACGCAGCTGTCATAGGCGAAGGCGCACTCAAACGCCAGCGCCAGCTCTGCGCGGGTGCGCGCCACCGTAACGCCGATGCTCGAACCGAGCCTGTTCGGTTTGACGAGCACGGGATAGCCGAATTTTTCCGCACAGCGGATGGCAAAAGCGCCCCGCCTGCGGTACTCCGCCTCGCGCACGCACACATAGGGCACCGTTTTGATGCCGAGCGCCTTGGCAAAGAGCTTGGTGAGAGCCTTATCCATGAACAGCGCCGAAGCCGCCAGATCGGGCGAAGCGTTGGGGATGCCGCTCAGATCGAGCAGCCCGCTGACCGCCCCGTCCTCCCCGCCCATGCCGTGGCAGCAGTTGAGCGCGCAATACGGGCGGCACAGCTCGCGCAGTTTGCGCCCGTGCAGGGCATAGAGCGCCCCCTCCGAAAACAGCGCGCGGCGGAACGCTTTGCCGAGGTCCGCCCCGCGCAGGGTGGCGGCGGAAAACAGCGCCTCGCCCGTATACATGG
Organism: uncultured Clostridia bacterium; assembly: GCA_944346885.1. Lineage (GTDB taxonomy): Bacteria > Bacillota > Clostridia > Christensenellales > Borkfalkiaceae > Borkfalkia. Next base: position 46,364 of record CALVMR010000018.1, on the reverse strand, counting down.
CGCCGCTTTGCGCTATGTACACGGGGTACACCGCGTACCGTTCGCGCAAAAGGTTCGCCGCCATCGTCCCCGTGATGACGGATACCTCGTTTTCGCACGACCTGCCCCCGAACAAAACGACCACACTTTTTTGCATAAAAAAAGCACCTCGAAGAAAATTTTTCCTCTTTGGTGCTCCGTTTCGCTTTTTCCGCGCGCGGCGTCAGCCGTAAATATCCGGAAGATCGTTCAAAAACAGAACGGTATCCCCCTCTTTGAGCAGCTGCGCCAGCGCTTCCTGCGCTTTGGCAAGAGTGGGCACGATTTTGAGCGCGGCAAGGTCGCCGCCCGCGGCAAGGTATCCCTCCTTTACGGGCAAGACCAGCGTTTCCCCCACGAGCAGAACGCCGTCCAGCCCCGCAAGCCGTTCGCCGAGCGCACGGTTTTCGCTCTCCTCCAAAACACCCAGCTCCACGATGCCCGGCGTAACGACGAATTTTCTGCCCGGAAACAGGCGCAGCACTTCCAGCGCGCACGCCGCGCCCGCGGGGTTGGCGTTGTACGCGTCGTCCAGCACCGTTACGCCGCCGCTCTGTATGGGTTGCAGGCGGTGCGGCACATGCCCCATCTGCGCGGCGGCGTGCGCGATCTCCTCCCGCGGAACGCCGAGGCGGTACGCCATGGCGGCGGCAAGCGCCAGATCGTGCACGCTGTGCCTGCCCAAGAGGCGGGTGCGCACCTCCGTGCAGACGCCGCCGAGCGCGAGCGAAAACTCCGCCCCGTCCGCAGACAGGCGGATGTTTTTGGCGCCGAACGGCTCTTCTTCCCCTACTCGCACGCAATGCAGCTGTGGCGCCGAAAGCGCGTCGGTGTGCCCGTCTCTGCCGATGACGGCTGTTCCGCCCTCCTTTGTTCCGCGCAGGATCTCCGCCTTTTCCGCAACGAGCGCTTCCATGCTGCGGAATGTCTCCAAATGCTGCGGGCAAATACCCGTCAAAATGCAGTGATCGGGGCGGACGAGTTCGCACAGCTGCGCAATGTCGCCCGTGCGCCGCGCCCCCATCTCCGCCAAAAAGAAATCCGCGCCGCAAAGCTGCGCCCCTTCCACCGCCTTGGCTATGCCCATGGGCGTGTTGTACGAAGCGGGCGTCATGACCACGGAATACCGCTCGGAGAGCATTTCGGCAAGGAAATTTTTTACGCTCGTTTTGCCGAAGCTGCCCGTAATGCCGATCTTTACGCACTTTGCCGCCGCCAGCTTTTGCGCCGCCGCGGCAATGTATTTTTTGTTGCGCGCCCGCGCATACGGGCGCTCGATCGCCGCCGCCGGCCGCAAGAGCACGGGCAAAAGGATGGGCAAAACCGAAAGGGGCAAATAGCGCAGGTGCGCCACGATCGCCGCGCCCGTATAGTACGCCGCGGCGTTTGCGGCGAGCACGAGCACGAAGCACACGGCGAACAGCAAAAGGGCATTCACCGCAAAAATACGCCCCACGCGGCGGGTCGGGCGGAGCGGCACTTTGAGCGCGCGCCGATCCGCCGCACAGTACACGGCTACAAAACCGGGGATGGGCACCAAAGCGATATACGCCGCCCAATCTCCCGCAAAGGAAAAGCAAATGCCGAACACCAGCATCGCCAGCGCGATCAAAAAGGCGAGCAGGATATAGCGGGAATAGACCATGTTCCCCTTTTTGTGCGTCCAGCGCCCGTAAAACGCGCCGTCGTACCCCGCCTGTTGCAGCGCGCCGAGCAGCCTGCGCGTACACAGCGCGTACAAAAGCGCCGCGGCAAGCGAAACGGCAACATATTCTACGATGGCGGTGAGTGTAAACATGCGGGTTCCTCTCTTCGGTGTGCCTCAGCGGAAAAATTCCCGCGCGACCGCGTTAAACGCGGCGGGCGTTTCGCTGAAACAAAAATGCGTGCCGGGCAGGTACACGAGCCCCGCGTGCGGCGTGTTTTTTTGCAGGATCTGCGCCATGTACGGCGGGGTGGCGGTATCCCGCCGCCCGAACACATACAACACCTGGGCGCGGATGCGCGCCAAACAGGGCGTAAGATCCTCGTTGACGATCTTTTTAAAACTTTCGCGCTGCAAAGGCGGCAGAGCGCGGTATTCGGCGGAACCGAACCGCCGCTCGGCATAGCGCGGCGCGATCTTTTTTACCGCGCGGTACGCGCGCACGCACAGGCGGTACGCCGCGCCGCGCTTGGGCGGCACGCCCGCGCACCCCGTAAGCAGCGCGCGCGAAAACAATTCGGGGCGGCAGGAAAGCAGCTTCAACGCGACCCTCCCGCCGAAGGAATGGGCAATGAGCCGCGCCCCTTCGATCCCCTTTTCCCGCAGCAGACGGGCGGTGAACGCCGCGTACTCGCCCACGCCCCATGCCGCGGGCGCCGCGCCGCTTTTTCCGAAATTCGGAAAATCGAAGGCGATCACGCGGTAAAACCGGCAAAAATACGAGGTCTGGTAATAAAAACACTCCTTGCTCGCACCCCAGCCGTGCAAAAACACGAGCGGTTCTCCCGCGCCCTCTTCTTGCAGTGAAAGACGGATGCCGTCTAAAAAAATGCCCGCCCCCTCCGCAGCGCCGCGGGGCGCCGCTTTACAGTTTTTTGCGCATGACGAGCGCGTCCTCGCCGTTGCCGTAATAGCGTTTGCGCGCGTACACACCCGCATAGCCGCAGTGAAGGTACAGCGCCATCGCCGCCGCGTTGGAAACGCGCACTTCCAAAAACAGTTCTTTTACGCCGCGCGCCGCCGCTTCCTTTTCCAATGCGGCGAGCAGCGCCTTGGCAATGCCGCGGCGGCGGCATTGCGGCGAAACGGCAACGTTGGCGATATCCGCCTGCCCGCCGCCGAGCACGGCAAAGGCGTACCCGACGAGCGCACCGTTCTCCTCCGCCGCCAAACAGAGGTCGTTTTCCGCAAAAAAGGCATCCGCCAGCATGCGGAACGTCCACGGGTCGGGGAAGCACTGCTGTTCGAGCGCGGCGATCGCAATGATATCCTCGTACACCCACGGGCGCAGGGAAACGCCGTTCATGCCTTCCCCTCCCCGGCGATGCGCGCTTCGCGCTCCTCTTCCGCCTGGCTCTTTTTTAAATAAAACGCCGCAAGGCTGCCCGCGCGCGCCCCGTCTGCCGCGCAGACGGCGGCGTACAGCCCCGCGGCGGGGTCCGCCGCCGTGTACGGTACGGGCAGCGGCGCAAACGAGCATACGGGATACTCCTTTGCCAAAGCGCGCAGCCGCGCCTCGTCTGCCCGTTCGGGCGCGATGAGGGGGCGTTTGGCTTCGTCGAAGGCGCACACATAGTAAAACGCGCGCCCCGCGGGGATCGCCGCGAGCACCCTGCCTTTTGCAGTATATGCGAGCGCCTCCAAGGAAGTGACGCCGAGCGCGGGCTTGCCCGCCGCCGCGCAAAACCCCTTGACGGCGGCAATGCCGATGCGGATGCCCGTAAAGGAACCCGGACCCGTCACCGCACAGAAAAAATCACAATCCTCCGCCGCCAAAGAGAGGGCAGCGAGCACCTCCTCCACGGCGGGCATCAGGCGCACGGAATGCTGCGCCGCGCCGTCTTGCTCGAACAGCGTATGCACCCGCCCGTCTTTGCGGGCGAGCACGGTAAGATAGCTGCCCGACGTATCCACGGCAAGAAAATTCCCGTTCATTCCGCATCGATCTCCCGCGCCGTATCGCTCAGTTTTTTCAGCGTGACCGTTTTGCACCCTTCGGGCAATACGTCTGCAATGTTCTCCGCCCATTCGATGAGGCAGACGCCGCCCGCGTCAAAATAGTCGCACAGCCCCAGCGCCTCCGCCTGCGCCCCGCTTTGCAGGCGGTAACAATCGTAATGGTACAGCTTTCCGCCGTAGTCGTTCATGTACGCGTACGTGGGGCTGGTGATCTCCTCGCCTATGCCCAACCCGCGGGCAATGCCCTTTGCAAACGCCGTTTTGCCCGCGCCGAGCCCGCCGCGCAGCAGCACGATATCCCCCGCGCGCAGCGTTTTGGCGTATTCCGCCGCAAAACGGACGGTCTCTTCTTCGCTGTTTGTCACCGCGCGCACAGGCACGCCCTCCCGCACAAAAAATAAAAGAGGCGCTTTTTTCGCCTCTCTTATTATACTATACGCCGCCGCACTTTGCAATTAAAAGTTGGAATCTGCGCGGATTATCTTTTTCCGCGTCAAAATTTTTTAAAAAGCCACGATACGCGCTTGTACAAAAGCACGGTGACCGCGCTCACCGCCACCCCCTTGATGAGGTTGAACAGCAGCACGTACCACCACAGCCCCGCAAAATAAGAGGCAGCCGCCTCCCCCATGAACAGCGGGAAATTGATGTAGCGGTTAACGGGCAGCGACGCTGCCACTTGCAGCAGCGTACCCGCGGCGAGCATGGGGATGACCCATTTCAGCCCCTTTTTGTAGCGGTAGACGACGGTCGGCACGATAAAAAACGCAAAGTTGATGAGAAAGTTTGCCACTTCCCCCACAAAATTCGTACCCGAATCGAGCAAGCTCAAACACTCTTTGAGCAAGCTGATGAGGATCGCCGCGAGCGGCCCGTACAGATAGCCGCCGAGCAACACGAAAACGTTGGAAAAATCCAGCTGCAAAAAAGGCGCCGCGGGGAAGACGGGAAACTCCAAAAAGGTGACGACGTACGCCAGCGCCGTTAAAAGCGCGAGTTTTGCGATGCGCGACGCGGTAAAATACACCTTGCCCCGCCTGCGTTCGGCAGGGATGCTCTTTTCCTTGACGGGCGCGGCGGGCTCCGCCGCTTGCGCGGTCTGCGCGGGTTCGGCTTGCGCGGTCTGCGCGGGTTCGGTTTGCACGGTCTGCCCGCTTTCGGTTTGCGCGGTTTCGGTTCGCGCGGTTTGCACGCTTTCCGCTGCCTGCGCGGTCTCCTCCGCGCAAGCCGCGGGCAAAACGGGATCCCGCTTCGCCTCTTCGGCGGCGGGCGGGCACTTTGCCTGCGCGGCATGCCCGCCCGCCTGCGCCTGTTCCTGCTGCGGCTTGCCGCCGCGCAGGGCGCCTGCCTTTTGCTCCACCATAAAAAAACACCTCGAAAAAATATTTTCAAGGGGCAGAAAAAACCCCGCAAACATGCGGGGCAGCTTTTTGAAGTTGCTTGCGCGGCAATGCACGCCGCGCGGGCGCTCCGAAAAACATTCTTTTTTCATCCGGACTATACCGTCGGTACGGGGATCGCACCCGTTCAAAGTTCCGCCGCCAAAGAGACCCGCGCGCCGCACGCGGCGCACCGCTTTGCCGAACTTCCCTGTCGCAGACTATACTGCCGGTGGGGAATTGCACCCCGCCCCAAAGAATCGTTTTGAATTTGCCGTTATTATACTACCGCCGCACCCCTTTGTCAACCGTTTGCAAAGCGGCAAACGGCGCTTTTGCTTCCCTTCCGCGCAGCCCGCTCTCCCCGCGCCGCTTTCCGCCGCGGCAAAAAGCGCTTTTTCCTCCCTTTCAAACCCGAAAAAGCCGAACCGCCGCAGAGACCTGCGGCGGCAGACGTTCGGTTTTCCCGTGCAGGGCATCCCGCCCCGCTTTTTTGCAAAAACGCGCGAATCTTTTTAATATTTTTGCTTGCGGATGCTCCCGTCCTTTTTGTGGATGGTGATGTTGCCGTCCTGGTTTTCGGCAAGTTTTTTGGCGTAAGCGATCGCCTCTGCCTGGGTGTCGAACAGCTTGATCGCCTTTTCTCCCTTTGCAAACTTGACCTGCCACTTCCCGTCCGGGCGGTGCGCCACATGGTAATTTTTTACGGCGGGCTTTTTATCGGCGGCGGGAGCCGCTTCCTTTTCCTCCTCCGCTTTTGCGGAAACGGGCTTTGCCGCCTTGGCGGGCGCAGCCGTCTCTTTTGCGGGCGCAGCCGTCTCCTTGGCGGGCGCGGGCTTTGCCTCCGCAGCCGCGGCAGGCTTGTTTTCGGCGGCGGGCGCAGTGGTTTTTACGGGCTGCGCGGCGGGCGCAGGCGCCGCGGCAGGTTTGGGCTGCGCGGCGGGCGCGGATACGGCGTTTTTCTGCTTTTTGGCAAGTTTTGCCTGCTTTTTCGCCTCTTTGGCGGCAAGTTTTTCCGCCTTGCGCTTTGCCTTGGCTTCCGCCTTTGCTCTCTTTTTTTCTTCTTTCGTCATAAAAATTCTCCTTTGCCCGCCGCTCGGCGGCTTGCTGTTTTATTTCTGTGTTCAGCCTCCGAAATTTTCGGCAGGCGGCGCGGGGCAGGGCGGAACGGCCGCTTCCCGCAAAATACGGCGCAGACGGGAGATCACGATGCTCTTGACCGCAACCGCCGCGCCCGCCGCCAAACACAGCAAAATGCCGACCGCCAAAATCGCCCCGTAAGCGGGCTCCTCCAAAAAGCGGAAGCCGTTTTGCAGCGAACCGAAAAAGATGAGGAAAAAGAGCATGACCCCCAGCACGACAATGGCAAAGACCAGCCCCGCCACTTCCAAATGCAGCGTACGGCGGCTCTGCTTCCCCTTGGGCGCCGTGCAGAGCAGGTAGATCCCTCCGCCGAGGCACACCGCCGAACAGACCGCCCCGACCGACAATAAAACGATGCAGAGCGCGTACAAAATGACGACCGCAAACACCGCGGGGGCGACCTCTTCGTCCAGCGGCTGCTGCCACACCGAAAGCCCCACGACAACCAAAACGGTGACCGCCACCGCCAAAACACACGCGGCGACGCCGATCCATCCGGACGCGCACAACAGACACCGCTGCCCCTTTTCCATATTCTTCTCCCCTTTGTTCGTATACAAAAAGTATACCATTCTCCGCCGCCGCTGTCAAGACAAAATCGAAGAAAGTGCGCGGCAAACCGCGCATTCAAGGCAAAATCAAAGAAAGTGCGCAGCGATCCCCGCCGTATAAGCAAAGCCGAAAAAACATGCGGAAAGCCCCGCGGCGGCGCCGCGGGGCTTGAAGTATTGCAAATGCCGTGCGAGGCATGTCACTGCACGTCGCCAGGGTACAGCGGATACTTGGCGCAAAGTTTTTTCACTTCCGCGCGGACGGCGGCGAACGCCTCCTCTTTTTCCGCAATGATCTTGGCGATGAGGCGGGCAACGAGGCGCGCGTCCTCCTCCTTAAAGCCGCGGGAAGTGATGCTCGGCGTGCCGATGCGGACGCCGCTCGTCACAAACGGGCTGGTCGTTTCAAACGGGATGGTGTTTTTGTTCGCGGTGATATTCACCTCGTCGAGCATGTGTTCGAGCTCTTTGCCCGTCATGTTTTTGTCGCGCAGATCGAGAAGCATCAGGTGGTTATCCGTTCCGCCCGAAACGAGGCGCACCCCGCACTTGGTAAACTCGTCCGCCATGGCAGCCGCGTTTTTTACGACCTGCGTTTGGTACTCTTTGAACGCGGGAGAGAGCGCCTCTTTAAAGGCGACCGCCTTGCCCGCGATAACGTGCATGAGCGGCCCGCCCTGCGTGCCGGGGAACACCGCCTTGTCGATCGCCTTGGCGTACTGCTCCTTGCACATGATCACGCCGCCGCGCGGCCCGCGCAGCGTTTTGTGCGTGGTCGTGGTCACGATATCCGCATACGGCACGGGCGAAGGGTGCAGCCCCGCCGCGACCAAGCCCGCAATGTGCGCGATATCCACCATCAAGAGCGCGCCCGCCTTATCGGCGATCGCGCGCAGACGCGCAAAATCGATGATGCGCGGATAGGCGGAAGCGCCCGCCACGATCATTTTGGGTTTGGCTTCCAGCGCGGTTTTTTCCAGCGCGTCGTAATCGATGCGCTCGTCCTTTTCGGAAACGCCGTAGGGCACGACCTTGAAATACTTGCCCGAAATGTTGACGGGCGAACCGTGCGAAAGATGCCCGCCGTGCGAAAGATTCATGCCGAGGATGGTATCGCCGGGGGTAAGCAGCGCAAAATAGACGGCGGTATTCGCCTGCGCGCCGCTGTGCGGCTGCACGTTGGCATGCTCGCAGCCGAAGAGCTGTTTGCAGCGCTCGATGGCAAGGGTCTCCACGATATCTACATACTGGCAGCCGCCGTAATACCGCTTGCCGGGCAAGCCCTCCGCGTATTTATTGGTCAGATGCGAACCGACCGCCGCCATCACCGCGGGGGAAACAAAGTTTTCGCTTGCGATGAGTTCGATGTTGTTGCGCTGCCGTTCCAGTTCCAAACGCATCGCCTCGTATACTTCGGGGTCGGCGCCGTGGATCGTGGTCATATCGATCATAGATCTTTCTCCGTAACGTAAGTTTTTTCTTATTATACCGCAAACGCACAAAATTGACAAGAAAAGTAACCGCGGCGCGCAAAAAAATTTGCGCGCCGCCCCCTTTTCTTCCTGTTTGCGCGCGGCGCGCCTTAGGAAGGGGCGCGCAGGAACGCCGCAAACATCTGCCGCGAAGTTTTGCTCTCCAACAGCGCGATGCGCCGATCGATGAACCGCTTTACCGTTGCAAACCTTGTGCTGCGCCCGACGATCAGGCTGCGCATCGACCGGATCTTCTGCGGATGGTCGGCAATGCGGAACACGGTGCTCGCGCTCCCGTCGGCGACGCCGAGCACATAATACATACTGCCCGAAGGCGAAACGTGGAAGCTCTGCCGCAGCTTTTTTTGGCGGCACTGCTCCGCAATGTATCGCCGTATCTTTTCTCCCGATGCAAACAATACCATCTCTTTTCCTCCTTTTTTCTCCGTTATAACACAATAAACCTGACAGCATGCTGTCAGGTTTATAAAAAAAGCCGGAAAAATTTTTTATCCGAGTGCGCCGCCGCGGCAAAACAAAGCCCGCATTAAAGCACACACGCGGCAAACCCGCGCCCTCTTTAAAGCGAACATGTACCCGCTTTAAAGCAAACCCGCGCCCGCCTGCGGCGCGCAAAACGCGCCTCAAAGATACCGGTCCAAAAACTCCTTCATCGCCGCCTGCGGCACAAAGCCGACCTGCTTGCCGGCGAGTTTTCCGTCTTTGAACACCATCACGCAGGGAATGCTCATGATCGAATATTCGCGCGCAAGGTCGGGGTTGTCGTCCACGTCGATCTTGACAAACTGCGCCTGCCCCTCGTACTCTTCGGAAAGTTTTTCCATCACGGGCGCAAGCATACGGCACGGGCCGCACCAAGTTGCCCAAAAATCGACGACGAGCGTCTGTTTCTCCTGCATTGCCGCGCGGAATGCCGCGCCGTCAAATGTCTTTACCATTGCCTTGTTCCTCCTCCGATCTGATATTTGCAAGCCCGCCCTCTTCCGAGGCGCGGCTCTTTTCCGTATCTTCCTGCGCTTTTGCCGATGCGGAACACACTTCCACGACCTCCATGCCGAACCCGCGCGAACGCGCGAGCAGCTTATCGATCGAAAACACCGCCGCAAAGCCGAGCGCCAGCCCGCCCAAACACAGCAGCACGACGTACAGCTCTTCGAGCGCGCACAGCGCGCCGACGAGCGCCCCCGCCCCCGCAAGCAGAACGGGCACGATGTACGCAACGAACGAGGCGAGCGTACGGTGATCCTTTTCCGCCTGCACGATCACGGTATCCCCTTTTTTTGCGCCCGCGCTGTTGAGCGCTTTTACTTTGACGCGGCTCCTTCCGCCTTTGAACGCGCAGATCTTGCACCCGTCGCAGGCAGGCGTTTTTTCGATTTGCAGCACGGCGATCTTTCCCGCGGTTTTTACGACGTACGCGCGCTCCCTCATAGCCGCCCGCGCAAAAAGGAGACGACCTGCTCCGCAGGCACGCGCGCGGATTCGGACGTTTGCATGTCTTTCACGGTGTATTCGCCGCTCCTGCGCTCCTCGTCCCCGATGACGACGACGAAGCGCGCACCGAGCTTGCCCGCGTACTTGAACTGCGCCTTTACGGAACGGGCGGCGTGGTCGATATCCGCCGAAATGCCCGCCGCGCGCAGTTTGCAGGCAAGGGCGAACGCCGCTTTTCGCCCCTCCTCGTCCATCCCCGCGGCATACACGCCGAGCGGCGCTTCCTGCGGGATGGCTTTGCCCGTGTTTTCCAGCACGAGCAGCATGCGTTCGATACCGCTGCCGAACCCGACCGCGGGCACGGAGGGCCCTCCCAAATTTTCGATGAGGGTATCGTACCTGCCGCCGCCGAGCACGGTCCCCTGCGAACCGATCGCCGTGGAAACAAATTCAAACACCGTTTTGGAGTAATAATCCAGCCCGCGCACCAGCTTCGGATCGACGGTGTAGCGCACGCCGCAGGCGCCGAGGATGGCTTTGAGCTCCGCAAAGTGTTCGCGGCACTCGTCGCAGAGATACTCCTCCGCGCGGGGCGCGCCCGCATTGATCCGGGCGCACGCCTCCTCCTTACAGTCTAGGATGCGCAGCGGATTTTTTTCAAACCGCGCGTTGCAGGTCGGGCACATTTCGGCAAGGTGCGGGCGCAGGTACTCCCGAAGCGCTTCGTTGTACCGCGGGCGGCAGTGTTTGCAGCCGATGCTGTTCAAACGCAGCTCCACGCCCTCCACGCCGAGCGCGGCAATGTAATCGCGGGCGAGCAGGATGACTTCCGCATCCGTCTGCGCGCCCTTGCCGCCGAAAATTTCCACCCCGAACTGGTGATGCTCGCGCAGCCTGCCCGCCTGCGGGCGCTCGTAACGGAACACCGGGGTAAGGTAGTACATTTTTAAGGGCAGCGCGCCGCCCGCCAAACCGTTTTCGATAAAGGCGCGCACAACGCCCGCCGTCCCCTCCGGCTTCAACGTGATGCTGCGGCTGCCCTTATCCAAAAAGGTGTACATCTCTTTGTTGACGATATCCGTCGTATCGCCGACGCCGCGCAAAAACAGCTCGGTATGCTCGAACGTGGGCGTGCGGATCTCTTTGAGCCCGTACAGCGCCGCGACCGCGCGCGCCGTGTTTTCCACGAAATGCCATTTGTACGCCTCGGCGGGCAATACGTCTTTGGTCCCTTTGGGAATGTTGATCATAAAAACTCCTGTGTTCACGAAAAAAGTTTTGAAAGAGACAAAACTTTTTTCGCGCACGGTTACAGCACGTATTTTTTCAGATCGCGGTTGCGGATGATCTTATCCAAGTGTTCGTCCACGTACTTTTTGTCGATGTTGACGGTAACGGTAGGATAGTCGCCGCCGGCGTTGAAAGAGATATCTTCGAGCAGATACTCCATTACGGTGTGCAGCCGCCGCGCGCCGATGTCTTCGCTGGTCATGTTCATATCCACGGAGATCTGGGCGATCTCTTCGATGGCGTCTTCCGAAAATTTCAAATCGATGTTATCCACGCCCAAAAGTTTTCCGTACTGGGCGGTGATGGCGTTTTGCGGCTGGGTGAGGATCTTGATAAAATCTTCTTTGGTAAGGCTTTTCAGCTCCACGTTGATGGGGAAGCGCCCCTGCAATTCGGGGATGAGATCCTCCACCTTGGAGATGTGGAAGGCGCCCGCCGCGATAAAGAGGATAAAATCCGTTTTGACGGCGCCGTACTTGGTCATCACGGTGCAGCCCTCCACGATGGGCAGGATATCCCGCTGCACGCCCTCGCGGGAGACGTCTGCCCCGCCGCGGTTCTCTTTGCCTGCGATCTTATCGATCTCGTCGATGAAAATGATGCCCTGCTCCTCCGCGCGCGAGAGCGCCTCGCTCGTAAGCGCGTCGTTGTCGATGAGCTTTTCGCTCTCTTCGCCGATGATGTACTGCATCGCGTTTTTCACGCTCATTTTGCGGCGCTTTTTCTTTTTCGGGAGCATATCGCCGAAAATGCTGCCGATGTTGATCTCCGCCCCGCCGGGCACGATCTCCATCGCCTTCGGGGTATCCACCACCTCGATCTCGATCTGCAAGTCGTCGAATTTCCCCGCGCGCAGCTCTTCGAGCAGGCGGGCGTCGAACACCTCCTTGGCAAGTTCGCCGCGTTCGCCCTTTTTCAGGTCGGATAAAACGGAAACGACCTTGCTTTCGGCAACCGTTCTCGCTTTGACGGAAACTTCGCGCATCTTTTCCTCGCGCACGAGGCGGATGGAGCACTCCACAAGGTCGCGCACCATGCTCTCCACGTCTCTGCCCACGTACCCCACTTCGGTGTATTTGGTGGCTTCCACTTTGATAAAGGGCGCTTTGACGAGCTTGGCGAGCCTGCGGGCGATCTCGGTTTTTCCGACGCCCGTGGGGCCCTTCATGATGATGTTTTTGGGCGTGATCTCGTCGCGGTCCGCCTCGGAGAGGCGGCTGCGGCGGTAGCGGTTGCGCAGCGCGATCGCCACGGCGCGCTTTGCCTCGTCCTGCCCGATGATGTATTTATCCAATTCGTTTACGATTTGTTTGGGTGAGAGATGATTCATAGTGTTTTCCTCCCTGTTGCCGCGTTACACGACCTCTACGGTGATGTGATCGTTGGTGAACACGCAGATCTCGCTGGCGATTTTAAGCGCCTTTTGCGCGATCTCTTCGGCGGAATATCCGGTCTCCTGCATGAGCGCGCGCGCGGCGGCAAGGGCGTAATTTCCGCCGCTGCCGATGGCGCAGACGCCGCCGTCCGGTTCGATCACTTCGCCGCTGCCGCTGACGATGAGCAGTTGGTCTTTATCGGCAACAATCATCATCGCTTCGAGGCGGCGGGGCAGTTTGTCGTTGCGCCACAGCTCGGCAAGCTCCACCGCCGAGCGCATGAGGTTGCCCGCAAACTTATTCAGCATCCCCTCAAACTTTTCGGAGAGCGAAAAGGCGTCGGATACCGAGCCCGCAAAGCCCAAAATAACTTTGCCGCCGTAGATGCGGCGCACTTTGACCGCATTGTTTTTGAAAATGATGCTCTCGCTCATGGTGACCTGCCCGTCGCCGGCGAGCGCCGTTTTGCCGTCCTTTTTTACGGCACAGATGGTTGTTCCCCTAAATTCAGGCATGTTCCCGTTCCTCCCGGTATTCTTTGTGTTTCTTTTATGTTTCTTCCGCCCGCGCGGCAAGTTCTCCTGCCCGCGCAAGCGCTCTTTCGGCAAACAGGCGGCGCTTTTCCGCCTTGTCGCGCACCACTTTTGCAAGCGGGCGCAAAATGCCGTAATTTGCGTTCATGGGCTGAAAATCGGCATTCGGCAAAGAGATGTACCGCGCCAGCGCCCCGCTCACCGTTTCGTCCGTCCAGCAAAGCGGCGGCTTTCCGCGCAGCTTTTGCCAAACGTTCATCGCGGCGGCAATGCCGCTGCCCGCGCTCTCCACATACCCTTCCACGCCCGTGATCTGCCCCGCAAAGTACAGGTGCGGGTACTTTTTGCAGGAATAATCGGCGCACAGCACGTTCGGCGAATCGAGATAGGTGTTGCGGTGCATGACCCCGTAGCGCAAAAATTCCGCGTTTTGCAGGGCGGGGATCATGCGGAACACGCGCGCCTGTTCGCCGAATTTCAAATTGGTTTGGAACCCGACGAGGTTGTACGCCGTGCCCGCCGCATTCTCTTTGCGCAGCTGCACCACCGCGTAGGGGCGCTTTCCGTTTTCGTCGTACAGCCCGACGGGCTTCATCATGCCGAAGCGCAGGCTGTCCTTTCCGCGCGCCGCCAAAATTTCGGCGGGCATGCAGCCCTCGAACACCTCCCGCTTGTCGAACCCGTGCACGAGCGCGCGCTCCGCCCCCGCAAGAGCGGCGGCAAACGCTTCGTACTGCTCTTTATCGAGCGGGCAATTCACATAATCGCCGCTGCCCTTCCCGTAACGGTCGGCAACAAACGTTTTGGAAAAATCGATGCTCTCCGCCGCCACGATGGGCGCCGCCGCGTCGTAAAAATGCAGCCCTTCGCCGAACGTGCGGGAAATATCCCGCGCAAGCGCGTCAAAGGTCAGCGGGCCCGTCGCCACGATGCAAAAGCCCTCTTCGGGCAGCGTTTCCGCTTCGCGGCATTCGCAGGCGATCTTTTTGTGCCCCCGTATTTTTTGCGTGACGTACGCCGAAAACGCCTCTCGCTCCACCGCCAGCGCCCCGCCGGCAGGCACGCGGGCATGCGCCGCCGCCTCCATCGTAAGCGAGCCGAACAGCCGCATTTCCTCCTTTAAAAGCCCGCAGGCATTGCCGTACACGTCGTCGCTTTTGAGCGAGTTGGAGCACACCAGCTCGGCAAACAGGTCGGACGAATGCGCGGGCGAGCGCTTGCGCGGCTTGCCCTCCAAAAGCAGCACGCGCACGCCGCGGTTTGCCAAATAATACGCCGCTTCACAGCCCGCCAGCCCCGCACCGATCACGGTAACTTGCGCGTCTTTTCCTTCCATGGCACCCCTTTCCGCGCGGTTTGGCACTGTTCACCGTTAAATGTTAGCACTCTTATTTAAAAAGTGCTAAATGCATTATACGCCGCCGCCCGCGCTTTGTCAACCTTTTGGGCAAAACTTTCCCAAAAATTTTATGCGGGCGGGAAGCTCCCGCCCGCGCCGTTATTCCTCCGCGCGCCTGCCCGCACGGCGGGCGCCGTTATTCCTCCGCGCCCGTATGCGGCTCCGCGGCGCTTGCGCCGCCCGCTTCTTCGTGCCGCGCGCCCTCTTTTTGCGGCTCTTCGCGCGTATATTTGCAAGAAGAGCAGCGGACGAGCTTGCCGCGCTTGACCAAATATTTGCCGCATTCGGGGCAGCGTTCGCCCGTTGGCATATCCCAGCTCATGAACTTGCACTTCGGGTACGCCGAACAGCTGTAATAGATCTTGCCCGCCTTGCTCTTCATGCGGCGGGTGGGCGCCCCGCACACGGGGCACACGCCCGCAAGCTCGGCAATGGGCTGGCTGCTGCCGCACTTGGGGCAGCTGAGGTACTTCCCGTACCTGCCCTTACGGTAGATCATGTATTCGCCGCATTTGGAGCACTTTGTGCTTGAAACTTCGCTCTCGTACGGCAAGATCGCATTGCATTCGGGGTAATTGGGGCAAGCGAGAAATTTGCCGTATTTGCCGCTTTTGACCACCATATTCGCGCCGCACTTGGGGCACTTGGTTGCCGTAACCTCCGCGCCCTCGCTCTTGATGTTGGAACAGGCGGGATAATTGGAACACGCCAAAAATTTGCCGTACCGCCCGTTGCGGCGGATCATGGGATGCCCGCACTTTTCGCACGGGATATCCGTCATCTCGTCCCCGTCGTTGGAGGCAAAAACCAGCTTTTCGGCAAAGGGCGGATAAAACTCCGCCAAGATCTTGTGCCAGTCTCCCCCCTCTTCGATGCCGTCCAGCTTATCCTCCATCTTTGCGGTAAAGCCGACGTCCATGATATCCGTAAAATATTTTACGAGCAGGTCGGTGATCTGGAAGGCGACCTCGGTGGGCACCATGTACTTGCCCTCTTTGGTCACGTATTTGCGGCGGTTCAAAACGGAGATGATGCTCGCATAGGTGGAGGGTCTGCCGATGCCCTTCTCCTCCATTGCTTTGACCAGCGTTGCGTCGGTATACCGCAGCGGGGGTTTGGTGAACTTTTGCTCGGAGAGCAGGTTTACCAAGCGCAGCCCCTCCCCTTCGGAAAGGGGCGGCAGCAGTTTGCCGTTCTCCTCCTCGTCCTCCTTTTTTTCCTGCTGGTAGACGGCGGTATACCCCGCAAACAGCAGCGTTTTGCCGCTCGCCTTGAAAGTGTAGTCTCCGTTGGCGATCTTCATCTGCACGCTGTTGTACTGCGCTTCGCTCATCTGCGAAGCCATAAAGCGGTCGTAGATCAGCTTGTAAACGTTGTAGTGTTTTTTATCCAACGTACCTTTCAAACTTTCGGGCGTGCGGTTCATATCGATGGGGCGGATGCACTCGTGCGCGTCCTGTGCGCCCTTTTTGGTGGCGAAAAAGTTGGGCTTTTCGGGAATATATTCCTTGCCGAACCGCTGCGCGATGTACGCGCGCGCGGCGCTCTGCGCCTCGGCGGAAACGCGCACGGAATCGGTACGGATGTACGTGACCAGCGCGATGTGCCCCTCCTTTTCGGTATCCACGCCCTCGTACAGGTGCTGCGCCACCAGCATGACGTCCGGCGAGGTCATGCCGAATTTGTTGGAGGCGTCCTGCTGCAAGGTGGAAGTGGTGAACGGCGCGGGCGCCCGCGACTTCGTAACGCTCTTTTTCACTTCCTTTACGGTATACGGCTGCCCCGCCAATTCGGCGCGCACGCGCTCGTTTTCCTCCGCGGAGGCGGGCTGGTACTTCTTCCCTTTCCGCTCGGAAAGAAGGGCGCGGAACGGGGCGTACTTTTGCGGCTCGTCCTGCAATTCGGCGTGGATGTTCCAGTACTCCTGCGGCACGAAGGCTTTGATCTCCCGCTCGCGGTCTACGATGAGGCGCAGCGCGACGGACTGCACCCGCCCCGCCGAAAGCCCCGCATGGATGCGCTTGCACAGCAGCGGCGAGAGCTTGTAGCCGACCAGCCTGTCCAACACCCGCCGCGCCTGCTGCGCGTCCACGAGGCTGTAATCGATCTCGCGCGGATGTTCGAGCGCGTTTTTGACGGCGGCGGGCGAGATCTCGTTAAATTCGATACGGTTTTTGCCGTCCGGCAGCTTCAACACCGTTTTCAAATGCCACGAGATCGCTTCCCCCTCGCGGTCCGGGTCGGTGGCGAGATAGACGCGCGAAGCCTTTGCCGCCTCTTCCGCCAGCCGCTTGATGACCTGCTTTTTATCGGGGTTGACCACGTAGCTCGGCTCGAAATTGTGGTCGATGTCTACGCCCAAACGTTTTTCCGGCAGATCGCGCACGTGCCCGCCGGAAGCGTCTACACGGAACTGCCCCTTTAAATATTTTGCGATGGTCTTTGCCTTGGAAGGCGATTCCACGATGATCAGATCCATAGAAAAAACTCCTCACGCGTTTTTCGCGCAAAGATGCTGCGAAACCCTGCGATTTTCAAACGGCTCTCCGCCCCTCTGACGCCGCAAAGCGGTGCGGCGCCGCCTTTCCCGCACGTTTTATAGCGGTGCAAAAGCGGGAATGCCGCCGCCCTCATAGTTTTCTGTACCGGTTCCCGCCGCAGTTTGCGACAAACCCCTTCATCTCCAACAGGATGAGAACGGCGGAAAGTTCGCTCTGCGCCAAAGAGAGCTGTGCCGCCAGCGCGCCGACGTGCGCCTCGCCCGCGTCCAGCGCGGAGAGCACCGCGCGCTCCGCCGCAGAGAGCGGCTCTTCTTCCGCCGCGGTCAAGTGTATACCAAAAGCGGAGGGAATGTCAACCAAATCATCCGCCAATTTTGCGTATTCCTTGATGAGCGCGTTGCAGCCCGCGCCCGCCGCGGCGCCGGGCGGGTACGGGAACGCGAACACATCCCTCCCGTAGGCGTACGCCCGTTCCGCCGTGATGCGCGTACCGCTCTTTATGCCGCCGCTCACCACCAGCACGCCCTCGCTCAGCCCCGCCAAAATGCGGTTGCGCGCCGGGAACAGATAGCCGCGCGGCGGCGTTTCGGGCGGGTATTCGCTGAGCACCAGCCCGCTTTTGCGCACCGCTTCCACCAAAGAGCGGCTGCTCTCCGGGTTGCAGTGATCCGTTCCGTGCGCCAAAACGCACACCGCCTTCCCGCCCGCCTCCGTCGCGCCGCGCAAGGCGCTTTCGTCTCCGCCCGCGGCGCAGCCGGATACTATGGTGAAATGTTCGGCAAGCGCGCCCGCCCACTTTTTTGTAAGTTTGCACACGCCGGGCGGCGTGTGGCGGGAACCGACGATGCAAAACATCCGCGTGCCGAGCAGCTGCACGTCTCCTTGGCAGTACAGCACGAGCGGCGGGTCGGGCAGCTCTCTCAGCTGCGCGGGATAGGCGGCGGAATAATAGGTGACGGCGCAGATCCCCTTTTGCGCATAGCGCGCAAGCAGCCCGTTCATATAGGCGGGCGAAGCGAGCGAGGCGCGCATCCGTTCAAACGCCTCCTCCCCGACGGCGGCGCGCACGGCAGGCGCGTACGAAGAGAACCGCCGCACGAGCGCGTACGGTTCGCGGACCAGTTCCAGCACTTTGACGCGGCGCGCATAGTCCGGGAGCACCCCGTCCAGCCAGAGCGCCGTCTTCTCTTCCTTGGTGTATTCCATCGCGCTCATGCAAAATTATCGTAACTGCGGTACGAAACGGCTTCCAAAATGTGCGCGGGCAAAATGGTCTCTTCCCCCGCAAGGTCGGCGATGGTACGCGCAACTTTCAGGATGCGCGAACGCGCCCGCGCGGAGAGTTTGAGCCGCTCGAAGGAGAGGCGCAGGATGCGCTCGCATTCGGGCGAGAGCGGGCAATAGGCGCGCAGTTCGCGCTCGCCCATATCCGCATTGACGCGCACGTCCGTCTCCGCAAAGCGCTTCCGCTGCACCTCCCGCGCGCGTTCGACGCGCGCTTTGACGGCGGCGGAGCTCTCCTCCCGCCCGTTTGACGCAAGCTGTTCGTATTTGACCGAATCCACCTCCACTTGCAAATCGATCCGATCCAAAAGGGGGCCGCTGATGCGCGAGCGGTACTTGTGGATGGCGGCGGGGGTGCAGGTGCACACCTTATCCGCACTGCCGTAATTGCCGCAGGGGCAGGGATTCATGCTGGCGCACAGCATAAAATTGGCGGGAAAGGTGACGGCGCCGCCCGAACGGGTGACGGTGATGCACCCGTCTTCCAGCGGCTGGCGCAGCGCTTCCAGCGTGGAGCGGTGGTATTCGGGCATCTCGTCCAAAAACAGCACGCCGCCGTGCGCAAGGCTGATCTCGCCCGGCTTTACGGTGCGCGTGCCGCCGCCGCACATGGAAACGGTGGTCGCCGTATGATGCGGCGAACGGAAGGGCCGCACGGAGACGATGCCCTCCCCGTCCAAAACGCCCGCCACGGAGTGGATCTTGGTCACTTCGAGCGCCTCTTCAAAGGTCATATCCGGCATGACGGAGGGGATGCACCGCGCGAGCATGGTCTTGCCCGTGCCGGGCGGGCCGACGAGCAGCAGGTTGTGCCCGCCGCTTACGGCAACTTCGAGCGCACGCTTTGCCGCAGGCTGCCCCTTGACGAACGCAAGGTCGAACTTATACGTTTCGGGCGGGGCGGGCGCGTACTTTGTGACGGGCAGCGGTTCGAGCGCCGCCAGCCCGCTGAGGTGATCCACGACCTCCGTAAGCGTATGCGCGGCGTACGTGCGGATCCCCTCTATATACGCCGCTTCCCGCGCGTTGCCCGCGGGGATGATGAAGGCGGTATACCCTTTTGCCTTGGCGGAGATGAGCAGCGGCAAAATGCCCGCCACGGGGCGCAGCGCGCCGTCTAAGGAGAGCTCGCCCAAAAACACGATGCCGGAAAGATCGGCGCCGATGAGCTGTTCGGTGGCTTTGAGCACGCCGACGGCGATGGCGAGGTCAAAGTACGCCCCCTCTTTTTTGAGGTCCGCGGGGGCGAGATTGACGGTGATCTTTTGCGCGGGGAACTTGCGCCCGCTGTTTTTGAGGGCGGAACGCACGCGCTCGCGGCTCTCTTTGACGGCAGCGTCGGGCAGCCCGACCAATTCATAGGAGGGAAGCCCGTTGTTGATATCCGTCTCCACCTCCACGGGCACCCCTTCCAGCCCGCTGAGCGCAAAGCTCGTCACTTTGGATAACATAAAACGCTCCTTTGCGAAAGCGCCGCGCGTATATACGCGCGGCGCGGATCACGGTCATAGCCGATACAGCCCGTTGTTGACAAAGCTCGTCCATCCGAACATGCCCGCAGCCGCCGCGGCGGGAAGCGGGATGCAGAAATACATGGGCAGCGAGAGCACAAAGAGAACGGCATACAAAACAAGCAGCCAAAAGAGCACCCATTTTGCCGTATTCATGCGGATGCGCCCGAACAGCTTGCGCCGCTCGCGCAGCTCCGACGCGTTGACGGCGAAAAAGGTGAGCGGGATAAAGGCGAGGTAAAAGGCGCTGAACAGCATGCCCTGCGCCGCGCCCGCCTGCCCTGCGAACAGATAGGGCAGCAGCGAAGAGACCAGCCCCGCCAGCAGAACAAAATAAGCGCGCACCACAACGGGCGCCCGTTCGGAGGCGTACGCCCCCTTTTGCCCGCCCGTTGCCAGATACACGGCGGAATACACGGAGAGGAAGAGGAACCCGACCAGCGCCGTAAGCGCCATGGCGAGGTTGATCTGCGCGTTCAGGGCGATGTACGTGCCCTCCGACGAAGCGGAAAAGAGCGTAGCCCCTTTCAGCCCGATGAACCAGCCGAAGGCGTTGCACGCGTTGCCCGCCGTGTACGCCGTAGCGTTGGTGAACGAAAAGGCGTCGGCGAACATTTTGCCGAGATAATCGAAAATGCCGCGGTTTGTTCCGTAAATGCGTGCGAACACCGAACAGGAAGGGATCGCCGAAAGCGCGAGCAGCAAAAAGGTGCCCACCGCAAAGGCGGCAAAAAACAGGATGTATGCCAGCCTGCGCGCATAGGAGCGTTCGGCAACGATCTCGCCCTCCCGCTCGGAAGCGGCGGCGGCGTTTTGCAGCATCGCCTCGCGCGAACTTTCGGCGGCGTTCGCTGCGCGCAGCGCCGCGCGCACCTCCTGCCGCTTCGCTTTGTACGCGCGTTCCAGCTTTACTGCGCCGGCGATAAACAGCGCCAGCACCCCCACGCCCGCGAGCAGCATTTTGGGGTCGGAGGCGACCGCCAAAGCGAACAGCAGCCCCGAAACAAGGATGTTGCAGGCGGATTTTGCGGGCTTTTCCGCCGAAATGCCGCGGCTGAAAAAGCGGTACATGAAATAGAAGGAACCCAAAACGAGGAAGGCGAGCATGGGCAAATACAGCCCCAGCCTGCCTACGGTGAGCGCCAGCCCGCCGCCCGCGAACAGGCAGGCGGTCAAAAACGCCCAGCCCTCCTTCTTTTTGTCGCCGCGGGCGAACAGTTCGCGCGCCAAGAGCCAAACCATCCACACCGCCAGCGCCGTAAAGAGCACCGAAACGATGCGCAGCCCGAAGGCGCTCCGCCCGAAAAGGAGGGTAGAGAGCACATAGGGCAGTACGGCAAAGGCGCCGTGCTCTCTGTCTGCGCTGTATACGCTGTTATCCGAAACGCGGCTGCCAAGCTCGACGATGTTTTCGATCTGCATCAGCGTATACATTTCGTCCTGCGTGAAGTTGGAATAAACGGTATCCCCTTCCGTGTAGTTTTGCTGCGCGTCCAAAAGGTTTTTCAGCCCTTCTTTTGCGCTTTGGGAATGGAAAATATCGCGGAAGGTGCTCCAATCGCCGCTGTCGAAAAAGCCGCGCACCTCGCTCTCCTCCACATACGCGGGGATGACCTTGCCGTTTTCGTCCACGAACACGACTTCGTTGATGAGCATATCGCAGTTTGCGGTAAGCTGCACAAGGCAGCGCGAAGTGGAGGGCGCGTCCTTTTCCGTGTCGCGCAGCTGCACCCAGTTGTAGTTGGAGCCGAGCGCTTCGGAATCCTGCGAATAGATGTTGGAGAGAGCTTTTTCGCCGAAGCCGCCCGTCGTGCTGCTCCAAGAAAGGGAAGAGCTGTACGAGGTGCGCACCGTCACCGAGTACGAAGTGCCGACTTCGGTATACGCCGTACCCGCGTTGATGTACATTTTATCCAGCTTCGCCCCGTTTTGGTAATCCAAATAGAACACCACGGAAGAATCTTCCGCGGCAAAATAGGCGCCGCCGCCTCCGTTAAACCCGCCGATGGTGCACGCGCATACAATAAAGAGGGCGAGCACCGTAAAGAACGCCGCTTTGGTAAACGCCGAATAGCGCCCCCAAACCGCCGCGATCTTCCTTTTGCATTTTTCCCGCTTTGTTTCCCGAATGATGTTTGCCATTTGTTTTTTCCGTTCCCGCTGCGCGGTGCCGCGCCAACGCGCGGCCCGTATAGTGTATTATACCCTAAAACGGGTACGGGGTAAAGCGATTTTCGCCTCTTTTCCGCAACGAACAAAAAAAACGGGGCAAAACACGGGTTTTTCCGCAGTTTTTACCAAACTTTTACACGGCGTTGACCGCCGTATTATAATTGCGTGCTATACTGCGGGCAAAAGCAGGCAAAGAGGCTAAAAATGATTTTAAGCTGCACCCAAAAACAAAACGAAGCGTTTGCCGCGGCGCTTGCCCGCCAATGCGGCGAAGAACTTTTTCCGCTGCGTGAAGCGATGGAGGAGGAGAAGGCGTGCTCTCTCTTTTCCGCCTCGGCGTACGTGCTGGTGGCGGACTTCAAAACGGTATTTTCGCGCGGGTTTTTAAAAAACTTTAAAAAGATCTCCTTCGGCGGAAGCCGCATCCTGTACTGCATCTTTCTCTGCCCCTCGCCGCGCGGCGCGGGCAATTCGCTGCGCTTTTCGCAATCGAAGTGGTACGGGCAGCTTGCGGAAAAGATCCTTTGCCGCTGCGGGCTTGTGCTGTTCGGGTACGACTGCCTGTGCGGCGCGGCGCAGGAGGGCGCGGTCGTCCGCGTTGCGGAATACACGCAGAACGCGCGCCCCTTTGAGCAGAACGGCAACTTCCCCCGCAGGGTGCGCGCGGCGCAGCCCGCGCACCCCGCGCCCGCAAACGGCTGAGCGCGCAGCGCTCTCTGCGGCGCTCCGCCCGCCTGCGGGGCGGCGGCAAAAAAAGAGCTTTTCTCCCGATAGGAAGAAAAGCTCTTTTTTTGACCGTTTTTTGAGGCAGCTTACCGAACTTCTTTGATCTTGGCAGCTTTGCCCGTTCTGCCGCGCAGATAATACAGCTTGGCACGGCGCACTTTGCCCTTGCGGATCACCTTGATATCCGCAATTTTGGGAGAGTGCACGGGGAACGTACGCTCTACCCCGACGCCGTAGGAAAGACGGCGCACCGTAAAGGTTTCGCGGATCCCGCCGTTTTTCTTTGCGATCACAACGCCCTCGAACGCCTGGATACGCTCGCGCGTGCCTTCCACGACTTTTACGCTGACTTTTACGGTATCGCCCACGTTAAAAGCGGGAACGCTGTCCTTTAAGGCTTCCTTTTCGATCGCTTCGATCAACCCTTTCATCGACTTTTACCTCCTTGTTACAGTGCGTTCGTTGCGCGCCGCGCAAGAGGACCGCCCGAAGTCTTGTGCTATCATACCATACCCGCAAAAAAAATGCAAGGTTTTTTGCCCGCATTTTGCGGTTTTTTCTCCCGTTTTTTATGCGCCGAAGGCGGATACGATGTGACGGATGCGATCCTCGTACACTTCCACCACGTCAAAGCGGATAAACAGCTCTCTCCCCGCAAGGCTTTCAAAATAGCGGGCGATCTTTTTGTAGCGCTCGCGCTTATGGTACTCCACCGCTTCGGCGGGGGTGCCGTACAATTCGGAAAGCCGCGTTTTTACCTCGCAAAACACGTACGTTTCCCCGTGCTTGGCAACGATATCCGCCTCCCCGAAGGGCGTTTTGTAATTTTTGGCGAGCAGTTTGTAGCCCTGCCGTTTCAGGTACTTTGCCGCCCGCCGTTCTCCCGCCCTGCCGAGAGCTTTTTTGTGAACGTCCTGCGGTGAATTTCGCATAAGCCGAACTCCTCGATCGCGGCAAGGTGCGCCGCCGTGCCGTACCCCTTGTGTTTTGCAAAGCCGTACTGCGGGTACAGCGCGTCGTACGCGCGCATGCGCGCGTCGCGGTAGGTCTTTGCAAGGATGCTCGCCGCGCCGATGCTGTACGAGAGCGCGTCGCCTTTGACGATGTTCTGCTGCGGGATATCGATATCGATGCGGAAGTTCCCGTCCGTAAACACCACGTCGGGCGAAACGGAAAGCTGTTCGACGCACCGCTTCATGCACCGCTTGGTCGCCTCCAAAATGTTGATCTCGTCGATGACGGCGGCGCTCTCTTCGCAAACGGCATAGGCGGAGGCGCGCGCTTTGATGAGGGCGGCAAGCCGCTCGCGCTCCGCCTCTTTGAGTTTTTTGCTGTCGTCCACGCCGACGATGAGGGCGCCCTCTTCCAACGGCATAATGACCGCCGCGCACACAACGGGCCCCGCCAGCGGGCCCCTGCCCGCCTCGTCTACGCCCGCAACGGTTTGGGCATGCGCCGCCAGCATCTCCCGCTCGAAGCGCAGTTTTTCCTCCGCGTTCCACAGTCTTTTCATGCCGTTCCCCTTTCAGCCGAAAAAGCCGCGGAAGTCGGCGGCGCGTTCCAGCGTGATCCTGCCCAGCCGCCCCTTGCGGAGATCGTCTAAAACCGCCTTGGCGGCGCGGCTGTAATCGTACTCTCCCCCGCGCAGCAAAAAGCCGCGGGCGCGGCACACCTGCTCGTACATGGCAAGGGGCGCCTCTCCCGCCCCGATGCCGTACCGCGCCGCCAAAGCGGCGGGATACGCCGCCGCAAGCTCTTCCAAAAGAGCGAGCGCAACGTCTTCCAAATCCAAAATATCGTCGTTGACGCTGCCGATGTACGCAAGGTGCTTTGCCAGCTGCTGGTTTTCAAAAGCGGGCGGCATGGTGCCGGGCGTATCCAAAAGTTCAAAACTTCCGCAGCGGATCCACTGTTTGCCGCGCGTAACGCCCGCTTTATCCCCGGTCACGGCGCGCTTTTCCCCGCTCATGGCGTTGATGACGGTGCTCTTCCCCGTGTTCGGGATGCCCGCCACCAGCAGCCGCGGCGGGCGCTTCATCCCCTTTGCCTCGTCCTTGGCAAACTTCGCCCGCAAAAGCTCCGGGAGCTTTGCCGCGATCTTTGCCGCCGCCCCCTGCGCCGTTGCCGCGCACGAAACGACGGGCGCGGTTTTGGATATCTCCGAAAAAAAAGCGTCCGTTTCGGCAGGATCGGCAAGGTCGCTTTTGTTCAGCAAAAACAACACGGGTTTGGCGCCGAAGAGCTTTTTCAGTTTTTTGTTATAGGTCGCCGCGGGCGCCCGCGCATCGAGCACGAAGAGCACGCCGTCTACCAGCGCGAGGCTCTCCTCCATCATGCGCATCGCCTTTGTCATATGACCGGGAAACCATTGAATGTGTTTCATAATAAAAAAATTCCGTTCACGAAAAAAGTTTTGAAAGAGACAAAACTTTTTTCCGTGATTTGAGAGACAACCGAATGTTCGCCGCGGCAAAGCGCGGCTCTGCATTTGTTTTTCTCTCTGCGGCGCGCGCCAAATGCTCTCCGTCATAAGCGCGCCGCATTCACTCTTTCCGAATTGAGCCACATGTATGCGGCAAATCGGGGGCGCTTTCCCAAAGGCATGGCTTCGGAACGCGCAATTCGATCGTTAAAACGGTTCACGAACTTTCTTTCAAAAGAGAAGAAAGAAATTCCCGTGCGCATCACAGCAGGTCGGGCCGCTTTTCGCGCGTGAGCTTTTCCGCCTGTTCCCGCCGCCACTTATCGATCTCGGCGTGGTTGCCGCTGCGCAGCACCTCCGGAACGACCAAGCCGCGATACTCCACGGGGCGGGTGTACTGCGGGTATTCGAGGCGGTTTTCCGAAAAGCTCTCCTGCACCAGCGAAGCGGCGCTGATCACCCCGTCCGCATAACGCGCCACGCAGTCTGCAACGACCATGGCGGGCAGTTCGCCGCCCGTGAGCACATAGTCGCCGATGCTGATCTCCTCGTCGATGAACAGATCGATGGCGCGCTGGTCCACCCCCTCGTAGTGCCCGCACAGCAGGATGAGATGTTCGTACTCCAAAAGCTGAAACACCTTTTGCTGGCGGAACACTTCGCCCTTGGGCGAAAGGTAGATGCGCCGCGCCTCGTGCCGCGGGTCAAGCGCCTCGATCGCCGAGCCGATGGGCTGCGCCGTCATCACCATGCCCGCGCCGCCGCCGAAGGGATAATCGTCGCACTTTAAATGCTTATCCTCGGTGTAATCGCGGATATTTACGATGTTTATGGCGAGCTTTCCGCCCTTTTGCGCTCTGCCCAAAATACTCGCCTGCATGGGCGCGAACATTTCGGGGAAGAGCGTCAAAATATCGATCTTCATTCGTCCTTCCCCTGCAACACGGCAACTTCTTCAAACCGCTTTTTTTCCACGACGATCTTTTTTTCCGCCACGTCGATGGAAAGGATCACGCCATCCGCGGCGGGGAACATCCATTCGCGGTTTCCGCTTTGCAAAACGTAAATATCCGTTTTGGCAGGCAGTACGTCTGCCACGGCGCCGAGCGGCGCCCCCTCCTCTGTGCAGACGGCGCAGCCGATCACGTCTACGATGTAATACCTGCCCTCTGCGGGCGCGGGAAGGTCTTCGCGGGCGGCTTCCACCTCTTTGCCGCGCAAAAGTTCCGCCGCGTCACGGTCGGCAACGCCCGCCAGCCCCAAATAAGCGAACGCGGCGTCGCAGCGGGCGGAGAGCACTTTGTACGTTTTCCCCGCAATGACGACGCGCGGAAGGCGCTTGATATCGGCAATATCGTCTAACAGCGGCTTTACTTTGATCTCGCCGCGCACGCCCTGCGGCTTTAAGACCTGCGCCACAACGATGGTCTGCTGCATGATCCCTCCGAAAAAAAGAAAGGGAAAAGCCGCTGCGGTTTTTCCCTCTGTTGCCTTGATCCCCGCAGGCAGTGCCCCGCGGGCTGCGGCAAAAACTTATTCGTCCTTGCCCTTTTCCTTGATCTCGACGTTGGTGCGCTTGCTGTCCTTGGCGGAAGCGCAGCGGACGAGCGTGCGCAGAGCCTTTGCGATCTTGCCCTGCTTGCCGATCACCTTGCCCATATCCGACTCATCCAGCCAAACGGTGATATCCACCGCGTTTTCGCGCTCGTTGACCTCGTACTCGATCTGATCTTTATGCTCGGCGAACTGTTCGACGATATATTTCACCAATTCCAGCATGGCGCTCTCCTCCGTAAATTACTTCTTTTTCCTCGTTTTGGTGCGGGGCGCGGAGAGCTTGGTCGGCTTTTCGATGATCCCCTCGCGGATGAGCAGGGTGCGGACGGTATCCGTCGGCTGCACGCCTTTTGCGAGCCAATCTTTTGCCTTGTCTGCGTCGATGACCAGCTGTACGGGTTCCTTGGTGGGGTCGTAGTGCCCGATCTTTTCGATGTACTCCCCGTCACGCGCCTTGCGGCTGTCTACAACGACGATGCGGTAAAAGGGAGATTTTTTATCGCCCAGCCTCGTCAACCTCATTTTTACTGCCATAATGGTTTGCTCCTTTTGCTTTGTACCGCCACAGTATACCCGAAAAACAAACGCCTGTCAAGCATTTTTCCTTGACAGGCGAAATTTTTTAGCGCATGAACGGCAGCTTTCTGCCGCTTTTGACCTGCTTCATCATGAGTTTGGTCTGGTCGAACTGTTTTAACAGCTGGTTGATATCCTGCACGCTGGTGCCGGAACCCGCCGCAATGCGCTTTTTGCGCGAGGAGTTGATGATCTCCGGCTTTTCCCGCTCGCGCGGGGTCATGGAGAGGATGATGGCTTTGATGCGCTCCACCTTTTTTTCGTCGAAGTCGCTCTCCTTGATCTTGAATTTGCTCATGCCCGGCATCATGCCCATGACGGAGGCGATGCCGCCCATCTTTTTGAGCGATTCAAACTGTTCGAGATAATCTTCTAAGGTGAACGAGGCGTCGCGGAGCTTTTTTTCCATCCGCTTTGCCTGTTCTTCGGTGACCGCCTCCTGCGCCTTTTCAATGAGGGATAAAACGTCTCCCATGCCGAGGATGCGGCTCGCCATGCGGTCCGGATAAAACGGCTCTAAATCGGTGAGCTTTTCGCCCACGCCGATGAATTTGATGGGCTTGCCCGTGACCGCTTTTATGGAGAGGCAGGCACCGCCGCGCGTGTCGCCGTCCAGCTTGGTGAGGATGACGCCCGTCACGTCCAACCGCTTGTTGAAAGTCTCCGCCACGTTCACCGCGTCCTGCCCCGTCATGGAATCGACGGTGAGCAAAATGTCGTTGGGGTGCACCTCGGCTTTGACGTTTTCCAGCTCCTGCATGAGCGCGTCGTCGATGTGCAGCCGCCCCGCCGTGTCGATGATGACGGGGTCAAAGCCCATCGAACGGGCGTATTCGACCGCCTGTTTTGCGGTTTTTACGGGGTTTTGGGTGCCCCTTTCAAACACTTCCGCCCCCGCCTTGCCGCCGACGACCTTCAACTGTTCGATCGCCGCGGGGCGGTAGATGTCGCAGGCGACGAGCAGCGGCTTTTTGCCCTGTTTTTTGAGCAGTACCGCCAATTTGCCGCACAGCGTTGTTTTGCCCGCGCCCTGCAACCCGCACATCATGATGACCGCGGGCGGCTTATCCGCCGTTTCGAGCTTGGCGTTGGAGGAACCCATCAACGCGATGAGCTCTTCGTTGACGATTTTGATGACCTGCTGGGCGGGGTTGAGGCTCTTTAAGATCTCCTGCCCCACCGCCTTTTCGGAGACGTCCGCGATGAACTTTTTCGCAACAAAAATGTTGACGTCCGCTTCCAGCAGCGCGATGCGCACTTCGCGCATGGCGCCCTTTATTTCCAGCTCGGTGAGCCTGCCGTGCTTGGTCAGTTTGGAAAAAATATGATTGAGCCGCTCCGAAAGCGATGAAAACAATGCCATAAAAACCTCTTATTGGAAATAATATTCCTTCATTGCCCTGAAAAAACTTTTTACATACAGAAAATATTCATAAAACAAGGATGCAATACCCTCATCCGTCGGCTGCGCCGCCACCTTCCCCCAAGGGGGAAGGCTTTTTATCCCTATCCCTTTCACAAAAAACAGCTTTCCCGTCTTTCTTTTCGCCTTCCCCTTTAAGGGGAAGGGGGACCGCTTGCGGTGGATGAGGTGATACCGTCCTTTTTTACGCGCAGCGTAATATTTTTTAAAATATCTTCACACACGCCCGAAAAATTTTGCATGACCGCGTTGTTCGGATAACGCAAAACCATTATACCGTATTCCTGTAAAACAGAATCGCGGATCCTATCCCTTTCCGCACACAACGGCTCGTAATGCTGCCCGCCGTCCAATTCAATGGCGATTTTTGCCTGCGGGCAATAGAAATCCAAAATAAATGCCGCAAAAACTTTCTGTCTGCGCACTGTATATGGCAAACCGCGCAGGAACTCATACCACAGTTTTCGCTCTTCCTTTGTCATATTCTTCCGAAGAAGGCGCTCAGTTTTCGTCAGAGGCGGCATCCGTTTTTTCCTCTCCGCCGCGCAGCGCGGCAGAAATGACGTTTGCCGCTTCGGCGCAGGCGGGAAATTGTTTTGCAAGCGCGGCAAGCCCCGCTTCCGCCGCCTGCATGCGCGCCGAAAAATGCAGTTTCTGTTCGTACCCGTCCAAAAGCGCGCGGCTTTTGGCAAGCGTATCCGAAACGCTCTGCTTGGTGGTGCCCTGCTGTTCGGCGATCTCGGTGAGCGATAAGTCGTACAGATAATACAGCTCGCACACCTCGCGCCTGTGCCCCGTTAAAAGCTGCCCGTACACGTCGAACAGGCGCAGGTATCGTAAATCTTTCATTCCGCTTTTCCTTATCCTGCATGATTATACTATAAAGCGGCGGCGCCGTCAATGCTTTTTTCCGAAAACCACAAAAGGGCGGAAAGCGGACGGACAGCGAGGGCAAAAAACGAAAGCGGAGGCGGCTCCGCCTTGCACAACAAAAGCGGAGCCGCTCAGCAAAAAAAGACGGGATTTGCGGAAGCGGGCAAATGCTTTGCAAACGTAAAAGATCCCGGCGCGCCTGCCGAGATCTTGCGAGACCGCCTCAGATGATCCCCTCGGTAAACTCCTCTGCGTCGAAAAGTTGCAGATCGTCCAGCTTTTCGCCCGTGCCGACGAACACGACGGGGATGCGCAGTTCGCCGCAGAGCGATACGACGAACCCGCCCTTTGCGGTGCCGTCCAGCTTGGTCAAAACAATGCCGTCCAGCTCCACCGCCTCGTCAAAGAGTTTTGCCTGCGACAGGGCGTTTTGCCCCGTCGTCGCGTCCAGCACGAGGAATTTGTAAAAGTGCGCTTCGGGATAGTCGCGCCGCACGACGCGGTCCATCTTTTTCAGCTCTTCCATCAAATTGGCTTTGACGTGCAGCCGCCCCGCCGTATCGACGATCACCACGTCCGTGCCCTTTGCCTTGGCGGAGGAAACGGCGTCGTACACCACGGCGGAAGGGTCGCTGCCCTCTTCGTGCTTGACGATGCGCACCTTTGCGCGCTCCGCCCATACGGAGAGCTGGTCTGCCGCCGCGGCGCGGAAGGTATCCGCCGCCGCCACGGTGACGCTCTTTTTCTGCTTGACGAAATAGTTGGCAAGTTTGCCGATGGTCGTTGTTTTGCCCACGCCGTTCACGCCGACGAGCATGATGACGGCGGGGTATTCGATCTCCGGCACCTCCGCCTCGCACAAAGTGTCTTCGATGACGTCTTTGAGCAGATCGACGACGTACGCTTTGTCTTTCAGTTTTTCCTTTTTCGCCTCGGCGCGGATCTGATCGACGATCTCCTCCGCGGTGATGACCGAAATATCGGCGGAAATGAGGATCTCTTCCAGCTCGTCGTAAAAATCTTCGCCGATCCCTTTTTGAAAGAGCGCCGCAAGTTTGGAAGAAATGTTATCCTTCGTCTTTTTCAAAGCGCCGATGATCTTACCGAATAATCCCATAAAAAACTCCCCTTTCCTTGTTCACGAAAAAAGTTTTGAAAGAGACAAAACTTTTTTCCGTGATTTGCGAGACAACCGAATGTTCGCCGCGATAAAGCGCGGCTCTGCATTCGTTTTTCTCTCTGCGGCGCGCGCCGTATGCTCTCGATAATAAGCGCGCCGCATTCACTCTTTCCGAATTGAGCCGCAGGTTTGCGGCAAGAGGATGAATTTGCGGCATTTCTATAATGGCGTGCCCTAAAATGTGCCCGAAAGAGGGAGAAACCGCTGCCGAGCGGCAAAGCCGCGAACAATGGTGTCGCCCTCAACGCACGGAAATTTTTTTCGTCAGCTCGAAAAAATTTCGTGCCCCTTACATCACCGTATCTCCGCCCAGCCTTGCCTCCACTTCGGAAAGTTTTACGGAAACGATCTTGGAAACGCCCTTTTCCTCCATGGTGACGCCGAAGAGGCAGTCTGCCTTTTCCATGGTCGGCTTGCGGTGGGTGATGACGATAAACTGCGTTTCTTTGGCAAACTTCTTTAAAAATTGGGCGAATTTATCCACGTTCGCCTCGTCGAGCGCCGCCTCGATCTCGTCCAGCACGCAAAACGGCATGGGGCGCAGCATGAGGATGGCGAAGAGGATGGCGATCGCCGTAAGCGCGCGTTCGCCGCCCGATAAAAGGGAGATCTTGGTCAGCTTTTTTCCGGGCGGGCAGGCAACGATCTCCACGCCCGCCGAAAGCGGGTCGTCACATTCCGAATAATCCATTTGCAGTTCTGCCCTGCCGCCGCCGAACAGCTCGCGGAACAACTTTTTAAAGTTTTCGTTAATGCGGTCGAACCCTTCGTCGAACTGCTTTTGCATTTCGCCTTTGAGCTGTTCGAGGGCGGCGGTCGCATCGTCGATGCCCTTTTGCACGTCGTCGCGCTGCGAGCACATCTCCTCGTACTGCGCGCTCAGCTGTTCGTACTCTTCCAACGCGTTGTGGTTGATGGCGCCCAGCCCGTTGATCTCGCGGCGGAGGCGGTTGACCTGCGTTTGCCCCTCGCGCACGTCGAACGTATCGTCTTTGTAGGCAAGGCAGCTCTCGTACGTCTCCTGATACTCCTCGTCGATGCGCGCCTGCAAATTTTCCAGCTCCGAATCGATGCGGGTGAGCGCGATCTCCTCGGCGTGGCGCTCTTCGGCAAGGCGCTCGGTGCGCTCGTTGAGCGCGCGCGTCTTTTCCAGCGCGCTTTCCAGCGCGGCATTCAGCTGCTCCTTTTCCCGCTGCTTTTGCTCGCGGGCGGCGCGCAGCGAGGCAAGTTCTTCCTGCTGGGCGGGCGTGAGCGCCGCCTTTTCCGCCATCTCTTCCAAATCCTGCAAGGTAAGGGCGATGTTTTCGATGTTCTGCTTTGCCTCGGCAATGCGCTCGGCGAGCGTTTGCCCCTCGCGCGCGCAGCGCGCGCTCTCCGCCGCCGCGGCGTCTGCCCCCGCGCGGTACTGCGCCATGTACACCTGCACGGAGCTGCGGCGCAGATTGCGCTGGGCAAGCTCCGAGCGCAGCTGCTCGTACTCCCTACGGCGGCGGGCAGACTGTTCGTCCTCCTCCCCTTTCAGCCGCGAGATCTGCTCTTCGCCCGCGGAAGAGGCGGAAAAATCGCTGGTAATGCCCTGCATGCGCTCGCCCAGCACGGCGAGCGTGCCCTCCTGCACGGCGAGGTCCTTTTCCCCTTCTTCAACGCGCGCGGAAAGCTGGGCGCGCTTTTCTTCGAGCGCGGCAAGTTTGCTGCGCGCCTCGGTAAAGCTGTTCCGCAGATCTTCCAGCTCGCGCGCCGCCTTTGCCCGCTGCTCTTCCAGCGAAGAACGGCTTTTTTGTAGCGCGTCGCGCTCCTTTTTGGCTTCGGCAATCGCCGCCTCCGCCTCACCGATCTTGCGCTCGTTGGCAAGCAAATTGCCGCTGTCTGCCCGGCGGGAACCGCCCGTCATCGACCCGGACGTGGCGATCACGTCTCCGTCCAGCGTGACGATGCGGAATGCGTGCGGATATTTTTTGGCGATCTCGTTGGCGCTGGCAATGGTGTCGGCAATGAGCGTATTGCCGATCAAATTGTAGATCACGTTGTCGTAATAGCTGTCGTAGCGCACCAGCTCGGTGGCTAGCCCCACCGCGCCCGCCTCTTTGAGCGCGCGGCGGGTGAACTCCGTTTCGTAGCGCGGTTTGAGCGAAGCGACGGGCAAAAAGGTGATGGAGCCGCCCTTGGTGCGCTTCAAATATTCGATGAGGTAACGCGCGTCGTCTCCCGTGGCGGTCACAACGTTTTGCATGGCGCCGCCGAACGCCGTTTCGATGGCAACTTCAAACTTTTCGTCGCAGGAAACGATATCGGCGATAACGCCTTTGATGCGTTTGCCGAGCTGCACGTCTTTGCGCGCGTCCGTCATCAGTTTTTTGACGGAGAATTTGTACCCTTCAAAATCCTCTTTTACGTTTTTGTAAAACCGCGCGCGGTCTTCCAGCGCGGAAATGCGCCCGTTGAGGCGGAACAGCTCTTCGCCCGCCGCCTCCGCCCGCTGCGCGAGGGTTGCGATCTCCTCTTCTTTGGCGCGGCGCACCTCTCCCTCGCGGGCTATGTATTCTTCCAGCTCCGCGCGCCAGTCTTCGCATTCGGCAAGCGCCTTTTTATCGGCGGCAAGCGTCTCTTTGCGCTGCTCGCTGGCGGCGAACACCTCGGCGATGCGCTCCTCGATCGCCTCCTTTTTGGCGGAGAGCTGCCCGATGTTTTGGCGGATCTCCGAGAGGTTTTCCAGCCGCCCCAGCTCGTTTTTGCGCGATTCGTCGCTCCATGCCTCGTATTCGGAGAGCTGCTCGTTCAAATGCGCGATCTCATCGGCGAGCGTTTCCAGCTCGCGCGCGCATTCCTCCGCCTTCTTTTCGTTGTCCGCGGCGGCGGCGTCGGCGCGGAGAACCCCGTCTTCGACGGCGGCGCGCTCCTTTTCCGCACGTTCGATCGCCGCTTTCTCCCCCTCGCGCTGCTGTTCGAAAAAGGTGATGCGCGCACGGATGACGTTGACGTCGCCCTCCTTTTTCTGCATTTCGACGGTGTATTTTAAAATGCTGTCGTTGAGCTGCTGCAACTGCTCGTCGCTCTCGGCGATGCGGCGCCTGCCTTCGGCGTAATCCTCTTCCAGCTTTGCCGCCTCGCTGCGGCTTTCGTCGATCCCGCGCTGGATGCGCTCGATGCGCGCCCCGATCTCCGCGCGGGCGGATTCGGCATTGTCGTGCTTGTAAATGTAGAGATTGATCTCCGCGTGTTTGAGCGAACCGTACAGTTCGCGGTATTTTTTCGTCTTTTCCGCCTGCCGCGCGAGCGGGGCGAGCATGCGCTCCACTTCGCTCATGCGCTGCAAAAAGATGTTGAGATTGTTGTACGAATTGGCGAGGCGGCGCTCGATCTCCTGCCTGCGCGCCTTGAAAACGATGATGCCCGTCGCCTCTTCGAAAATGGCGCGCCGATCCTCCGGCTTTGCGTTCATGATCTGTTCGATCTTGCCCTGCCCGATGATGGAGTACCCCTCTTTGCCCAGCCCCACGGCATGCAGCCTGTCTACGATGTCTTTCATGCGGCAGGGCTGGCGGTTGATGAGATATTCGCTTTCGCCGCTGCGGTAGAGGCGGCGCGTCATGGCGACCTCGTTGAAGTCGAGGTCCGCAAACATGTGCGTGCTGTTGTCGAAGGTGAGCGTCACCTCGCAAAAGGACTGGCTTTTGCGCGTCTGCGTGCCGCCGAAAATGACGTCCTGCATGCTCGAACCGCGCATGGTTTTGGCAGACTGCTCGCCCAGCACCCAGCGGATGGAATCCGCCACGTTGCTCTTGCCGCAGCCGTTCGGCCCGACGATGCAGGTCACGCCGTCCCCGAATTTGATCTCCGTTTTATCCGCAAAGGATTTGAAGCCGTTGAGCTCGACTTTTTTAAAATTCAAACCTGTTCTCCCCCGCCCTGCCCCAGCAGAGCCAAAAGATTTTTTGCCGCCTGTTTTTCGGCGGCGCGCACGCTGCTGCCCGTGCCCTGCGCGCACGCCCCGCCGCCCTCGGCGCGCACCGTAAAGCGGGGCGCGTGCGGCGTTCCTTCCGAAGAGAGCAGCGTATACACGGCGCGCGGAAGGGCGCGGCCCTGTAAATACTCTTGCAGATCGCCCTTGTAATTGGGCTCCCGCTCGGCAACGAGCGGAAGTTTTGCAAGCACGAACGCGCGGGCGGCTTCGATCCCTCCGTCTAAAAAGAGCCCCGCCACCAGCGCTTCAAACAAGCTGGAAACGCTCTTTTCGCCCACCTTTCCGATGCAGCGCAAATACTGCTGCAACCCGTCCGCGCGGATCGCGCGCGCCAGCGGCTGCGCCGCCACGAGGCGGATGCGGGCGGCGGTCATCTCCCCTTCGCTGCCGCCCTGCGCATACAGCCGTTCGGCAACGATGGCGCCGAGCAGCGCGTCTCCCAAAAATTCCAACCGCTCGTTGCTTTCGCCGCCGTGCTCGTTCGCGTACGAACTGTGCGTAAAACAGCGGGCGAGCAGTTCCTTATCCCGGAACGTATAGCCGAGCGTTTGTTCGATCTGCGCGGTTTCTTTAAGCATGCTCTTCCTGCGGCTGCGCCGCTTCCACCATCCGCGCGACGGAGGGGACCAGCCCGCTCTCCGCCGCGGCAGCCGCCTGCAAGAGCGAGGCGCAGATCGACGGCGCCTTGCTCGCCCCGTGCGACTTTACGACCACTTTATTGATGCCGATAAGCAGCGCGCCGCCGTATTGGTTATAGTCCATCACCCGCTTGATCTTTTTAAACGCCCCGCGCATAAACAGCGCGTAACCGAGCTTTGCCCAAAAAGACGCGGAAATGTTCTGCTTGATGATTTTGAGCATGGCGAGCGCGCAGCCCTCGGAAGATTTGATCGCCACGTTCCCCGAAAACCCGTCGCAGACCGCAACATCGATCTCGCCGCTCATGATGTCGCGCCCCTCTATGTTTCCGACAAAGTTGATGCCGGGCGTCTGCTTCAAAAGCGAAAACGCCTCTTGGTGCAGCGGGTCGCCCTTGTGCTCTTCGGTGCCGTTGGAAACCAGCCCGACGCGCGGCTCCTTTATGCCCGCCGAACGGGCATATGCCGTGCCCATGAGCGCAAAATGCACCAAGTTGAGGGGCTTGCACTCCGCGTTGGCGCCCGCGTCCGCAATGTATACCCGGCCCCCCGCAGCCGTGGGGAACGCGGGGCAGACGGCGGGGCGGGATACGCCGCGGATCCGCCCGACGCGCAAAAGCGCGCCCGTGAGCACCGCCCCCGTGGAGCCCGCGGAAA
Organism: uncultured Clostridia bacterium; assembly: GCA_944346885.1. Classification (GTDB taxonomy): domain Bacteria; phylum Bacillota; class Clostridia; order Christensenellales; family Borkfalkiaceae; genus Borkfalkia. Next base: position 10,603 of record CALVMR010000018.1, on the reverse strand, counting down.
CAAACGCCGCCGCCTCTTCGTCCTCTTTGAGCATGTTCAGCGCCACCACGAGCGAAGAATCTTTCTTCTGCCGTATGGCTGCCGTCGGCACGTCGTCGTTGGTGATCACTTCGCTGCAATGCACAACGCGAAGGCGCGCCCTGTCGTACGTTTCCTTGGCGAGGCAGGCGTTTATGCGCGCCTCGTCTCCCGTTAAAACGAGCGTAAGGTCCGGTTTTTGCGCAAGCGCCAACGCGGCGCCCTTTACGATCTGTTCGGGCGCGTTATCCCCGCCCATCGCATCCAGAATAACTTTCGTCATCGCTCTCTCCCGTGCTGTTTTTTGCAAAAAACGCCCCGCGGCGGATATCTTCCCTTATTTTGCGGAGAGTTTTTCCAACTCGTCTTTCGGCGTTACGACGGGAGCCCCGTCCGCACCGAGCAGCGGCGTCAGCCCGCCGCCGTATCCGTCAAACCCGAACAGGTAATTTACGCCCGTTTCGCGGTCGATCCAAATTCTGAACCCTTTCACGTTCCCCTGCGCGTATACCCGCAAAAACCGCTTTTGTTTTGCCATGAACTTGCTCTCCTTATCAAAAATTTTTGTTCTTGCACCGCGCTCTGCCCCTCTTCCCAAAGATCCCGCAGTACTTTCGCACGCCGCGGTTTTCGAGAGCCCTGTTGCCGAAACTTTCGGCTTATGGAAAACGGGTGAATTTTTGCCTTTTACAATAATAGAATGCGCGTGGCAAAACCGCGTTTTTGCCTAAACGACCCCAATTTGTCGCAACCCTGCGGCTTTTATGAAAAGGGGTGAATGTGCGCGATTTCTATTATCGCTCGCACAAGGAAAATCACACTTTTCCGCAACGCAACCTTATTTGGCAACGCCTTGCCTGTTACAGGAAAGGTGCATGCGCCGCTCCCAAAACAATCTCTGCAAAAGCAAAAACCACGCTTTTTGCTTTTGCACCTTACGCCGCACGGGCGGCGCACGGAAGGGGTGAAGCCGCGCGATTTTTATAACGGTGTGCCCTGTTTCATCGCGCGGCGAGGGGAAAACCGTTCGGGTTTCCCCTCAAATCGTAAAAATCGCAGGCAGCAGCCTGCCGAGATTTTTACGAACTCTTTTAATACTCCAAATTCCCCACCGTCCGCGGGAAAGGAAGCACGTCGCGGATGTTGGCAACGCCGGTAAGGTACATGATCATGCGTTCGAAGCCCAGCCCGAAGCCCGCATGCACCGTGCCGCCGTAGCGGCGCAGGTCTAAATACCAGCCGTAATCTTCGGGGCGCAGCCCCATCTCCTTCATGCGCGCCAAGAGCACCTCTTCGCGCTCTTCGCGCTGCGAGCCGCCGATCAGCTCGCCGATGCCGGGCACCAGCAGGTCTGCCGCCGCCACCGTTTTGCCGTCGTCGTTCAAGCGCATATAAAACGCCTTGATCTCCTTGGGGTAATCGGTGAGGAACACGGGCCTTGCGTACACCTTTTCGGTAAGGTAGCGCTCGTGCTCGCTTTGCAGGTCGCACCCCCAATACACGGGGAACTCGAATTTCGCGTCCGCCTTTTTCAAAATTTCGATCGCTTCGGTATACGGCAGGCGCACAAATTCGCTCTCCGCAACGTTTTTGAGGCGCGCCAAAAGCTCCTTATCCACAAAGCTGTTGAGGAAGGCAAGCTCGTCCGCGCAGGTTCGCGTAACGTGGCGGATGATGTGTTTGACCATCGCCTCCGCCACGTCCATATCCCCCGCAAGGTCGCAAAACGACATCTCCGGCTCGATCATCCAAAACTCCGCGGCATGGCGGGTGGTGTTGGAACGTTCGGCGCGGAAGGTGGGGCCGAAGGTGTACACGTTCGCAAACGCCATCGCGTACGCCTCGGCGTCCAGCTGCCCCGAAACGGTCAGGCTCGCTTTTTTGCCGAAAAAGTCCTTTTTGTAATCGACGTCGCCCTTGATCTTCTCCAAATCGAGGGTGGTCACTTGGAACATGGCGCCCGCGCCCTCGCAGTCGCTCCCCGTCAAAATGGGCGTGTGCACATAGACGAACCCGCGCTCGTTGAAAAAGGAATGGATGGCAAACGCCGCTTCGCTGCGCACGCGGAACACGGCGCGGAACAGGTTCGTACGCGGCCGCAGGTGTGCGATCTCGCGCAAAAATTCGGGCGAATGCCGCTTTTTTTGCAGCGGATAATCGGGCGAAGAGGCGCCCATGACCGAAATCTGCTCCGCCTTGATCTCAAACGGCTGCTTGTTTTCGGGCGTCAAAACGACGCTCCCCGTGACCACGAGGCTCGCGCCGACGTTTTGGCGGGCGATCTCGTCGTAATTTGCAAGCGCCGCGCGCTCGAACACGACCTGCGCGCCCTTAAAGCAGCTGCCGTCGTTGAGGTCGATAAAAGCGAACGTTTTTCCGTCGCGCAAGGCGCGCACCCAGCCCATGACCGTAACGCGCTTGCCGCCGAACGCGGAAAGCCGCGCATAAAGTTCTTTGATCTGTATCCTTTGCATAGTCGTTTACCCCGCCTTTACGGCACCGAAAAAAAGATCTTATCTGTTTTATTGTAACAAAGAAGCGGAAATTTATCAAGCATATCGCCGCACAAAAGGCGCAAAGAGGCAAAATGTTTCACGCAAAAAAGCGCCCTTTTCCTTTTTCACCTTTTTTCGCCCTTTCGGGCGCGCAAAAGCGGCTCCGCACCGCGGAGCCGCCCCGATCTTGTTTTTTGTTTATGCGTCCTTTTCCTTCACGGCGGCAACGCCCGCGGCAAAGGCGCGTTTGTTCACCTCGCACACATGCGGCTTGCCGACGAACTGCTCGTTCAAGCAGTTGATAAAGCTGCGCTCCTGCACGACTTTCGTCAGTTCGCACAGCGCGCCCGCCAAGATCATGTTGGCGGAACGGATGTCGCCCGCCTCGATGGCGAGGTCGTTGGCGGCGATGTCGTACACGCGCACGTCGTCGCGCCCGGCATAGCAATCGGAGAGCGAACCGTTTACGAGGATGATCCCGCCCGAAGCCACGCGCGGCGCAAATTTATGGAAGCTGGGCGCGTTCATGGCGATGAGCACGTCCGGCACAGTGCACAGGGGGGAAGCAATGGGTTTTTCGGAAACGATGACCGAACAGTTTGCGGTGCCGCCACGCATCTCCGGGCCGTAGGCGGGGAGATAGGAGACCTCCTTTCCCTCGTGCAGCCCGCACGCGGCGAGGAACCTGCCCGCGCTCAAAACGCCTTGACCGCCCTGCCCTGCCAGCAAAATTTTAAGCATGCTCTTTACCCTCCTCCGCAGACTTATCGCGGTACACGCCGAGCGGGAAGGTTTTGGTGCACTCCTCCGCCATAAAATGCAGCGCGTCCACCGGCTTCATGTGCCAGTTGGTGGGGCAGGAAACGAGCACTTCGATAAAGGTGTACCCCCTGCCTTCGGACTGGAATTTGAGCGCCTTTTTGATCGCCTTTTTGGCGGCGAGCACGTGCTTTACGTCCTGCGTGGAAACGCGCTCGATGTAATAGGGCGCATCCAGCGTGGCGAGCAATTCACACATGCGGATGGGGTAACCGTTGACGGCGGGGTCGCGCCCGCTTTGGCAGGTGGTCGCCTTTTGCCCGACGAGCGTCGTCGGCGCCATCTGCCCGCCCGTCATGCCGTAAATGCTGTTGTTGATGAAGATAACGGTAAACTTTTCCCCGCGGGCGGCGGCATGCACCGTTTCCGCCATGCCGATGGAGGCGAGGTCGCCGTCTCCTTGGTAAACGAAGACCGTGCGGTCGGGCAAACAGCGCTTGATGCCCGTGGCAACGGCGGGCGCGCGGCCGTGCGCCGCTTCCTGCATGTCGCAGTTAAAATAATTGTAGGCGAACACCGCGCACCCGACGGGCGCGATGCCGATGCACTTTTGTTCCAAACCCAGCTCTTCGATGCTCTCGGCGACGATGCGGTGCACGATGCCGTGCGTGCATCCGGGGCAATAGTGCATATGTACATCGGTGAGCATCTTCGTTTTTTCAAAAACTTTCATATGCGTTTCTCCTCGGCAAGCACGCGCAGCGCCTGTTGCACGATCTCCTCTTCGCTCGGCACGTTGCCGCCCGTTCTGCCGTAAAAGCGGACCGGTTTTTTGCCCGCGACGGCGAGGCGGACGTCCTCCACCATTTGACCGAGCGAAAGCTCCACGTCGAGAAAGGCTTTGACGGAGGGCTGCGCCGCAACGGCGGCATACGCCTCTTCGGGGAACGGGAACACCGTAACGGGGCGGATGCAGCCCGCCTTGACCCCCTGCTCGCGCAGTTTATCCGCCGCGCTCTTGCAGATGCGCGCCACCGTTCCGTAGGCGGTAAGCACGATCTCGGCGTCCTCCGTTTTGTAGCGCTCGCAGCGCGCCTCGTTCCTTTTGATCTCTTCGTACGTGGCGGCAAGCTCGTTCACGTGCGGCTCCAACACGTCCGGTTCGATGAGAAGAGAGTTGAGGATACGGCGCTTTTCGCCGAACCTGCCGTCCGTCGCCCATTCCTTTTTTGGGATATCCGAAAGGCTGCGCATGGGCGGCAGTTCGACGGGCTCCATCAGCTGCCCGATCATGCCGTCCGCCAAGATCATGGCGGGAACGCGGTATTTATCCGAAAGATCGAAGGCTTTATACGTGAAGTCGCAGGCTTCCTGCACCGAGGAAGGTGCCAACACGATGAGATGATAATCGCCGTGCCCGCCGCCCTTGGTCGCCTGAAAATAATCGCCCTGCGCAGGCTGGATGCCGCCCAAGCCGGGGCCCGCGCGCATGACGTTGACGATGACGCAGGGGATGCGCGCGCACGCCACGTACGAGATGCCCTCCTGTTTGAGGCTGACGCCGGGGCTGGAAGAACTGGTCATGGCGCGCACGCCCGCGCCCGCCGCGCCGTACACCATGTTGATGGCGGCAACTTCCGACTCCGCCTGCACGAACACGCCGCCCAGCTGCGGCATTTTGACGGACATGTATTCCGGCACTTCGTTCTGCGGGGTGATGGGATAGCCGAAGAACGCGCGGCAGCCGTTGCGCAGCGCGCCTTCGCAGATCGCTTCTGTTCCGTGCAATAAAATTTTACTCATATAAGACCTCTAAGCAGCCGTATCGTTTAAACGGGCAAAAAGCGCCCCCTTTCTTTGCGCCGCACGGCGCAAAGAAAAAAACGCTTGCCGCCCGCCTTGTTTGCGCCCCTACTTTTCCACCGTGATCGCAAGATCGGGGCACATGACGGCGCAAAACGCGCAGCCGATGCAGTTTTGCGGATTGACAGCCTCCGCCACAAGGTATCCGTTCGCGTTCATCCTGTGCTCGCTCAGCGAGATCACCTTTTTCGGGCAGGCGTCGGCGCACAGCCCGCAGCCCTTGCATATCCGTTCGTCGATCGTGATCGAAGCCATGACCTACCTCTTTTGTTCCGAAATAAATTTTCGCAATGCATGCATTATAGCACGGGCATAGCCCGTTGTAAACCGATTTTGCCCCTCTGCCGAGAAATTTGCCCCGCGCAAAACAGTTGCAAAACGCAAAAAAGACGTGTATAGTAAAGACGTGCGGCACACAGCCGCGGAGAGGAGGGGCGCCATGCTGCAAAGAGCAAAATTCGCATTCAGCTGCATCGTCCTCGTCGGCTATGCGGGGTACGCCGCGTATGCGCTGTACTACTTCCTCTCCTTTCAGACCCCGCTCGGCACCGCGCTTTTGGCGCTCGTCGGGGCGGTGCTCGCGCTGACGGCGGCGATCACCTTTATCAGTTACCGCGTGAACCTGCGCGGCAAGCCCCGCCCGCGTTGGCAGCGGCTGCTGCGCATCGCAAAACTGACCTTGCAGCTGGCGGCGACCGCGCTGACCGTTGTCTTTTTTGTTTCGGCAGCGCACCAGCAGGCGGCGCTGCCGTGGATCGTGGCGGGCATTTCGGCGGCGATCACGAGCATGTGCCTGGCGGTAAACATTGCGGCGGAAGTGCTTGCGCGCAAATATCCGCAGGGGCTGGGCAAAAAGCGGTTCGTGCGCGGCACCCTGCCCGATGCGGACGGAAAGCAAGCGGATATCGCGCAGATCGTTGCAAACATAGGCACGGAACGGGCAGCCCTGTGCCCCCTGCGCCGCTGCGCGGCATACCCGACGCGCCCCGCCCCCGCCGCAGGCGAAAAAACCAAAACAGGCGCGGCGCAAAGAGCCGAAGCCATCGAAAACGAAAAAACCAAAGCGGGCGCGGCGCAAAACGCCGAAAACCCCGCGGCAGGCGAAGCACAAAACGCCGAACGCGAAACCGCCCGCGCGGACCGCGCCGCGCTTTGACGCAGGCGCGCCCTCTTCCCTTCGGCGCCGCGCGCCTTTGCTTTATAACGCTGCATCCGTATTTATAAAAAACCGCGCTTCGATCCAGGCGCCCCTGCATGCAGGGGCGCCGTCGTTTTTATTTTTTGCGCGCAGGGGCGACGTCTTTCTTTTTTGCCGCGCGCCGCGGCTTGGAACGAACCGCCCCGACGGGGCTGCCCGCGCCGCGCTTTGCCCGCAGTTATTCGTTTTCCGCCCGCGCGATCTGCGCCGCGTTTTGCCCGCAGTTATTCGTTTTCCGCCCGCACGGCGGGCGCAAAGCGCAATGTTACGATCTTTTTGGGCGCGGCAACGGGCTGCGCCTCTTCGTCTGCCTTCTCTTGCAGGTCGGTCTGCCGCACGCCGCCCGCAAAGCGGAGCGCCTGCGGGACGGCAAAGGGATTGAATACGCGCGCGATGACGCCGTTCCCGTCCTCCGCCTTTTTCAAACAGGACTGCACCACATTGCCGTATACGCGCGCGGGGCTCGCCTGCACCGCTTCGCCCGCGCCGCAGCCGCCGAACGCGGCAAAGGGCGGGCGGTGGAAATCGTAAGCGGCGAGCAGCGCCTCTTCGCGCTCGCTTGCGGCATACACGCCGACGGCGTATTCCGCCGTGCATTCGCCCAAACACTGCGAATCTTCGGTGGGGAAATAGAACCAATCCCCCATCTCCCCGACGCCGCGCACCAGCGTGACCTGCGTGGCACCGTCCTTGCCGATCTCGTACTCGTGCAGCCCGCGCAGCGCCACAAAACTGCCGCCCGCCGAAGCAAACGGGCGCTCTACGAACGCCTCCGCCCGCTGCGGATCGTTTTCGTTTTGCCAGCGCGGCCCCGGCACGTTCGGGCGTTCGGTGAGATCGAACTGCCCCGCCGCGCGGTGCACGCCCGCGCTCCCCTCGCAGGGGAAGCAGGCGCGGATGCGGTGGTTTTTGCAAGCATTTTCAAAGCGGACGCGCACCCGTACGAACGGTTCGCCCGCCCGCAAAGACAGTTCGCTGCGCACCGAAACGGGCTTGCCGTTTTGCTGCATCAGCCGCACCGTAACGGCAAAGCACGCCTCCGCTGCGTCCGCGTACAGGCATTCGACGCGCGCGCTGCTCCGGCGCGTATCGTGCGCTTCGCCCGTGCGGATAAATTCGTACTCGTTGCCCTTGTCGCCGATCTCCGCAAAATAATTTTGCCCTGCGGCGCACGCTTTTTTGCCCTTGCGGCGCACGTCGAACGTGCCGTTTGCGCGGATGCGCACATGAAGCGTTTCGTTTTCCATGCTCCGCCGCCCGCAGCGGACGAGCGGCGCGGCGCTCCCTTCGGCAAGGCGGTACACGCGGCAGGAAGCGCCCTCCGCCTCCGCCAAAAAGCGCACGCGGAAGCGGTGCACGTCGTACACCTGCCGGAACGTATCCTCCGGCAGCTCGAATACGCGCACGGTGCCGAGGTTTTCGATACGGGCGGGCACAACCTTCCCGTTTTCGTCCTCCAAAACGGGAGAGACGGGGGCGCGTTCGCCCTCTTTAAAATCGACAAAGCACTCCGCATACCCCTTTTTGGGCAGGCAAGTGCAGTTGACGGCGAGCACGCCGCCCTGCGCGGGGCACAGCTTTTGCGCCAGCTTTTTGCCCGTCTCTTCGATCAGGCTGCGCGCCGTATCGATCGCGTCGGTAAAGCGCGCCTCCATGCCGCGGTACACGCTGTCTACCCCGCAGCCGCAAATGCTGTCATGCGGGTGGTTTTGCAGCAGCCGCTTCCACGTCCAATACAAAATATCGGCGTCGTACGCAACGCCGTACCCCTCGGCGATGACCGAGAGCGGCTCGGCGACCGATTCGAGCAAATACTGCGCGGTGTAATTTTGCTGTTTGAGATACACGCGGCTGCTCGCCGTGTTGATGAGGGTGTTGAAGCCGCTGCCGTTTTGCCCCTCGATCTCCCCCTTAAAGCGGTAAAACCTCTCTTTGTAGGGGCGGATCTTTTCCAAATACTCTTCCAGCGAGCAGTGCACGACGTTCAGCCCCGCCTCTTTTGCGACGGCAAACACCTTGGAAAGGTCTGCCTGCACGGGCTCGTGGTCGCAGCCGTTCATGCCGAGCAGGTAGGGCGTGCGGGCGGCGAGAGAACAGTCTTCCATAATGCGTTGCAGCCGTTCTACGCACGCCTCTTTGGGCTGCGTGGGGATCTCCATGGCGTTGTGGTACCAGTTGACGAACTGCACGCCGATGACCTCGCTGCCGTCCGCCCCCTCCCACACGATCTCGGAATAGCCCTCTTCCGCCTTGCCCAGCACTTCGTTGGCGTACCCCGTGGGGATGATCCCCCTGCCGAAAAAGGCGTTATCCAGCCCGAAGCCGCGCAGGATCTGCGGCATTTGCCCGATGTTGCCGAAGGCGTCCGGAAAATACCCCGTTTTGCTCGGCGTGCCGAACGCCTCGCACTCTTTCAGCCCCACGAGAATGTTGCGCACGTTCGCCTCGCCGCTGATGAGATACTCGTCCTGCAAGATATAAAAGGGACCGATCTTAATGCGCCCCTCGGCAATGAGCCTGCACACGAGCGCGCGCCTCTGCGGGCGCACGGCGAGGTAGTCCTCCAAAATGAGGATCTGCCCGTCCAAATGAAAGGTCCGGAAGCCCTCGTCCTTCTGCAAAACGTCCAGCAGCCTGTCCATAAAGCGCACCAGCCGATAGTTGTGCTCGGCGTGGCTGAGATACCACTCCCTGTCCCAATGGCTGTGCGAAACGATGCAAAGCTGTTTTTCCATACCGCCTCCGCTGTTTTTTTGTTTTGTATGGCAATGCAGGTAAAACGAATTTTACCTGCATTGCGTTCCTGTTTTTTCTTTTTGGTTTCCGCCCGCCCGATCGGGCGGGCGGCGCGGCGTTATGCCGCCGCGTTCCTGTTTTTAAAAGTTTCGCGCCGCCGCTTATGCCCTATCCATGGCAACGGAGATATAAATATCCTGCACCGTTGTCGAAATGGTCTGGAATTGCAGCACGAACAGCCACTCGTTCTCCACACGCCCGACTTGCGAGCCGATTCCGTACCCGTTTGCGTTATCCGTCAAAGTCGAACCCGCAATGGTCACAGCCGCCCAAGCCCCTGCATCGACCTGCACCGAAGCGCCGTAGCCGTATACGAAGTTGACGGAGGCGTCGGAGCCGTTGTAAATGTAGAACGTAATGGAATCGAGGTCGTCGGTCACGCCCGTTTTCCAAGTGCAGCCCGCATCCCAAACACTCGTCAAATTGCCGCTCAGATGAATGGCGCTTGCAAGGGTATCCGTCTCCACAACTTCCATTGTGTCGAATACGGGATGCTCATACGGATCGGCTTCAAAACTGTTGTTCGGCACTTCGAGCGCATCCGTATCTACAACATACACATACATCGTTGCCGTGGCGATCTGCCCGTACAACTCTTTGGTGTAGCGCACCTCGTACGTGCCCGCGGCGGAGGGCGTAAAGCCCTCTGCCGTCACGCCGTCGGTAAGTTTTGCTTCGTTGAACCAAACTTCCCAAGTGGCGTCCGCCTCTTCGGGTACGGCGTATGCACCGCTGCTCAGCGCCACGGCGTCCGAACTTTTTTGCAGCGTGAACGTGGGTTCGGGCACCTCGCCCTTCTCCATCACGAACGCCACAAAGAATTCGTAATTTGTGGTGGAGGCAATGTTTGCCGTAATGTTGAACACCCACTGCCCGGTCCCGTTTTCACGCCCGAACAGGTTCATCGCCGAGCAATCGTCCTTCCAGCCCGCCGCGCACTGCGCGATCTGCGTTGCGTTCAGCGTTTCGGATACGCCCCAGCTCTTCGGCTGGATCCGCATGCTCGCGCCCGAACCGTAATTGTAATTGATCGCGCCGTCCGAATTGTTGTACACGTAGATGGTGAGGGAATTGAGGTCATTGAAGACGCCGCTCTTCCACACAAAGCCCATATCGGGCAGGGTGCGCGTGCCGCTTACGTGCAGCATATTCGTGCCGAGGAAGGTCATCGTATCGTCAACGGCGGTCGCCGATTCCTGCCGCCCCGCGTTCGGGTCGTCGCCAAATTCCTCGTTCGGCTCTTCGACCTTGCTCGCGTCCACCGCATACACGTACATTGTTGCCGTGGCGGGCTGCCCGTACATCTCTTTGGCATAGCGCACTTCGTACGTGCCCGCGGCGGAGGGCGTAAAGCCCTCTTCCGTCACGCCGTCGGTAAGTTTTGCCCCGTTGAACCACACTTCCCAAGTGGCGTCCGCCTCTTCGGGTACGGTGTACGCGCTGCCCGTTTCCGTTATATCCGAGCTCTTTTGCA
>CALVMR010000017.1 GCA_944346885.1 uncultured Clostridia bacterium | reverse complement strand
AAGTGGCGTCCGCCTCTTCGGGTACGGTGTACGCGCTGCCCGTTTCCGTTATATCCGAGCTCTTTTGCAGTTCGAACGTGGGTTCGGGCACCTCGCCCTTATCCATCACGACGACGATGGTGATATCATACGCCGTGGTGCTTGCCACGTTGGTCGGGAAGGCGAACAGCCATTCTCCGTTCACGCGCCCGACCTGCGAACCGCCGCAATCGTCCTTCCAGCCCGTCGCGTTTTGGTTGAGCGTTGCTTCCAAAAGCGTGATCGCCGCCCAATTCTGCGGGGCGATCGTGTTGGGTAAGCCCCAGCCCGTAGAGAGGGTGATGTTCCCGTCCGAGTTGTTGTACACATAGAAGGTGACGGAATTGAGGTCGTTGTACACGCCCGTATGCCATACGAAGCCGATGTCGCTCCCCTCTTTGGTACCCGTCACATGAATGGCGGGGTAACTGCCGAGGAAGCCGTCCGCATCCACTTCCACCGTGGGATCGAGGCGCAGCGCGTCGTCGGTGAACTCTTCGTTCGGGTTTTCGATCTTGGCGGGATCGAGCACATACACGAGCAGGTCGCGCGTGCCGGTCTTATTGCCGCTCGGCTCTTCTACGACGCGCGTATACGTGACCTTGTACACGCCGTATTCGGACGCCTCAAACGTGGCGGCGTTGTCGGAACCGGGTACGAGCACGTCGTTGCAGAACACCTGCCATGTAACGCCGCTGTTGGTGGGAACGGGCACCGTAACGGTGCTGCCCTTGGCAACGACGTCCGTGGTTTTGGGCAGGGTGATGACGGGGTCCACGTCGTGATAACCGCTCGTGGAGATCTCCATGTAGATCTCGGCTTCGTCCATGCCCGCGATCATCGGGGTGGCAAAGCTCATGGAGAACTCTTCGCCGCTGTGCACTTCGGGCGCGGCGCCGACCCAGCTGTTGAACTGCGCAACGGGCACCGTGCGGATGACCCATGCGCCCGGCGCAAGCACGATCTGCGCGCCCCACATGGTGACGAGGGTGTATTCGAAGCTGTTCGCGTTATAGAAAGCGAAGTTGATCCAATCGTAGGCGTTTACGTTAAAGCCGGGCGTCCATGTGAACGCGAACTGCCTTTCGGTAGAGACCTGCGGGAAGGTGACCTTGATGCTGTTTTCGCCGAAGAGGGTATACTGCTTATCGGTGTTCAGCTCCGCTTGCACCGTGCCGTAATTGCCACTCATCTTGGTGGGCGTTACGGTATCCAGCCCGTCGGTCGTGCCGTAGCTCATGTCAAAGGCATCGACGTTGTTTTCGGCGATCACGTTGACGCTTGCGCGGCTGATCCTGCCCTGCGCGTCCGTTGCGGTGTACTCGATGAGATAGGCAGCCGAAACGACCGTTTCGGAATCGGTGCCCGCGTTGAGCACGCCGGGGGTAAAGGTCGCCGCGTTCGTCCAAGCGTCGTTTACGGCGTATTCGTACACGCCCGCTTCCAGCGTCTGCGAGATCGTCCATGTAACGGAGGAATAGTCGCTCGCGTTGGTGACGGTCGGCACGCTGAATTCCTGCCCGGACGTGGTGGTGATGACGCCGCTTTGCGAAAGCTCGATGGGTTCGCCCGGTTCGTCCTCGCCGATGTACCCCTCGTTTTCGTAACGGGCATAGAAGCCGTCAAAGTAGAAGCTCAGCGCGCGGTTGGGGTTGGTGAGCGAGATGGTAAAGTTGTTAAAGTTTTCAATGTCGTACGCCACGTCGTCGTGCGTAAAGTTGGGCACGCCGGCGATCCAGTTGACGGTCATATCGACCAGCGTCCACGCGTGCGGCTCCAAGGTGGCAAGCGGCCAGCCGCCCGCCGTAACGATCTGGTAAGCCTCGTCGTTGTCGTTGTACATCCAGAAGTACAGCGAAGCGTAGTCGGAAATATCGGTGATCATGTTGCTTTTGAGCACGATCTCCGGCCAGTTTTCCCCGCCCGTGGGCTGCGCCGAGAAGTGGAAGGAACCGCTGCCTTCGCGGATAAATTCGGGGTCGGTGTTCCAGCTGAGGGTCGCGCCGCGGTTGGGCGTTACCGACCATGCGCCGAGGTATTCGGCGCGGTCCGCGCTCTCGATCTCATTTTCCTTGCGGATATTTGTCGCCTGCGGGATGGGGTCCTTGGTCGTTTTGGCAACAAAGCGGTCAAGGTACAGCACCAGCGGCTCCTGTTCCTCGGTGCGGTTTTCAAACTTGAAGTAGAACTCGGAGATCGCGGAGAGATCCATAAAGGCGCTCAGCAGCCCGCGGTCGATCTCCACCTTCGCATCCGTCCACTCCCCTTTTTTGAGCGTGATCACCTCTTCGGAAGAGAGCCCGCCCTTGTAGATCGCCGAGGAGAGGAATTGGAACTTCACCGTCGTGTCGCGGTCGGATGCATTGTAAATGCTGAATTCGAACGCCTCCACGTCGGTATAGTCCGTTTTGCGGAAGTTGTATTTGCCGTCGTTGGTGTAGATGATGCCGTAGGGCGTGTAGCCCGCGCCGGAAAGCGGGTCTCCGTGCACTTCCAGCCGCGCCGAAGCGCTGCCCGAACGCACATACTGCGGGTCGGTATTGCTTTCGACGATGCCGAACGAGTTTTTCCAGTTCATCGCAAACAGCTCGTCTTCCGTTTCAAAATCCGAAACGGTGTAATAGCCGTCCGCGCTTGTTCCGTCCCCGCCTTGGTCGCACGCCGCAAAAGCGGCGGCGCCTAAGGCAAGGATCATGACCAGCAAAAGATAGACGATCTTTTTCATGATTTCCCTCTCTTATCAATCTCTCGTGGTGTAGAACAGATTGTCTACATAGTAGGTATCCGCGGTGGCGTCCGCCTTTTCAAAGACGATGCGCACAGCCGTTACGCTGCCCAGCTTATCCCAAGAAGTGAGGTAGATCTGGTCAAACTGCACGTTGAGGATACCCGTGCCGAGCGTTACGCTGCCGACGCGCTCCGTGGTGCCGTTGGCAACCAGCATGAGGCGCACCTGCTTGCCCGCGTTTTCGGGCGAATAAATGCTGAACCCGAAGGCGTCCATCTGCGTCCCGTTGATGTTTCCGAAGGCGGAAGCGGGGATCTCGATGTACGGCGTGTATGCGGCGATCTCGGTCGCCGTGCCCGCCGTGTATTCGGATACGGTGATCTTTGCGGTATTCTCCGAAAGCCCTTCCACCGAATCGTTGCCCTTCGCTACGGTGATGTGGTCCTGCGGGTGCAGCACAAAGCCGTTGGAAACGCTGAACACGGGTTCGCTGCCCTCGAACAGCGAAACGGCGTTGGTGCGTTTGCCGAGGTAGCGGGAAACTTGCGTGACCACACTGCCGGTGGTAAAGGTCGCCTCGATGTAGTTCGTGGCGGCGGACATCACCTGGCTGTACGTGTACAGCTTGCCGCTGCCGCTATCCTTTGTTTCTTGCAGCGTCGCGTTCTTCACTTCCACCGCGGTGTCGCCGCTCGCATAAATAGAATAGGTGGCGGTGTTGGTCGCGGCGTCGATGCGGTCGATGGTGATAACGGCGTTCGCCTCGCTCTCCAACAGCTCGATCAAGCCCGCAACTTCTTCGCGCGCCGCATCCAGCGCATCGGCGCTGTAATTGGGGATGGTGCCCGAATACATGCTGTCATAGATGGAGCGCATCATGCCGTTGAAGTCGAAATCGGTTTCATACGTCTCGTTTGCATCGGTAAGCAGCTCGCGCAAATACCACAGATATTCGTAGTCTTCCGCGCCGTCGCGCCAAGACATGAGGCGGATGGAAGGCAGCGGGCCGTAAATGCCGTACGGGCGCCCCGGATAGGTAAGCATGCCGTCGTTCGTGGCGAGCGCGCCGCCGAACGGGTACGGGTCGGTGTACGGGTCGCGGATGTTGCCGAAGCCCGTGTTGCTGTCAATGCCCGCGTACACGGAGGTGCCCCAGTACAGGAAGCCCTCGATATCGTAATCCATCTGCATCCATGCAAGGGTGCGCATGCCCACGGAGGATTCCTCTACGCGGAAGTTCGGGTACGGGTAGCGCGGCTGCCATGCAACGTACCACCAAGTGGAGTTGTACTCGTTGCGCTCCTCCAAACTCTCGTACAGCGCGCGCTGTTCGGCGGTGTTGAGGTCGTTGATGAGCGGGCAGTAGGTAGACATGTTGGCGAGGTTCGCCGCATAGCGGTTGGTAACGACGTATTCGATGCCGAGGATATCTCCTTCGGTGATGCCGTGCGCCGCAAAATCGAACTGCTGCTCTTTGAGCTGCGCCACGCAGGAGGCTTTCAGCGCGTCGATGCGGGTCTGCTTGTAGTTCGCCTCCGGAACGCGGTTGGTGCCCTCCGGTTCATCGATAGACTGGTCGTAAATGTTGCACTTTTCCAACAGGTTGAGTTCGGGCGTGGACGCCTCCGCCAGCGCGAGGACGTACTCCTCCAACAGATCCCAATCGGTCTCGTTGATGGATTTTACCGTGCCGTCCAACATTTCGACGTTGGCGATGTAGAAGTACACGTTCAGCCCGTAGCTGGCGCAGCGGGGATCGGCGGAATACTTTTTCGCCTTTTCCACCACCGCGGCGGCGTCCTTGGTAAAGACGGGCAGTTTATCCACGGAAATGCGGTAATCGAGCAGCCAATCCGTGTAATACTCCACCATCTCTTCGCTGTTATCCAGCTCGCCGTTCATCAAATGCTCGCGGAAATTGTTGAAGATGGTCTGCATGTGCGCCTCTTCGGGCATCGAAAAATCCCAAAGGACGAACTGCACGGGAACGGAGAAAGACTGCTCCTCCACTTTCAGCGTAAAGGTGCCCGTATAGGTGCCTGCGGCGAGCTCGTCGTCCGCGGGCACTTCCACCGTGACCCACAGCCCTTGGTTGTTGTTGCCCGCAATGCTATCCTCGCCCTTTTCCTGAATGGCGTCCAGCGGGACGAGCGCATCGGGGTAACTGCCGTATTCGCCGCGGTATTCGGGGTTGGACATCGCGTCCAGATAGTAGTACTTTTCGTAGTACACCTCGATGTTTTCCGCGGGGATGACCGAATCTCCGTTTTTGAGATCGGTGACCGTAAGATCGACGCCGTGCACCGCTTTATCGGGCGTGACGATGATCTGCGCGCTCTCGTACTCGCCGCGCGAGCCGCGCATGGAGAGCGTCTTTTCGGTCTTTTCCGACGCGTCGTACTCTTTGTCGAGCATGATCTTTTCGTTGGAAGAAACCGTCCAATACTCGATGTTTGCAGGCGTTTGGTCTTCGGCGCAGGCAACCACGCTGAGCGAAATTGCCCCCGCCAAAAGCAGCGACCCTGCGATCTGCCAGATTTTTTTCATCTCTTCCCCTCCTTTTTTACATGATCGTATAGATCGGGTCTTGGATGCCTGCCGCAGAGAAGTAGGTATCGATGTTGTTGCGCACCCAGTCGATCTCCGATTCGATAAACGTTGATGCCGTTACGGCGTCCGTTCCGATGCCGCCGATCTTGGATTCGGGCGCGTACACGCTGTACGGCTCCAAACCGGTCAGATACCACGGCCTGGAAATGCTGTGGCGGCGGGTCATGAACAGCGGATCGTCGTTGAAGATCGCAAACTTCGAAGAGCGGAAAGTCGTCAGCGACGGATCGTTTTGCAGCTCGTCGTAGTAATCGCAGTTATACGGAAGCATGGAGCCCGTGCATTCGTAGAAGATTTGCAGCCCTTCGTCCGAAACCATCAGGCGGATAAAGTCTTTGGCGAGCTCCTTGGCGTTCGCGTAGGAGGGGATCATCATGTTGTGGTTAAAGCCGTTGCTGTAAACGATACGGCGGGCTTGGGCAATGTAGTCGAAGTCTTCGGCGTCGATGCCGGGATAGGACGTATCGCCGCGGTCGATGGCGGCGATCACCTCGTCGAGCACGTCGTCCGCCGTCTTTTCCCCGCCGGAAGCCGCCGCGACCGCCTGCACAGACTGTTTGGGCAGTTTATCGACGATGGCGCTGATGACGGGCGTCTTCATGATGGCGATGTTGACCGAACCGAGCGGGAAGTTTTCCAGCATCTCGTTTTCCAGCCAGTCTCCGTTGGGCATCATGGCGATGTGATTGCTCGTATTCAAAAAGTACATCTGCGCGTTGGTATGGTTGAGCGTGATGGACCCTTCGTAGCTGTTTTTGCTGCCGTAGATGAGCTGTTCGAGCACAGCCATCGCCTCATAACGGCCCTCTTGCATGAAATAGGCGTCGGTGTACGTGCCGGTGTAGTTGCCGTCCGAATCCTTGGTCTGCGTCATGAAAAAGTCTAAGTAGCCTTCATAGGATTCGTACTGCGCCCACCAAGTATAGTGCACCGTTTCCCAATACCCGATGCTGCCCGGCCAAATAAAGGGAACATACTTACCCCCCCCCGCAGCGGGAGTTGCCGCGATCTCGTCGGCAAGCGCGGCGAGTTTATCCGTCGTTCTGGGCACTTCCCAACCGTTCTCCTCGAACATATCGACGTTGTAGACCAACCCGTCTACACCGCCCGCCCAAGGCAGCGAATAGACCCCGCCGTCCTCATAGGTGAAGAAATCGAGGTACTCCGGAATGATCTTGCCGCGGATCTTTCCGCTCTCCCCATAGGGCGAAGAATCCAAGATATCCGTAAGGTCTTCCAGCACGTTGTCGTACCCGTTGAGCACCTGCTTCCCCTTTGCAACATAGCTGTTGAAGTCGATCGCGTTGCCCAAAAAGAGGTCGGTCGGGTTGTTGGAAGGGCCCGCCTTGATCTTGGCTTCGAATTCGGGGTCCATCAGCGAAACGCTCTCCAAGATCTGCACCGTTTTTTCGGGATAGATCTCCTCGAAGCGGTCTTTCAGGCGGTACAAAAACTCCGTTCCGTACCCGCCGAGATAGCTTTCGATCACAAGGTTATCCTCTGTATCTTTTACGCCGCCGCAGCCCGCGAACAAGCCGCATGCCAGCGCAAGGATGCAAAAGAGCGATGCGATCCTGCCTGCCTTTTTCATACACGTTTCCTCCTTGAAACATTTGTGATATTTCCAGCCCGCTGCCGCGGGCAGCCTACCTGTTTTGCGGAACGCAGCCCTCTGTTCGGGCGCGCCCGCCGCGGCGCCCTACCCTTTCAGCCCGCCCGCAACGGTGTTTTGCATGATGGTCTCCGAGAAGAACGCAAACAGCACCAAGATGGGGATGGTGGCTAGCAAAATGCCCGCAAAGTACACGGGGTAATCGGTAGAGCCGCCGCTCTCCATGATGGTCTTAAAGCGGTACAGCCCCGACGAGAGCGTCGGAAAATCGCCCAGATACATCAGCGGCGTCATGTAGTCGTTCCACAGCCCCACGACCTGGATGACGAACAGCGCTGCGATGGCGGGCATCGCCAACGGGAGCATGATGCTCAAAAACACGCGCAGATTCTTCGCCCCGTCTACAAACGCCGCCTCGGCATAGCTCCAAGAAACATTTTTAAAGAAGCCGTACAGCACGATAAAGTTGAAGCCGAAGCCGCCCGTATAGGTGATGAGGATGAGCGGCGAGTTGCGCAGGTGCAAGTCGCTGTACAGTTTGTACTGCGCGGGCAGGTTGCCCACGATGGGGATGATCATGATAAAGATCGCCAGCCCGTAGATGAAGTTTTTCATGCGGAAATCGTATTTTGCGACGACGTACGCCACCATCGTGGAGGAGAACACCGTCAGCACCGATCCGCACAGAGAGAGCCAGATGCTGTTGGCGAACATGCCCAAGAGCCCGACCTGCGTGCCGTACGAGGTGCGCACGGAGAGCTTATCGAACACTTTTACGTAGTTTTTAAACTGCCAGATTTCGGGGAATTTGAAGGGATCGTCGAAATATTCCGCATTGGTCTTAAAGGAA
This sequence comes from uncultured Clostridia bacterium, assembly GCA_944346885.1. GTDB lineage: Bacteria > Bacillota > Clostridia > Christensenellales > Borkfalkiaceae > Borkfalkia. Next base: position 20,361 of record CALVMR010000017.1, on the reverse strand, counting down.
TTGAGCAGCGCCCACAGCATCGGGTAGATGAGCGTGACCGCGAAGAGGAAAAAGACGGCGAAGACGACGATGAACGCGATCAACTGCCCGACCGTCAGTTTTTTCTTGTTTCTTCTTTTCAACATGGCGCCACCTCAATATTCCACATCCTGCCCGACTTTGCCGAGCAGCCATTTGACGACCATCACGAAAGGCACGCCGATCGCGGTGAAGAACAAACCGACCGCCGCCGCGTATTCGGGGATGCCGCCCGCCTGGTACACCTGCGCAAAGATCCAGTAACTGATGGTGTTGGTGCGGAAGTTCCCGGTCGTAAAGAACAGGATGGGCCCCGACGCGTTGAAGATGCCCACGCACGCGAAGATGATGACGGTGGAAAAGGTGGGCCAGATGAGCGGCGCCACAAACTGCACCAGCTCGCGCGCAAACCCGACGCCTTCGAGCTTGTTGTACTCCATCAGCTCTTCCGGGATGCGAGACATGGCGCCGCTGAACAGGATGATGTTGGTGCCGAAGCCCGTCCATATGTTGTAGAGGATGAGGCAGGTGAGCGCGTACCGCTCCTCCCCGAAGAAGATGGGCGTCGTTTCCGACCCGGTCAGCCACATAAAGATCTCCGTTACGATGCCCTTTGTGGAAAACATGTACCCGAACAGGCTGGTGAGCACGACGACGGAGATGATGGAGGGCAAAAAGAAGACGACGCGGAACACCTTGTATCCCCAGATTTTTTTATACAGAAAGTACGAGAACACGAAGGAGACCGGCGTAATAAAAAAGAGGGATACCGCAAAAAAGATGAGCGTGTTGACGATGGCGTCCACCGAAAACACCTGCGGGTTATCCACCAGCGGGCGCCCGTGGCCGAGCGCGTCGAACAGCGTTTTAAAGTTGATAAAGCTGAACGCCCCCGTGCCCGGATCCTGAAACGCCATCACGATCGATTGGATGTTCACGTATACCCAAAAGATCGCAAAGTTGATGAGCGCCAAAGAAAGCATGCCGATGATGAACAGCCGCTGCTTTTTCTTCCAAAATTTTTTGCTTTGCCGTATTTGCATTCCCCGCCCCCTTAAATGCCGCTGCGGTCCAGATCGACGTTTTGTTCGAACTCTTTGTTCAAAAGCTCGTTCACCGTCCAGATCTGATCTTTGCACAAGTGTTCTTCAAACAGGGTGCCGCCCTGCACCCCTTTTATGCCGGGCGGGATCTTTCGGATCTTATCCAAGATGCCGTACAGCCCCGTTTTGACGGATTCCATATCCCGCACCAGCGCCCCGCTCCCCTTTTCGGCGGCGTGGTAATTTTTGCTGCGCGTCGTCATCCGCAGGCGCAGCCCCGTGCATTCGGAGAGCGTGATATCGAGGATCTTCGCCTCCCAATCCAAATAGCTTGCCGCCGCGCCCCGCGCCTCCTTTTGCAGCGAAGCCAACAGCGCCGACGCCCTGTACAGGCAGGCGATCGCCTCGCCGATCTTTTGCAGGTGCTCGTCGAAATACGGGCAGATGGGCAGCCCGCGGATATCGTCGTAACAGTGCTCGTACCCGCAGAACGAAAAGTACAGCGCGGTAAAGCGCTCCATCTCCGCCAAATACGCCGCATACCCCTGCGGCAGCGAAAAATCGGCAAGGAACGCCGCCAGCGTCTCCTCCGCGCTGCGGTCGGTGTGGAAGGCGTGCGCGGCGTACACGTACAGATTTACGTCGTACGCCCAAAAGCTGTACAGCCCGAACGAAAGCGGCGATACGGAGCGGATGCCCCGCTGCGCGTAGCAGCGCAGGTCGGCGGCGATGGTATGCGCCAGCACCGTTTTCGCCTTGGAAAAGAGGATAAAATCCATGTAGTATTCAAAGAGCGCGATCTTTTCCGCTCCGAAGCGGCGGATGCAGGCGTCCAGCTTGCGCAGATAGGTGCGGTTGAGCTTGCAGTCTGCCGCGTCGATGGGGTGCCCGTAGCAGCGCTCGCGCGCGGCAAACTCCACCACAACGTTTTCGGGCAGCTCGGCAACGCCGTCGATCTTATCCAGCGTGTCGTGGTACAGCAAAAGGTCCAGTTTGACGTGCGGAAATTCCCCGCGGATGCGCTCCGCAAAAAAGGAGACCGCCTCGCTCATCTGCTGCACGGGGAGCTTTTCGCGGCAGGAGGCGCATGTGCACCAGCTGCCCGCGATGGTATCTTCAAACCAAATGTGCAGCACGCGGACGCCGGGGCAGGAACGAAGATACGAAAGCAGGCGCGCCGCCGCAAGTTCCAGCGCCTCTTTGGAGGAAACGCAAAAATTTCCGCTCTTTGCGCGCTTGCCGTCCTTTTCGATGAAGTATTCGGGGTGGGCGTCGAACAGCGTGCGCGGCACATAGTTTTGAATGCCGTGCCCGCCGAATTCCAGCAGCATCCCGCGCTTGTACACCGCCTCGACAACGCCGTGATTCGCTTCGCCGAAAGGAAGGTCCACGCTCTCGTGCAAAAAGATCATGTTCAGGCGGTTTTTGGCTGCCCAATCCACGATGCACTCGGTCTGCTTTTCCCAATCCGCATTCACTTCGGAAACGCCGATGGTCAGCCCGCGGATCTCCAAATCGGGGTTTTCCAGCCGCGGCGCAAACACCAGCTCTTCGCAGCGGGGAACGATCTCCTCCACGCCGGCTGCCTTGATGAAACGGCACCCGTTGGCGCGCAGCACGTCGTACACCGCAAACAGCACGCCGCGCGGCAGCAAAGACGCCAGCGCCCAGCCCCCTTCGACGGCGCATACCGTGTACCCGTCTCGGCAGAGCGCGCCGCGGTCTAAGCCGTGCCGCGCGAAAAACGCTTCCGAACAGCCGAGATAAATGTTGCACGCCTCCGCCTGCGGCGCACCCTGCGGCAGCATGCGCGCCGCATAAGCGCGCAGTTCCTCTGCCGCAAAATCCAATACGGGGTCTTGCTCGGCTATGACCGTGAATGAAGCTGTATTGCGGATGCCCGATGCCATTGTTCTGCCCTTTTTAACTAAATTAGTTTTTATTACACCTATATAATACCACCGTTTTGGTGGTTTGTCAATACCAAATGATAAAATATTTCAAACTTTTAACTAGTTTAATTTTAATAAAGGTGCGAAATATGCGGCATGGGAATAGGACCCGCCGCATACGGAACAAACGCCTCCCTCTCCCCGCGCGCAAAACCGCCGCGCAGAGCAACGCGCAATGCCGCGCAAACGCTGCGCAGAGCAAAGCGCCGCCCCGCCCCGAAAAATGCAACGCCGCGCCCGACAAACCGCCGCGCCGTGCAGAATACGGTATCACTCAGGAGATCTGGTCGATGGCGCGCCGGATGGCGAATTTTTTTGCGCCGAGAGTGATGCCCTCCACGCCGAACGACGCCCGATACAGCCCGATATCCGAATACGGCCCGCCGACGTTCACCCTGCTGCCGAGCAGCGAAAGGAACTTTTCGCCGAAGGCGAGCGACTGCGAGGTGATGACAACGCTGTCGAAATCGATGACGGTGGCGAGGCTCTTGATGACGCCCGCCACCACCGAAGCGAACTCCTCCACCAGCTTCACCGCCAGCGAATTGCCCGCGTGGTACTGCGCCACGAACGCGTCGAGCGTGACCTCCTCCCCCGTCATCGTCTGCGCGGTGCGCAAAAGACGCTCGTAGGAGCCGAGCTGCTGAAAGTAAAGGTTTTCCCCCGTGTTGAGGAAGCCCGTTCCGTAATCGGTGATGAACATGCCGATCTCGCCGCCGTGCCCGCGGCGGCTCTCGTACAGTTTTCCGTTCAAATACAGCGAACAGCCGAAGCCGTAGCCGAACTGCAAAAAGAGCGTATCGTGGATCTTGGCTTTGAGCGCGCCGTACTCCTTTTCGGCGATGAGCGAAAAGAGCAGATCGTTTTTCACCGTGACCTGCGTTTGCAGCCGCTCGCCGAACACGGTGCGCAGGTTGATGTTTTTACAATCTTTGAAGTGCGGCGCGAACACAAAGCCGCCCGTGCGCTTATCCACCTTGCCGGGAACCGCCACCGCCATGTGCAGCAGCCGCACTTCGGGGAAGCGTTCCTGCCGCACCGAGGCGATGCGCTCCGCCAGCGCGTCTACATCCGCGCGGCATATCTGCCCGTCCGTGCCGAACCGCTCGCTGAACAGGCATTCGCCGTCCAGCGCGTACAGCCCCCAAAAGGGCGCCTCGGTGTAATTGACCACGCACACCATGCCGTAGCCGCGCGCCATCTCCACCCAGATGGGGCGCCGCCCCAGCGAAGTGGCTTCGGCGTCGATCTTTTTGACGATGCCGTCTTTGAGCAGCCCGTCTACCAACGTGATGACGCCCGTATAGCTCAGCCCGCATTTGTGCGCCAGATCCATGCAGGAGAGCTTTTCTTCGCTGATAAATTCAAGAATGAGCCTGCGGTTCATCTTGCGCAGCGTGCTCTGTTTGCCGCCCGCCTTGCCCGCTTTTTCGTTTCCGCCCGTCATATCCCCCTCTCGTCATCCAAGATCTCGAACAGCCGCTGCGCCGCCCGCCGCTGCGCGGCGGGGCTCAAATGCACCCCGTCCGGCTCGTAGCCGCCTTCCATCGCCGCCGCAAACGACGTATCCAGCAGCGTACAGCCGCCCGCCGCTGCGCGGCGGATCGCCGCGTTGAAGCGCGCCTTCGTCTGTTCTCCGTACTGCGTGCCGCCCGGAAGGGTGAACAGGATGCGCCGTTTGCACCCGCGCAGAACTTCTAAGATGTCTTTCAAATTTTTTTCATATTCTTCGACGGAGACCTGCGTGCGCCCGCCCTGTTCGCAGGCGTCGTTGGTCCCGATAAAGATCACTGCCGTGTGCGGCATGCGCGCCGCCACTTCGCCGCGCAGGGCATGCAAGAGCTGTACGCTTGTGGTGCACGACACGGCAAAATTTTCCGTTTCGGGCAGCACCTTTGCCGCAATGCGCGCATAACCGAGGCGGTCGGATGTGATCGAATCCCCGAAAAACGCGACGAGCTTGCCCGCGTATGCCTGCCGCAGCCGCCCGCGCAGCGCCGCATCCGTCTCCTGCGCGCAGGCGCATACATGGTTTTGAAATTCCGCCGCGCAGCGGCGGACATACGCCTCGTCCAGCCCGAACAGCGCGGCAACGGCGCGTTCGGGGTCCGGCGCACGCGCGCCGCTGCACACGTCTAAATTGAACCGCAGCGGAAAACACTCGTTCACGCCCGCACCCCCAGCACCAGCTCCGCCAGTTTGAGGGCGGCAAGATACTGCATCTGCCGCGAAGGGTGATTGAGGCGGTTGGCAAGCAGCGCCGTCACATCGACGCCGTTGGCATGCATTTTTTTCCAAACGGCGTAACAATCCGCAACGGGCACGCCTTCGTCCGCCGCCGCCCGCTTTGCCGCGGCAACGTAGCGGTCAAGAACGCCGCACGCCGTGCGGGCGGCAAGATCTTCCGCCACCGCGCGCAGGCGCGCGTCGGCAAGTTCGTTGCTTACATAGGTGCACATCATGTTCGGCGTGACCAGCACCGCCTCCGCCCCGCTCTGCCGCACGCGGGAAAAAATGGAACGCAGGTCCTCCTCGTAGGCGGAGAGCCCCGCGTCGCCCGCGCCGCAGTCGTTGAGCGCAAAGTTTACGACGACTAGGTCGGGCGCGAAGCGCAGCACGTCGCGCTCCAAACGCTCCGCCCCTCTTGCGGCGCAGCCGCCGCTCGTGCCCGCGTTGACGATATTCAGCTGCGCGCGCGGATAGAGCACGGAGAGAATGCGCCCGAATTTTTCGGCATACGAATTGTGCCGCTCGTACACCGTTTCCACGTTTCCGTTTTTATCGATGTAGCACTCGAAACAGCCGTGCGTTACGCTGTCTCCCAAAAAAGCGGCGGTCACGGGCGCCGCGCCCGACATATCCTCGTTTTTTTGCGCAAGAAGTTGTGCAAACCGCATACCGAAGCTCCTTTATTATAACATTGCTTTTCTGCTTTCGACAAGCCTTTTTCCGTCAAAAAGCAGGGTTTTTATTTCAAATTTTCCGAAACGCAGGATGCGCGCGGCGCCGCCGAAGCGCAGCACGGCGCGCTTGCTCTCCCCGCTGCCGTTGAACAGGCGGAGCATATACCGCCCTTTTTTCTGCTCGCGCAGCGCCGTGAGCACGACGGCGGGCTCGGAGATCTCCGCCGCAAACGGCTCCGCGCCCTGCCCGTGCGGGAACACGCTGAGCGCATAAGGCGGCTGCACGAACAGCTGCGCCTCCCGTTCCAGCTCGTTTTCGGGCAACACCGCCACGCGGTAAGAAAATTCGTGCGCGCCCTGTTCGATGTACGGCACATACCTGCCCGAAGGCACCAGCGGGCGGTCTCCGATGGGATGCGCGCAATACGCCGCGCCGTTGAGCAGAGTAAGATAGGCGTCTCCGCCCTGCTTGCTGCACCCGTTGGAGCCGCTGTTCAGCACGGCGAGGTACGCCTCTTTGCCCCCGAACGCAACGTAGCGCTGGGCGACCTTTTCTCCGCCGTCCGCCTCGAACTCCTCTCTGCCGTACGCCGCCTGCCCGACGAACTTTCCGCCCTCGCCCGCGGCGATCTTCAATTTCAGCGTTTTGGTCTGCTCCTGCCAGAACACGCGCACGTTGACGTCGATGTACGGCACGTGCTTGTAGATCTTGTACCCGACGCGCACGGCGGAGCTTCCGCCCTCGAACAGGCTCTCGATCTCGGTGAGCACTTCGCCGTCCTCGATCATCTCCACGGCGCGCAGCCCCTCGAACGCCCCCTTTTCGCAGGGCGAGAGGCGCATGGGCTGCGGGTCCTCCCCCACGGCGAATTTTTCCCAGCCCCACGGGTCGGCATTGTCTTTAAAGAGCACGGGCAAAAACGAAGCGCCGCGCAGATATTCCTTTCCGTCGCACACAAAACTCGTCAAACAGCCCGTTTTGCGGTCGATCGTGACGCGCTTGTGTTCGTCGGCATACACATAGCTGTCTCCCTCCCACACGAGGGGCGCGTTTTTCACCTGCTCGACGGTGCAGTCGATGCGGGTGACGCCCATCGGGCGCAGTTTGACGCGCACCGCGATGCGCTTGCGGCGGTCGTAATTGATATTGGAGAGCTCTTTGATGACCTGCACGGGCACGGGCTTCCCCTCCACGCTCGCGCGGATCTCGTAATGCTCCTCGTCCGAAACGAGCACGGTGGTGAGCAAAAACTCCACTTCGACGACGCGCTCGATCTCCTGCGCGCAGGGGTTGAACACGAACACGGGGTACTCCCCCTCTCCCGCCGCCGCAAAGACCGTGGTCAGCGCGAAAAAGGCGCGCATGAACGCATCGTCCAGCACTTTCAGCCCGTGCTCCGCCTTCATCAGGCAGCTGCGCTCTCCGTCCGAAGCGCAGGTGCCGGAGAGCACGTCGTGAAATTCGATGCCCAGCATATCCCGCATCACATCGTCGAACGCCGAAAAATCGATAACGCGGCTACCGTTCAGCGCGGCGAGGGCGCAGATCTTTTCGGTCAGATACAGCTTGTTCTCCAAGCGGATGTGCGCCTGTTTGACGCGGTTGAGCGAAGAATAACAGCTGACCAAACAGGGCGTCAAAGAGCGCCTGTACACAAAGGAGGGCTCGGTTTCGGCAAAAAACGCCTCCGGCGTGCTGTGCACGATCTCGTACGCGCTCTCCTTTTGCAGTTGCGCGATGTCTTGCAGGTCCTTGCGCGAAGCGCCGCCGCCGTGGTTGCCCACGCCCCACAGCGCGATGCCGACGCTCTTATCCTTCCAGCGCTCGGCTTTGCGCAAAATATCCTCTTTGGCGGTGCCGAGCCCCGAACAATAGATGCTCTTATCCTCGATGCGGCAGGCTTTTATGCGGCTTCCGTCGTACCCTTCCCACCAAAAATACATGTCTTCCAGCGGCACCATTTCGGGCATGGGGCGGCAGAACAGGTAACTGTCGTACCCGCACTTTTTTAAGATCTGCACCAGCCCGCGCGTGTGCCCGAACGAATCGAAGTTGATCGCCGTGGTCGGCTTTTTTGCGAAATATTTTTGGAAATACGCCTGCCCGAAGAGCGCCTGCCGCATAAAGCTCTCCCCGGAGGGCAGGTTGCAGTCCGGCTGCAAATACCAGCCGCCCATGATATGCCACTTCCCCGCTTTTACCAGCTCCTGTATGCGCGCAAAGAGCGCGGGATCGTTTTGGCGGACCGTTTCGTACAAAAACGCCTCGTTGTGGCAGAAGATATAGTCGTATTCGTCGGCAAGTTCGCAGGCGGCATAAAAGGTCGCCAGCGCGGTCGCCATCCCGTCGTCCCAATCCCACATCCAAACGGGGTCTAAGTGCGCGTTGCAAATAAGGTGCAGCTTTTTCATCCCATTACTCCTCTTGTTCGGTCTTTTTTCCGTCTTTATCGCCGTCTGCGGGCGGCACGCAAAAGACGTTTGTTCCCGCCGGCAGTTTTTTTCCGTTTGCGTACACCGCAATCCCTTCGGGCACCTCGGCGGCAACGCGCAGCGTTTTCCCTCTGCGTTCCACGCGCACGCGCAGCGTTTTTCCAAGCAGCCGCACTTCCCCCTCGGCGCGCTTTACCGCGGTAAAGGGAAGGGGCGCGATCTCCGCCTCGTACGGGCGCAGAACACGGATGCCCGCAATGCACTTTGTGAACCACGCGAGAATGTTGGAAAACATGTGGTGGTTTTTGGATTCGGTTTTGCCGCCCTCAAACGTCTCCCAAAGGGCTGTAGCCCCTTCCGAAAACCAGTGCGCAAAGGAGGGCGCGCTCTCCGCGCAGACCATGCGCAGCACGAGGTCCTGCTCGCCGAGCAGCGAAAGCGCGTCGTAAATGTACTGCGTGCCGATCATGCCGCAATCCAAATGCGTATCCGCCGCCCGCACGGCATCCAGCAGGCGGGCGCGCAGTTTTTCCCGCTCCCCCATGCCGTACACCAGCAGCATGGCGGGCGCCGTTTGCCCGCCGCCCGTATAATCGCCGCCGCAGAGGTATTCTCCGCGCACCTTTTGTTCGAACCGCGCCTGCATGCGCAAAAGCTCCGCCTTCTCCTCGCCGAGCGCGTCGGCGAGCACGAGCATCTTTTTCAGGAAAAAGAGCAGCAGCATGCACTGCACGAAGGGCGCGTTATCCCCCTTGTTGCAGGCGCCCGTCCAATCGCCGAGGTCGAACCACTCCCCCCGTTCCAGCCTGCCGCCGAGGTAGCGCAGATTGCGCAGGCAGTACGGGTACAGGAAGCGCGCGGTCTCTGTATCCGCCGCGCAGAGGTACAGCCGATAGGGCAGCTCGTACAAAAAAGCGTCCGTCACCGGGCCGATATCGTACCCCCAGCCGTCCGTGGGCACGATGCCCGGCATGCACCCGTCCTCCCGCTGCGCGTCCGCAAGGTCCTGCGCGATCTTGCGGAAGAGAGAGGCGCAGTCGAAATGCAAAAGCAGCTGTTCGGCGGAAGCGGCGGCATCGTTGGTCCAGCCCAGCTTTTCGCGCGTGGGGCAGTCGGTAAGCGAATAAAACATGTTCGACAGCGAAGAACGGATCCCCGCCGCAAAGATCCGATCGAGCAGCGGCACGTCGCAGGAAAACCTGCCCGTCTGCTCCGCCGCCTGGTGCACGAACACGCCGCAAAGCTGCGCCGCGGGCGGCTTGCCCTGCGCGCAGCGCAGCAGCACATAGCGGAACCCGTGGTAGGTAAACTTCGGCGACCAAACAAGTTCGCCGCCCGCACAGATCACTTTATCCGTTTGGCAGGGAACGGACGGGTAATAGATGCCCAACCCGTTCCGCTTTAAACGAAGCGCCCCGTCGATCTCTTCGGCGTGCTCCAAGATGAGCTCCGTTCCCGCGGGGGCGGAGGTCTTCAACCGCACGTAGCCCGAAAAATTGCTGCCGAAATCGTACAGCCGCCCCTCCTCCGTTTCCCGCACGCAGACGCAGGGGAACTCCTCCGCCTCGCGCACGGGCGGGCAAACGCAGGGGCGGAACGCGCCCGCGGGCGGGCGGGCGTCAAACACCGCGTGCTCCCAGCCCGAATCGTCATACGCCGCCGAAAGCCAATCCTCTTCCCGGCGGGCGTCGTAATATTCGCCCGAACGCAGCTGGTTGTAGTACAGCGCCCCGTCCGCCGATACGCGGAACGCCTCGTCGCTCTCCACGCAGCCGCCCGCAAAGGCAAGGCGCAGCGCAAGTTTGGGCGCATCCCGCCACGGCGCGCGGTCATGCCCCCAGGCGCTTTCAAAATTTTCGTTGAAAAAGCCGTTGCCGAGGTGCGCGCACAACAGGTTTTCTCCCTCCCGCAGCAGCGCGCTCACGTCGTAGCGGTTGTACCAAAGCGTTTTTTCGTAATCGGAAACGGGTGCGATGAACCGATCCTCCGTCACCCGCACGCCGTTGATATAATACACGCCGTAGCCCAGCCCGCAGACGCACAGCTCTGCCCTGCCGCCCGCTTCCTTTACAAAAAACGCGCGGCGCATGCGCACGGCGGGGCTGTAAAACAGATCGCCCGTATCCGCGCGCAGCGTGGGATGTTTGATAAACCGCATTCTCTTCCTCATCCTTCCGTTTTTAACTATTTCAGTTTTAATTTTTCCCGCTCTGCTCCCATTATAGCAAAAAAAATCCCCTTGTCAAGGGGGTTTTCAAAAATTATCGAAAAAAATAAAAACGATATTCGTTATAAATAAGCGCAAGCACCGCCGTTTGCCGATACGGCGATCGGCTTGAACGAAAGAAAGCCCTTCGGAACGCGCCCCCCGCACGGATAAAGACGGCTGTGAAGCAGCCCCTTCGCGGATGAAGCGGCTTTGCGGCACGCCCCCCGTGCGGATGGGAACGCGCCTCCCCGCACGGATATAGGCGGCTTTGCGGCGCGCGCCGCAAACGGACCGCGGCGGGGAACGCCCCCGCCGCGGCACGCCGCATTACAGGCGGGAGAGCACCTGCCCGATCTTTCCGTCTATGAACAGCGTGCCGCGCATATCCTTGGCGGGCGCGCCGAGATTGACGACGACCAAATTGTCGCCTTGAAAAAAATCGATCAGCCCCGCCGCGGGATACACGTTGAGCGACGTTCCGCCGACGATAAGCGTATCCGCCGCGCGGATCGCCTGCACCGCGCCGTTTAAAACGGATTGGTCGAGCGGCTCTTCGTAGAGCACCACGTCCGGTTTTACGACCCCGCCGCAGGCGCAGCGGGGCACGCCGCTGCCCGCGGCGATGCGCTGCACGGGGTACGGCATGCCGCACCGCACGCAATAATTGCGCCAAATGCTGCCGTGCAGTTCAAACACGTTTTTGCTGCCCGCCTTTTGGTGCAGCCCGTCTATGTTTTGCGTGACGACGGCAAAAAGTTTCCCCTCCGCCTCCCACTGCGCCAGCTTTTTATGCGCGGCGTTGGGCTGCGCGGCGAGGCAGAGCATCTTATCGCGGTAAAAGGCATAAAATTCTTCGGTGTGCTCGGTAAAAAAGGTGTGCGAAAGAATGCGTTCGGGCGGGTATTTGTACTTTTGGCGGTACAGCCCGTCCTCCGAGCGGAAGTCCGAAATGCCGCTCTCCGTGCTCACCCCCGCCCCGCCGAAAAATACGGCGCGCCGCGTGCGCTCCATGATCTTTTTAAAATTAAAAACAGCTTCTTCCCCCTGCATCTTTCTCCTCCTCGGTTCCAGTATACCACAAACTTGCCCGCCGCGCCACCCTTTTTTCGATTTCGCAAAAAATCCCGCACGGGCAAAAAACGCGCCCCGAACGCCTTTTTCGGCGTTCGGGGCGCGGCAAAACAGGCAAAGCCCGCGACGGTTTACGCCGCTATGGAGGCAAGGATGGCGGAGAGCGCCGCGTTGCCCGCATCGGCGTTGGAAGAGGCGGAAACCGCGTGCGGGCAGCCGCTTTCGTCGGCGTCCTCCTCGGTCACCCCTCTGCCGTGGATGCAGGTGCCGTTCGGCCAATAGATCTGCGCCGTGGTAAGTTTGAGCGCGCCGTTCCCGCTCGTATACGTCGTTTGCATGATGCCCTTGCCGTAGGTGCGCGCCGCCGCATCGCCCAATTTGGTCAAATACACGTCTGCATACGAAAGCGTGCCGTAGCTGTACATGGCGCCGAGCAGCGCTTCGGAGGCGGAGGCGCTGTTCCCGTTTGCCGCCGCATACACCGCCGCGTCGCCGAAATATTCCGCAAAATAGTTGCCGCGGGCACGGTATTCCTGCTCCGTTCCGTCTTTGAACCGCGCCGTTTGCACGATCTCCGCGCTCGAATCCGCATCCCGCAGCAAATAGGAGGCGACGGATTGCAAAATATCCATCCTGCCGCCGCCGTTGTTGCGCAGATCGAGCAGCAGCGCCGACGCACCGTCCTCCTTGAACTGCCGCGCCGCGTACGCAAACGCCTCGGCGGCGTCTCCTGCAAAGCGCACGATGCGGATGTACGCCGTATCGCCCGTAACCGCCTCGTCCAACGTAACGTGCCCGCTCACATCCTCCCACCGCGCCCCGTCTGCGCCGTGAATGCAGGCAAACGCCCGCCCGCCGCAGGCGTACAGCACATAACTTTCGGTATATTCCTCCGCCGAAACGGAGAGCGTAAACGAATCCGCCGCCCGCGCATCGTTTTGCGCGGAAAACCGCAGCACGACCCGCTCTTGTTCGGAAAGGCTCGCCAAAACTTCCGCCGCGCTGCTTCCGTCCTCGATCGTTTGCAGCGAATCTTCCGCCGCCCCCGCCCCGGTAAGATACATGCCTTCCTCCACCGTTTTCCCCTCTTCGCAGGCAAAAAAGAGCGGAGACCCGATCGCCACGCGCAAAACGAGGTTGGACGCCGAAAAAAGGTTCAGCCCGACGCCGTTTTGCAGCCCCGCGTACGAATCTTGCACGGCGCCGTATTCCTCGGCGGTATAATATTCGGAATACTCGTCGAAAAGCCCTTCCGCCCCGCCGATCGCCGCGTTCCAAAAGTCCTTTTCTTCCACATCATAAAAATAGTGGGCGTCTACCTCGCTCCACATCCAAAGCAGCGTTTTCGCCCCCTGCGGCAGCGTGGCGGTGCGAACAAAAAAGCCCGCAAAAAAGAGCGCCGCCGCCAACAGCAGCACCGCCAGTGCAAACACCGCCTTCCGCAGGGCGCCGCGGCGCCCTGCCCGTTCCTTGCTCATTGTTTTTCCTCCGCGTAGGGCGGGCGCTGCCAGTTCATGGGGAGCAGTTCGCCCAGCGTGACCGTGCGCAGCGGCTCCGTACCCGCCAAAAATTCACAGGATGCGTTTTCGGGGGAAAGCAGCGCCAAAAATTCGCGGCAGGCACCGCAGGGAGACATCGGTTCGCCGCGCTCGTTTACGCATACGACGCGCCGCACCGTGTGCTCGCCGTCGGCAAGCATCGCCGCCGCGGCGGCGCGTTCGGCACAAAAACCGAGCCCGCAGGCAAGGTCTACGTTCACCCCGCGGTACAGCTTTTTGTTGCCGCCTTCGATGACCGCGCTCACATACCCTGCCGAACAGTATTTGCCGCGCTCGCGCGGGGAGATCCCCTTCCGCGCCAAGGCGAGCATTTCCGAAAAACGTTCTCTATCCATTTTGTTTCCCCTTTTGCTTCGTTTGATCCTTTTTTCTTTGCTCCGCCGGACCGCTCTTGCCGTTTGCGCGATCCTTCTTTATAATATTGCCGCCTTGTGTAAAAAACTTGCACAGGCGGCAACGGGATGCTGAAAATTTTTGTCTTTTTTTAAACGCCGCCCGCCGCAAAAACGAGGCGCCGGCCGCGGCGTACGAAGCGCCGCCCCGCCCGCCCCGCGCGGGATGCGGGCGGCACGGCACGGTCATATCCTTGCCACGCCGTCCTCTTTTGCCGCTTTTGCGACCGCCGCCGCGACCGCCGCCCCCACCCGCGGATCGAAAGCGGAGGGGATCACGTAATCGGGGCGAAGGTCCTCGCCCACAAGCTCTGCCAAGGCGTGCGCCGCCGCGACCTTCATGCCCTCGGTGATATCGCTTGCGCGCACGTCCAGCGCGCCGCGGAACACGCCGGGAAAGGCGAGCACGTTGTTGATCTGGTTGGGGAAATCGCTCCTGCCCGTACCCACCACAAAGGCGCCCGCATCCAGCGCGTCCTGCGGGTAAATTTCCGGTTCCGGGTTCGCCATGGCAAACACGACGGGCTTTTCCGCCATGCTCCGCACCATCTCCTTGCTCAGCTGCCCCGGTGCGGAAACGCCGATGAACACGTCTGCCCCGCGCACCGCGTCGGCAAGCGTTCCGCGCAGATGCGCGGCATTGGTGCTCTTTGCGATCTCCGCCTGCGCCACGGAGAGCCAAGGCTCCCCTTCGCAAACGATCCCGCGGCTGGCGGTAAGGGTGATGTGCTTTGCGCCGCTCGCCTGCAACAGTTTGCAGATGGCGATCCCCGCGCTGCCCGCCCCGCAGATGACGATGCGCACTTCGGCAAGCGTTTTGCCCGCCAGTTTGAGCGCATTCAAAAGCGCCGCGCCCGTCACGATCGCCGTGCCGTGCTGGTCGTCGTGAAAGACGGGGATATCCAGCTTTTCTTTGAGGCGCGCCTCCACTTCAAAACACTTGGGCGCGCGGATATCCTCCAAATTGATGCCGCCGAAGGAGGGCGCGATCATCTCCACCGCCTTTACGATGTCATCGGTCTCCTGCCCCGAAAGGACGATGGGAACGGCGTCGATGCCGCCGAATTCGCGGAACAGGACCGCCTTCCCCTCCATGACGGGCAGCCCCGCCAGCCCGCCGATGTTGCCCAGCCCCAGCACCGCGCTGCCGTCGGACACGACGGCGACGGTATTCCATTTGCGGGTGTACAGGTACGCCGCGGAAGGGTCGGCGGCGATCTCCTTGCAGGGCTGCGCCACGCCCGGCGTATAGGCGAGCGAGAGCGATTCTCTGTCTTTTATCTCGACCAGCGAGCGGATCTCGTACTTGCCGCGCAGATCTTTGTGCAGTTTCAGCGAGCGTTCGTATACGTTCATCTTTCTTCTCCTTTTCGAAGCGGAGGAACGACCCTCCGCGCTTTATACCAATCTGTTTAAAATGGTGATGACGCGGAAGGTGACCGCATCCGAAAATTTGCGCAGGTTCAGCCCCGTCAAACGTTCGAGTTTATCCAAACGGTACATGAGCGTGTTGCGGTGCATATACAGGTTGCGCGCCGTTTCGCTCACGTTCAGATCGTTCCCCAAAAACTCCTCCGCCGTACCCGCCAGCTCTTCGTCTTTGAGCAACTCGCGCGCCTCGCCGTCAAGCAGCACGGCAAGGTATTCCGCCCTGCGGGAGGCGGGCAGCTCTTCGAGCATGCGGCTGAGCACAAATTCGCGGTAGCTGTGCACGTCTCCCGCGGCATTGAACTGCGCGCTCATGCGCAGCGCCGTGCTCGCCTGCTCATACGACTGCCCCACATCCTCGAACCGGCGGACGGTGCTCCCGATCCCGACGCGCGCGCGGAGCCCCAGCTCCTCCAAAAAACTCTGCGCCAAAAAGTTGGCAAAATCCGCGGAGGACTGGTATTCCGACTCCGCCTCGGTGAATTTGACAAACGCCCCGTCGTGCGGGGAGATCATCACGGCGGCGTCCGCATCGCTCTCGGCGTACTGCGCCAGCAAATTCGCCATATCCCCCTCGCCCTCCGCACGGACGGCGAGCGCAAAGCAGGGGCGGTCCGGCACGGCGTATTTTTCGCGGTAGCGGCGCACGTCCTCCTCGCTGCATTCGCCGAGCAGGATACGGCGCAAAAACTCCCCTTTCGGCAAATTTGCCGTGTTGGAAAGGCGGCTGCCCGCGCCCGCCAGCACATCGGCGATGAAATAAGCGTAGTTGCGCTGTACGTCCGAACAGCCGGGGACCGCGCAGATGTACTGCCTGCCGCGGTATACGGCGCGGAAATAGGTAGCGTTGCGCCCCGTATCGCGGAAAATCCCCTCGAACTCCGACGGGGCGGCGTCCGCCGCGCCCGAAAGCGGCTCGCCGCGGTCGGTGAACACCGAAAGGGCGATGCCCGTGTTTTCTCGGATGGCGGCGACCGCCTTTTTGAGATCTGCTTCCATACTTCTCCCCGCGGCGGAGCCCGCCGCAAAGCCGTGTTTCCCGTCTATTATAGCGCACCCGCCGAAAAATATCAATCTTTTCCGAAAAAAAATCGCGCCGAACAGGCAGCCGCCGCAAAAAAAAGCGTATCAAAAAGAGTTTGCGCCGCAAAATATCGGAAAGGGATGCGGCGCCGCCTCGCTGCCGCCTCCCTCGCCGACGCATCCCCCCGCCGGCGCATCCCTCGCCTACGCATCCCCCCGCCGACGCATCCCCCCGCCTTCGCAGAGCCGCCGTTCGGCATAAACGCATCCGCCCCGAAGAAGCGTTCCGCGCATTTTTCCGCCGCTTTTCCGCGCGGCGCCGCGCGGAAAAGCAAAAAAGCGGGGGCTGCGTTTCTTTAAAATACACTTGACACTTTCCCTTTCTTATAGTAAAATATTATTTGTAATAATGTTTGCCGCACCGCAGGCAGCAGGTATGGCTGCGCAACCGGCGCCGCGAACGATGAAAAGGGGTCTAGATTATGGAAACGTTTTATTCCGCGCCCGCTCCCGAAGCGGCACCCCCGCAAAAGCGAGCCGAAGGGAGGGTTTTGCAGCTCGTCCTTTCTCTGCTCATCTTTGCCGGGTTTGTAGTTTTTCTGTTTGTACCCGCAAGCGCGCTCGGCATATCTTTGTTCGATGAAGTGCTTGCCCTGTTCGGCAGCGATTTTGCGGGAACAACGGTGTATACGGCGGCGCTGTACGCTGTGATCGGCATGTACGCCGTGCTGCTCGTCTGCACGATCGTCGGCGCCTTCCTGCGCAACGGCAAGGCGGCAAAGCTCAACCTGCTCAAAACGGCCGTTGCACTGCTCGTGCTGCTGTTCTATGTGTATTCGACGGGCATGCCGCTCGAACTCGTATTCACCGCGCCCGATACCTTTGTGGCGCTCAATTCCACCGTCTTTTCCTTCGCGTTCGGCTTCATCGCGCTGGTGGTGCTGCTGTTTACCGCGTACAAAACGTACGGCTTCCTTAAATTGTTTTCCGTACTGTTTGCGGCGGCGTTTTTGGCGGGCGCGGAGCAAGTGTTCATCGGCTCGTTTGCCTTTGCCGACCTCGTTGCGGGCATCGACCTCGGCGGAGGGGGCGCGCTGGAAACCGCAACGGCGATCGTGTTCCAAGTCTTTGCCTGCGCACTGCTCGCAAACCTTGCGATCGCGCTCTTTTCGACGCTGGGCAAAAAGACGCTCGTGCTCGACTTTGTTCGGGCGTGCGTGGTCTTTGTGCTGGCGATCGCCGCGTTCGTGCTGCTGGGCGTGTATGACAGCTTTGCCAACGGCTTTACCTACGTCGGCACCGTGATCGCCGCGGCGGTTGCCGTTGCGCAGTTCCTGTTCTGGCTGATCGTGCTGCTGGTGGTCTCCATCAAAAAGAGGCGCGCCAAAAAAGCGCAAAAGCCCGCGGAATCGCCCTTTGTTGTGGGCGAAGACAACCAGCTCGCCCTGCGCGGCTGGGAGAGCCCCGCAGAGCCCGCCGCGGAAGCGGCGCCCGCCCCTGCCGCGGAAGAACCCGCCGCAACCACGTTCGACGATGCGGACCGCATAAACAGCGCCTTTGAAGAAGCGGCGCAGCTCAGCTTTGACGACATCGCCGCCGAACCCGAAGCGCCCGCAGCGGAAGAAACCGCCGACGCAGAGTCCGAAATCGACGCATACGAAAGCGCCATCCGCGAAAACGAACAACCCGCCGAGGCGGAAAAGGAAGAGGAAAAGCCTTACGACTTCGACCGCGCCCGCTACGACGGCACGTTCAACCGCGCGTATGCGGACTTTACGGCGCAGCAGCAGGCAGCGCAGCCGTCTGTGGAGCAACCGCAGCCCGCGCAGCAGCCCGCACCCGAACCCGCCGCGCCCGAACGCCCCTACGAGAAAGCAGGCGAGGCTTCCGCTTCGTATTTCCGCCCGCGCACATACGCCGCGCCCGCGGCAGCACAGCCCGCGCCTGCCTATTACGATACGCCCGTTTCGGCGGGCTATGTGCCGGACGCTTTCCTCAACGGGCTGAACGCCGCCGAACGCGACGAGTTTACCAAACTGTTTATTTCGCGCATTTACGGCGAAAACAAGCGCCTGCCCGTCTATACCGTCGGCGGAGACAACCGCGAATTCTTCACCAAGATCTTCGTGTTTATGGGAAGATACCGCAACGTCATCTCGGACAGCCTGCTGGAAAAAATTTACGAATACAGCAATCTCGTCCGTTGACGATTCCGAAACATGCTGCGGGCTCCGCGAGCAAATGCTCGCGGAGCCCGCTTTTTTCTTTCCGCTCCGCCGCTGTTACACGGTGTATCCATTCCTGCACAAAAGCAGGATCCCGGCGACAAAACTCATAAACAACAGCGTGCACACTTTGAAGCCGATCCCGCCAAACCTCCCTTCACGCATGTTTTTAAACAATAAGACCGTCTTGGGAATGCACCGGCACGCCGGCAAGATCGCAAACGACCTCAAAACGCACCCCAAAAATCATAAACACTTTGATCGCCGCATCAAGATCGCTGTTCCGCACCGCCGATGCCTAAAAAAAGTATTTTCGCCTCTACTTCCCCAGCGGCACGATCTCTTGATAAAGGACGGTCATTTTATCATTGAGCTTTCCGTCCGTGTGATAGTGCCCGAAGTACCAATGCTTATAGGTGATAGTATCTTCAAAATAGGCAAGCATCTGATTTTCAGGGTAACTACCCGTCTGAAAGGAACGCATGCGCAGGGGCGGGTACATAAGGGCGCGCTCGCCGCAGGAGTGCGTGATGATATAATCGACCTTATTGTTATACCTCTTCAAATTTGCAATGCCCTCGTCCAGCTCCTCGTAAGTCGGCATTTCAAGAGCCCACCACGAAAGCCCTTCCGTACGCATAAACTTATCTATGCTGGTCGCGCCGCCAAAAGCGAATATAGTATTGCCTTCGCGTTCAAACACCTGCCCGCGCATTAAATGGATGATACCGGGCTTGATAATATGCACATTGCCACCGTTCCACTCGCTTACGGGATAGGAATAGAGCAGGTCAAAGTTTTCGTGGTTGCCGTCCACAAACAGCACGGTAAAAGGAAGCGCTTCATAAGGTTTTAGATCCTCTGTCAGCGTCTTCCCCCGCCATACTCCGCCGAAGTCGCCCGCAATGATTACATAATCGTCCTTTGTGAGCTGCGGATTTCTTTTTGCAAAAAATTCAAGCTTCAAAAAATCATGCTGTCCGTGTGTATCGCCGGTTACATAAATCATACGATCCCTCTATCGGCTTTATTTGTATTGCAAGCGCGCCGAACCCGCTCTCCTGCTCCGCGGTATAATATTGATACATACTTTGCGCCGCCTGCGCGACCGTCGTATTTTCAAAGCCGGTGGCCGCAGGTGATTCAGCAGAAAACAGTTCAAAAAAGTTTTTATAATGCCTTAAACCGACGACATTGGCGGCGTACGTATCGCTTTTCTCGCTCCTTCTGCAAAATATTATTACGTCGCCGACAGATATTTGCCTGCGCTTTTCATCGTTGAGGCGCACCTCGACAGTCTTTTTGCCGCTGACTATCATATCAAAGGACTCATCGGCAAGGCGCATTTCGTGCATCTTTTTTGTGCAAAACATCTTATTTGTCTTTGATCTATCCATGTTCATTTACCCTGCAAGCACTGTATTTTCATTATACCATATCTTATCCGTATGTTCAACACCCGGCTTATTTAATCTTGAACATAATATGAATTTACTCATTTTAATTTATATCCTTATAGCAAATCGACTTATAAGAATGCTTTTGCCATAAACACGTGTGCCTGTGCCCGCGTATTGTCGCAAGACCAAAATCCTGCAAGATGGTTTGGTGCCTTTCCCTCTTATGGAATATCGCCGAGGTATATTTGAAAAATCAAGTGTTCAACTTATATAGAAACGCCCTTTCATGCGCCTGCTTCAAAGCGTTTTTGGCACACGAAAAGAGCTTACCCCGCAAGCGGGATAAGCCCTTTTTTCTTTCTTTTCATTCATTTTTTTGCGATTTTACGGCGATTTCGCCGCATGATCGCAAAAACGATCCCTTCCGTTACTTTCTGGGATTCCTAATGTTAGCCTGTAAGACTGTGTCACTTCAAGGGTCATTTACTTCGGAAAAATTTTTAATTATTTGTCAATATTATTTTGACTCTTGATTTATTGCCCATCCAGCGATATAAGAAAGCACACTATTGTAGCCGTCTTCCAAAATACTTAAGCTGTCAGCTATTAATCTTAAATTTAACCACAGCAAAACTAATTTAGCGACCTCTCTTGAGTTTGTATCTATCGCATCTTCCAAATAGTCTCCATGCACAATACCATTTC
>CALVMR010000016.1 GCA_944346885.1 uncultured Clostridia bacterium | reverse complement strand
AGCTGGAAAGCGCGGTGGAAAAACTGCTGCCGCTCGCCGGGGTACAGCTGCCCGCGGCGGCGGAAGCGGATATTGCGGAGCTGGTTTCCAAACTGCTGTCGGCAGATTTTGAAAGGCTGATCGAAGGGCTTACGCTGACGGAAAACAAACTTACGCTGACGGTGAATGCGGACGCGCTGCTCTCTTCGCTGCTTGGCGAAGCGGTCTCGCTGGGGAAGATCGAGGCGGCGTACGAGCGCGGCGCAGGGTTTGCGGCGTCGGTCGAAAAGTACGGCATAACGCTCGGCTTCGGGGCGGACGCGCAGCAGGGCGCCATCGCCGCGCCCGCGGACGCGGCGGCGTATGTGCCGCTGTCTGCGGTGCTTGCCTATGCGGACGCCGTTGCGGCGATTGCCAAGGCGAACGTGTTGGAGTTTTCGCTCTCCGATCTTGCCGTCGTTATAGACGGGCAGACGCTCGTTTTCGGCGTCGAGGGCGAAGTATGGCTGAAAGACGCCTTGCAGTTGCGCCTCAGCTTTGAAGCGGGAGAGGAACGGATCGACGTTTCGTATCTCGGCGGAGAACTGCGCATCGGGTACGGCGGCTACATGATGCGCTTTACGAAACAGGAGATCGAGGAGATCGCCGCGTCCGTTTCCGCGTTTTTGGAGAGCAGCGGCGTGTTCGGCGCAGACCTTGCTTCGCTCATGCAGCTTTTCGGCGAGGACGGGATCGACTTTGCTTCGCTGTTAGAGTCGCTCGAACTTGCCGTGGAAGAGGGCGGCGGGTTGGTGATCGCCGCCGATCTTGCCGCGCTTTTGCAGGGCGAAAAAACTCCCGTGTCTTTGGTTGTGGGTACCAACGGCAAAAACGAGCTTTCCCTTCGTTTGAAAGAGAATACCGTATTGCAGGCGTTCGGTTTGCGGATCGCGTCGTTTACGGCAAAGGTCGGCGCGCCCGATGCGCCGAAGCAGCCCGCGCCCGTTACGGGAACGCTGTGCGGCAACATCTTCGAGTTTATCCTCCGCTCCTACAATACGCTGGCGGATACCGATACGCTCTCGCTTTCGCTGCAATATGCGGCGGAGAGCATGGCGGTCGATCTGCACGCCGCCGTGCAGCTGCGCGCCAACGACACGGCGGAGGAGAGCAACGTCGTCGTCAATCTTTCGTTGGAGGGCGTCATCTCCACGGAGGGGGGCAGCTATTATGTGCAGGCTGCCGTCGTGGAGGAAAACGTCTACCTCTACTTCTCGCTGGTCGGCTTCAAGCAGAGCACGCTCTATCCCGAATCGGTGGCGGAAAACGCGGTGCCGCTGCGCGCGCGCTTTGCCGTTTCCTCGCTGTTCGATATGGCTTCGGACGCAATGCCGCTCATCATGTCTTTGATGGGGCTGGATAAAAACGAACTGTACTATTTCAACTTTGTGGTCGAGATCCTTGCGGGCTCGTACAAGACCATCAATTCGGATATCTTTAACGAAAAGAGCACGCAAGAGTGGGTGGACCTCATCCTCGGCATCGTAGGCGAATATGCCGGCGGCGCCGCGGCGAAAGAGGCGCCCGAACCTGCCGCGCCCGAAGCGCCCGCCGCGGAGAGCGAGGGTATAGAAGTCTCCTTTAACTTTGCCGACCGCACGGTCGTTCTCTCCGGCGCGGGGCTGGACGCCACGCTTGCCGCAGGCGGCAGCGCGCCCGCCGCGCCCGCCGACGCGGCGGAATACACAGACTTTTCGCCGCTTGCCGTTCTGGTCGGCGTCATGATGGATTCCATCACGACCGAGCACCCCGTATACGGCGAGGACGGGCAGCCCGCGCTCGACGGCGAGGGGAACGCCATTCAAACGGCGGATATCAACAGCTATTATTACCTGACGGGCAACGCCACGATCCACGTGCCGATCGTAGGGGATATTGCGATCGGGATCTACGCCTCGGTGTATATCCACAAAGATTTTTCCGTTACCGTCAATCTGTACCTCGATATCCCCGGTTCGGTCGGAACAAACGAATCGGATGTGTACGTGACCATCGAGGGCGGCATGGTGTATCTGTGCAGCGTAACGGGCGGCACGCGCTCTTACCGCGTTACGACGCTGGATAATTTCTTCGGCGATTTCCTCAAACATCTCACCTTCTTGTTCAACTTTAAAGATCTGGTCGCCGGGCTCATTCCCACCGACCCGTCGGGCGGCAGCGCGGCGGTCACGGATATCGGCAGCATCCTCACTTCCTTTAATTACAACGGCGCGGCAAGCGAAGGCTGGGCGCAGCAGTGGAAGATCGGCGTCAACGTCGGTTCCTTTACCGACAGCGTGATCGGAGACGCCACGCTCACACTCGGCGCCGACGCTAACGGTACGCTGAAAGGGCTGGAATTCAACACGTCCGTGTACGGGATCCTCGATTTGACCGCTTCGCTCGATTACAAGAACCCCGGCACGGCGATGGGAGATAAGGCGTCCAACGGCGACGTGACGCAAAACATCGCGCAGGAGACCAAAGAGCTGTTCGGCAAAGGCATCGGCGAAACGGATTGGGAAAAAACCTCGTATCTTGCGGGCACGCCCGTCACGCTCCGCTATACGCTGAACGGCACGCAGCTCGCTTCGCAGCAGGTCGTTTACGATTCCGCCACGGGGAAACTGCTCACCGACCTCGATCTGCCCGATCTGAGCGGGTACGATGCGGGCGAAGGAGCCGTTTACGGCTGGTACGGCGAACCCGCAAACGGCAGCACGGAATTTGCGGCGCGCAACATGTTTGTCGTGACCTTGTACAGCGAGTATGCGATCGAAGGGATGGAACCCGTAGGCACGGAGGGCGGGCTGTACGTTTACGAGGCGGAATACCCGATCGGCGAGGCGAATACGCTGCCTTTCGGCGTGGAATCGGCAGATCCCGGCGGGTTTGCGATCGCCGGCTTTACCGACCGCAACGGCAACGCCGTCTCTTCGATGGAAGAGCTGCCAGAAGACAGGGTGCTCAGCGTTTTGTGGGAGGTGCGCGAATATACCGTCGTGTACACCGTGTTCGGCGAAGAAATATGCACGCAGACCTATCGGTACGGCGACGCGCTCGTTTTGCCTGCCGACGCCGCGGCGGAAGGGTATACGTTCGTCGGCTGGGGCGCGAGGACGGATACCGTTACCGAGGATCTGCGCCTTGCGGCACAGTTCTCCGTGACCGTGACCCTCGGCAGCGACTTTAAGCCGCAGATCGGCGGGATCGGCTTTGCGGGCGATGCGGAAAACGGATATTTCCGTACGTATACGCTCGTCGGGGCGGAGGAGAAAGACTTCGACCTCACCCTCTCCGTAACGGCGGCGGGCTATGCGCAGTTCGGCTGGTGGCGCCAATCGGGCGGGACTTGGCAGAACGTTTCCGGCCTTGCCGGGCTGGACGGGCAAACGGTTTGGGCGGCATGGGTGACGGATGTAAAGGTCACGCAGTTCAGCGCATCCAAAACGTTCGGGCTCGTCGGGTACCAATACAAATATTCCGCCGTCTATACGGGGGCTGTTCCCGCGGGGCAGAGGAGCGAGGCGATCCTTGCGATCGAAAGCGCTTCGGTCCAAATCAAAACGGTCAACCTTTCCTCCGCCGATATGAACGACGGCGCCGACGCCGAAACGGTGACGGATACCACCGTCCGTACGGACGATCTGCGCAACGGCGCATCCTTTGAAGGGAGCAAGTTCGCTTCGCTCGCATCCAAATCGCATGCGGGCATCACGGTCAGCGTCACCCTTTCCTACGGCGGATATTCGGCGGTGTTTACCGCAACGAACACGGCGGCGTTTTCCTGAGCCGCGCGCGTTTGCGGCGCCCGCGCCGTGCGATCGGAAAAAAGTTCTTTCAAAATGCTTTACAAATCTTCCGCCGTATGGTATGATAGGCACAACCGAATAAATAAAACGCTGTGAAGCGGAACAGTACCCCGAAGCGCGGGTGTCAGAGAGCTGCCGTTTGGTGCGAGGCAGCCGAGGCGCGCGGGAGAACTCGCCGCCGAGCGGTCTGCCCGAACGGGAAACCCAGTAGAAGCAGAACGGGAACTCGCCGTTAAAAGAGGAGGATATGCGCCGCATGCGGCAAGTATCCCGTAAAGTGCGCGCAAACGTTTGCGCGAAAAAGAGTGGTACCGCGGAACCCCGTTTCCGTCTCTTGCGAGGCGGAAACGGGGCGTTTTGTTTTTGCGGCGCAAGCCGCTGCTGCCGCATTCCGGTGCGGCGGCGGTCAAAAAAAGGATAAGGAGAGCTGTTCTATGAAAAACTACCAAAAATACACCAAGCAGTACTATCTGCCCCCCGTGCGTTGCATGGATTGGGCGGAAAAAGACGCGATCTGCCGCGCGCCCGTGTGGTGCAGCGTGGACTTGCGTGACGGCAACCAGGCGCTCATCCGCCCCATGACGCTGCGGCAAAAAGTGGAGTACTTTAAACTGCTCTTAAAAGTCGGGTTCAAGGAGATCGAAGTCGGCTTCCCCGCCGCAAGCGATACCGAATACACCTTTTTGCGCACGCTCATCGAGGAGGACCTCATCCCCGACGACGTGACCGTGCAGGTCTTGACGCAGGCGCGCGAGCACATCATCCGCAAAACGTTTGACGCCATCCGCGGCGCCAAAAACGTGATCGTGCACGTGTACAACTCAACTTCCGTTGCCCAGCGCGAGCAGGTGTTCAAAAAGGATAAGGAAGCCATCAAAAAGATCGCCGTGGAGGGTGCAAAGCTCTTGAAGCAGCTCACCGACGAGGCGGGCGCGAAATACCGCTTTGAATACAGCCCCGAAAGTTTTTCGGGCACGGAGCCGGAATACGCGCTGGAAGTTTGCAACGCCGTGCTGGACGTGTGGCAGCCGACGGCGGATCGCAAAGCGGTCATCAACATCCCCACTACGGTGGAAAACGCCATGCCGCACGTCTTTGCGCAGCAGTGCGAATACATGTCGAAGAACCTCAAATACCGCGAAAACGTGCTGTTGAGCCTGCACCCGCATAACGACCGCGGCTGCGCCGTTGCCACGGCGGAGATGGGGCTTTTGGCGGGGGCTGACAGGGTGGAAGGCACCTTGTTCGGCAACGGCGAGCGCACGGGCAACGTCGATATCGTCACCGTCGGCATGAACATGTATTCGCAGGGCGTCGATCCGCAGCTCGATTTTTCATTTATGCCGGAGATCTGCGCGCGCTATACCGAATACACGGGGATGGAAATTTCTCCCCGTCAGCCGTACGGCGGGGCGCTGGTGTTCGCCGCTTTTTCGGGCAGCCATCAGGACGCGATCGCCAAGGGGATGGATTGGCGCAAACAGCACAACGAAACGTTTTGGACGGTGCCGTATCTGCCGCTGGACCCGCAGGATGTGGGCAGGGAGTACCAAACGGACGTCATCCGCATCAACAGCCAATCCGGCAAAGGCGGCGTCGGTTACATTCTGCATGAAAATTTCGGCATCGATCTGCCGCCCAAATTCAAAGAGGCGATGGGGTATGCCGCCAAAGGCGTGTCGGACCGCGGGAACAAAGAGCTCAAACCCGCCGAAGTGTATGCGGTGTTTGAAGATACGTTCGTCAAAAACAGGGGCGTGTTTTCCGTGCCCGAATGCCACTTTAAGCAGCAGGCGGGCGGCGGCATCGAAGCTGCCGTCAGCGTAGAGCAGGGCGGCAAGCGGGAAGTGATCACCGCCGAAGGCAACGGCAGGCTGGACGCCGTTGCCAACGCGCTGCAAAAAAAATTCGGCGCCTTTTCTCTTACGACGTACGAACAGGTCGCGCTTTCAGACGGTTCGGGCGCCAAGGCGCTCTCCTTTGTGGGCACCGAGCGCGGCGGAAAAATGTATTGGGGCGCGGGCATCGACGAGGATATCATCAAATCTTCCATCGACGCGCTCGTTTCCTCCCTCAACAACTGCCTCGCGTAAGGAGAGAGCATGGACGCAGGTTTTTTTGTGCCCGTCCGCATCGTCGGCGGGGAAAACTGTGTAAAAAAGGGCGCGCAGCATTTTGCGCCCTTCGGGCGGTCGGCGCTCATCGTGTGCGGTAAAAGCGCGGCGCAAAACGGCGCGCTTGCCGACGTGAAAAGCGCGCTCGCCGCAAACGGGCAGAGCGCGGTGGTGTACGACGCGATCCCGCAAAACCCGACGCTCGCCTGCGTGTACGAGGGCGCGCGCGTCGCGCGCGAAAACCGTGTGGATTTCGTCGTTGCGATCGGCGGCGGCTCGCCGATGGACGCCGCCAAGGCGATCGCCGTGCTCGCCTGCCAGGACGCGCCCGAAGGGCTGTTTGCGCATGCGATCGGCAATGCCGTTCTGCCCATGATCCACATCCCCACAACGGCGGGCACGGGCAGCGAAGTTACGCCCTACGCCATCATCACCAACGACGAACAAAAAACAAAGCAGAGCATTTCTTCGCCCGCCCTGTTTCCGCGCATCGCCTTTTTAGACGGAAAGTACATGGCTTCGCTGCCGCAGGAAGTTACGGTGAACACCGCGTTGGACGCCGTTTCGCACGCGGTGGAGGGGATGCTTTCCGTGCGCGCGGGCGGGATGAGCGATCTGTTCGCAAAACAGGCGCTCTCGCTGCTGCTGGGCGAGTACGAAAACCTGCTTGCGGGCAGCTATACGCCCGCTTCGCGGCAAAACCTTCTCTACGGGGCAACGCTTGCGGGGATGGTCATCGCCAATACGGGCACCACGCCCGTGCACGGCATGGGGTATTCGCTTACCTATTTTCACGGCGTGCCGCACGGCAGGGCAAACGGGTTGCTGCTCCCCAATTTTTTAAAGGAGTGCGAAAGGATCTGGCCGGGCAGTACGCGCAAGGTGTTCGACGCGCTCGGCATGGATTTGCAGACGTTTGCGCAAAAGGTAAAGGCGC
Source organism: uncultured Clostridia bacterium (assembly GCA_944346885.1). Classification (GTDB taxonomy): domain Bacteria; phylum Bacillota; class Clostridia; order Christensenellales; family Borkfalkiaceae; genus Borkfalkia. The sequence goes on along the minus strand of CALVMR010000016.1, from coordinate 118,875 downwards.
TTTTGGGCAGGCGCAAAAAGCTGCCCGAAGAGGAACTGCGCGATTTTGCCGCGCGCGCGGCGAAAAACAAGAACGTGCGCAACTGCCGCGTGCCTTTTACGGAGGCAGACTTGTATACCGTTTTAAAACGTTCGGTCGGCTGAGGGCGGGCGTGTAGAGGAAGCATATGGAACAGCTTACGCAGAAGGGAAAATTCCGTACGCAGGCGGAGGAGACGGCAAAAAATATGCCGCCCCGCCGCTTTTTTTTCGTTTGCGGTTGCTTTTCGCAAAAAACTGTTATATAATATACGCGAAAAAGGCGGCACGGGCGTGCCGCACGGAAGGTGAGGGTATATGAGCGGAAATCTTGCAGGCATCTCCAACGAGGAATTTGAGCGCCGCCAGCACGCGCTGGACGTGGAAAAATGGCTGGCGAGCGAGCAGGCGCGGCGCGATCTGTGCGGCACCTTTTCGTGGTGCGGTTACTGCGTAAAGGCGGAGCAGCAGCCCTGCGCCCGCGCGCAGATGCGCGAGACGATGGATCTTGCGATGGACGAGCTGGTAGACGATCTTTTGGAAGAAAAAAACGCCCGCCCCGACGCGGAAACGCGCGCCATCGTGCGCGAAGAGGCGCGGGAGGAACTCGCCGCCGAAGACCTTTCGGCAAAGGCGGGCGCTGCCGTTGCCGAAGGGTACGAGGAGGTGACGCGCTACCGCCGCACCTTTCTTTCGCGCATCATCCAAAACGCGCCCTTGCAGGACGGGTATTCTGAGCTGAAAAACGCATTGCTCGGCTTTGCGGGGGTAAAAACGCGGCTGTGCAAGGCGAGCGAGATCTTTCGCATCGGCAGGCAAAAATTGGCAAAATTTGCCGTCCGCGGCAAAACGCTTTCGCTCTACCTTGCGCTCGACCCGGCTGAGTTTGAAGAGAGCAAATACCGCTTTGAAGACGTTTCGGATAAAAAATCGCACGCGGCAACGCCCATGCGGCTGCGGATCACGAGCAGGCGCGCCGTGCGCCATGCCAAAGAGCTGATCCGCCTGCTCATGCAAAAGTACGGCGTATCGGAAGTGGGGTGCATCTATGCCGATCAGCACTTTGCCTACCGTTCGGACGCCGAGCTGATCGCCGACGGGCTGATCACGCCGTATCGCGCGCTCGTCAAAAAGCGCGGCTGAATGCAAACTTCTTTTTAAAACGTCATGCAAAAACGCTCCCGCGGGCACTGCGGGAGCGTTTTTTTGTCTGTTTTTTACAGGCGGAACACGGGTTCGCCGTTTTCAAATTCTACTTTGAGCACATGCGCGTGCCGGTCGGGGTTGTTGAGCGGGTCGCCCGAAATAAATTCGTCGGAGTAGTCGCGGTAGTGCAGGATGCACAGCACTTCTCCTTCGTCGCCCGTCGTAAAGCAGTTGTGGCCGGGGCCGAACACGCCTTTTTCGGGGTCGGTCTTTAAAACGGGATAGCGCTTTTTGCTCCAAGATCGCGGGTCGAGCAGGTCGGCGTTTTCGTCGGCGCTGAGCATGCCCATGCAGTACATTTGCCCCGTGGCGGAGGCGGAATAGGTCACAAAGATCTTGCCGCCGTATTTGAGCACGGCGGGCGCTTCGTTGACCCAAAAGTCGATGCGCTCCCAATCGTAGTCGGGGGTGGTGAGAAGGACCTGTACCGTTTTCAGCTCGTTGGGAGAAGCCATTTCCGCAATGTACAGGTTGGAGATCCCGAAGCGGCGGTGCACCTTTTCCGCCCAAATAAAGTACCGCTTGCCCCTGTGTTCAAAGGTCGTGGCGTCCAAAGAAAATTCGGTAAAAGAGTACTGGTCGTACCCGTTAAAGATGTTAAAATCGTTCCGTTTGCGTTTGAGCGGGCTGCGGTGCGCCTTCATGGCGCCGAGCTCGTGCCAGCTGCCTTCAAAGGGATCCTCGTCTGTGCATTCGAGCACATAGGGGCGGATCTCCCATACCTTTTTGTCTTCGCCGGCGGCAAAATAGATATACCATTTTCCGTCGATAAAGTGCAGTTCGGGCGCCCAAACGTGCGAAGCCATGATCCCCGTTTCATGTTTGTGCCAGATCTCGCGTTCGGGGGCGTCGGTCAGTCCGTTGATCGTTTTTGCCCTGCGGATGCAGATACGGTCGTATGCGGGATAGGTGGCCGTAAAATAGTAGTAGCCGTTCGTATGTTTGTACACATACGGGTCGGCACGGCCGCGGACGAGAGGGTCGTTGTATTTTGCCATGTTGTTGACCGCCTTTAACAATAAAATTTGTTGTTTTTGGTTTCCGGGATAATTGTACCATCATCGCGCCGCCCTGTCAATGAATTTGAAAAAATTTTCCACAGGTTTTCACAGTGAAAAGTACGAAAACAATTGTAAAAAACTTTTCATTTGTTGCATATGCAACAGTATTTTGCGCCGTGCAATGGTACAATACAGATAACAAACGGGCGCTGCGGTGCAGCTTCCCGAAAAAAACGTTAAGGAGAGGTCATTCAATGAAAAGGTGTGCCGTTTGCGGCGAAATCGTCGCCGATGATGTAGAAGTTTGCCCCGTTTGCGGTGCAAAGAAGTTTGTTCCCGTTGACGAGAGCAAGGATATCAAATTTGCCTGCGAGCACGAAGTAGGCGTGGCGCAGGGGCTGGATGCGGAAGTCGTGGAAGGGCTCCGCGCGCATTTCAACGGCGAATGCACGGAGGTGGGCATGTACCTTGCCATGGCGCGCGTTGCCGAGCGCGAGGGCTACCCCGAAGTGGCGGAGGCGTACAAGCGCTATGCGTTTGAAGAGGCGGAGCACGCTTCCAAATTCGCGGAGCTTTTGGGCGAGTGCATCACCACGTCCACGAAGAAGAATCTCGAACTGCGCGTCGCTGCCGAAACGGGCGCCTGCGAGGGCAAACTTGCCATTGCAAAGCGCGCCAAAGAGCTGGGCTACGACGCCATCCACGATACCGTGCACGAGATGGCAAAGGACGAGGCGCGCCACGGCGCGGGCTTCAACGGCTTGCTCAAACGGTATTTCGGCAAGTAAGCGATTCGGCTGCAAACCGCCGCGGGGCATTTGTTCCGCGGCGGTTTTTTTATGCGGAGCGCTCTCTTTTCAGTGTGCGCGCCGCGGGCGGCTTTTATCCGTTTTACAAAAAATCCGCAAACCGCTTTGAAAAAATTTGACAGGCGGCGGCTTGCGTACTACAATATTGCGCGGAAAAAAAGAGAGGGTATGCGCGCATGGACTTTTTGGGAACATTTTTGATCGTAGTGCTCATCGTTGTGCTGGCGGTGCCGGGGTATGCGCTGCGCAAGGCAAAGCTGTTCGGCGAGCGGGCGGCGGCGGTGCTCGCGGTGCTGCTTTTGTACGTTTCGCAGCCGTCGCTGATGGTCTCTTCGCTGCTGAAAAACGCGTTTCAGCCCTCCATGCTCGTCAATTTTGCGTGGATATTCGGCTTTGCGGTCGTGTTGCAGCTGCTCGTCTATTTTGCGGCAAAGCTCATCTTTTGCAGGGCGGGAGAGCTGCCCGCGCGTCGGGTGTGCGTCGCCTCTTCCTATCTGGGGAACGTCGGGTTCATGGGCATCCCCGTCATGCAGATGCTCTTCCCCGGAAACGGAGAGCCTGTGCTGTATGCGGTCGTGTTCAATGTGGCGTTCAACGCGATGGCTTGGACGCTCGGCGTCTACGCCGTTACGGGGGAGCGCGGGGCGGTGCGCCCTTGGAAGATCGTGCTCAACCCGCCGACGGTCGCAACGATCGCGGCGCTGCCCTTCTTTTTCTGCGGCGTAAAGGTGCCCGAACAGGTCTTGACCGTCTTTTCCTATCTAGGCGAAATGACGTTGCCGCTTTCGATGATCATATTGGGCGTGCGGCTGGCAGACGTGCGGCTGCGCTCCCTCTTTTGCGATTGGAAGGTGTATCTTGCGGCGGCGGTCAAGCTCATCCTTTCGCCGCTGCTCTCGCTCGGCGTGCTGGTCTTGGTCGATCTGCTCGTGCCGTTGGATGCGTTCGTGATCGTCTCGCTGTACATCATCGCCGCCATGCCCACGGCGTCCAGCGTGCTCAACTTTGCCGAGCGCTACGAGGGCGACAGCGAAACGGCAGCCTGCGTCACGCTCATGACGACGGTGCTCTGCATCGTCACCATCCCCGTGCTGATGCTTCTGTGCGGGGTGGTTGCGCCGGTATAGCGAGCGCTTTGCATACGCGTTTACGATCTGTTTATAATATACTTAGAAAAGGAGCGGCTCCCCTTCGGCGGGGGAGCCGCTCTTTGGTAAGCCGTGCCGTTTGCGTCAGTCCTCGTTTTTGTCGGTGATGGAAACATCGTAGCGGATGCCGAGGTTGTGCGAGAGCACTTCGCGGATAAAATCGCTGTACCATTCGGGTTTGACGGAGACCACGGTATACTTTTCGTTTTTGAAGTACAGCACCAATTTGTTGGTCTTGGTAAAGAGGCGGATGGATTCGATCTCCTTGATCTTGTACACCGTTTTGATGACGCCGAAGCGCAGCACGATCTCCTTTTCGGTCACGGTATAGGCGGAGCGGATCAGCATGGCGCCGAAGATGACCAGCGCCAGCACGCCGAACAAAACGAGTACGATGTACTGGATGATGAGGGAGGCGTCGCCGAATCCCACGGTCGCCATGCGGTACGCCGTATACGCCAATGCGCCCGCGGCAAGCACCATCGCCGCGATTTGCAGCAGGATGATCAGTTTAGTGAATCGGAATTTAAAGGTACGCATGCTGCCCTCCGTGCCAAAATTGTAGCATATCCGCGGGCAAAAAGCAAGGGCGGGCGGCGGAAATTTCGGCGTTTGCCCGTGATTTTTCGCCGTGCGGGCGCGGTTTGCGCGGCGCGGGATATGCGCCGTTTTATTCTATGCGGCAAAACATTTTATTTTTCCGAAAAAAGCCGCCGGAATTTTTTATTGTATTTCCGCCTTGATTCGCTTGAAAAAACCATGGAAAAGTAGTAGAATAACTTTGATTTTGAGAAAGGGAGGTGCGTGCCTTGGGCGGCAATGCGTCGATGCTTTTGAGCAATGCCTTCGATACGGACGTCGATATCGACTTCGGCGGACTCAGGGATGAGATCTTCCCGGAGGCGATTTTCGGAACGAACTGGCTGACCAACAGCGTGTTTTCGGGCTTCGTTGTGGTGGTGCTGCTTCTCCTTGCGGCGCTCGTTTTGCGCCTGACGGTCATCCGCCGCTGGAAAACGACGCCGACCGGTCCGCAGATGTTCCTCGAATGGCTGGTGAGCTTTTTCGATAAGAGCGCGGACGAGATGACGGAGGAGTACGGCGGGCTGATGGGGCCGTACACGCTGGGGGCGGCGGCATACATCTGCTTCGGCGTGCTCATAGAGCTCGTGGGGCTGCACCCTGCGATCGCCGACCTTTCCGCGGGCATCGCCCTTGCGGGGTGTACCTTCCTCTTCATCCATACGCTCGGTTTTGCCAAAAACAAGGGGCGGCGGCTCAAACATTATTGTAACCCCATCAATATTTTGACCGACGCGGCGGTTCCTATTTCCATGACCTTCCGTCTGTTCGGCAGCATCCTGAGCGGCATGGTCATCATGGAACTGGTCTATATCTGCGTGCAGGAGATCTGGTTCATCGGTTTGCCGATGATCCTTCCCGCGCTCCTGTCTCCGCTGTTTACGCTCTTCCATGCGTTTATACAGAGCTATGTGTTTGCGTCGCTCTCGCTTACGTTCGTGCAGGAGGCGATCGAGCCGATCCCGAAAAAGCAGCGACGAAAAAAGAAAAACAAGGCGGGCGCGGGCAGCACCGCGGAATGAGCGGGAAGCCCTGCGGGAGTTTGGGCGTTCCGCAAAACGGAGGTAAACGAAAATGGAACTTTTGGTGGCTTTGGCAGGATTTTTGGCAGCGGATGTGGCGCTGATCGGCGCGGGCATCGCCGCGCTTACCGGTCTCGGCGCGGGCATCGGCATGGGCATTGCCACGGGCAAGGCGGTGGAAGCGACCGCGCGCCAGCCCGAAGCGGTCGGCAAGATCCGCACCATGCTCCTTTTGGGGCTTGCGTTCGCGGAAACGACGGCAATTTACGGCTTGCTGGTTGCCGTTCTGATCTTGTTTTTGTAAGAAGAACGGGTCCGCGCGCCGTACGCGGTTTGCGGCGCGGAGAGGGTTTTTCATAGGTGCAGGTGTAAAATGAATTTCGGAATTGCCGCGGCACAGCTGCTTGCGGAGGGCGGAAGTATATTCGACAGACTCGGTATCACATGGGAGAGCATCGTTCTCCATTTGTTCAACCTGATCGTGCTGACGGTCGGGCTGTACTTTCTGCTGTTCCGCCCCGTCAAAAAGATGATCAAGCAGCGGCAGGAAAAGGTGAAGAAGATCGAAAAGGAAAACGAGGACCTCAGCGAAGAAGTCCGCCGTATGAAAAACAGCAGCGAAAAGGTGCTCTCCGAAGCTAAAAAGGAGGCGGCGGCGATCCACGAGAGCGCCGTTAAGGTCGCCAACCAAAAGGCGGACGAGATCGTATCCGAAGCGCGCGAACGGGCAAAAACGCTCATCGGGCAGACGCAGCGCGAAATGGAAGAGGAGCGCGGCAAATTGCGCAAGGATATCGAACGGCAGATCGCAGACGTCTCCGTCGCCGTTGCCGAAAGGGTCATCGAAAAGAAGCTGACCCCGGAAGACAACAAGGCGCTGATCGAAAAGTGTTTGGAAGAGTGGAGCAAAGAGTGACATGCGCAAGGCGGCTGTAAAGGCAAAAGTGATCCTTTCGATGGAAGCGGATAAAGAGACGAAGGAAAAGATCGAGGCATTTGTTCGTGCCCGCGGGTGCGGCGGTGCGGAGTATGAGATCGACCCTTCCATCGGCGGCGGAGTCGTCATTTCGATCGGAGACCGCGTTTACGACGGTTCCGTAAAGGGGCGGCTCGAATCGGTCAAACGGTCGGTATAGCAGCGAGGAAACAACTATGATCGACGTAAGTGCAATCGGGAAAGGGCTGCGCAAAAGGGTGGAGAGGGCAGATCTCTCCTCCGATAAGCGGGCGTGCGGCAGGGTGCTCTATTCGGGAGACGGCGTGCTGCGCATCTCCGGGTTGCAGAATGTAAAATACAACGAACTTCTTGAAATCGAAGGCGGCTACCGCGCGTTGGCGCTCAACCTGGAAGAGGACAGCGTTGGCGCCGTTCTTTTTTCGGGAGACGACAAAGTGGGATACGGCAGCTTTGCCTATTCCACGGGCGAGACCGCGCAGATGCGCGTGGGCGAGGAGCTGCTCGGCAGGGTGGTGGATCCGCTCGGCGAGCCGCTCGACGGCATGGGCGCGTTTTCCGGAAACGCGTTCCGCCCCGTGGAGTTCCCCGCGCCCGCCATCATGGACCGCGCAAAGGTGAACAAGCCGTTGCAGACGGGCATCCTTGCCATCGACAGCATGATCCCCATCGGCAGGGGGCAGCGTGAACTCATCATCGGAGACAGGCAAACGGGGAAAACGGCGATCGCCGTGGATACCATCCTCAACCAAAAGGGAGAGGGCGTCGTCTGCATCTACGTCTCCATCGGGCAAAAGGCTTCGTCGCTGGCAAAGATCGTTTCCGTTCTGCGCGAGCACGGCGCGATGGATTATACCTGCGTGGTCTGTTCCACCGCAAACGACGCCGTGCCCCTGCAATACCTTGCGCCGTACAGCGGCTGCGCCCTGGCGGAATACTTCATGTATCAGGGCAAAGACGTGCTCATCGTGTACGACGATCTCTCCAAACACGCCGTGGCGTACCGTACGCTGAGCCTGCTTTTGAAGCGCCCCTCCGGGCGGGAAGCCTATCCTGGGGATGTATTTTACCTGCATTCGCGCTTGTTGGAGCGCGCGGCAAAGCTCTCCGAAGAGAAGGGCGGCGGCTCTCTTACGGCGCTTCCCATCGTCGAAACGCTCGCGGGCGATATTTCGGCGTACATCCCGACCAACGTCATTTCCATCACCGACGGGCAGATCTATTTGGAAAGCGAGCTGTTCAACAGCGGTGTGCGCCCCGCGGTCAACGTCGGTTTATCCGTCTCCCGCGTGGGCGGCAGCGCGCAGTGCAAGGCGATCCGCGGGATATCGGGGCAGCTGCGCGTCAATTTGGCGCAGTACCGAGAGCTTGCCATCTTTATGCAGTTCGGCTCCGACCTCGACGCCGAAACGCAGAAAACGCTTTCCCGCGGCATGAAGATGACCGATACCCTCAAACAGCGGCAGTATCTCAATTATTCGGTGCGGGAGATGATCGTGCTCCTGCTCGTTTCCGGAAGCGACCTCGTGGATAAGATCCCCGAAAAAAAGATGACGGCTTACGACGAGGGGCTGCTGGACTATCTGCGCACGAACTGCGCCGACTTGTTGGAACAGATCGACCCTTCCGAAGAGGTTTCGGACGAACTGCGCGAAAAGATCCTGCGCGCGGCGGAGCAGTACGGCAACGTCACGGTTGGGGACGAGGGCGCGCATTGGGAGGATGCGGAAGCGAACGAGGCGGCGGAGGCGTAGCCCATGGCAGACATCACGGCGATCAAACACCGCATCCGCAGCATCGGGGATACCCATCAGATCACCAAGGCGATGGAGCTGATCTCCGTTGCCAAGATGCGCAAGATGATGGACAAACAGGCGTACAGCGCGCTGTATTTCGATTCCGTGCGGGCTACGGTCAAGGATATCTTGTGCCACAGCGCAGACGTGCACAACAAGTACACCACTCCGCGCGGCGGCGGGCGGGCGGCGTACGTCGTCATCGCGGGAGACAAGGGGCTGGCGGGCGCCTTCAATAACAACGTGCTGGGGCTCGCATGGGAACACATGCAGCGCTACCCCGTGCACTATGTGATCACCATCGGGCAGATGGCGCGCGCTTTTTTTGAAACGAAAAGGCAGCCCGTCGATCTCGAATTTACGCACGCGGTGGCAAGCCCCACGCTGCACGACGCGCGCGGCATCGTGCGCGATATCCTCGATTTGTACGACAAAAACCTCATGGACGAGGTGTATGTGGTGTTTACGCACATGCATTCTTCTTCCGATTACGCGCCGGAGATCGTCAAACTTTTGCCCATCGAAGAAAAGGATATCAAGGCAGAAGTGCGCGCAACGTACAGCGGCGATCTCTGTTACGACCCTTCTCCGCACGAGGTGCTGGACGTGCTTGTGCCGCAGTACCTGATCGGGATGATCTATACGACGCTCATCCATTCCGCGGCGAGCGAGCATGCCGCGCGCATGGTCGCCATGTCGAGCGCGAACAAAAATGCGGAAAAAATGCTCGACACACTGGGGCTCGAATACAATCGCCTGCGGCAGGGTGCGATCACGTCGGAACTGCTCGACCTTACGTCCGGCAAATTTTTCCGCGAGAGCGCCGCGCAGGGCGGGCAGAGAAAGGAGTAGCGGCATATGGGAAGAACGGGTAAGATCACGCAGGTCATCGGGCCTGTGGTAGACGTGTATTTTGAAGACGGCATGCCGCCCGTCTATGAAAAACTTGTCGCGCCCGCCACGGGCGCCGTGTTCGAAGTGTTGCAGCATGTATCGGGCGGCACCGTGCGCTGCATCGCCATGACGGCGACGGACGGGCTGGCGCGCGGCATGGCGGCGGAAGATACGGGCGGGCAGATCTGCATCCCCGTCGGCGAGGGCGTGCTCGGCAGGGTGATGGGCGTGCTCGGCGAACCCATCGACGGCAAGGGCGCGATCCGTTCAAACGCGCAGTGGAACATCCACCGCAAGCCGCCCGCGTTTTACGAGCAGAGCGCTTCCACCGAGATCTTTGAAACGGGGATCAAGGTCATCGACCTCATCGCGCCGTACAGCAAGGGCGGAAAGATCGGGCTGTTCGGCGGCGCAGGAGTGGGGAAAACGGTGCTCATCATGGAGCTTATGCACAATATCTCCAAAGAGCACGGCGGATATTCCATCTTTACGGGCGTCGGCGAGCGCTCCCGCGAGGGCAACGACATGGTGGCGGATATGGAAGAGTCCGGCGTCATCAAAAACTCCGCGCTCGTGTTCGGGCAGATGAACGAACCGCCGGGGAGCCGCATGCGCGCCGCCTTTACGGGGCTGACCGTCGCCGAGTACTTCCGCGACGTGAACCGGCAGGACGTGCTGCTGTTCATCGACAACATTTACCGCTATATCCAGGCGGGCAGCGAGGTCTCCGCGCTGCTGGGCAGGATGCCCTCCGCCGTCGGCTACCAGCCGACGCTGGCAACCGAAATGGGGCTTTTGGAGGAGCGCATCGCCAGCACGCGCAGGGGGTCCATCACCTCCATTCAGGCGGTGTACGTGCCCGCGGACGATATTACCGACCCCGCTCCCGCGGCGATCTTTTCGCATCTTGACGCGACGACGGTGCTTTCGCGCAAGGTCGTGGAGACGGGCATCTATCCCGCCGTCGATCCGCTGGAATCCTCTTCGCGCATTCTCGACCCGCAGATCGTGGGGCGGGAACACTACGAAGTTGCCAACAGCGTGATCGCCGCGTTGCAGCGGTATAAAGAATTGCAGGATATCATCGCCATCCTCGGCATGGACGAACTCTCCGAAGAGGATAAAAACATGGTGTACCGCGCGCGCAAGATCCAAAAATTCATGTCGCAGCCCTTCTTCGTTTCCAAGGTGTACACGGGGCTGGAAGGGCGGTACGTGCCCTTGCAGGCGACCATCGAAAGTTTTAAGACCATTCTTTCGGGCGAGGTAGACCATTTGCCGGAAAATGCCTTTTTCAACGTGGGCGATATCGACGAGGCGAAGCAAAAGGCGAAAACCATGCAGCGAGGCGCATAGGCGGAGGGTGCCATGCCGAACAAATTTTATTTGGAGATCATCACGCCCGAAAAAACTTTTTTCCGCGGCGACGTAGAGAGCATTCAGATCCCCGCGGTTGGGGGAGACTGCATGATCATGGCGGGGCATCAGCCCATGGTGTTCGCCACCCAGCCGGGCAGGATCGCCATCACGGCAGACGGAACGAGCAGGGAAGCGTTCATGAGCGAGGGCTTTATCGAGGTGCGCCCGGATGCGACCATTGCCTTTTCGCAGGCGGTGGAGTGGCCGGAGGATATCGACGAGCGCCGCGCCGAAGAGGCAAAAGAGCGCGCGGAAGAGATGGTGCGCCGCAACCGGAGCGCGGCGGAGTACCGCCTCAACCGCATCGCCTTGCAGCGCGCGTTCGCGCGGTTGCGGGTCAAGCACCACGAATACGGAGACAAATGAGCAAAAAGAGAGCCGCCGTTCGGCTCTCTTTTTTGCCGCCGTCTTTTCGGTTTTGCCCGCCGCCTATTCCATTTGTGCGCCGCTTTTTCTGTCTTTTGCCCGCCGCGCCGCGGCGTACGGCGGACCGCTTTTCGGCGCGGGTGCGGCAATCGCCTTTTTGGCGCGGATATGCGGTTTTTTTGCGGTTTGCGCCGTTTGTTTGACAAATCGTGCCCGCGGTACTATAATGGTATGTATAGTTCAAATTTATTTTACGGGAGTGGAGCATGATCAAACTCATCCGCAGCGGCTGTTATTACATGAACGGCACGCTTGTCAAAGAAAACCAGGCGTTCAAAACCTCCGCCGAACGGGAAGAGGCGCGCAAAGGCACCATGGCGTACGCCGTGCTCAAAGCGCACAACCGCGGCGACGAAGAGAACCTGAAACTGAAATTCGACGCCATTGCCTCGCACGATATCACGTATGTCGGCATTATCCAAACGGCAAAGGCGAGCGGGTTGCAGGAGTTTCCGCTTCCGTATGTGCTCACCAACTGCCACAATTCGCTCTGCGCGGTGGGCGGCACCATCAACGAGGACGACCATGTGTTCGGGCTTTCCGCTGCCCGCAAATACGGGGCGGACTTCGTGCCGCCGCACATTGCGGTCATCCACCAGTACATGCGCGAGGTGGAGGCAAAGTGCGGGCGCATGATCCTCGGCAGCGATTCGCACACCCGCTACGGCGCGCTCGGCACGCTTGCCGTCGGCGAAGGCGGACCCGAACTGGTGAAACAGATCCTCAACAAAACGTACGACGTAAAGCGCCCGGAGATCGTGGCGGTGTATCTGCGCGGCAACCTCAAAAAGGGGGTGGGCCCGCAGGACGTGGCGATCGCCCTCTGCGGCGCCGTGTTCAAAAACGGGTTCGTCAAAAATAAAATTTTGGAATTTGTCGGGCCGGGCATCAAAAACCTTTCCATGGATTACCGCAACGGCATCGACGTGATGACCACCGAAACGGCTTGCCTCTCCTCCGTTTGGGAGACGGACGAAAAGACGCGGGAGTACTACAAAACGCACGGCAGGGAGAAGGATTTCAAAGAGATGCATCCTTCCGACCCCGCTTACTACGATTGCGGCATCACCGTCAATTTGAGCACCATCGAGCCGATGATCGCGCTGCCCTTCCATCCGAGCAACGCCTTTACGCTGCGCGAACTCATCGCGCATCCGAAGGAGATCCTCGAAGAGGCGGAGGCGGCGGGCAGGAAGCTGCGCGGCGACGATAAATTTACGCTGACGGATAAGATCACGCCGGAGGGCATCCGCATCGACCAAGGGATCATTGCGGGATGTGCGGGCGGCATGTACGAAAACATTGCCGAAGCGTACGAAATTTTGAAAGGAAGATCGACGGGCTGCGGCGAATTTTCGCTGAGCATTTACCCTTCCAGCCAGCCCGTATACAAAGCGCTGGTGGACAACGGGTACGTCGGCGGGCTGATGGATGCGGGCGCCGTCATCAAAACGGCGTTCTGCGGCCCTTGCTTCGGCGCGGGAGACGTGCCCGCCAACAACGGGCTCTCCATCCGCCACACCACGCGCAATTTTGAAAGCCGCGAGGGCAGCAAGCCCGCGCAGGGACAGCTTGCCTCCGTTGCGCTCATGGATGCGCGTTCCATTGCGGCGACCGCGGCAAACGGCGGCATTTTAACGCCCGCGACCGAGGTCTCTTACGCCAAAAAAGTCAAAAAATACTTCTTCGACGCCGAAATCTACAAAAACCGCGTCTATCACGGCGCGGGAAAGGGCATGCGGGAAGAGCCGCTCAAATACGGCCCCAACATTGCAGACTGGCCGGAGATGATCCCGATGGGCAAGCATCTTTTGATGCGGGCGGCAAGCGTCATCACCGACCCCGTTACGACCACCGACGAGCTGATCCCCTCCGGAGAGACCTCTTCGTACCGCTCCAACCCCATGAAGCTGGCGGAGTTTGCGCTTTCGCGCAAAGATCCCGCCTACGTCGGCAAGGCAAAGGCGATCAAGGCGGACGAGGGCGCGCGGCGGGAAATGGGCGCGCTCCCCGAACACGTTTTAAAGGACCTTGCGGGCATCGTTCCCGCGGAGGGCACGATCTACGGCAGTTTTGTTGCGGCGGTCAAACCCGGAGACGGTTCCGCGCGCGAGCAGGCGGCTTCCTGCCAGCGCGTTTTGGGCGGCGTTGCAAACATTGCGCAGGAATACGCGACCAAGCGTTACCGCAGCAACCTCATCAACTGGGGCATGCTGCCGCTGCTTGCCGACAAGCTCAAACTCAAAACGGGGGATTATATCTACATCGAAAACGTTGCCCGTTTGCTTGAAGAAGGCGCCGTATCTTTCCCCGCGCGGCTTATTTCACACGGTACGGTCAAAGAGATCGAATTGCGGATGGACCCGCTCACGGCAGACGAAAAGCGCATCATCCTCAGCGGGTGCCTGATCAATTTCAACGCGGGCAAAAAATAAAACCGTACGGGGAGGTGCGGCATGCTTACCTTTGAGCAGTACAAAGATATCATCGACCTCTCCTGCCCGCCCCGCAGGGCGCAGATCATAGGGGAGGAGGAAAAGAGCGCCATCTGCGATGCGCTGCTCGCTTCCCTGTTGGAAGAGCGCAACCGCATTGCGGCGTTCAGCTATCCGTATTCGGTCAAGCGCGAACTCATTTGGGGGTATCTCAACGAGCGCCCGCCCCGCCCCGTTTCCGATCGGTTTCTCGAATTGCAGGATAAACTGTTCCTCTCCGAATCCGAAGAGCGCGGCGTCGTCGATATCGACGGGTTTGCGTACGAAGGCAACATCGCCCTTTGGCAGGGGGATATCACCCGCTTGAAAGCGGATGCGATCGTCAACGCCGCCAACAGTTCGCTGCTCGGCTGCTTTATCCCGCACCACAGGTGCATCGATAACGTCATCCACTCCCGCGCGGGGGTGCAGGTGCGGCTTGACTGTTCCAAGATCATGGGGGCGCAGGGCGAGGCAGAGCCTTCCGGCTGCGCCAAGATCACGCGCGCCTACAACCTGCCCTCCAAATACATCCTGCACACCGTCGGCCCGATGGTGGGGCTGAGCGTGACCGAGGAGGACGGGCGGGTGCTGCGCAACTGCTATCTCTCCTGCCTCAACCTTGCCGAAAAGGTCGGGCTGCGCAGCGTTGTGTTCTGCTGCGTTTCGACGGGTGTTTTCGGATACCCTTGCGACGAAGCCGCGGCGATCGCCGTCGGCGCCGTTAAAAACTGGCTGCTCGAACACCGAAGCGGCATGCGCGTCGTCTTTGACGTGTTCCTCGATAAAGATCTGGCGATTTATAAAGACGTGTTGAAAAACACATGATGTTTTTTTATGCTTACGGCAGCGCGCCGCAGCGGATCGTTTCCGCTGCGGCGCGCTGCCGCGTTTGCGTATTTTTTGTTTCGTTATTCCGCCGCGGGTTCCTCCGCCTCGTCCACAACGGCGGGGCGATCGGCTTGCTGCGGCGCGTTCACTTCGGGCGAATTTGTATCCGGTGCGTTCGTTTCGGGCGTGGGCTGTTCGGGTGTAGGCTGTTCGGGCGCGGGCTGTTCCGGCGCGGGTTGTTCGGGCGCGGGCTGTTCGGGCGCGGGTTGTTCGGGCGCGGGTTGTTCGGGGCTCGGCGGGCAGGGGGCGTACGGGATAAACACGAGTACAAAGCAGCCGTGCCTGCCGATCAGCCGTGCGAGCGGGGGCATGCGGCGCCGCTCGCAAAGGGGCATGCGCGGCGGTGTGCGTCCCTCGATCCTCTGCATGCCGCGCGCCGCTTCGCCGTATGGGTCGCGGCAGAGCAGCCTTACGCCGTTTCCGCCGCGGGGCGGGTCGTTGTTCGGTTTCAAACGCAAAGCCGCGGTTTCGGCGGCGTCTGCGCCCGCAAAGCATGCCGCGGTTTCGGTTTCCGCCCGTACGGCGGCAAAGTGCGCCGCCTGTTCGGCGCGGCGCAGGGCGGTAAAGTTGTAGAGCACTAGCATGGCGGCGGCAAGGCAGACCGCCGTTGCCGACAGCGTTACGATCCTTTTTATCATACCGGAAGCATGTGCAAAGCCCTGCAAAATTATGCGCGGGCGCCGATCGGGCGGTCCGCGGCGCGCTCTTCCTCCGCCCGTCCGTACCGCTTTTCGCGCGTCCGCGTTGCCGTTCGCATTGCCGTTTGCGCCATCGTTCATCGTTCGCCCGCCCGCGCCGCGGGCTGCGCCATCGCCCGCAAGCGCCGTTTAGGAGCGTCGTATAAAATCCCGTCTTTTGCGGCGGTATTTTGCCGCGGAAAATCGCTTGCCATTTGCGCCGCGGCATAGTATAATAAAGTTCGGTCAAAGAGATCGAAGCCTGCTCCGAAGGGCGCGCCCGACGGCTAAGGGGGAGAGCGTTTGCCGTGTTTTTGCACGCATTTTTGCCCCCTTGCCGCAGCAAGGGGGCTTTTCGGCGGGCGAAGGAGAAAAAATGAAAAAGTTTCTGATCTGCGCGGTCGCCGTCTGCATGCTTGCCTTCGGCGCGCTCGCCTTTACCGCATGCGATGAGGGCGAAAACGAAGGGGCGGTCACGCTCGTCAATATCGCCAATCCGTCCACCGGCATTTCCGCCGCCGCCGACTTCGATTACATGGTCGCCGCCGAACCCGTTGTTTCCGCCAAAGTGAAAGGAACGGCAAGCGCGCCCGAAGGCAGCCGTCTCGTTGTCGTGGGCAACTTGCAGGAGCTGTACGGGGAGGGCGGCTATCCGCAGGCGGTGGTCGTCGTCAAAAATTCGCTCATTCAGTCCGATCCCGCGCTCGTTGCTTCGTTTGCCGAGGCGATCGCCGCAAGCTGCGCATGGGTCAACGAA
Source organism: uncultured Clostridia bacterium (assembly GCA_944346885.1). Taxonomy (GTDB): domain Bacteria; phylum Bacillota; class Clostridia; order Christensenellales; family Borkfalkiaceae; genus Borkfalkia. The sequence goes on along the minus strand of CALVMR010000016.1, from coordinate 102,801 downwards.
GGCAGCGTGGATATTGCCGCCGTCGTGGATGCGGTCTCCTCCCATCGCGGCGGCGCCGACCCCACGTTCAGCGCCGCCAACCTGACGGCGCAGGTCATCGAAAACTGCGCGATCGGCTATACTTCCGCCGCCGAAAGCAAAGAGGACGTTACGGCATTCCTTTCCAAGCTCGCGGGCGTCGGCACCCAAAAGCAGGTCTCCGAAGGGTTTTTCTACACGTCGGCACAGTCTGCCGCCGATGCGTCGGACGCTTCCGCCGTCATCGACGTGGTCATGCCGGATGGCGCGCCCGCTCTTTCGATGGCGAAGCTGCTTGCGGACGAGGCGCAGTTCGGCTGCACGGTGCGGTACAGCGTCGTTGCGCCGACCGCCATTCAAACGTACGTTACGGGGAACGATCCGGCGGCGGAGATCTGCGTGATGCCCGTCAACGCGGCGGCAAATCTGCTCGGAGACGGCAGCAATTACCGCATGATCGCCACCGTTACGCACGGAAACATCTATTTCCTTTCCGCAAAGCACCCCGGCTTGCAGCTGACCAAGGAAAATCTTTCCGAGCTTGCGGGCAAGCGCGTCGGGTGCATCCAGCTGGAAAACGTAGTCGGGCAGACGCTGCGCGCCGTGCTCAAAGACGGCGGCGTCGAATATAAGATCGCCGAATGATCCCCGTTTCTGCCGCCCGCGCAGTCGCGCGGGCGGCAGAAAGGGCGGAAACGGAGTAAAAAGCATGAACGGAAAGCAAACGCCGCCTCGAAGCGCTGCTGCCTCTTTCGCCCCGCGGCGAAAGAGGCTTGCCGCGCATTTTCGGGAACACAAGTGGACCTACTTTCTCTCCGCTCTGTCGCTTGCCGCCATGTGGGGGATTTGGGCGGCTGCGTATTTTGCGGTGGGCAACGATTACGTCGTCGCCTCTTTTTCGGATACCGTGCGCGCGCTCGGTGTCCTTTTGGGGGAAGGGTCCTTTTGGCGGGCGTTCGGCTTCACCCTTCTGCGCACGCTGGCGGGCTGGCTGCTCGCCTTTGCGTTTGCGGTGCTCTTTGCGGCGGCAAGCGCGGCAAGCAAAAAGTTCCGCATCTTTTTCGCGCCCTTTATCAGCGTGTTCCGCACGCTCCCGACCATGGCGATCGCGCTCATGCTGATGATCTGGTCGGATCCGCGCGTGGCGCCCGTCATCGTCTCCTTTTTGATGCTCTTTCCCGTCACCTATGCCCAGCTCATGGCGGCGTACGGCGGCATTGACGGCAAGCTGTTTGAAATGGCGCGGGTGTACGGGGTCTCCCGTAAAGACGTGCTCTGGCGCATTGCGGTGCCCGGCATGCTGCCCGCCGTCTTTTCGCAGGCGGGGGCAAACCTCTCCCTCTCGCTCAAAGTTACCGTCTCCGCCGAAGTGCTCGTCAGCACGCTGCATTCGCTCGGCAGCATGATGCAAAATGCGTCGATGAACGTGCAGATCGCGCGCATGTTCGCCTTGACGCTGCTCGCCCTGCTCGTGGGCGGGCTGTTTGCGTTCGCGCTCGGATTTTTAAAGCGCATCACCCGCCGCTGGCAGGGAGGAGAGGGGGCATGATCGAACTTCGTCGCATCACCAAGCGCTACGGCGCGCTCACCGTGTACGAAAATTTCAGCCTTTCGCTCGAAGAGGGGAAGATCACCTGCCTGCTGGGCGCTTCCGGCTGCGGCAAGACCACGCTTTTGAACATTTTGGCGGGGCTGACGCCCTACGAGGGCAGCGTTGAACCCGCTTTGCCGCGTTGCGCGTACATCTTTCAGCAGCCCCGCCTCGTTCCGAACCTTACGGCGGAGGGGAATTTGCGGCTGGTCTGCAAAGATGCGGCGCGCGTGCGGGAGATGCTTGCGCGCGTCGGTTTGGCGGATAAGGCGGCTGCCTACCCAGCCGCGCTGTCGGGCGGGCAGGCGCAGCGCGTTTCCGTTGCGCGCGCCTTTTTGCATGACGCGCCGCTGTTTTTGATGGACGAACCCTTTTCCTCCTTGGATACGGCGCTTAAAATCCGTTTGATCGGCATGTTCTGCGCGCTGTGGGAGGAGAAGAAGCCGACGGTCCTCTTTGTTACGCACGACGCGGAGGAGGCGTGCATGCTCGCGCACCGCGTGCTTGTGCTCGGCAAAGGCGGCGTGCTTGCCGATATTGCCGCGCCGGGCGAGGTGCCGCGCGCCTACGGCGCCGCTTCGGCGTTCAAGAGCGCCGTGCTTTCCGCTCTTTTGGCGGAAGAATAGCAAAAAATAAGGGGCGGCGCAAGCCGCCTTTTTTTGTTTGGGCGGCGAATCATACCGTTAAGTGCAAGGGTCGAGAGGAAAAAGGAGCGGTGAATTGCCTTAAATTCAAAAAAAAACTCCGAATTTTCCATTCCGCGCAATTTTACGCGGGCGGGGCGGAACCCTTGCATTTTTTTCAATGTTGTGCTATACTGTAAAAAAATCAAGGCAGGGGGCGTGTTTTGAAGACTCTCTTTGTATCCGACTTAGACGGTACCCTGCTGACGGCAGAGGAGCGGCTCTCCGCTTACAGCTTGCAGCATCTCAACGATATGATCGACAACGGCGGGCTGTGTTTTACATACGCCACCGCCCGTTCTCTCAACTCTGCGGCGAAAGCGGTTTGGGGGCTGCGGCAAAATCTCCCCGTCATCCTCTACAACGGGGCGGTGATCATGAAGCCGTGGAACGGAGAGATGCTCTACAACTGCCATTTTTCGGCAGAGCAGTTTGCAGACATCCGCGCCTATTTGCGCGAAGAGGATATCTGGCCCGTCGTCTATTCTTTCCTCGGCGGAAAAGAGCGCCTTTCTTGGGTGCAGGGCAAAGAATCGGAGGGGCTCCTCCGCTATCTTTCCCGCCGCAAGGGGGATCTGCGCCTGCATCCGATCTCGTCGTACAACGAGCTCGCCGAAGACGAGGTGTTTTACTTCAACTGCATCGAAAGCAGCCGCCGCCTGAGCGGGCTGTACAGCCGCGTGCGGGCGCGCAGCGACATGAAAACCATCTACGAGCAGGAAACGTACCGTTCGGATTATTGGTTGGAGATCATGCCGTCCGGCACGTCGAAAGGGGAATGCGCGCTCCGCCTCAAACAGATCTTGGGCGCCGAACGCTTGGTCGCGTTCGGGGATGCGCGCAACGACGAAGAGCTGTTTTCCGCCGCCGACGAGTGCTATGCGGTGCAAAACGCCGTCGATGAGCTCAAAGCGATGGCAACGGGCGTCATCGGATATTGCGAAGAGGACGCGGTGGCAAAATTCCTCCGTTCTTCGCTGCATCGATACATCTGAATCATTTTAAAAAGGAGAGATACACCATGGAAGAAGCAAAAACGGCTCCCGCCGAAACCAAGGCGGAAAAGCGTGCGCGCAAGCGTGCGGAACGTGCGGCGCGCCGCGCAAACAAGGAAAAGAGCACTTTTTGGAAGGACTTTAAGGCGTTCATTTCTCGCGGGAACATCATCGACCTCGCCATCGGTTTGGTCATCGGCGCTGCGTTCACGGCGATCGTCAACAGCGTCGTAAACGACATCATCAAACCGCTCATCTCGTTGCTCATCGGCGGCAATTTCAGCGAGATGGTCGTCGAGCTGCGCCCGGAAATCAGCGAGACGGTTAATGGCGTAACGACGGTTATTCAAGAGCAGATCTTGCTCAACTACGGCAACCTGATCATGGCGATCTTGACCTTCCTCATCGACGCGATCGTCATCTTTACGGCGGTGCGCATCGTGCGCAAGGTCAGCAAGCGCATCCGCGAAGGCGGGCACGCTTTGAAGGAGAAACTCTCCAAGAAGGAAGAGGCGGCGGAACCCGTTAAGGAAGAAGCGCCCGCGGCGGAAGCGGCTCCCGCTCCCGCACCCGCGCCCGTTGTTGCGGAAGCGCCCGCGGCAAGCAGCGAAAACGTGGAAAAGCTGCTCGCGGAGATCCGCGACCTGCTGCGCGCGAACAGTGCGCAGGAGGCGCCCGCGGAGGAGAAGAAAGCAGACAAATAAGGCAAAATGCCGCAGCCGACGGAACTTGTTCCGTCGGCTGCCTGTTTGTCAAGCGTTTGGCGCCGCGCGGCGAAAAATTTCCCGCGCAAAATTTTGCGAAAAGTGCGTTCAAACAGTTTTGAAACGGCGGGTTTTGTGGTATACTGAATGCGTCGGAAGGGGCGGCTTTGCAAGCGGCGTGCCTTTCGGCGGGCAGAAGAGGAAGCGCTATGGGAAAAGAGACGGCGGCGCATTTTTGCGCTTCCGCACGCGGAACTTTTCGCGCGGCGGCTTGCAACTGCATCGTCTTTGCGCGCTGGGCGCATCGTACATAGTGGACCGCAGAGGGCAGATTCGGGAGCGGTGCGCATCCGCGCACGTTTTTGGGTCTGTTTTTTTGCGCGCGGCGCACGGCGCCGCGGCGGCTTTCCTTATAAAACGCCTTTTCTTTATGCCAATACGGGCGCGAGGGCGCGCAGCAGCAAAAACAGCGCGTACCCGTTGAGCACGATCAAAAGGGGCATGGCGATCATCAGCAGGGCGTCGTCCGTTCCGTAGTGCAGCAAAAACATGGCGGCGTACCCCGCGGGGGCTCCGCCCAAAAGCCCGGCAAGCAGCAGCTTCCACTTTTTGGAGCGGGCGCCGCTGCGTTCGAGCGCGGCGGCGCGCAGAGAGCGTACCAGGAAAAATCCGTATACGTTTACGGCAATAAAATAGACGGCGGGAATAAGATAGCGCAGCATCGTTGCCTCCGCACGGCAGTATGCCCCGCAATGCGGCGTTTTAACCGCGGCAGCCTCCCGCCGCAAGTCAAGGAGAAGAGATATGGCGGCAAAAGTAGCGATCCTCATGGGCAGCAAGTCTGACCTGCCCGTTGTCAAACCGGCGATCGCCGTTTTGGAAAAATTCGGCGAAACGCCCGAAGTGCGCGTCATTTCCGCGCACCGCACGCCGGGCGAGGCGCACGCTTTTGCGGCGGGCGCGAAGGAACGCGGCGTCGAAGTGATCATCTGCGCGGCGGGCAAGGCGGCGCATCTGGGCGGCGTGATCGCCGCGTATACGACGCTTCCCGTCATCGGGCTCCCCGTCAAAACGGATATGATGGGCGGGTTAGACAGCCTTTTATCCATCGTGCAGATGCCCTCCGGCATTCCGGTTGCGACCGTCGGCGTGAACGGCGGCGAAAACGCGGGGCTGCTCGCTTTGCAGATCTTGGGGTTGAAGTATCCCGCCGTTGCCGAGCGGCTTGCCGCTTACAAAGTGCAGATGGCGGAGAAGATCGCGGCGGACGACGCGGCGCTGCAAAGCGAACTGTAAAACGCCGCAAGCCGAAGCGCGCGGTACAAAAAAGCGAACCGCAATACGCCGCAAGCCGAAGCGCGCGGCGCGCCAAAACAAACCGTAAAAATTTTTTGCGGCGCTCAGAAGAAAATTTTTTGGGAGGAGAGGTTACAATGCAAAAACTCGGTCAGCTCTACGAGGGCAAGGCGAAAAAGGTGTACGCCACGAACGATCCGGATATCGTGATCGTGGACTACAAGGACGATGCCACCGCGTTCAACGGGCTCAAAAAAGGCACGATCGCGGGCAAAGGCGTCATCAACAACCGCATGAGCAATATGATGTTCCGCCTCATGGAACAGCACGGCATCCCCACGCACTATGTGGAGGAGCTTTCCGACCGTGAAACCGCGGTCAAAAAGGTGGAGATCGTGCCGCTCGAAGTGATCATCCGCAACACGGCGGCGGGGAGTTTTTCCAAGCGCTACGGCGTTCCCGAAGGGAAAAAGCTGCCCGTCACCTGCTTTGAGTTCAGCTACAAAAACGACGATCTGGGCGATCCGCTGATCAACGATTACCAGGCGCTTGCGATGGAGCTTGCCACGCCCGAAGAGTTGGAGACCATCAAAAACATGGCGTTTAAGGTAAACGACGTCATGAAGGAGTTTTTCAAGGGGCTGAACATTGACCTCATCGATTTCAAGCTCGAATTCGGCAGGTTCAAGGGGCAGATCATTCTCGCGGACGAAATTTCGCCGGATACCTGCCGCTTCTGGGATATGACCACGGGCGAAAAATTGGATAAAGACAGGTTCCGCCGCGATATGGGCGGCGTGGAAGACGCCTATAAGGAAGTGTTTGCACGCCTTACGGGCAAGTAAGCACCGCGACAGGCTTTTTGTTCGCGCGGCGCGGCAGCGCCGCGCCGCGCGTTTTCCGCTTTTCGGCGGCAAGCATCAGGAGGACAGGATGTATTTACGGGACGAAAAACTTCCGTTTGACGGCATGCACGAGGAGTGCGGCGTGTTCGGCGTCTATTCGCCGGAAACGCGAGACATTGCGCATACCGTGTATTACGGGCTGTATGCCTTGCAGCATCGCGGACAGGAGAGTGCCGGCATTGCCGTTTCGTATGCGAACAAGATCCACTATTACAAGGGGATGGGGCTGGTGCCGGAAGTGTTCGCAAACGGGCGTTTGCAGGAGCTGCCGGAGGGCGATATCGCCATCGGGCACGTGCGCTATTCCACGACGGGGGCGAGCTCTCTGCTCAACGCCCAGCCCATCGTTTTTACGGGCAAGTGCGGAAAGATGGCGCTTGCGCACAACGGCAACCTTACCAACACCAAGCAGCTGCGCGAAGAGCTGATCGCGGATAACGCCGTGTTTCAAACGAGCATCGATTCCGAGGTCATCGCGCTGCTCATCAATAAGTACAGCGACGGAGACATCGTAAAGGGCGTGCTCGCCGCCTGCGAGCGTATCCGCGGCGCCTATGCGCTCGTCGTGATGACGGCGGATAAGCTCATCGCCGTGCGCGACCCGTACGGCATCCGTCCGCTGGTGCTCGGCAAGAGTTTAGACGATACCGTCGTCGCCAGCGAAACGTGCGCGCTTGACGCCGTTTGCGCCTCTTATGTGCGCGACGTTAAGCCGGGCGAAGTCATCGTCGTCGATACGCAGGGCGAGCGTTCCTATTTTATGGATACCTCGGATAAGCGCCCCGCAAGCTGTATCTTCGAATACGTTTACTTCTCCCGCCCGGACAGCATCATAGACGGGTTGAGCGTGTACGCCGCGCGCAAAGAGGCGGGGCGTATTTTGGCGCGCAACAACCGCATCGAGGCGGACCTCGTGGCGGGCGTTCCCGATTCCGGGTTGGTGGCGGCGCGCGGGTTTTCGGAGGAATCGGGCATCCCGTTTGTGGAGGCGCTCGCCAAAAACCGCTACGTCGGCAGAACGTTTATCCAGCCCGACCAGCGCATGCGCGAAAACAGCGTAAGCGTCAAAATGAACGCGCTGCGCGCCAACATCGAGGGCAAGCGCGTCATTATCATCGACGACTCCATCGTGCGCGGCACGACCAGCCGCAAGATCGTAAAGATGCTGCGCGAGGGTGGCGCCAAAGAAGTGCACATGATGGCGAGCTCGCCCGTCGTCAAGCATCCCTGTCACCTCGGCATCGATATCGAAACGTATTCGCAGCTCATCGGCGCAAACAAGTCCGTCAAGGAGATCTGCGAGTACATCGGGGCGGATTCGCTCACGTATATGAGCGTCGAACAGCTCAAAGAATCGTGTGCGCGCTGTGCGCACGGGTTCTGCACCGGCTGCTTCGACGGCAATTATCCCTATTCGCTTGAAGATTATCAGGCGGACAAACTCAAATTCGAATAAGAGAGGTTTTTAAGGCGGTTATGGCAATTTCGTATAAAGACAGCGGCGTAGACGTCGAACGCGGTTACAAAGCGGTCGAACTGATGAAAAAACATGTGCAGTCTACGTTCGACGGCAACGTGCTCGGCGATATCGGCTCCTTCGGCGGGTTCTACTCCATTGCGGGGGAAAAGATGGAAGAGCCCGTGCTCGTGGCGGGCACGGACGGCGTGGGCACCAAGCTCAAATATGCCTTTCTTTCCGGCAAGCACGACACCATCGGGATCGACGCCGTGGCGATGTGCGTGAACGACATCGTTTGCCAAGGCGCAAAACCGCTCTTTTTCCTCGATTATTTTGCAACCGGCAGGCTTTCGCCCGAAGTGGTGGCGACCGTCGTTTCGGGCGTTGCGGAGGGCTGCCGCATGGCGGGCTGCGCGCTCATCGGCGGCGAAACGGCGGAGATGCCCGGTTTTTATGCGGACGGCGAATACGATATCGCCGGTTTTGCCGTCGGCATCGTCGATAAAAAGAAAGTCATCAACGGAAAGGATATTGCGGCAGGGGATGCGCTCATCGGCATCGCGTCCAGCGGCATCCATTCCAACGGGTATTCGCTGGTGCGCCGCCTGTTCGGAGACAGCAACGCCTCGCACGATCTCGACCGCTATGACGACCGATTGAAAGACAAACTGCTGAATGTTTTGCTCACGCCCACCAAAATTTATGTGAACAGCATCTTGCAGCTGATCCGAAAGGTGCCCGTCAAAGGCATCGCGCACATCACGGGCGGCGGGTTTTTTGAAAACATCCCCCGCATTTTCCCGGAGGGGATCGGGTGCACGGTCGATATCGGGTCCTATCCCGTTCCGCCCATCTTTTCCATCATGCAGGAAAAGGCGGGGATCGCAAACGAACAGATCTACAACACCTTCAACATGGGGATCGGCATGGTGGTCTGCGTGGATAAAAAGGATGCGGCAGCCGCCATTGCCCAGCTGGAAAGCACGGGTGAAAGGGCGTACCGCATCGGCGAAACGGTTGCGGGAAAAGGGGTGACGCTGCGGTGAAAAAAATAGCAGTGTTTGCAAGCGGATCGGGGAGCGATTTTCAATCTGTTTTGGACGCGAACGAAAAGCAGCCGTTTTGCGAAGTGGCGCTCTTGGTCGCCTCCAAAGAGGGGATCGGCGCCATCGAACGCGCAAAAAAGCACGGCGTGGCTTGGATCGTGCGCAGCAAAACCGCATATCCTTCCGCCGAGGCGATGTACGAGCAGGTGATCGAGGACCTGCGCGCGCGCGGCATCGATTACGTCGTGTTCGCGGGCTGGCTCTCCATCGTTACCGAAAATTTTGTGCGCGCCTTTCCGGACCGGATCGTCAACATCCATCCGTCGCTGATCCCCAGCTTCTGCGGCAAAGGGTTTTACGGGCTGAACGTGCACCGCGCCGCCATCGAATACGGCGTAAAACTTTCGGGCTTAACGGTGCATTTTGTGGATGAAAACTGCGACGGCGGCGCGATCATCATGCAGCGCGCCGTGGAGGTGCTGCCCGAAGACACGCCCGAATCGTTGCAGGCGCGCATCTTGGAGGAAGAGCACAGGGCGCTGCCCGAAGCGGTGCGCCTGCTGTGCACGGGCAAGATCAAAAAAGAGGGGCGGGTCGTCACGGTCCTGCAATAAAATCGAGAGAGGAGCAAATCGGAATGAGCGTATACAATGTTTCGGATATCGGCGCGTTGATCAAGGATAACAGCTACGTCGGGCGCGGCATCGTCGTCGGTAAGAGCGAAGACGGAAAAAAGGCGGTCTTTGCCTATTTTATCATGGGGCGGAGCGAAAACAGCCGCAACCGCATCTTTACCGAGCAGGGAGAGGAAGTGACCATTTATCCCTTTGACGAGAGCAAGGTGGAAGACCCTTCGCTCATCATCTATTCTCCCGTGCGCAGGTATGAAAACAACGTCATCGTCACCAACGGCGACCAAACGGATACCGTTTACAATTTTTTGGCGCAGGGAAAGAGCTTTGAACAGGCGCTGGAAACGCGCTGCTTTGAGCCGGACGATCCGAATTTCACCCCGCGCATCAGCGCCGTGCTCACCTTTGCGGACGGCGGTTTCACCTATAAAATGAGTATTTTAAAGAGCGCGGACGCCATCGGTTCGGCGTGCAACCGCTTCACGTTTTCGTATGCGCCGCTTGCAGGGGTAGGGCATTTTCTTCACACATACAACTGCGACGGGCATCCCATCCCGACCTTTACGGGAGAGCCGGAGCGCGTTGCCGTTCCGAACGATATCCGCGAATTTTCCGAAACGCTCTGGAACAATTTGAACGAGAGCAATAAAATTTCGCTGTATGTGCGCTACACCGACCTCGCCACGGGGAAGTTCGAGCGCGTGCTCATCAACAAAAACAAGTAAAGGAGAGAGGGAATGAAGGAGTTTGAACTCAAATACGGCTGTAACCCCAACCAAAAACCGGCGCGCATCTTCATGGAAAACGGTGCCGATCTGCCCGTTACGATCCTGAACGGCAGGCCCGGCTACATCAACTTTTTGGATGCGTTCAACAGCTGGCAGCTGGTCAAAGAGTTGAAAGAGAGCACGGGGCAGCCTTGCGCCACCTCTTTCAAACACGTCAGCCCCACTTCGGCTGCCGTCGGCAAAAAACTTTCGGACAGGCTGAAAAAGGCGTGCTTTGTTGACGATATCGAGGGGTTGGACGATTCTCCGCTCGCCTGCGCCTATGCGCGCGCCCGCGGCACCGACCGCATGTCCTCTTTCGGGGATTGGATCGCGCTTTCGGACGAATGCGACGAGGTGACGGCAAAGATCATCGCGCGCGAAGTATCCGACGGCATCATCGCCCCTTCGTATTCGCCCAAGGCGCTGGAAATTTTAAAGGGGAAAAAGAAGGGCGGCTACAACATCGTGGCGATCGATAAAGACTACGTGCCCGCCCCCGTCGAGCACAAGCAGGTGTTCGGCATCACCTTCGAGCAGGGCAGAAACAACTTTAAGATCGACGCCGCCCTCTTGCAAAACGTCGTCACCAAAAACAAACACATTCCCGCCGAGGCGGTGACCGACCTCATCGTTTCGCTCATCACGCTGAAATACACGCAGTCGAATTCCGTCTGCTTTGCGGCGGACGGGCAGGCGATCGGCGTGGGCGCGGGGCAGCAATCGCGCATCCACTGCACCCGCCTTGCGGGCAGCAAGGCGGATCTGTGGCACTTGCGCCAAAGCGACAAGGTGCTCGGCTTGCAGTTCGCCGAAGGGGTCAGCCGCCCCGATAAAAACAACATCATCGATATTTACCTCTCCGACGAGTGGGAGGACGTGCTCGGAGACGGGGTTTGGAAAAAGAACTTTGCCGTCCGCCCCGAACCCTTCTTGAAAGAGGAACAAAAAGAGTATCTTTCCAAGATTACGGGCGTATCTTTGGGGAGCGACGCGTTTTTCCCGTTCTCGGATAACATCGAACGCGCCAAAAAGAGCGGCGTTTCCTATGTTGCGCAGCCGGGCGGTTCCGTGCGCGACGATCTTGTCATCGAAGCGTGCGATAAATACAACATCGCCATGGCGTTTACGGGCATGCGCCTGTTCCATCACTGAGCTAGCGAAAAAAGTTTTGCGTCGGCAAAACTTTTTTCCGCAGTCGGAGGGCGCAAACGGCTCTTTTTCCGCGAGGAAAAACCGCATTTCGCGCGGATTTCCGGAAGCGGCGCCGCGCGCCGCGGGGAACTTTAAAAAGGCGCTCAACGGCATTTACACGGAGGAGAAATGAACGTTCTTGTCATCGGAAACGGGGGGCGCGAGCACGCCATCGTGGCGGCGCTCGCAAAGAGCCCGAAAGTCGGAAAGATCTATTGCATGAAGGGCAACGCGGGCATTGCCGAGCTTGCCGAGTGCGTAGACGTCGATTATATGAACAACGCCGCCGTCTGCGATTGGGTGGACGCGCATAAGGACGTGGAATACACCGTCGTCGCGCCGGACGATCCTTTGGCGGCGGGGCTCGTCGATGCGTTGCAAGCGCGCGGGCACCGTGCGTTCGGGCCGAGCGCCGCGGCGGCGCAGATCGAAGCGAGCAAGAGTTTTGCCAAGCAGCTCATGAAAAAGTACGGCATCCCTACGGCGGCGTACGAGGTTTTTACCGAGTACGACGCGGCGCTTTCCTATGTGCGCGGCGGAAAATTCCCCGTCGTTTTAAAGGCGGACGGGCTTGCGCTGGGGAAGGGCGTTTTGATCTGCGAAACGCTTGCCGAAGCGGAGGCGGGCTTAAAGCAGATCATGCTGGATAAGGCGTTCGGCGCCGCGGGCAACAAAGTCGTTGTGGAAGAGCTTTTGCGCGGCAAAGAATTTACACCCGGCGAAGAGGTCTCCGTGCTCGCTTTTACGGACGGAAAGACCATCGTGCCCATGATCCCCAGCTGCGACCATAAGCGCGCGCAGGACGGGGATAAGGGGCTGAATACGGGCGGCATGGGTACGTTTACGCCCTGCCCGTTCTACACAAAAGAGATCGCGGAAGAGGTAAAAAACAACATTCTGCTCCCCACCGTTGCCGCAATGAACGCGGAAGGGCGCCCGTTCAAAGGCGTTTTGTACTGCGGGTTGATGCGCACGCCGGAGGGGATGAAAGTCGTGGAGTACAACGCGCGCTTCGGCGACCCGGAAACGCAGGTCGTTTTGCCCATGTTGAAGACCGATCTGTTTGAGATCTTTCAGGCGGTGACCGACGGGCGCCTCGCCGATATCGATATCGAGTGGGAAGAGGGCGCCTGCGTGTGCGTGGTTTTGGCGAGCGGCGGGTACCCTTTGCACTACGAAAAGGGGAAGGAGATCACCGTCGGCGACCTCGGCGAAGCGTTTTTGTACCACGCGGGCACCAAGCGCGAAAACGGGGTGCTCAAAACCAACGGCGGCAGGGTGCTCAACGTCTGCGCCAAGGGGAAAACGGTGGCGGACGCGCGCAAAAAGGCGTATGCCGCCGCGGCGAACATACGCTTTGCGGGCAAACAGATGCGCAGCGATATCGGCATAAAATACAACAGCGGGGAGTGAGCAGATGATTTACAGGATCTTTGTCGAAAAAAAGGATAACTTGCAGGCAAAAAAGATCAAAGAGGATCTTGCCGCGCAGCTCGGCATTCACGCCGAGGATGTGCGCGAGGCGATCCGTTACGACGTGGAGGGCATCTCCGAAGAAGAATTTTCCGCGGCGGTCGCGGGCGTGTTTTCGGAGCCGCCCGTCGATACCGTGTACCGCGAAGAGCTGCCCGTAGAGCAGGGCTACGAGGTGTTTGCCGTTGCCTTTTTGGACGGGCAGTACGACCAGCGGGCAGACAGCGCCGCGCAGTGCGTGCAACTTTTGACGCAGAAAGAGCGCCCGCTCGTAAAATGCGCGCGCGTCATCTGCGTAAAGGGCGTTACGCAGGAAGAGCTTGCAAAAATCAAACACCACCTCATCAACCCTGTGGAGAGCAGCGAGGTTTCTTTGGCGAAGCCGCGCACGCTCAAACGCGCCCGCATGAGCACGCACGACGTGCCCGTGGTGTACGGGTTCACGAAAATGAGCGACGAAGAGATCGCCGCGTACCATAAAAAGAACGGTTTCGCCATGAGCGTTGCAGATTTGGCGTTCGTGCGCGATTATTTTGCGAAAGAGCAGCGCGACCCGACCGAAACGGAGATCAAAGTCATCGATACGTATTGGTCGGATCATTGCCGCCATACCACCTTCGCCACGGAACTCAAAAACGTGACCATCGAATCGGACGACCCGCACGTGCAGAGGGCGTACGACCTGTACCGTGAGCTGTTTGCGGAGTGCAACGGGGGCAGGGCGGATAAGTATCCCTGCCTGATGGATGTTGCGACCATCGCCGTGAAAAAGCTCAAAAAGGAGGGGAGGCTGGATAACTTAGACGTCTCCGACGAGATCAACGCCTGCTCCATCTGCATCGACGCGGAGATCGACGGAAAGACGGAAAAGTATCTCGTGATGTTCAAAAACGAAACGCACAACCACCCGACCGAGATCGAACCGTTCGGCGGGGCGGCAACCTGCCTCGGCGGCGCCATCCGCGACCCGCTTTCGGGCAGGACGTACGTCTATCAGGCGATGCGCATCACGGGCTCCGCCGACCCGCGGGAAAAGCTGGAAGACACCCTCCCCGGAAAACTTCCGCAGCGCGTCATCACGCGCACGGCGGCGGCGGGCTTTTCTTCGTACGGCAACCAGATCGGGCTTGCGACGGGCATCGTAGACGAGGTGTATCATCCCGGTTATAAGGCAAAGCGGTTGGAAACGGGCTTTGTCGTCGGCGGGGCGCCCAAGGATATGGTGTACCGCGAAAAACCGAAAGCGGGAGACGCGATCTTGCTGCTCGGCGGCGAAACGGGGCGCGACGGCTGCGGCGGCGCAACGGGTTCTTCCAAGGCGCACGACGCGCATTCGGTGGAAACCTGCGGGGCGGAAGTGCAAAAGGGCAACCCGCTTACCGAGCGCAAATTGCAGCGCCTGTTTTTAAACAAAGAGGCGACCCGCCGCATCAAAAAGTGCAACGACTTCGGCGCGGGCGGCGTATCCGTTGCCATCGGCGAACTTTCCGACGGGCTTGTCATCGACCTTGACAAGGTGCCGCTCAAATACGAGGGGCTTTCCGGCACCGAGCTTGCCATCTCCGAATCGCAGGAGCGCATGGCGGTCGTCGTCGGCAAAGAGGACGTGGAAGAATTTGTTCGCCTCGCCGCCGAGGAGAACCTCTCTGCAACGCCCGTCGCCACCGTCACGGAAGACAGGCGCATGAAAATGTTCTTCAAAGGGCGCGCGATCGTCGATATTTCCCGCGACTTTTTGGATACGAACGGCGTAAAGCAGACCGCCGACGCGCAGATCGTTGACCGCACGACGCACTTTTTCGACCAAAAGGACGTCGATTTCCGCAGCGGGTTGCTTTCCGCGCTCTCTTCGCTCAACGTCTGTTCCAAACAGGGGCTTGCGGAGATGTTCGATTCGACCATCGGCGCGCGCAGCGTGTATATGCCCTTCGGCGGAAAAAATCAGCTGACGCCCGTTGCCGCCATGGCGGCGAAGCTCGTCGGCGGCGAAACGGATATGGCAACGGTCTCCGCATACGGCTATTCGCCGGAACTTATGTGCACCTCGCCGTTCACGGGCGCCATCTATTCGGTCATCGGTTCCGTCTCCAAACTGATCGCGGCGGGCTGCGATTTCGATGCGATCCGCCTCACCTTCCAAGAGTTTTTTATGCGTTTGGGCAGCGACCCGAAGCGTTGGGGCGTGCCCTTGGCGGCGCTGCTCGGCGCATTGTACGCGCAGATCGGGCTGGGGCTCGGCGCCATCGGCGGCAAGGACAGCATGAGCGGTACGTTCGAGCACATCGACGTGCCTCCCACGCTTATTTCGTTTGCGCTCGCGCCCGAAAAGGCGAGCAAACTCATCACCAACGTATTTACCGAGGCGGGCACAAAGGTCTATCGCCTGCCCGTGCCGAAGGATAAAAACTTCATCCCGGATTTCAAAGCGTATGCCGCGCTGTGCCGCAGGGTGCATGCCGCCATCCAAAAAGGGGAGATCGCCTTTGCCGCCGTTGCGGAAAACGGCGGCACGGCGGCGGCGGTCGTTAAATCTTGCTTGGGCAACGGGCTTGGGTTCCGCTTTGCGGCGGGAGACCTGTTTACGGAGTGCTACGGCGATCTGCTTGTGGCGCTTGGCGATCCGTCCGCGTTCCCGGAGGCGGTGTACGTCGGCGAAACGGAAAAGGACGGCTTTGCGTGCGGCAAAGTAACGGTCTCCTTTGCGGAGGCGGAGGGCGCGTTTGCAAATACGCTGGCAAAGGTATTTTCCCACGCGGCGCCCGCCGAAGGGGAGGTGCCTTGCTGCGATTTTGCGGAAAAGGCGAAAACGCTGCACATCGGCGCCAAGGCGGCAAAACCGCGCGTATTCATTCCCGCCTTCCCCGGCACCAACTGCGAGCTGGATACGGCGCGCAAGTTCCGCCTTGCGGGCGCCGAACCGCAGATCGTCGTTGTCAAAAACCGTTCCGCGGCGGATATCGAAGAGAGTGTGCGGGCGATCGCAAAGGCGATCTCCGAGGCGAATATCGTCGCGTTCCCCGGCGGGTTTTCGGGCGGCGACGAGCCGGATGGCAGCGGCAAATTCATTGCCACCACCTTCCGCAACCCGCGCATTGCCGAGGAGTTGGAAAAACTGTTGAAGCAGAGAGACGGGTTGGCGCTCGGCATCTGCAACGGGTTCCAGGCGTTGGTCAAATTGGGGCTTGTGCCGTACGGCGAGATCCGCCCGCTTTTGCCCGAAAGCCCCACGCTTACCTATAACAACATCGCAAGGCACGTTTCGCGGCTGGTGAACATCCGCGTGGCTTCCGCCAAGAGCCCTTGGCTGTCGGCGTGTAAGGCGGGGGATGTGTTTGCCGTGCCCGTATCGCACGGCGAAGGAAAATTCGTCGCTCCGCCCGCTGCGCTGGAAGCGCTGCGCAAAAACGGGCAGATCGCCACGCAGTACTGCGATCTTTCGGGCACGCCGACCATGCAGTACCCGTTCAACCCCAACGGTTCCGTGTGGGCGATCGAAGGCATCACCTCGCCCGACGGCAGGGTGCTGGGTAAAATGGGGCACACCGAACGCACTGGCGAAAACCTGTACAAAAACTGCCCGCCCGTGCTCGATATGCACCTGTTTGAAAGCGGCGTAAAGTATTTTAAGTAAAATTTTCCCCGCCGAAGGCAGCGCCTTCGGCGGGGAGTGCAAAAGCCGCGCGCCATCGGCGCGCGGCTTTTGTCGGTTTATTTTTACTTAGTCTGCTTCTGTGGCGAAAAACGGGTCGTTTTCCCCGATATAATCGTCGATCGCATCGTAAGTCAGGTTTTCTTTGATCGCGGCATAGCTTTCCGAAAGCTGCGCAAAGAGCGTGCGGACTGTCGTTTCTGCCGCCGTGTTCAGCGTAAGGGCAAGCTCGCCGTTTTCCTCGGCAACATCTTCTGCAAAGGTATCCGTCTGATCGGTCTGTACAAACAGCATCGGGATGAGCGCCTTTTGTTTGGTATAGCTTGTGTTGCCGTCGTTGTTTTGTTCGGCAACGATGTACCATACCTCTTTCATTTCAATGTCGAACCGCCGCGAAGGGTTGCGTAGGGTGAGCCCGCCGACCGTTTTATAGGCAAACGGCGCCGCGCTTCCGTTGAGGTATACGGTATGCGGCTGGAAAGAATTGTTGTCGTTTTCGTCGTCGTCTTCTGTGACGCGTACGGAGGTCAGCCCGCCGATCTTGCTCAGGTCGAACCAATAGGTGTCGTAATCTGCAAGTTTCACCGTTTCCGTAACTTCGCCGCCGATCAGCCGCGCCGTGGAGGAATCATAAACTTCAAGGTAGGCGTTGATGAGCATGTCGTCTGTTTCGCGCTTGTTGGAGATAACGGCGGTCACGCTGCTGTCCGAATAGAGCAGGGCAGAGGTCTTTATTGCAACGCTTTCCGCGCCGTAATATTCATACAGATACCCCGTAACGGCATTGCCGCTGCGCACAAATTCGATCTGCTGCAATACGCCGATGCCCGCGACCGTAAACTCTACGGCAAATTTTAAGGCATTTTCGCCCGCTTCGTATTTGAGGGCAACGCCGTTTGTCAGCTGGATCCTGCCGCGGTTCGTGTACGTTGCGTTTTCCGAACTATCCGAAACAAGTTCGACGGATACGGTATCATTGCCCGCAAGCAGGGTGGCCGTATCTTCGCCGAGAGTGATCTTTAAGGAGAAGGGCACGCCTGCGATGGTGACGCTTCCCGTAAAGTTGTCATAGTCGTTCGGGTTTTTGTCGATGAAATTCTGGTAGGCGGCGGCGATCGTTTCCCCTGCGGTAAAAATGACGTTTGCTGCCGTCAGCGCCGTTTCCGCCGTCGAAAGCCCGTCGTAGAGTACGTTCAGCTGTTTGCCGATATATCTATCGCCCATATCGCCGACGGAAACAAAATCTGCAAAACCCGTCACGTCGCTCGGCGGCAGTGCGCCGTACGCTATATTCTTTTCCGCAAAGGCTGCAGGTAAAAAACTCCACGGGGCGGGGCGGTCAAAAATCGAGCTAAGCAGTGTGCTCGCCACATCGCCGACTGTGTAAATGCGCAGCGGCGCCGTAAGCGTCAGCGTTTCATAGTTCGGGTTTTCGAGCGTTGCCGTTACGGTGTAATCGCCCTTTTCCGTCTGTCCGTTGTTTGTATAAGTGACGTTTGTGTCCTCAGGCAGGGAGCCTGTGACGAAGATCGAATGTGCTTCGCCGTCGTACAGTACGGAATCGCCTTCGAATTTTATGCCCGTAAACTGTGCTTTTGTGATGGTCAGCGTCGCTGTCAGCTCTTTGGTGTTATAGTTTTCGTTTGTCAGGATCGCCGTCACGGTATAACTGCCCGCATTTGTCTGCGCATTGTTTTCATAGGTAACGTTCGTTCCCGCGGGCAGGGTCCCTTCCACGGAAAGGTTGTGCGGCTCTCCGTCGTAGGGAAAGGAAGCGCTTTCAAGAGTGATCCCCGCAAAATCTTGTTTGGCGGGAGCCCCGGAACCGCCGCAGGCGGTAAAGGCGAGTGCGAGAAGAGCGCAAAGCGCCACGGCAAGAATGCGTTTATACATTGCGAAGCCTCCTAATTTGCAAGGATTTGATTGAGTTTGCGCGGATCTGTTTTGCTCATCAAGGATTCCAAATAGTATTTTAGCCCGTTCGGGTCCTTAATTGCGTAAGTGTTCACGTCCCATTTGCCGATAACGTCTACATGCACGTTGCCGTAGTTGAATATATGCCCGCCGAACGACTGGTCGATGCGTACCCCGACGACCGACGTCAGAAGGCTGCGCCGTTCGCTGGTGTTGAGCAGCCCCTCATACGTCAGTACGTATGTATCATAAAATTCGAGGCGGAAATTTTTGACTTTTACGATAAGGCATATGCCGATGATCAGCGGCACGATCAGCCAAAAGAACAAAAAGCATAAAAAGACGGTGCCGCCGCATTCGCCTGCAATGCTTTTGCCTGCAACATAGTTCGGTTTCATGAAAAGCGATTTCTCCCCCTGCGTTAAATTACTTTTATTATAATCACGAAAAACGTGATTGTCAAGAAAAAATCACGAAATTCGTGTATTGTGCAGGCATGAAGGAATTCGGAGAACGCCTGAAAGAGCTGCGTGCGGAAAAGGGGATCACGCAAAAACAGCTTGCTTCCGTTTTAAACGTGAGCGGCAATACCGTACACAGTTGGGAGTGTGACAAGCAGGAGCCGTCTATGGCGATGCTGCTTGTTTTGAGCGCGTATTTTGAAGTGTCGTTAGACTATTTGTTCGGCAAAGAGGGGTATTGAAGAATTTTCTTCAAACACTTTACAATTTGTGCATGTTGTGGTATACTGTATGGCGAGCACAAGGGGTAGTGCCTCTGTGCAAAAGGCGGGGAGGGGCGCGCCATGAAATGTATGTACTGCGGCTGCACCGAAAGCAAGGTGATCGACAGCCGCTCCACCGACGAAGGCAGAACGATCCGCCGCAGGCGCGAATGCATGCAGTGCGGCAGGCGGTTCACCACATACGAGACCATTGAAACAACGCCCGTGCTGGTCGTAAAAAACGGCGGAAACAGGCAGGCGTTCGATCCGGGAAAGATCAAAAACGGCATCATCAAGGCGTGCGAAAAGCGCCCCGTTCCCATGGCGAAGATCGATAAGCTGGTAGACGATATCAAAAAGCAGGTCTACAATTCGCTGGAACAGGAGATCAGTTCCAAGCGCATCGGCGAAATGGTGATGGACGGGCTGAAAAAGATCGATGAAGTTTCTTATGTTCGCTATGCGTCCGTCTATCGGCAGTTCAAAGATATCCCGTCGTTTATGAGCGAGCTTGAATCGATGATGCAAGAGAGCGAAAAGCGCGCGGCGGAGCGGGAAAAGCCCGAATAGGGCTTTTTTCTTTTTCGGGCGAAAAGCGTTTCGATGCGGCAGGGGCGAAAAAGAGTGCTTCGGCAGCTTTAAGGAGCAAAACAGGCAAATTATGAGCAGACAGGTCATGGTAGGCGGCGTTTCCGTGGGGGGCGGCGCGCCGGTACGGATCCAATCGATGACGACGACGCACACGTCGGATACGGAAAGCACGCTTGCGCAGATCGGGCGTTTGGCGGAAGCGGGGTGCGAGATCGTGCGCGTTGCCGTGCGGAACGAAGCGGACGCGCGCGCCATACGCGCGGTCAAAGACGGGTCTTCGCTACCCGTGGTGGCGGATATCCATTTTTCGGCGGCGCTTGCCGTGCTTGCCGTGGAGAGCGGCGCGGATAAGATCCGCATCAATCCCGGTAACATCGGCGGGGAAGAACAGGTAAAGCGCGTTGCCGATTGCGTCCGCGCGCACAAGATCCCCGTGCGCGTTGGCGCCAATACGGGCAGCATCGAACGCGAATACCTGATGCGGTACGGCAGGTCTGCCGCGGCGCTCGTCGAAAGCGCGCTGCACGGCGCGGCGCTGTTGGAAAAATACGGAGTGGAGGATATCGTGCTCTCGGTCAAGGCGTCGTCCGTGCCGCTTACCGTTGCGGCGTATGCTTCGCTTGCCGAAAAAACGCAGTACCCGTTGCACGTGGGGGTCACGGAGGCGGGCACGCACGAGAGCGGCGTCGTAAAAAGCAGCGTCGGCATCGGCGCCCTGCTCCTGCGCGGGATCGGGGATACCGTCCGCGTTTCGCTCACCGAGGACCCCGTTGAAGAAGTGTACGCCGCCAAGCGCATTTTGCGCGCTTGCGGGTTGGAAAAGGATTTTGTCGATGTCATCGCCTGCCCGACCTGCGGGCGGTGCGAGTGGGATAGCATGCGCCTTGCCGCGGAGGTGGAGCGCATGGCGTTCGGTGCAAAGGTGCGGCGTACGATCGCCGTGATGGGCTGCGCCGTAAACGGACCGGGGGAGGCGAAGGACGCCGATCTCGGCATTGCGGGCGGGCGCGAAAACTGCGTCATTTTCAAAAAGGGCGAGATCGTGCGCACCGTTGCGCGGGAGCAGGCGCGGGAGCAATTTTTAGCCGAAGTGCGCGCGTGCATCGGAGAAGAGGAATGAACGAACAGGAATTTTTAGAACAGGTCCGCGCGAGCGAGGGGCTGCGCGGCGCCGTTTTGCGCGGCATCGAAGTGGACCGCGGCGCAAAGACCTGTGTTTTTGAATTGGTGACCGACCGCCCGCACAGCCGCGCAGACGAGGAAGCGGCAGCCGCCGCGGCGGCTGCCGCGGCGCCCGCTCCTTTTCGTACGGGGGTGCGCTTGATCAAATTGGTGGCGGACGAACAGCTTGTGCGCAATAAGATCAAAAGTTTCCTTGCCGCCACGCGTTCGGCGGCGTCTGCTTGCATCGCCGCCGAGGATATCGAGGTCTCTCTCGGCGACCCCGTCCGCTTTACGCTGGGGGTCGATGCGCAGGAGCGGTCCTTTTTTGAAAAGGACGAGGACCTGCTCCCTTCGATCGAGCGCATGCTTTCGCACAATTTTTGCAACCGCTTTGAAGGCGCGTACAAGGAGAAAGAGAAGCCGCGGGAGGAGATCGAGGAGGAAGAGGAGATGCCCGTGGCGGAGCAAAACGAGCCGCGTACGTTCAAGGCGGAAAATTTTTCGGCGATCGACGAGGCGGATGCGCCGCGCATCGCAACGTACATAGCGGACTGCAATTTTGCCAGTTCTTCGCTCACCGTTTGCGGAACGATCACGTACGTGCAGGAGCGCACCACGCAAAAGGGGCGGCGCTATCTGCGCTTTGCCATCACCGACACCACGGGTACGCTCGGCTTTTCGTATTTTCCGAAAAAGAAGACGGAGGAGAAGATCATGGCGTTGAAGCCGGGAGATTCCATCCTCTGCAACGGTTCCAACGAGGTATACAACGGTTCGCTCGGCTATACGGCGCGTTGCATCAACCGCGGCTCTTTGCCGCAGGGGTTTGTGCCGGAGAGGCGCAAAAGCCGCCCTGTGCCGCCGCATTATACGCGCGTTTTTCCCGAACGCATTACAGACTACAACCAGCTTAATCTCTTTGAACAGGGTACGCTGCCGAAAGATCTGGTGCAGAATACCTTCGTCGTGTTCGATTTGGAAACGACGGGGCTGAACACCTCTCCCGCAAGCGGGCGGATGGATTCGATCACGGAGATCGGTGCGGTAAAGATCGAGGGCGGCGAGATCCGCGAACGTTTTTCCACGCTGGTCGATCCGGAGCGGAAGCTGGATGCGGAGGTCGTAAAACTGACGGGCATTACCGACGAAATGCTCAAAGGGGCGCCGAAGATCGGCGAAGTCATCCCCGATTTTTATAAGTTTTGCGACGGCTGCCTGCTCGTTGCGCACAACGCGCCCTTCGATTCAAAGTTTATCCGCTATTACGGGGAGGCGGACGGGTACATGTTCGACCATAAGGTGTACGACACCGTTTCCATCGCGCAGAGCTTTTTGTATCTGAGCAACTACAAGCTGAACACGCTGGCAGACCATTACGGCATCGTGTTCAACCACCACCGCGCCGCAGACGACGCTTTGGCGACCGCAAAAATCTTTATCGAAATGATAAAAGCGAAAAAATGCTTGCCAAACACATGAAGATATGGTAAAATATCCATAGTATTGGATATGTTAGCGTGGAATTGAGAGTGGGTCACCGCTCTCAAATCTTTTTATGGGAGGTTTCCGCGTGAAAGTTATGCCCGTTTCCGCCATCGAAGAGGCGCTCCGCCCCGTTGCCGAGCAGGTCGGCGTGGAGCTGTACGAGGTCACGTTCAAACAGGGAAAGTCTCCCGTTTTGACCGTTGTATTGGATACGGAACGCGAGGGCGGCATCGATCTGGATACCTGCGAGCGCTTTCACAACGCCGCGGACCCCGTGCTGGACGCATTGGACCCGACGTACGGGCAGGCGTACACGTTTACGGTGAGCAGCCCTGGAATCGACAGGCCGTTTAAAAAACCCTCCGACTTTTTGCGCAATCTCGGCAAAAAAGTGGAAGTGCGGCTGTATGCGCCGCTGCGCGGCGAAAAGTTTTTTGAAGCGGTGCTTGCCGAGTACAGCGAAGAGGGCAAAAACGTTACGCTGGAAAAGGACGGGGAGCGTATCCGCCTCAACCTGTCGCAGATCGTAAAAATTTCGCAGGCGATCGAGTTTGATTGACCGTGCGGCAACAATAGCAACTATTTTAGATTCGGAGAACAAACATATGGTAAGCAAAGAATTTTTCGAGGCTTTGGCAGATCTGGAAGCGGAAAAGGGGATCCCGCAGGAAGTCTTTATCGATGCGCTGCGCACGGCGCTCATTTCCGCGTACAAAAAACAGTACGATGACGCCGCGGGCGAAGTCGATATCAAGATCAACCCCGAAAAGTGCAGCATCCGCTACTTTATCGTGCGTACGGCGGTGGAGGAAGTGATTGACCGCGAAAAGGAGATCTCCGTCGAAGACGCGCAGAAGATCAAAAAGAGCTACAAGGCGGGCGACCTCGTCGAGGAAGAATTTGTGCCGAAAGATTTCGGCAGGATCGCCGCCCAAACGGCGAAGCAGGTCATTTTGCAAAAGCTGCACGAGACCGAGCGTGACAACACGCTCAACGAGTTCTCCAATAAAAAGTTCGAACTCATGAACTGCGTGGTCCGCAAAGTCGATATGAAAAACGTGTACGTCGAGCTGGGCAAAGGGCAGGTGGAGGGCGTCATGCTCCCGCAGGACCAAGTGCCTGGAGAGCGGTACGAAGTGAACGACCGCCTGAAAGTGTACGTCAAAAACATCAAGGCGGGCAGCCACGGGGCGCAGGTGCTCGTTTCCCGCGCGTCCACGGGGCTTGTAAAACGTCTGTTCGAAGAGGAAGTTCCGGAGATCAAATCCGGCATCGTCGTCGTCAAAGAGATCTCGCGCGAGCCTGGGCAGCGCACAAAGATGGCGATTTACAGCACCGACCCGCAGGTAGACGCTGTCGGCGCGTGCGTCGGAAACAAGGGCTCGCGCGTCAACGCCGTCGTGGCGGAGCTCGGCGGCGAAAAGGTGGATATCATCCAATGGAGCGAAAACCCGCTGGAATTTATCGCAAAAGCGCTCTCGCCCGCAAAGGTGCTCTCCGTTACCGAAGTCGGCGAGCGCTCTGCCGTGGCGGTGGTGCCCGACGATAAACTTTCGCTCGCCATCGGCAGAGACGGGCAAAACGCTCGCCTTGCGGCGCGGCTCACCGGCTGGAAGATCGACGTAAAGAGCGAAAGCGCCGCCGCAAAGATGGAGGCGCTGCACCTCGCCGAGGCGCCCGCCGAGGAAGAGGCTGCGCCCGAAGAGAGCGCGGAAGAGTAAAAGCGGAGGCGGTGCGCCGTGAAAGTGAAAAAAATTCCCATGCGCATGTGCGTCGCCTGCCGCGAAATGAAGCCGAAAAAGGAGATGCTGCGCATCGTCAAACCTAAGGAAGGGGATGTATTCATCGATTTTTCGGGCAAGGCGGCGGGCAGGGGCGCTTACATCTGCAACGACCCCGCCTGCATCGCCAAACTGAAAAAGGGGCGCCTGCTGAACAAGGCATTTTCCTGCGAAGTTTCCGCGGAGGTCTATGCGCGGATCGAGGAGGACTTTTTTGCAAAGAAGCAAGGTTGAAAGCTACATCGGTTTTTGCAGAAAGGCGGGCAGGCTTACGTGCGGGTTCAACGCCGTCGAAGTGCAAAAAAAAGGCGTGTTTTTGCTGCTGTTGTGCGCCGGCGCGTCGGAAAACGCAAAAAAGAGCGCCGTAAAACTTGCGCAGAAATTCGGCTGCGAGATCCTTTTATCCGAAAAAAAGCCGCTGGAAGAGATCGTCGGCAAAGAAAACTGTAAACTTGCGGCGGTGCGAGACGCGCACCTCGCCGCGGCGATCCTTTCCAATGCGGGGGATGGGTTCATAAAATATCCGGGAGGAAACGGTTAGCAAATATGGCGGAAGAGAAGAAAAAGAAATTGTATGCAAACATCGAAGGGATCACTTCTCTGCTGGGAGAGGGCGGTATTGCCTCGCTGCTCAAAAGCGTACAGGATACGGAGCGGAAGGTAAGCGACATCCTCCGGCAGCTTTCCGATTTTGAAGAAGAGGCGAAAAAGCGCGCCGCCGAGGAAGAGGAAGCGCGCCGCGCCGCCGAATTGCAGGCAGCCCGCGAAGAGGCGGAAAAACAGGCGGCGGCAAAGGCAGCCGCCGAGGAAGAAGCCGCCCGCGCACGGCAGCAGGCAGAGCAGGAGGCAGCGCAAAAAGCTGAACAGGAAAAGGCAGCCGCGCCGCAAGCCGCTTCCGCAGGTGAGCCGCCTGCGGAAGCGGCGGCGCAGGAGCCGCCGCGCCGCCCCGCAGCCGAGGAGGCGCCCGCCCGCCCGCAGCAGCCGCCGCGGCAATTCGTTTCCCGCCCGCAGCAGCCGCAGGCGGGGAGAAACGTCTACGTCAATTCGGATGCCCGCCGCCCGCAGGCGCCCGCGCAGGGCAGGCCCGCCTATGGCGCGGGCAGACCCGCCGGCCAGCCGCCCCGTTACGGTGCGGGGCAGGGGCAGCGCCCGCCGATGGGGGCGCGTCCGCCGATGGGCGGCGCACGGCCCGCGGCAGGCAGGTTCGAGGCGCCTGCTCCCATGCCCGCGGCAAAGAGCGCGCCCAAAAAGAAGACGTACGATAAGCCGTATACCGAGCAAAAGCGCACGATGAACAAGCGCGCGCTTGTAAAGCAGCAGGTCACCGCCGCCGATTTTGACGAGGATAAGAGCGGGTACCGCAAGCTGCGCGTAAAACGGCAAAAGCAAACCGTTTCGCAGACCATAAAAATCGAACACGCCGTTGTAACGAGTGAAAACATTCCGCTCAAAGTTCTCAGCGAAAAGCTGGGCATCACCGCCGTTGAGATCACAAAACGCCTCTTCAAAGAGGGGA
Source organism: uncultured Clostridia bacterium (assembly GCA_944346885.1). Taxonomy (GTDB): domain Bacteria; phylum Bacillota; class Clostridia; order Christensenellales; family Borkfalkiaceae; genus Borkfalkia. The sequence continues at coordinate 77,214 of CALVMR010000016.1, read as the reverse complement.
TCATGAAGACCATCAACGACTCGCTCGATTACGATACGGCGGCATACATTGCGTCCGATCTCGGCATCGAATTGGAGTATAAGCCCGAAAAGACGGCGGAAGAGGTGCTTACGGAGATCTACCGCGGCGAAAACGCGGGCGGCGGCAGCGTTGTAACGCGTCCCCCCGTCGTGACCGTGATGGGGCACGTAGACCACGGAAAAACGTCGCTGCTCGATAAGATCCGCAGCAGCAACGTGACAGCTGGCGAAGCGGGCGGCATCACCCAGCACATCGGCGCCTATTCGGTCACCGTAGACGGGAAGGTCATCACCTTCCTCGATACGCCGGGGCACGAGGCGTTTACCGCCATGCGCGCGCGCGGCGCTTCCGTCACCGATATCGTCGTGCTCGTTGTGGCGGCGGACGACGGGATCATGCCGCAGACCGTGGAGGCGATCAACCATTCCAAGGCGGCAGACGTTCCCATCATCGTGGCGGTCAATAAGATCGATAAGCCCGAAGCGGACGTCGAGCGCGTACGGCGCGAACTTGTCAACAACGGGCTTACGCCCGAAGAGTGGGGCGGCGATACGATCATCGTGCCCGTTTCCGCAAAGACGGGAGAGGGCATCGACAAGCTGTTGGAGACCATCAACCTCGTTGCCGAGGTCAAGGAACTTACCGCCAACCCCGATGCGCCTGCCCGCGGCACCATCATCGAAGCAAAGCTGGATAAGGGCAAGGGTCCCGTTGCGTCCGTACTCATCCAAAACGGCACGCTGCACACGGGCGACAACGTTATTTCCGGTACGACGATCGGCAGAGTGCGCGCCATGTTGGACGACAAGGGCAGAACGGTCAAAGCCGCGGGTCCTTCCATGGCGGTCTCCATCCTCGGCTTGGAGGAGGTGCCCAACGCGGGCGATTCCATCATCGCCGTCGAGCAGGATAAGCTGATGAAGCAGGTCGCCGACGAGCGCAAGCGCAAAGAGAGCGAATCCATGATCAAAGCGCAGACGCGCGTCACGCTGGACGACGTGTTCGGCAAGATCGCCGAGGGCAAGATCAAGGGGCTGAACATCATCGTCAAGGGCGACGTGCAGGGCTCGGTCGAGGCGGTAAAACAGTCTTTACTGAAACTGTCGAACGAGGAGGTGCGCGTCAACGTTCTGCACAGCGGGGCGGGCGCCATCAACGAATCGGATATCATGCTCGCCGATTCTTCCAACGCGATCGTCGTCGGGTTCAACGTGCGCCCCGATACCAAGGCGAAGGCGCTTGCCGAGCGCAGCAAGGTAGACGTGCGTTCCTATCGCATCATTTACGAACTGCTGGACGATATCCAGGCGGCGCTCAAAGGCATGCTGGCGCCGAAGTACAGGGAAGTGATGACCGGCAAGTGCGACGTGCTGCAAACGTTCCGCATCACCGGCGTCGGAATGGTTGCAGGGTGCTATGTTACCGAGGGCAAGCTGGTCCGCAACGGCAAGCTGCGCATTTACCGTGACGACGTTATGATCGTGGAAGGCGCCGTGCGGCAGCTCAAACGCTTTAAGGACGACGTGAAAGAGGTTTCCGGCGGATTCGAGTGCGGCGTCAGCATCGACGGGTTTGACGGCATCAAAGTGGGCGACGTGATCGAGTGCTATATCACGGAGGAGATCCCTGCGTAAAGGGCGGCGCCTTTTTTAAAACAAACAGAGCAAACCTGCCGTTGAAATTTTTGCACAAGGTCTTTTAGGAGCCAACTATGAAAGGTTTACGCGGCGAGCGGCTGTCTGCCGAGTATCAGCGGGCGGTCGCCGAGATCATCGCCACAAAACTCAAAGACAAAACGGGCGGCATTGCGGGGCTTGTCAGCGTCACGAAGGCGGACGTTTCGCCCGATTTGAAAAACGCAAAGCTGTACATCAGCGTGCTCGGCAAAAGCGAGGAAGAGGCGAAGCAAACCTTTTCCGTCATCAGCGAACACGCGGGGTTTATCCGGCACGAGCTTTCGCAGATCATGCGTTCGCGCACGGTGCCGCAGCTGCATTTTTTGTGGGACGACACGATGGAGTACGGCGATAAGATCGACCGACTCATCAAAAAATTGCACGAGGACGAGGGAAAATAACGTTGCGCAAACGCGGCTTTGAGCTATCCTTGGCGGAGATGGCGGAACAACTGAAAAAGCTCAAAAGTGCCACCGTTTTTTGCCACATGCGCCCGGACGGCGATACGCTCGGAGCCGCAATGGGGTTAAAATACCTGTTGGAGAGCGTCGGGGCTGTTTGCCGCGTCGTCTGCGAAGGGCCCGTTCCCGAAAAATTTTGGTTTTTGGAGGGGATGCGGGAGATCGGCAGCGAACCGGACGCGGCGTCGGAGGCATACATTGCCGTCGATTGCAGCGACGAGCGCCGCCTCGGCTCGCTGTGCGACGCTTTTTGTGCGGCAAAAAAGAAGAAATTCAACATTGACCACCACGTTTCCAATACGTGTTTCGGCGATTTTTGGCATGTGGAGGACCGTGCGGCGACCTGTGAACTCATGACCGAGCTTGCCGCCTTTTTCCCCGGTGCTTTAACGGCGCCTGCGGCAAACTGCTTTTTGACGGGCATCAGCTCGGATACGGGCAATTTTGCGCATGCAAACGTTACCGAAAAAACGTTTTCGGCAGCGGCAAAACTTGTCTCATGCGGGGCGGATATCCATACGATCCAGTACAACATGTTCAAGCGCCAGCGCGCTTCCCGCGCCGCGCTGTTCGGGAAAACGATGTCCGCCATCCGTTACTTTGAAGATGGGAAGATCGCCGTGATCGGCGTTACGCGCGCCATGCTCGGCGCCTGCGGGGCGACCTCGGATATGACGGAGGGGTTTATCGACTTTCCTCTCTCCGTTGTGGGGGTGGAAGTCGCCGTCTGCCTGTTGGAGACGGGTGCGGAGCGGTTCAAAGTTTCTCTGCGTTCCAACGGGCGGGCAGACGTAAACAAAGTTGCGGCGGTGTACGGCGGCGGCGGGCACGTGCTTGCCAGCGGGTGCATGCTCTGCGGCAGCATGGAGGAAGTGATCGATAAACTTCGCTACACCATCGTGCAGCATCTTGAAGACTGAAAAAGGCGGGGCGTTTCGGCGCCCTTTCTTTCTGGCGCCGCAGAGGCGGAGGGAAAACGTGGAGAGCGGGATCATCAACATCAACAAGCCGGAGGGCGTATCCAGCGCGCGCGTCGTGGCGATGCTCCGCCGCGCGTGCGGGCTTCCCTGCGGGCATATGGGCACCTTAGACCCGCTCGCCTGCGGCGTGCTGCCCGTTGCCGTCGGCAATGCGGCGCGGCTGTTCGACTATTTGCTGCAAAAGAAAAAAACCTACCGCGCCCGTTTTGCGTTCGGCAGCGAAACGGATACGCTGGACCGTGCCGGAGAGATCGTAAAAAGCGGCGGCAGGATCCCTTCCGAGGAGGAAGTTGCGGCGGCGCTCCCCGCGTTTTGCGGGGAGTACGACCAGCTTCCGCCCGCGTACAGCGCAAAGAGCGTGAACGGCGTGCGCGCCTATGCTTTGGCGCGGCAGGGAAGGGAAGTGCCCCTTTCGCCCAAGCGCGTGTGCGTCGATTCGATGGAGTTGCTCGGCGAAGAGTGCGCGGGCGTTTTTTCGGTACGCATCGTCTGCGGGGGCGGAACGTACATTCGCTCTCTCGCGCGCGATGTTGCGGCGCATTTGCACACGTACGGGTACATGGCTTCGCTCGTGCGCGAGGCAAGCGGGCCGTTTTTGCTGGAATACAGCGTTCCGCCCGATCGGATCACGGCGGAAACGTGGCGCTCGTATCTGCTTCCGCCCGACCGCGTTTTAGAACTGCCCTCTCTTTGTTTTGCAGACGAACAGGCAAAGCGGCTGCAAAACGGCGTCGCCGTTTCCTGTGCGGCGGAAGACGGCAGATACAAGCTGTACTTAAACGGCGCGTTTTACGGCGTGGCGCAGGCGGAAAACGGAAAGGCGCGTGCGGTGACGAAGCTGGTATAGGAGGGTGGAGGCGCCATGCAGGTCATCGATTATGAGGGCGGCGGTTTTTCCCGTCCGTGCGTTTTGTTGCTCGGTTATTTTGACGGGGTGCACGTCGGGCACCGCGCGCTGATCGCCGAGGCGAAGCGGCTTGCCGAAGAGCAGGGGGCTGCCGTCGGCGTAACGACCTTTTACGACGCAAAAAACGGCGGGCAGATCTACGATTTTAACGAGCGTTGCAGGATTTTTTCCGCGCTCGGCATCGATTTTGTTTACGCGGCGCACTTTGACGGCGCATTCCGCGCCACCGAGGGGGAAGCCTTTCTTTCCCGCGTTTGCGCGGCGCTCTCCGTGCGCGCCTTCGTCTGCGGCGCCGATTACACGTTCGGCAGGGGCGCGGCTTGCGGGGTAAGCGCGCTGCAAGCGTTTGCCGCGCCGCGCGGGATCGCGGTGCGGGTGCTGCCTTTGGTTGCGTACGACGGCGAAAAAGCGGCGGCAACGCGCGCAAAACGCTGCCTTGCCGCGGGGGATATGCCCGCTTTGGCGGGGCTGCTCGGCGGGCGGTATTTTATCGCCGCGACCGTCGTTTCCGAGGGCAGGCACATCGGCAGAACGATGGGCTTCCCTACGGCGAACATGCACGTTCCGCCCTGCAAATACCCGCTGCGCGAAGGCGTGTACGCCGTATCCGCAACCATCGGCAAAACGCTCTACCGCGGCATTGCCAATTACGGCGCGCGCCCCACGTTCAAAGACGCGCGCGTGGTTTTGGAAGTGTATTTCGACGGTTTTTCGGGCGACCTGTACGGCAGGGAACTTGTCGTGTATTTCGACGCGTTTCTGCGCCCCGTGCAAAAATTCCCTTCCGCCGCTGCGCTGGCGGAGCAGTTGCAACAAGATCTCAGGAGCATACGATGATAAAATTCGGGCCGAGCGGCAACAGTTTAAGTTTTTATGCGGCGGGCTACGCGCATACCGAGCAGTCGGCGGCGTTTGTTCGCGGATTGGGGCTGGATTGCTTTGAATACTCGTTCGGGCGCGGTGTGCGCATGAGCGAGGCAAAGGCGCGCTCCGTCGGCGCCGCGTTTGCGGCGGAGGGAGTGGAGATCAGCGTGCACGCTCCCTATTACATAAACTTTGCAAACCCCGCCGAAGAGAGCGCGGAAAATTCGTACCGCTATGTGTTGGAGAGCGGCAGGGCGCTGCGTGCGATGGGGGGCGAGCGGTGCGTTTTTCACAGCGCCACGCAGGGGAAATTGCCGCGCGAAGAGGCGGTACGGCTGACCGAGGAGCGCCTGAAAGAGCTGTGCGCGCGCATATATGCGGAGGGTTTGCAAGACCTCCGCTTTTGCCCCGAAACGATGGGGAAGATCGCGCAGATCGGCACGTTGGAAGAGGTCGTGCGTTTTTGCAAGATCGACCCCGTGTTCCTTCCCGCGGTAGATTTCGGGCACCTCAACGCGCGCGAACAGGGAAGTTTGGTCACCGAACAGGATTATCTTGACCGCCTTTCCTATCTGATCGCCGAACTCGGCTATGAGCGCGTAAAGCATTTTCATGTGCACTTTTCCAAGATCCAGTACGGCGGGAAGGGGGAGATACGGCATTTGACGTTTGAAGATACGCAGTACGGTCCGGAATTTGCGCCGCTCGCGGCAGCGCTCGTCAAACTGCGCCTCGAACCGTACATCGTAAGCGAGTCGGCGGGCACGCAAGCGGAGGACGCCCTTGCCATGAAGCGCCTGTACGAGGCGGCGCTGCAAGCGGCGCGCGGCTGATTTTTTGCGCATTCCGTTTTGCGAAAACGCGGCAGAATGCGCGGAATAATTGACTTGCGGCGTAAAATCTGTTAAAATAATTGCATGGACTTTACGAAAAAAGTGTTTCGGGAAGTCGATGCGGATGCAATGCTTACGGAAAGCCCCGACCTGCGGCTCTATCTTACGGGATACCCCAGCAGCTTCGGCTTTGTTTACACCGACGGGCAGGAGAGCATTTTATTTACCGATCCGCGCTATGCCGAAAGCGCCAAAGCCGCCATGAAGGGGTTGTTCATCGGCGTGGAGATAGCAAGATCGGCGGACGCCGTTCTCGATTATATAAAGAGTAAAAAAGTAAAAAAACTTGCCGTTCCCTTTGAGCGGACAACGGTTTTGCAGATGCGCGCGCTCAAAAAGCGCGGTTTGAAGCCGGTGGACAGCATGCCCGCCTTTATTTCCGCCATGGAGCGCAAAAGCGAGTGGGAGCTTTCCCTGATCGGGCGCGCCTGTTCGTGTGCGGAAGAAGGGTATGCGCGCGTATTGGGGCAGCTGAAAGAGGGGATGACCGAGAACGAGGCGGCGGCTTTGCTGGAATACGAAATGCGCCGCTGCGGCGCGCAGGACCGCTCGTTTGAAACCATCGCCGCATTCGGGGCAAACACCTCCGTTCCGCACCATCATCCGGGCGAAACGCGTTTGAAAAAGGGGATGCCCGTGCTGCTTGATTTCGGCTGCAAAGTCGGCGGGTATTGTTCGGATATCACGCGCACGTTTTTGTTCGGAAAGGGAGACGGGGCGTTTGCGCAGGTGTACGAAGCCGTGCTCGCCGCGCACAACGAGGCGTTGGAACGCATCCGCGCGGGGATGAGCGGCAAGCAGGCAGACGAGCTTGCGCGTTCGGTATTGCGCGGCAGGGGGCTGGATAAGTTTTTTACGCATTCGCTCGGCCACGGCATCGGCGTCAATATCCACGAGAGCCCTACGCTCGGCCCTGCGGGAGAGCGGCAGCTGCAAGAGGGGATGGTCTTTTCCGTCGAACCCGGCGTTTATTTTGAAGGCAGGTTCGGGATCCGCATCGAAGATACGGTGCACCTTACCTCCCGCGGTGCGGAAAGCTTTATGCGATCGGATAAAAAGCTGACCGTTTTGTAACGGCGGCAGGAAGACATACAGAAAAAATCAACAACAAGGAGTGTATGGAATATGGTTATGGCAGGAGACGTCCGCAAAGGCGTCACGATCGAGTACAACGGAAACGTATATGTCGTTGTGGATTTTCAGCACGTCAAACCCGGCAAAGGGGCGGCGTTTGTGCGCACGCGCCTGAAAAACGTAGTCACCGGGGCGGTGCTCGAACAGACGTTCAACCCCTCCGAAAAGTTGGAGAATGCGCACATCGAAACCAAAAAGATGACCTATTCCTACAACGACGGCGAGCTGTATTGGTTCATGGACGACGAGTTCAACCTGACCCCGCTCAATTACGATCAGGTAGAGGACGCGCTCAAATTCATCAAGGAAAATGACCCCGTTACAGTGCGCTTCTACAAGGGGGCTGCGTTCTCGGTCGAATGCGAAAACTTTGTGGAGTTGAAGATCGTTGAGGCGGAGCCGGGCGTCAAAGGAAATACCGCCACCAACGCGACCAAGACCGCCACGCTGGAAACGGGCGCGAAGATCCAAGTTCCCATGTTCGTGGAGGAAGGGGAAGTGATCCGCGTGGATACCCGCACGGGCGAATACATGGAACGCGTAAAATAAGGCAGGCAAGGCAGAAGAGCCGCGCAAGGGGTTGCGCGGCTCTCTTTTCAAAAACGGAGCGACCATGAGGGCTGTTATCCAACGTGTTACCCGTGCGGTATTGACCGTGGCGGAAGATTACCGCGCCGAGATCGGGCGCGGGCTTGTCGTTTACCTCGGCGTTTCGCCGCAGGATACGCAGGAGCGCGCCGCGGCAATGGCGAAAAAGATCGCGGCGCTGCGCATCTTTGCGGACGAGGCGGGGAAGATGAACCGCAGCGTATGCGAGAGCGGCGGCGAAGTTTTGCTCGTTTCACAGTTTACGCTGTACGGAGATTGTTCGCGCGGCAACCGTCCGAGCTTTACGGGCGCCGCCCGCCCGGAGCTTGCCGCGCCGCTGTACGAGAGTGTGGCGCAGCGGCTCTCCGCGCTGGGGGTCCTCGTCCGTACGGGGGTGTTCGGTGCGGATATGCACATCGAACAGGGGAACGACGGGCCCGTTACCATCGTGTATGAATGTTGAGGAATGCAAATGAAGATCCGCTATTTGGGAACATCCGCGGCGGAAGGGTTTCCCGCTGTTTTTTGCAACTGTGCAAATTGCACGGCGGCGCGCGCCGATCTTGCGCGCGAGCGCCGCACCCGTTCGCAGGCACTCATAGACGGGGTGTTGCTCATCGATTTTCCGCCCGATACGTACCAGCACGCGTTGCAGTTCGGTGTCGATCTCTCCGCCGTGCGCGCGCTGCTCGTAACGCATTCGCATACAGACCATTTTTACGCGCAGGAGTTTGTCAACCGCGGCTACAAGTTTGCAAGCGGCATGCGCGAGCCCGTGCTCGAACTTTACGGAAATGCCGAAGTTCGTGCGGTGTTTGAAGAGGGCACCCGCCGCGAGCTGCGCAGCTGCGTTGCGGAGGGGCTGCGCTTTCATACCGTTTCCCCGTACGATTCGTTTACGGCGGCAGGGTATAGCGTGCTTGCGCTTCCCGCTTCGCATACGCCCAAAGAAGATGCGCTGCTGTACGCCGTTTCCAAGGACGGAAAAACGCTGCTCTATTTAAACGATACGGGCACCTTGCGCGAAGCGTGTTACGCCGCGCTGGCAGAACGCGGGATCTGTGCCGACCTCGTCAGCCTCGATTGTACGCAGGCAGACGGGGAGCACAGCGCTTCCGGCAGGCACATGGGCTTTGCGGAAAATGAGATCGTGCGCGAAAAATTGGTAAAATACGGCGTTGTAAAGCCATATGCGAAGTACTATGTGACGCATTTTTCGCACAATAGCGCGCCTTTTCGGGATCGGATCGGGGCAGCTGCCGCCGCCCGCGGCTTCATTGCCGCGTACGACGGGTTGGAAGTTACGGTATGACAGGAAGAGGATAGCGCATGCTTTCAAAGCAAAAATAGCGCCTCCCGCAAAAATGCGGGAGGCGCTTGCAATGCTTTTTGGTTTTAAATTTCATACAGTTCGCCGAGCAGGCGTTTGAGGTCGGAGAACAGCGAGCTTTCCCGCAGCAGGCGCAGGGTGTTGTTGAGGGCGGAAACGGTGCGCTCGGTTTTCGCCTGCAAGTCTCGCCCCTTCGGGGTCAAGGCAATGAGCACGATGCGCTCGTCTTCGCGGTCGCGGCGGCGTTGCAGCAGCCCCTGTTTTTCCATTTTTTTTAAAAGAGGGGTCAGTGTGCCGGAATCCAAATACAGCTTTTTCCCCAATTCGGAAACGCTGATGCCGTCCTGCTCCCAAAGCGCCAGCATGGCAAGGTACGAAGTGTACGTTAAACCGAGCCTCTCCAAAACGGGGTTGTACTTTCGGATCAATCCCTTTGAACAGGCATACAGCGCAAAGCCCACTTCGTTATCCAATTTTAAAAGTTCATCGTTTGCAAGATCCATTTGCTAATATTTTAACACAAATTAAAAAAATGTCAAGAGAAATATTGACAAACACAAAATAATTGTGTACAATAGAATAGCATAAAACTTGTACGGAAAGAAGCGCTATGAACGTTGCATTGTTTTGGGCATCTTCGGAAGCAGGGGATCTGCTCGTAAAAAAGTTTACCGAACACGGAGACCGTGTTTTGCCGTACGGAGGAGAGCTTTTTCAGGCGGAAACAGCCGAAAGCGAGGAGGCGGCGCAGGAGCTGCGGAACCTGGTCGCGGAGGCGGACGCCGTTGTTTGCATGTGCCCGCCGCAGCAGCTGCGCGGCAAGCGCAAGGACGAGCGGACGCCCTGTGCCGACGGGTTGGCGCAGGTGATCGCCGCCATGCATGCCTGCGGCAAAAAACGCCTGTTTTTAACGGTTCCCGTGGCGGAACAGGCGCAGGAGCAGGGGCGCGCGGCGCGCGGCTTCGGTAAAATATTGCGCCGCTTTTTCCCGCACGCTTACCGCGAGGCGTGCAAGTGCTGCGAAGAGGTGCGCGGTTCTGGGTTAGACTATACCGTTGTGCGATACATGAATCCGTACCTCAAACATTCCAAGGCGGGCTATGTGCTTGCAGACGGCGCGGAAAAGGCAAAGACGGGCGTTTCCACCGAAAATCTCGTGCAGTGCCTGTTCGATCTGGTCGTCGGCGATCGGTGCAAAGGGCAGATGCCCATCGTTTACAACAAGCATCAATCCTGAACTGCGGCTTGCAGAGCCGCTTTTCATTCGGCTGCGGCAGTTTGCCGCGGCATCCTCCTTTTTGATACCATCCCCGTTCGGCTTTGCCGTGCGGGGATGGCTGCGCAGTAGAGGTTTTTTTAAGGGGGAATGCGGACGCTCTTGCGGCGGAAGCGCCGCAAGAGCGCGAAGGAGTGTTTTTTTAAGGGCAAGGTAACGCTTGCGGAGGAAGCGCCGCAAGCGTGCAAAGGGGCGTTGTTTTTTTTGCGGCTCAAACATCCGCGAGATAGTAGTTTCCGCCCTCTTCCTGAAGTTCTTTCGGCAGCCCGAATTCCACGATAAAATTGCGGATATCGTTCAAATAGCGGTAGAAAGAGCGTTCGGAGATATGCGTGTCGCTGCAAAAAGCGGCTCTGCTTACGGGTTTGCCCGTATGCAGTTGGTGAAAGAGAAACAGCAAAATTTCAGATTTTCTCATTTTGTCCTTGCAGGGGACAGCGCTGACCCGTAATTGGGTTTATCGATGGTTCTATCATAGCGCAAAAAAGAAAAAACAGCGTCTACGATTTTGCGTTTTCGCTGTTTTTTTCTCGCAATTCAGTTGTTTTTTTATGCTATATCGGGCTTTGCGCCGCAAAATGCGGGTCAAACGAGGTATTGCGCGCCGATGGTCACGGCGGGAAGTGCGCAGGCGGGAACGTTTGCGTGCCCGTCCATGAACGCCGCATATGCGGCGGCGTGGTAGGCGGGCATGGTTTGGGCAAACGCCGCAAAGTAGGAGAGGGCGGTCACGGCGCCCTGTTCGAGCGGGATATCTTCGTTTGCCAAGGCGTAGAAGAAATATGCCTGCGGAATCAGAAATTGCTCGTTGACGAGGGTGCGGATGCGCTCTGCCGTTTTCGGGTCGGTTTGCGCAAACTGCGCAAGCCGTTCGCGCAGGGTGGAGAAATTGCCGCCGATCCAGGGGATGGTGACGGGCAGCTCTTCCGCGCCGACGGTTATTTCGATCGTTTCGGGCGGAACGCCCGCCCAGCCGAGCAGGACGCTGCGCGAAGTTTCGGGGTGTGCGGCGGCGTATTGCCGCACCGCTTCGTAGATTTGCGGCAGAGAGGAGAGCGTTTCGCACGCGCCCCGCAGGATGGTGCAGATCTCCTGTGCGATCGTCTGTTCGGCGTAGGTATCGTAGGCAAAGTAATCGATCCAGAGCGGGTCGGCTTCCATGTAAAAGTCGGTGTTTTCGGTCACGGTCAGAGGGAAGCCGATCAGTTCGCCCTCTTCGTCGAAACAGCCGTAAGAGTTGTAGTCGTCAAAGCGCGTGCTCCCCAAACCGCCGAAGTCGAAACACGCTTCGCCGTTGTAATAGCCGATAAGCGTTTGCGCGGGGAGCTGGTCGGGCTGTTCCTCCAACACAAGTACGGTGCCTTCGGGCACCTCTCCCTGCCCGAATATGCCGTTGTCGCCCGGAGAGGTGTTTTGCAGCCCGTCGTAAAAGGTCAGCGTGCAGTAATTGAGCACGGCGGGCGGCTCCTCCGGTTCGGTCGGCGGGTCGCCGCCTTCGTCGGGGTCTTTTTCGGTTTCGCCGCCGTCGGGCGGGTCGTTTTCTTCGTCGTCTTCGGAAGAGGAGCCGCCCTGTTCGCCGCCTTGTTCGCCGCCCTGTTCGTCGCCGGAGGTGTCGGGCGGGGAGGGGTCGTTCGGCTCGTCCGGATCGCCCGAAGGGGGCTGCGGTTCGATTGTTTCGGTCGGGTCTTCGCCTTCCAAGGAAGGCGAAGAGGCGGACCCGCCGAGCAGCAGCGGCGTGCACGTTGCCGTTACGAGCAAGAGAGAGCAGAGCAGCAGCGCCAGCAGCCGCAGCGGCTTTCGGATAAAATAGTTTCGGATCCGTATGAGCAAAGGCAATGCCGTGCGGGCGCTTTCCGCCGCCGATAGAGCGTCGGCGGGCGAGCTGGCGGCGATGTTGCGCTCCGCGCCGCGCAGATCGTTTCCGCGCAGATCGTTTCCGCTCAAATTGCTTTCGCGCAGATCGTTTCCGTATGTACCGTTTCCGCGCGCGTTGCGTTCGCCGCCCGCTCCTGTCGGAAGGCTTTCGGTTGTTTTTTCGGTCGCGCCGCTGCGGGCGGGGCAGTCTTTTTCGGCGGGCGGGCAATCTTCGGTGAGCAGGGCGGTGGGCGTGATGCCGTACAGGGCGCACAGCTGCGTGCAGTAGCCGATATCCGGAGCGCATATGCCCGTTTCCCATTTGGATACGGTTTGCGGACGCACGGAAAGTTTGGCGGCAAGTTCCGCCTGCGTCAGCCCTGCGGCGAGGCGGCGGTTTTTTAAGTTTTCACGCAGTTTGTCGGCGCAAAAAAACGCGGACGGACTTCCGCCCGCAGAGCTATTGCCGCCTGCGGAAAAATCGTCGCCCGCGGGAAAGCCGCCGCTTTGCCCCTTGCCGAACAGCGTTTCCAGTGTCACGTTCAGCTCTTTGGCGAGCGGGCACAGCAAGGTCAGGTCCGGCTCGCTCTCGCCGCGTTCCCACTTTCCGACGGCTTGCGGCGTCACGCCGAGGCGCATGGCAAGGCACAGCTGCGTCAATCCGCGCTTTTTTCGGTATATCCGTATGATGTTACCGATCCCGTTCATCAAAGGTGCTCCGTTCGTTCAAAAGGGTGTTTGCGGCAGCGGGCGCTATTTGTGTTGCCCGCAGGTGACGTACAGCTGTTCGGGGCGGATGCGCTCGAAGATCACGTTGTCGGTCATCGGCTTTACGCGCAGGTATTCGTCCGCGTCGCGCACCGTCCAGCAGAGCAGCAAAGCGCCGCGCCGCTTTGCTCTGCGGTAGGGCAGGTCGGCGGAGCAGTAGCTGATAAAATCCGGTTTGTTGGCGGCGTTGAAGGGCATGTAGCGGATGATCCAGCGCCGCAGCGCGCTCTTTTCGCCGCAGTTTGCGCAGGCAAGCTGCCCGCGCAGAATGTGCGGCGCCTGTTTTTTGATCTGCGCCAAAATGCGCGGCTCAAACGTCTGCAACGCAAATTCCCCCTTGTAGCCGTCAAGGACGGCGAGCACTTTTTGCACAAATTCCTTGCGGCAGGGCTCGTTTTTGAGTTCGATCAACAAGGGCGCGCGCCCGTCGATCTTTTTTAAAAATTCTCTGAATTCGGGGATGGGTTCGTCCGCGCCGAGCAGACGGATGCGCCGCAGTTCTTCCAGCGTGCGCGCGCGGACTTCGCCGCTCTCTCCCGTCAGCCGTTCCATGCTATCGTCATGGAAGAGCACAAGCGCGCCGTCCTTGGTCAGCCGCACATCCGTTTCGATCGCATAGCCGAGCGCGATCGCCTTTTCAAAGGCGGCGTACGAATTTTCGGGCACGCCTTCGGCAACGTTGTGCAGCCCGCGGTGGGCGATGGGGGTGCCGCGGAGAAAACTGTTCTTCGGGATACGCATAAGCAAGCCTCTTTTGCATTTTGTTTTCTCTATTATAACACATGCGGTAAGGTTTTGCAATTCGCTTGCAAAAAAACAGGGATTTTACTATAATAGAATGGAGTTTTTTTCGGAGCAGTTGTATGGCGCAGGCAAACAAATACATTCGGAATTTTTGCATCATCGCGCACATCGATCACGGCAAGAGCACGATCGCGGACCGGTTGATGGAGCTTACGGGGCAGGTTTCCGCGCGAGACATGGAAAACCAGTTGCTCGATTCGATGGACTTGGAGCGAGAGCGCGGCATCACCATCAAACTTACCCCCGTGCGCATGTACTATACCGCGGCGGACGGGTGCGAATACGAGTTCAACCTCATCGACACGCCGGGGCATGTGGACGTCACTTATGAAGTTTCCCGCTCGCTTGCCGCGTGCGAAGGGGCGATCCTCGTGGTGGACGCGACCCAGGGCATCGAAGCGCAGACGCTGGCAAACGTGTATTTGGCGCTGGAAAACGATTTGGAGATCGTGCCCGTCATCAACAAGATCGACCTCCCTTCCGCCGACCCGGAGGGGACGAGGCGGGAGATCGAGGAGGTGATCGGGTTAGACGCTTCCGATGCGCCTTGCGTTTCCGCCAAGGAGGGCACGAACATCGGCGCCATCCTCGAACAGATCGTGGCAAAGATCCCCGCGCCCAAGGGGGATACCGAAGCGCCGCTCAAAGCGCTGATCTTTGACAGTTATTACGACAACTATAAAGGGGTCATCCTCTTTGTGCGGATCAAGGACGGCAGCGTGCGGGTGGGGGATCTGATCCGGACTTTCCGCTCGGACAAGCAGTACGAGGTGACCGAAGTGGGCACCTTTAACCCGAAGCTTCTGCCCAAAGACAGTTTGAACGCGGGCGAAGTGGGGTATGTGGCGGCGAGCATCAAAAGCATTCAAGACGTTGCCGTGGGCGATACGCTCACCGACGCGCGCAAGCCTGCCGCCGAACCGCTACCCGGCTATAAAAAAGTGCAGCCCGTTGTGTTCTGCGGCATTTATCCTTTGGACGGGAGTAAGTTCAACGACCTGAAAGACGCGTTGTTGAAGTTGCAACTCAACGACGCCTCGCTCATCTTTGAACCGGACACCTCCGTGGCGCTCGGCTTCGGGTTCCGCTGCGGCTTTTTGGGGCTGCTGCACATGGAGATCATTCAAGAGCGCATCGAACGGGAGTTCGGGCTGGATATCATCACGACGGCGCCCTCCGTTTCTTACCGCGTGCACAAAACGGACGGGGAAGAGTTTTATGTAGACAATCCTTCGCACCTGCCCGACCCTGCGGATATCGAATGGATGGAGGAGCCCGTCGTCAAGGCGGAAGTGTATACCCCGCCCGAATACATCGGCGCCATCATGGAGCTGTGCCAGGATAAGAGGGGCGTGTTCAAGGATATGACCTATATCGACGAAAAGCGCGTGCGCCTCTTGTACCGCTTGCCGCTCAACGAGATCATCTATGACTTTTTTGACGGGTTGAAGTCGCGCACCCGCGGGTATGCCAGCTTTGATTACGAGTTGGTCGGCTATGAACGGAGCGAGCTTGTCAAGCTGGATATTTTGCTCAACGGCGACGTATGCGACGCGCTCTCCATGATCGTGCATAAAGACCGCGCGTATCCGCGCGGCAGAGAGCTTGCCGAAAATTTAAAGGAGGCGATCCCGCGCCAGCTGTTCGAGATCCCCATCCAAGCGGCGGTCGGCGGCAAGATCATCGCCAGAGAGACGGTGAAGGCGGTGCGCAAGGACGTGCTTGCCAAGTGTTACGGCGGCGATATCACCCGCAAAAAGAAATTGTTGGAAAAGCAAAAGGAGGGCAAAAAGCGCATGCGCAGCATAGGCTCGGTCGAGGTGCCTTCCGAAGTGTTTATGTCGATTTTAAAAACGAACAAACAAAAATAATGCCGCCGCACGGGCGGGGGCAAACAAAAAGATAGCCGCCGCACGGGCGGCGTATCCGAAAAGGAGGGGGTATGCAAACGTTTTTCGAGCGCGTGTACGAAGCGGTTTGCCGCATTCCCTGCGGAAAAGTGGCGACTTACGGGCAGATCGCGCGCCTGTGCGGCGCTCCGCGTTCTTCCCGTGCGGTGGGGTATGCGCTGCACGTGAACCCGCAGCCCGGCGTGATCCCGTGCCACCGCGTGGTCAACCGCGAGGGGCGCTTGGCTCCCGCATTTGCCTTCGGCGGCGCGGGCGTGCAAAAAGAGCTTCTTTCGCGCGAAGGCGTTGCGGTCTGCGAACGGGAAGGTCTCTATTTTGTTGACCTGCATAAGTACGGTTTTTGCTTTGAATGAGCAAGAATCGGTAATTTGAAGAGTACTATGTGTAACATAATCGGTGAAAAATCGGAAAATACGGCGGTCTCGCCCGTGGAAAGGCGGCGCGAACTTTCCTTGCCGAAAGAGCAGCGGTGCGGGATCTATGTGCACGTTCCGTTTTGCAGATCGAAATGCCGCTACTGCGATTTTACTTCTTATCCCGAAAAGATCGGGCTTGCCGAAGCGTACATGGCGTGCGTCTACAAGGAGATGAAGCTGCGCGCCGAAGAACTGCACGGCAGAAAATTTGCCTCCGTCTATTTCGGCGGCGGTACGCCTTCGGTGATCGACGCAAAATGGATCGCGGGGGCGGTGCGCAGGCTTCGGGAGCTGTATGCGGTCACGCCGGACGCGGAGATCACGGTGGAGCTGAACCCGGAGAGCGTTACGGCGGAAAAACTTGCGGTGTACACGGCGGCGGGCATAAATCGGTTTTCGGTCGGGATGCAGGCGGCGTCGGACGTATTGCTGCAAGAGCTGGGGCGGGCGCATACGGTAAGCGGGTTCCGCCGCGCGGCTGCGTTGCTGCGCGGAAAAAATTTCAATGCCGATATCATGATCGGGTTAAAGGGGCAGACGGCTGCCGACGTAAAAGAGGCGGTCTCCCTTGCGGCGGAGAGCGGGGCGCGGCACGTTTCGATGTATGCGTTGACGCCGGAGGACGGCACGCCCATGTACGGAGACTACCTTAACGGCGACCTTCCGGACGAGGACGAAGTAGCCGCGCTGTACAACTGCGGGCGCGCGGCGTTGGCGGAACGCGGCTTTTATCGGTACGAAGTTTCAAATTTCGCAAAGGCAGGGTTCGCTTCGCGGCACAACCGCAATTATTGGCAAAGGGGAGAATACATCGGCTTCGGGGTGGCTGCCAGCTCCTTTATCGCGGAGCGCCGATTTACGAACACGCGCGATCTTGACGATTACATCAAATGTATCCTCACCGATCATTATCCCGTTGTAGACGACGAGCGGACCACGCCGCAGGATGCGAAGTTTGAGCGCGTCATGCTGGCGCTTCGTACCGAGGAGGGGCTCTCCTTAAAGGCGTATGCCGCCGAATTCGGCGCGGATCTTTTACAGGATTTTTCCGCGCCGCTGCAAAAAAACGCACCTTTCTTGGAACAGACGGAGGATGGCTGCATTCGGATAAAAGAGGAGTATCTCTTCGTGCAAAACCATATTCTCGTGGATTTTTTGCAGAATGCATAGTACTATGTGCGGCATAAACGGCATAAAAACCAAAAAAGGCGCGGTGTTGGAACCCCGCCTTTTTTCTAACGCGCCGCTGCGTTTTCGACGCCTGCAAAATTTTCGCCGCTGCAATTTCGCCGTAAAATTTACGCTGCAAAATTTACGGTGCAACATTTCGGCGGGTAAAGTTTTGGCAGCAAAACATGCAGTGCTCAGTCTTCGTGCGTGGCGAGGATCGTGCCCGTCTGCGCGTCGGCGAGCATGGCAAATGTTTTGCCGCCGCGGTCGGTCAAGCCGATGTAGTAGAGGCAGCCCTCGTCTCCCGCCAGCAGCCGCACGTACAATTCGCCTGCAAACAGCTTGCCGTCGGTCAGCGCGTTAAAGCGTTCCGGTTCCGCCGCGGACGCCTTTTCGAGCAGCGCGTCCAGCGGCAGCACGTCGGCGCCGCGCTTGCTTGCGGCGGTTACCGCCACGCCGGCGTCCTCCGCGTCGTCTGCGTCGCGCACGGTGAAAACAAGCTCCGTTTCCTGCGGTTCGGGGATAGATTGCGACCATGTGTGCGCCATGCGCACGCTGTCAAAGTTCAGCTGCGCCGTGTACTGCGTTCCGTTGCTCGTGAACACCGCCTCGTACGTCTTTGTGTTGTCTGCGGCGGTCAGGGCAACTTCAAACAGCGTCGTCATATCGCCGACGTTCCCGTCCGCGAGGTACGGGTATTCGCGGGTGGAAAAGGTCGCAAACACGCTGTATTCCCCTTCGCTGCCCTCGTAAAGATTGCTCCGGTACTCGGATACATAATCTTTCAGGTTTGGAGCGCCGCCGCATCCGGCAAACAGCATGGCGCCCGCGGCAAGCGTGCATACCGCGGCGAGCGCCGCAAAGATTCGCTTTTTCATTGCATCACCTTCCGAAATTCGTTCTCTTGCTTTTATTTTTATTGTGCGCCGCGTGTGAAAATGCCTTGCCGCAAAAATTATTTTCCGCAATAAGGTTGCATTTTTTTTGCGCGTATGATAAAATAGCTTAAATACAAATGCGGAGGAGTGCCGGGGCGGCTCGGCGCGTACCGATCGGGTGGGTAAATTGATCGCAAAAACGGCGGCGGCAACGCTTGCCTTTATCCTTGCGGCGCTGCTGCTCTTTGTCGGCGCGTGCAGTTTGTGGGCGCCTTCCGTAATGGTCACGCTCACCGATTCGCTCGGCATGCGGCGCGCCGCGGCGGCGTATTCGGTCGCCTGTTACGAACAGAGCGGGGAGATCGCCGATCTTGCCAAGGCGGTCGAACGCAAATTTTCCGTTTCGGAATCGGCGGAGGACTTTTCGGAGACGGCGCGGCTCGGAACGGAGCTGCTGCTTTCCGAGGAGTATCCCGCCTTTTGCGAAGAGCAGGATGCGGTTTTCAGCAGCGAGTATTATGCGGATTACGATGCGTACATGACGGCGCTGGTGGCGCTGGCGCAGCAGTTGGCGGAGGATACGGGCGGCTCGGCAGGTGCGTGATCCGCGCCGTTTCTCTATACTGCGCCGTTTCTCTATATTGTGCCGTCGCTTTGTTTCGGCGTGCGGCAAACGTTTTCTTTGTTATTCCTTTTTACCATAAAAATAAAGCATAGGAGAGTCGCTTATGAACAAGATCGTGCAGGAAGGGCTTACGTTTGATGACGTTTTGCTGATCCCCGGAGCTTCGGACGTGCTGCCTTCCGAAGTGGACCTCACAACGAACCTGACGGAGGATATCCGCCTGAACATTCCGCTCATGAGTTCGGCGATGGATACCGTTACCGAAAGCAAACTTGCGATCGCCATTGCGCGCGAAGGCGGCATCGGCATCGTTCATAAGAACATGACCATTGAAGAGCAGGCGAGCCAAGTGGACAAGGTAAAGCGCAGCGAACACGGCGTTATCACCGATCCTTTCTTTTTGGCGCCCGAAAACAGCGTGCGCGAGGCGGTCGCGCTGATGGAGCGCTATAAGATCAGCGGCGTGCCCATCACAAAAAATGGCAAGCTCGTCGAGATCCTTACCAACCGCGACCTTCGCTTTGAATCCAATTACGATCAGCCCATCGACAACGTGATGACCAAAAAGAATCTCGTAACGGCGCCCGTCGGCACTTCGCTGGAAGAGGCGCAGAAGATCCTCGGCAAACACCGCATCGAAAAGCTGCCCATCGTGGATAAAGACGGGTATCTGAAAGGGCTCATCACCATCAAGGATATCGAAAAGAGCATTCAATACCCCAATTCCGCGCGGGATAAAAACGGCAGGCTGCTTGCGGGCGCGGCGGTGGGGCGCGCCGCAAACACGATGGAGCGCATTGCGGCGCTCGTTGCGGCAAAGGTGGACGTGATCGTCGTGGATACGGCGCACGGGCACAGCAAAGGCGTCATCGAAGAGGTGGCGCAGATCAAGGCAAAGTACCCGAACCTTGCCGTCATCGCAGGCAACGTTGCCACGCCCGAAGCGACAAAGGCGCTCATCGATGCGGGGGCAGACGTGGTAAAAGTCGGCATCGGCCCCGGCTCCATCTGCACCACGCGCGTGGTCGCGGGCATCGGCATGCCGCAGCTCACCGCCGTGATGCAGTGTGCGGAAGTGGCGGATAAGATGGGCAAGCGCATCATTGCCGACGGCGGCATCAAGTACAGCGGCGATATCGTCAAAGCCCTCGGCGCGGGCGCTTCCGTCGTCATGATCGGCAGCCTCTTTGCGGGCACGCTCGAAAGCCCCGGCGAGATCGAGATCTACCAAGGAAGGAATTTCAAAGTATACCGCGGCATGGGGTCGCTCGGCGCGATGGCGGCGGGCGGGAATGACCGCTATTTTCAGGAAAACAACAAAAAATTCGTGCCCGAAGGGGTGGAAGGGCGCGTGCCGTACCGCGGCAGGCTGGCGGATATCGTCTACCAGATGGTGGGTGGCATCCGTGCTGGCATGGGGTACTGCGGCATGCACAACATTGACGAAATGCGCAAAAACGCGCGGTTTGTGCGCATAACCAACGCATCGCTCATCGAAAGCCACCCGCATGATATTTCCATCACAAAAGAGTCGCCCAATTACAGCCCGCGCGGGCTGTAAAGGCACGGAATGTACCGCCGCGGCGGTGCATTCTTTCCATAAAGGGGAAAACGAGAGAAAAATTTTGCGGCGGCGGAGAGAGGTATGCGGCATCAAAAAGTGCTCGTTTTGGATTTCGGCGGGCAGTACAATCAGCTCATTGCGCGCAGAGTGCGCGATTTAAACGTATATTGCGACCTCATGCCCTGCGATATGGCGGCGGAAGAGGTCGAGGCGTATGCGCCCATCGGCATCATCTTTACGGGCGGGCCGAACAGCGTGTACGACGCGGCTTCGCCCCGTGTGGATCCGGCGCTGTTCAAGCTCGGCATCCCCGTGCTCGGCATTTGTTACGGCTGTCAGCTGATCGCCCATATGTTGGGCGGGGCGGTCGAACACGCGGCGGCGAGCGAATACGGCAGGCGCACGTTTACGTTTTCGGCGGATTGCGAACTTTCTTTCGGGCTTCCGAAAAGCAGCGTATGCTGGATGAGCCATACCGACCATGTGACGCGCGTGCCGGAGGGGTTTTCGGTGCTGGCTTCCACGCCGAGCTGCCCCGTTACCGTGTTCGGCAGCGACGAAAAAAAGATCTACGGCGTACAGTTTCATCCCGAAGTGGTGCATTCCGAATGCGGGAACGCGCTTCTCAAAAACTTTTTGTACCGCGTGTGCGGGGCAAAGGGCGATTGGACGATGAAAAATTACGTCGCCGAGCAGGTCGGGCGCATCCGCGAAAAGGTGGGGGATAAAAAGGTGCTGTGCGCCATGTCGGGCGGGGTCGATTCCGCCGTGGCGGCAACGCTCATCCACCGCGCGGTGGGCAACAACTTAACTTGCGTTTTCGTCGATCACGGGCTGCACCGCAAAAACGAACCGGAAGAGGTTATGGCGGTTTTCCGCGACGGGCTGGGGATGAACCTCGTCAAAGCGGACGCGCAGGAGCTGTTTCTCGGAAAGCTGGCGGGCGTTGCCGAACCCGAACAAAAGCGCAAGATCATCGGCGCGGAATTTATCAAGGTCTTCGAGCGCGAGGCAAAAAAGATCGGTGCCGTCGATTTTTTGGTGCAGGGCACCATTTACCCGGACGTGATCGAGAGCGGAAAGGGGAAGAGCGCCGTCATCAAAAGCCATCACAACGTGGGAGGGCTGCCCTCCGTTGTGGATTTTAAAGAGATCATCGAACCGCTGCGCGATTTGTTCAAAGACGAAGTGCGCCGCCTCGGCACCGAGCTCGGCTTGCCGGACGCGATCGTTTGGCGGCAGCCCTGCCCCGGTCCCGCTCTTGCGATCCGCATCATGGGCGAGGTCACCCGCCAAAAGCTGGAAACGCTGCGCGAGGCGGATTGGATCTTCCGCGAAGAGGTGGCAAAGGCGGGGTTGGAGAAACAGATCTGGCAGTATTTTGCGGTCATCACCGATTGCAAAACGGTGGGGGTGCAGGGGGATTTCCGCACCTATGAAAACGTCATCGCCCTGCGCGCCGTGACCAGCGTGGATGCCATGACGGCGGATTGGGCGCGCATCCCGTTCGACGTGTTGGAAAGGGTTTCAAGCCGTATCACCAACGAAGTGCCGCACGCCAACCGCATCGTGTACGACATAACGAGCAAACCGCCCGCGACCATCGAGTGGGAGTGAGGGAGGCGCGCTTCGGCACGAGCGGGCGATGCGGAAGGGCGGATGCCCGCTAAGGTGCGGAAATAATACGGAAGAATCAATTCGGAGGAATACAAGTATGGAAAACAACAAGCGCCCCGAAAGCATGGCGCGCATCAACAATGCAGAACTTGCCGAAAAATTCATAGCCGAGCAAGTTGCGGCGGTCAAAGCGCAGGTCGGCGAAAAAAAGGTGTTGCTTGCTCTTTCGGGCGGGGTGGATTCGTCCGTCGTGGCGGCGCTCTTGATCAAAGCGATCGGCAAAAACCTCGTCTGCGTGCACGTCAACCACGGGCTTTTGCGCAAAGGCGAGCCCGAACAGGTCGTGGAAGTGTTCCGCAACCGCATGAACGCCAACCTCGTTTATGTGGATGCCGTTGACCGCTTTTTAGACAAGCTGGCGGGCGTTGCCGAACCCGAACAAAAGCGCAAGATCATCGGCGCGGAGTTCATCCGCGTCTTCGAAGAGGAGGCGCGCAAGCAGGACGGCATCGAATTTTTGGCGCAGGGCACGATCTATCCCGATATTTTGGAGAGCGGCCCCGTCAAAGCGCACCACAACGTGGGCGGGCTGCCGGACGATTTGAAATTCGAATTGGTCGAACCGCTCAAATTTTTGTTTAAGGACGAAGTGCGCGTCGTCGGCAAGGCGCTGGGGCTGCCGGACGAGATGGTGTACCGCCAGCCGTTTCCGGGGCCGGGGCTCGGCGTGCGCTGCTTGGGCGCGATCACGCGCGAACGCTTGGAATGCGTGCGCGAGTCGGACGCGATCTTGCGCGAGGAGTTTGCCAAAAACGGGCTTGCGGGCAAGGTGTGGCAATATTTTACCGTCGTTCCCGATTTCAAATCGGTGGGCGTCAAAGAGGGGAAGCGCACGTTCGCCTATCCCGTCATCCTCCGCGCGGTCAACACGGTAGACGCCATGACGGCGACGGTGGAAAACGTTCCCTTTGCTCTGTTGCAGCACATTACCGACCGCATCACCAAGGAGGTCCCCGGCGTCAACCGCGTGCTGTACGACTTGACCCCCAAGCCTTGCGGCACCATCGAGTGGGAGTGACGCGCGCGCGTTCGGCGCCTGCCGCAGGGATGCGGAAAATCCTTGTGATCGGTTGCCCCGGCGCGGGCAAGAGCGTGTTTGCCCGCAGGCTGCGCGACGCATTGGGGCTGCCGCTGTATCACTTGGACTTGTTTTGGCACAGGGCGGATAGGACAACGGTTTCCGAAGAGGAGTTCGATAAAAAATTGGGAGCCGTTCTGCAAGAGGAGCGCTGGATCATCGACGGAAACTATGCGCGGACGCTGGAACGCCGCCTTGCGGCGTGCGATACGGTGTTTTTGCTCGATTACCCGCTCGGCGTCTGTTTGGCGGGCGCGGCTGCGCGCGTCGGCACGCCGCGCGAGGACTTGCCGTGGGTCGAAACGGAGTTCGATGCAGAGTTCCGTCAATGGATCGAAGAATTTCCGCAAAAGCAGCTTCCGCCGATCTATGCGGCGCTGCGGCGGTGCGGGAGCGGAAAAACGGTCGTCGTCTTCAAATCCCGCGCCGATGCCGATAAATTTTTGGCGGCTCTCTCTTAAAATTACGGGGGCTTTGCCCGGTTCGAAAAATACCTTTGCAAAATTTTCGCAAAGGTATTTCTTTTTTTCGCAGAATGTGTTATACTGAATCGATAGCTTTTTATGTTGCGCCGAACGGGGCAGCGCGGGGAGATATGGGGGATTCGACATTTCAACAACTGCATGATTTCATCAAGCCGCACAAAGAGCCGGATAAGGCGTTTTTTCTCGACCTTTTGGACGAACAAAAACAGCGCGTTTACGAAGAAAAGCGCGTGCGTGCGGTGATGCTGCTGCTCAAAGCGTGCTACATCAACAAATGCAAAATGAAGATCCGCGAGGCGCAGGAGGAGATCGCCGCGCTGCGGGGGGAAGAATTTTCCGCGGAAAATTACCGCGAGATCATCCGCCGCGCCTCCGATATCCGCGCGCTTAGGCAGGAGATCGAGGGGTATAAGAGCTTTTTTGCCGAGCCGTATTTTGCGCGCATGGACCTTTCGGACCCGATCGAGGGCTACAACAGCTATTACATCGGCAAGCGCGGGGACGTCAATTTGGAGATCGTCGATTGGCGCGCGCCGCTTGCGCGGAAGTATTATCAAAAGAGCCAGATCGCTTTTTCCATCAACGAATACGATTATAAACTCATCCTGCGCCGCGCCCTTCGCACGGCGAACGGAAAATTCCTCGATTTTAAAAACGAATATCTGAGCGTGCGCGACTATCTGACCAAAGAGGAGATCGACGGGCGGGACGAGGAGATCATCTTTGACCCGTACCTGAAAGAGATCTTGAAGGCGCGCAAGGAGCAGGCGGGCATCTCCGACATCATCGAAACCATCCAAGAACTGCAATACGAGATCATCACCAAGCCCGAACGCGACAGTTTTATCCTGCAAGGCTGCGCGGGCAGCGGGAAGACGATGATCATGCTGCACCGCCTCAGTTTTTTGCTGTACAACAACGAGGATCTCCGCCCGCGTGACGTGCTCGTGATCACGCCGAGCGATTCGTTCAATGCGTTCATCGACGAACTTTCGCAGGTTTTGGAACTGGAAAAGATCCGAACGACGACGATAGACGACTACTTTTTGCAGGTGCTTGCCAACGAGGGGATCGCGTTGGACGGCAAAGGCGCGCTCTCCTTTTTGCCGCCGCCCGATTACGCGCGCTACATTTATTCGGAAGAGTTTTACAATGACGTCGTTGCAAGGCTGAAAAAGATCTACGACGACGTTTCGGGCATGTTTTTGAGCAAAGAGTGCAAAGGAGCCGTGGCAGCCGCCGCGGAGGCGTGCCGCAGGCAGGCGGAGCTGTTTGCGAAACTGCGCAATGCGGGCACGCGCGTGCGCCGCGCCGTGCTCGGCGAGATCAAAGAGCGCGCGGAGGGCGGGCTGTATTACACCAAGCCGTTCCGCGGGCTGATGAACGAGGTCAGCGCGGCGGAAGAGTTTTTTTCGGATTGCCTTGCGGGCAGGCATACCCAAAATTACAGCGCGTTTTACCGCGGCATGCTTTCGTTTTACCGTGCGGGCAGCGCCATCGTGCGCACGCACGCCGCCGTTGCCGAGGGCGCGCTTGCCGATCTTGCCGCGCTTTCGGCAGGCATCGAAAAGGAGATCGCCGATTTGCGCCGCTATAAGATCGTGCGCGGCGGCACGGAAGTGGAGACGTATGCAGACCGCATCGAACGCCGTAAACAGCTGTTGCAGGAAGCGGCGGAGGCGGTGCGCACGGTCGAGGAGATCGAGGCGCTCTTTGCGGGCTTCGGAGAGCTGTTCGAAGCGCTGCGCGGCAACCGCTATTTCGGAAAGATCGGCAAGTGCGGCACGCATACCGAGCTGGCGCGGCTGTTCTACAAAGAGACGGTGCGCCGTGCGAAAAACGCGCTGGGCATGGGCAAAGAAATGTACCGGTGCGACGCCTATGCGCTGCTGCTGGTGCTGCACTTGCTCGGCTGCGGGCTGCGCCCGCGGTACGGGCTGGTGTTTGTGGACGAAGGGCAGGATATCTCCGCCTGCGAATACCGCCTGCTCAAAGGCATCAATTCGGGTGCGGCGTTCAACATTTACGGCGATCTTGCGCAAAACGTTACCCCGCAGCGCGGCGTCACCGATTGGGAGAGCGTGCCGGGCGGAGACGTGTATACGTTGGACCGCAACTACCGCAACACCAACCAGATCGTGGAATACGTTGCCGACAAGCTGGGCATTTCCATGCTCTCCGTCGGGTTCGACGGGCCGCCCGTCGTGCACATCGGCACGCGCGGCATAAACGGGTTTTTCCGCGAAAAGCGGGGGCTGAAAGCGGTCATCGTTTCCGAAGAGGCGCTTGCGCGCTATAAACGCAAGAGCTATAACATATTGCGCGAAACGGGAAAGCTCTCCAAAAGCAGGATCAATTTGATGACGGTGTACGAATCGAAAGGGCTGGAATTCAGCTGCGTTGCCGTGGCGGACGCGGGCATGACTTGCCACGAAAAATATATCGCCTATACCCGTGCGCTGAAAGAGCTTGCGATCGTGGAGGAGAGGGGCGCGGAATGAGTTTGTCTCTTCGGAAAAACTTTTTGCTGGACGCGGACGAAACGATCTTGGATTTTGTTCGATCTTCCAAAGAGAGCCTGCGCTATGCGCTCGGAGAGCTCTCTTTGGCGTACAGCGACGCCGTATATGCCGTGTACAAACGCATCAACGACGGCATTTGGGCGGAGTACGAACGGGGCGAGATCACAAAAAAACAGCTGCAAGTGCAGCGCTTTTCCCGCTTTTTCGGGCAGCTCGGCGTTACGGCGGACGCGGAGCGGGCAAACGAACTGTATTTCGGAAAGCTGTGCCGCACGGGATTTTTGCTGGACGGGGCGAGAGAGTTTTTATGCGAACTGTGCGCGCTGGGGCGGGTGTACCTCATTACGAACGGCACGCCGCAGGCGCAGTACGGGAGGTTGGACGCCCTCGGCATCCGCAGCCTTTTTGCAGGGATCTTCGTTTCGGACGAGATCGGGGCGGCAAAGCCCGACCCGCGCTTTTTTGCGTATGTTTTGGAACACGCCGGGCTTTCCGCGGAGGAGTGCGTCGTGATAGGCGATTCGCCGTCTTCGGATATCGCGGGCGCGAACGCCGCGGGCATTCCCTGCATCTGGTTTGCAGCAAAAGGGCGGCGGGCGGAAGGGGCGCGCCCCACAGCCGTCGCGCATTCGTATGCGGAGATCCTCTCTCTGCTGCGCGGCGCAGGCGGCGCCGCGGTATGACGGCGCCATACAACCGCGGTATGACGGCGGTAAAAACGCGGGATAGCGGCGGTAGAAAAATTGTATAAAAATTCCCCGCGGGGGCGATAAGTTGTTCTCTGCGGTATAACGGGCAAACGCCTTCCCCGCGGCGGGGCGGGCAAAAAATTCAGGATCGGTTCGGTGGACTATGGCAGGTAAAAGAACGGCAAAAACTTCATGGAAAGAGGCGATAACGCTCAACGTTTCCGCGCAGCAGTTTTACGGGTATGCGGATTACTACAACCGCGTGCCGCTGTTTCCTACGTTGCAGCTGATCAACGCGGGCGCGGAGGCGGCGGAGGGGCTGGAAGTTGTGATCGACGGGGCGGACGGCTTTCTGCTCCCCTTTGCCAAAACGCTGGAAGAAGTGCCCTTTGAAAGTACGGTGGAGATCGCGGCGCAAAACATCGTTTCGCCCCTGTATTTGACCGAACTTGCCGCCGTGACGCCCGTTACCGTCCGCGTGCGGGTGCTGCATGGCAAAGAGTGCATTGCCGAAAGCACGTTGCAGGTGACGGCGCTGCCCTTCGATTATTGGTGCGGCAGAAGCGGCAATGCCGAACTTTTGGCATGCTTTGTTCGGCCGAAAGTGGCAGACTGCATGCGCATTTTGGCGGACGCGGGCAGACAGCTGGAAAAATGGAACGTACCCTGCGAGTGGCGCGGGTACCAAGAGGGGGATAAAAACAAGATCCGCCAGCTGTGCGCGGCGATCTATTCGGCGATCAAGCGGCGGGGCGTGGAGCGCTCGGCAGCCGACCGCAATTACAATGAGCCCGTTCCCGTGGGGGATAGCGGTGACCTCTTAAAAAACAAAGTCGGCACCTCCTTTGAAATGGCGCTGTTCGCGGCGTCTTGTTTGGAATGCGCGGGGCTGCACCCCGTGTTGGCGATCGGGGAGCGCGGCGTCTCCTGCGGGGCGTG
Organism: uncultured Clostridia bacterium; assembly: GCA_944346885.1. GTDB lineage: Bacteria > Bacillota > Clostridia > Christensenellales > Borkfalkiaceae > Borkfalkia. The sequence goes on along the minus strand of CALVMR010000016.1, from coordinate 49,705 downwards.
GCTGTACGACAACTGCTTTGCAGAGAGCGCCGGAGACGACGTGGGGCTGCTGCAAAAGTACATTTCGGACGGCATCAACAACGTGAGCATGTTCGACGTGGAGGAGCTGTTTGCGGGGCGCAACGTAAATTACGCCACGGCGGAAAAACACTTTGCGCAAAAACTTGCCGCGGAGTGGTTCGATACCGTGGTAGACGTAAAACGCTGCCGTTTGGTGCGCCTGCTGCCGCTGCCGCTGAAAGTGCGCGGCATCAAAGGGTACGAACTGCTGGAAGGGGAGGATACCGACCCCGGTTCCGCCCCCGCGGCGCTGGTCGGCACGCGAAAACTCAGTTTGGACGGGAAGGCGACCAAAAACAAACAGTGGGAGCGCCGCCTGCTCGATCTCTCTTTAAAAAATTCGCTGCTGCATTTCAGACCCGAAAAAAACGCGCTGCACATTATGTCGGCAGACGCGAACCTCCTCTATGAGGCGCTCTCTTCGGGGGAGGCGTTTTCCATCCTCGAAAAGACCAACGACGTGCGCGGTTCCATGCAGGATATCGGCGGTTTTGCGGGGGCGGCGGGGTTTTCCGCCCTTGCCGAGCTGATCGGCGTGGAGCTGAAAAACAAGCGGCTGCGCACCTGTTCGGAGAGGGAGGAGACGGCAGACGTCGTTCGGTCGTTGCTGCGCAAGGCAAAGACCGCCGAAGAGGAGGCGGGCGCAAACGTTTTGTTCCTTGCCTTCGGCTTTTTAAAGTGGTGCGAAAACGAGGGGAGCGAAATGCATTACGCCCCGCTCGTGCTCGCGCCCGTAAAGCTCGCCAAAGGGAAGGGCGGAAAGGGGTATTCCGTTTCGCTCGCGTCGGAAGAGCTGCAATGCAACAGCACGCTGCTCGAATTTTTGCTGCGCGAATTCCGCATCGATATCCGCGGGTTAGACAGCGTGAAAGGGCTGCGCATTTCGGAGATCCTCGCCATGGTCAAGGCGGAGATCCTGAACATGCGGCGCTGGGACGTGGTGGAAGACGTTTATCTCGCCAACTTCTCCTTTGCGCGTTACGCCATGTGGAACGACGTACGCAAAAACATCGACAAATTCCGCAAAAGCCCCATCGTGCGCTCGCTGCTCTCCAACCGCTTGGAGATCGAAGACCGCGTGTTCGAGGATAAGGCGGAGGACGAGTACGACCCCGCCGAGGTTTTGACGCCGCTGACGGCGGACGCGTCGCAGTTTGCGGCGATCGCCGAGGCGGCAAACGGCACTTCGTTTGTGCTGCACGGCCCGCCGGGAACGGGCAAGAGCCAAACGATCACAAACATCATCGCCAACTGTTTGGGCAGGGGCAGGCGCGTATTGTTCGTTGCCGAAAAACAGGCGGCGCTCTCCGTCGTAAAAAAGAGGCTCGATTCCATCGGGCTGGGTGATTTTTGCTTGGAACTGCACTCCGGCAAAGCGGACAAAGCGCAGCTTTTAAAGAGCTTGGAGGCGACCCTTTCGCTAGCTGCCGAGGCGGAGAACGGCGCCTTTTCCGAGCGCGCGGCGCAGATAGCGCAGGTGCGGCAGGCGCTCAACGCCCCCGTGGCGGCGCTGCACCGCAAACGGCGTTTGGGCGTGTCGGTGTACGAGGGGATCCTCATCTATCTCAAAAACAGAGGCGCGCCCGACGTGCTGGATATCGAAAGCACGTTTTACGACAGCTTAACGCGCGAAAAGCTGGAAAATTACGAGCGGCTTCTTTTGGAAGTTTCGGCGGCGGCAAAGCAGTGCGGCGGCGTATACCGTTCGCCCTTTGACAACGTAAACATCCGCGAATACGACGCGGGCGTGCGCAGCCGCGTGTGCGTGGCGGCGGAAGTGCTGCTTGCCGAGATCAAGCATTTAAAAAATTACCTCAGCCTTTTCCTTGACCATTACCGGCAGCGCATCAGCTCTTTTACGCAAAAAAAGATGCAGACGCTCGTGCAGCTTCTGCGGATGCTCTCTTCGGGAGAAGCCGATAAATATTTCGGCTGCGACGAAAGCGAGTTTTATGTGTTTTTCAACGCGAACAAGCGCTTGGATCGGCTGCTCGGCACCTATTTTAAAGCATTCCGCACGCTCATCGATCTGGATGCGGATCCTGCTGTCGTCGAACAGGAATTGGATAACTGGGGAGAAAATTACCGCAGTTCCAAAGTCTTGACGGCGGTGATCAAGCGCCTGCGCCGCGCCGCGGCGGTGCAGCTCTCCGCGGCGGAGGAGATCAAATACGTCGGGATCGTGGCGCAGATCTATGAGGATATCGGGCTGGTCAAAAACAACACGAAACTTGCCCGCAACTTCCTTGACCGCGGCGGAAAGATCAATTACCGCCGCAGAGAGGAGTTTTTGGATGCGCTGCACCGCCTGCACGCCCTTGCGGAGGGCGTGTTCATGGACTACAATGCGGACAGCTTCAACAGCGTCTGCATCCGCTCGGCGGGCGGGTTTGCCCTGCCGCTATTGGAGGGCGTTTTGCGTGCGGTGAACGGGTTCGAGGAGAGCCGAAAGGCTTTTTGTTCCGTCATCGCCGCCGAGGCGGAAAAGTACAGCGACGAAGATCTGCTCGATTATTTCGGAACAAAGGCGGGGGCGCTGCTTGACAACGTGGATATGCTCGCCTCTTGGTGCATGTTCAAAAAGATCTCCGCGCAGCTGGATGCGGAAGGGCTCTCCTTTATTACCGATTCGCTGGAATCGGGCGCCGTCAATTCGGATAACATCTTGGCGAGTTTCCGCAAAAACGTGTACCGCAACTTTGTGGAGACAAACATCGGCGCCGACCCCGTGCTCTCCAAATTTTCTTCCGGCGTGCTGGAAGAGAAGATCGAGCAGTTCCGCACGCTGGACGAACAGTTTACGGCGCTCTCGCGCACGCACATCCGCAACGTATTGCTGCAAGCGCTGCCCAGCACGTCTACGGAAGGGCCGCTGAGCTTGGAGGTGCTCGCGTTTCAGCGCATTTCCAAGGGGAACATGCGCGGCATGACCATCAAAGAATTTTTGAACGAGATCCGCGGGCTGTTTGCGCGGCTTGCGCCCTGCGTGCTGATGAGCCCCATCACGGTGGCGCAGTATTTGCAGGCGGAGCCGGACCTGTTCGACCTCGTTGTTTTTGACGAGGCTTCTCAGCTTCCGACCAGCGAAGCGATCGGCGCATTGGCGCGAGCAAAGAGCGCCGTCATCGTCGGCGACCCGAAGCAGCTGCCGCCCACTTCCTTTTTCAGTTCCGGGTATGTGGACGAAGAGAACCTCGAAGCGGAAGACTTGGAGAGCATTCTTGACGACTGCCTCGCGCTGGGCATGCCCGAAAAGCATTTGAATTGGCACTATCGCAGCAAACACGAGAGCTTGATCGCCTTTTCCAACATCATGTATTACGGGAACAAGCTGTGCACCTTCCCTTCGCCGGACGCGCTGGAAAGCAAGGTGCGCCTTGCGCTCGTGGAGGACGGCGTGTACGACCGCGGTTTTACCAAGCGCAACAAAGCGGAGGCGGAAGCGCTGGTGGCGGAAGTGGTGCGCAGGTTAAAAGATCCCGCGCTCAGCCGTTCGAGCATCGGCGTCGTTACGTTCAGCACCGCGCAGCAGGATTACGTGGAGCGGCGGCTCGCCGACGCGCTGGTCAAAAACAGGTTGGAGGACGCGGCGTACGAGAGGGAGGAGCCGCTGTTCGTCAAAAACCTTGAAAACGTGCAGGGCGACGAGCGAGACGTTATCCTCTTTTCCGTCTGTTACGGTCCGGACAGGGCGGGCAGGATCTCGCTCAACTTCGGTCCGCTCAATCAAGTGGGCGGCTGGCGCCGCCTCAACGTTGCCGTTTCGCGCGCGCGGGAGGAGATGATCGTCTTTTCGTCCATGACGTCGGCAATGATCAACCTCGCTAAGACCAACAGCAAGGGCGTAGCGGGGCTCAAAGCCTTCCTCGAATTTGCCGAAAAGGGGAAAACGACGCTCGCCATCAATTCGGAGGAGCTCAAACCCGCCGTCAGCGGTATCGGAAAGTACGTGGCACAGGAGTTGAAGGCGTACGGCTACGAATGTCGTTACGATGTGGGCGTTTCCGATTTCAAGATCGACTGCGCCGTCATCGACCCGCGCAACAAAAAGCGCTTTTTGCTTGCCGTCATGTGCGACGGCGCAACGGCGAGCCGTTCCTGCGCAAAGGATAGGAACCTGTTGCAGATCCAAACCCTGAAACTCAACAACTGGAACGTTGTCCGTCTGTTTACCATCAACTTTATCAACAATCCGAAGCGCGAGATCAAAAAGATCAAGGACGTGCTGGATCGGCTGTGCGGGCTGGAAAAGGGCACGCGCGATCATCTGCTCAAATACCGCAAGAGCTACCGTTACGCCAAATTGGAGCAGGAGCAATATTTGGCGCAGTACGTTACGGGCGGCGAGCACGACGCGGAGATCGTTGCGCGCCTGCGCGCGATCGTGGCTGCCGAAGAACCTATTTCCGATCGGTTTTTGATGAAGCGCTGCCTCGCTTCGCTCGGCATCCAAAAGTTCGGGGTCAAGGTGGAGGAGCGTATGCACAAGCTGATCGCGCTGTGCGCGTTCAAAGAAGAACAGCTGCTCGGCAGAACGTATCTGCGGAAAACGGATAAATGCCTCGGATACGATTTTTACCGCACGGAGGCAGACCCAATCCGCCGTTCGGAGGAAGACTTTACGCCGTACGAGGTCATTGCGCTCGTGCGCGGGCTGCTTGAAAACCGTGTCAGCCTGTACGCGTCCGATCTGCTGCCGCTCGTGTTCGAAGAGCTGAAAGTTTCCCGCCCCGGAGATAAATTGGCGGAGTTTGTCGGAGAGTGCGTCACGCTGGGGGTGCAGCGTTCGTATTTCGTGCGTTCGGTCAGCGACCGCATCAGCCTGAGCTGAGCGGCTGCCCGTTCTTCGGTACGAAAGAAAATGAAAGGGGAAGAAAAGAGGAAGGTGCGCCTGCTGTATGCGGGGGATAGGATGGTAAATTTCCGTCCTGTCTTGTTTCTGTGTATGGCGTTCGGGCTCGGCATCTTCCTCTTTTCCGTTTTGGGGCTGTATGCGCTGCTTTTTTGTGCCGCGGCGGGGATTGCCGCCGTCGTTTTGCTTGTTTTAAAGCGGCTGAAAGCGCGCCGCATCCGCGGGATGCTGCTGTTTTCGCTGTTGGTTGCCGCCGTGTTTGCGGCGGGCGTGCTGTCGCTGTTCGGGCACTTCGCGTCCTTTACGGCGGCGCCCGAAATCGAAGGAGACTGCACCGTTGTCGGAACGGTGGAAGAGATCGGCGCTGCGGGTAGCGGGCAGGTGTTTACCCTGCGCGCCGTGCGCATCGCCGACGAGGAGGGCAGAGAATACGTTCCGCGGCGGAAGCTCGCGCTCTATGTGTTTGAGGGCGAAGCGGAGATCGGCATGACCGTTTATGCGGAGGCGGCGGTCACTACATACGATATTTTTTCGTTCGGGCGGATGAACACGAGCGCCGTTATCGGCGGCGTGCGCTACCGCGCCGACGCGCGGCAGGTGTATGTGGCGGGCAGCGGCGCGCCGGGCGTGTTCGATGCGGTGCGCGGCAGGGTGCGCAGCGTGCTGTTTGAACACCTCGGCGAGGATACGGCGCCCGTCGCGTATGCGATGCTGCTCGGAGACAGCGGGTACATGGACGAGGACGTGCTGCAAAATTTCCGTTACGGCGGCGTGGCGCACATTTTTGCCGTTTCGGGGCTGCACATCGGGATCGTGTACGGGCTGCTGGCGTGGCTGCTCAAAAAACTTCGCGTGAACCGTTGGGTACGCCTGCCCGTTGTGGCGGCGGTGCTCGTCTTTTATGCGGGGATCTGCGGCTTTTCGCCCTCTTCGGTGCGCGCGCTCGTCATGTGCCTGACGCTCTCTTTTGCCGATGCGGCGGGGCTCGCTTACGACAGGCTGAATTCCGTTTCGCTTGCCGCCTTTGTCGTGCTGCTCGTAAATCCCGTACACCTCTTTTCAGTCGGGTTTCAGCTTTCGGTCGCCGCGGCGGCGGGCATCATCGTGCTCGGCGGGCGCCTCTCGCGCCTGCTGGCGAGGGTGCGCTTTTTGCCGAAGCGCATCGGTTCCGCGTTGGCGGTATGCTTTTCCGCACAGGTGTGCACCTTTCCGCTCTTATTGGATAGCTTCGGGTACGCGTCCGTGCTCGGATTGGTGCTCAACCTCGTCTTTATCCCGATCATCGGTTTGGTATATTCGCTGCTGTTCGTTTGCACGGCGCTGGCTGCCGTCTTTCCGTTTGCGGGCGCTGTGCTATTGTTTGTGCCGTCGTTTGCGTTGCAGGCGGTCGTGACGCCGATCCTACTGTTTTCCTTTGACGTGCTGCTGATCTGCGGTTTTTCCTTCGGCGGGCTTGCGGCGCTCTTTTACGGGGCGGTGTACCTGTGTACGGATAAGATCAATCTGCGCCCGCTTCCGCGCGCCGCCGCCGTGCTGTTGCTCTGCGCGGTGCTCACCGTGTGCATGCTCTTCCGCAACGGTGCGTTCGGTTACGACGGCAGGCTCTCGCTGCATTCCTATTACGGAGAAAACAACATTTTGCTGTTGCGCCGCGGCGGGCAAACCTGTTTGATCGCCACGGGCGTGCCGAGCGAAGATTACATCGAACGGCTGTTTTTGCGGGAAGGGGTGCGCGGGTTAGACGGCGTAATCGTTTTGGCGGAAGACGGCGCGGTGAATACGGCGATGCCCGTTTTGCTGCGGCATGCGGAATTCGATACGCTGTATGTTTCCGCGGAGTCTTCGCTGGAAGATCCGTTCCGCACCGTTGAAACGGTGCGGCAGGCGGGCGTGTTTTCGTTCGGCGGCGGCAGCGCCTGCTTTTTCGGGGAGAACATTCTTTGGCTGGACGTATGCGGCACCTCCGTCGTCGTTGCGTCGGAAAACGCGGAAGCGGCGGGGCTTCTGCCGCGGGCTGACGTGCTGATCGCAGACTCGTACAGTGCGCCGCTCGTGCAAGCCTGCGCCCCGCAGACGGAGCTGTATTTTGCAAAAACGGAGCATAAGACGACGGTATATAGTGCAGGCGACTTGCAAATCGTATGGAAAAGTGGTATACTTTCGGTATCCGAAGCGGGGTAGCGGGGCATGAAGTTTGTATTGTTCAAAAAGAGTTTGGAAGAGGGCGCGGCGCCCATCTATCTTTTTGACGGGGAAGAAGAATATTTTAAGAGGCGCGGCGAGGAGATGCTTATGGAAAAGTTTCTCTCCGAGCCGTCGCTCAACTATACCGCGTTCGACGGGGCGGATCTGAAAGGAGACCGCCTCTCCGCGTTGGTCGCGGCAGCGCAGTGCTTGCCGTTTCTCAGCGAAAAACGCATCGTAAAGGTCAAAGATTTGGCGCCGAGCGAACGCGAGTACCAAACATACCTTAAAGACTACTTCGAACATCCGAGCGAAAGCACCGTTCTGCTCATCGTGAACGGCGCGGGGAAGCCGAAGGGGTTCGATTTGAAAAAGGCGCCCAACGTGACGCGGGTGGATTGTTCGCGCGCGGAGGAGGAAACGGTTTTGCGCTGGATCTTTTCGCGCATGCGCCGCGCGGGCGTGCAGTGCGATACGGCTTGCTGCGAGCGCATTTTGCGGTATTGTTTGGGGAGCATGTCTCGCATCGCGGCGGAGACCGAAAAGCTGATCGCCTATGCGGGCGAGGGCGGAAGCGTTACCGAGGCGGTGGTGGATGCGGTCGTCTACCGCGATACCGATTATAAAATTTACGAGATGACGGACGCACTCGGCCGCGGCAATTACGGCGGATACCTTTCGGTGATGAACGAGCTGACGGGGAAGGGGATGGAGGAGATGGGCGTGCTCAATTCGCTGTGTTCCTACTTTCGCACGATGTACGAGGTCCTTGCGCTCGGCAAAACGGACGCGGAGACGGCGGCTGCGCTCGGCATGAAGGAATACGCCGTAAAGATGAGTCGCCGCCAGGCAAAGCTGCTGGGGCGCGGCAGGGTCGAAGCCGCCTACTTCGGGATCTATAAGGCGATCCAAGCCGTAAAGAGCGGCAGGCTTACGCCTGCGGGGGCGCTCGCTTCCGTAAACGCACGCCTTTTTTTCGCCCCGCAGGAAAATAATGCGGGCTGAACAGGTCTATTCGCTTTTCTTTTTTGCGATTTTTTTGTAAAATATTGATATATGTCTTTCGGTGCCGGGTTGCACGCGTCCGCTTCTGCAAACCGCCCGTCGGAGAAAGCCATGCAGGAGTTTTTTAACAACATCGCAAAGGTTTTTACGGGGTTTTCCGTTTTCGACGCATTGGAGATCCTGCTCTTTGCGGTCGTGATCTATTATGTGTTCCGCGTGCTGAAAAACAGCGGGGCGCGCTGGCTGATCGCCGTGTTCGTGCTCATCCTCGTTGCGGCGGGGGTCGTGTTCCTCGGCAATTCCGAACTGAACAACGAACTCTTCCTGCTCGTGCCGCTTCTGCTCATTCTGGTCATGCTGGTCATCTTCAACGTAGAGGTCAAGCGCGACCTTTTGAATCTCGGCTCGTACGCCGTTCCGGAGCGGAAAGAGCACCAATCGGGCGCCTCGCGCGAGGAGGTGGAACGCTATGTGGCGGATATCATCAAGGCGCTGCAAAACCTTTCAAAGGATAACATCGGCGCGCTGATCATTCTCTCCAACGACAACCTGCCTTCGCAGGTGCTCGAAAGCGGCGTGTTGCTCGATGCAAAGATCTCTTCGCAGCTCATCGAAGGAATTTTCTTCCCGAAAGCGCCGCTGCACGACGGGGCGATGATCGTCAACAACTATAAGATCCAGGCGGCGGGCTGCTTTTTGCCGCTTACGCAGAACGCGAATATACCGAAAGAGCTCGGCACCCGCCACCGTGCGGGCATCGGGATCACGGAAACGAGCAACGTGATCGCGCTGATCGTTTCCGAAGAGACGGGCATCATCACGATCGCCCAACGCGGAAAGATCTCGCGGTACGCCGATTACGATCTTTTAAAACGCACGCTCAACGAATACTATTGGAAGGACCTGAGTGCGGACGGGAGGAAACGCTCATGAGAGAAAAGAGTTTTTGGCGCAAAGTTGCCGGCATCTTCATTGACAACATCCCCATCAAGCTGATCGCCGTCGTGCTGGCGGTGTGCATATTTATCGTCGTGAATTACGGGGCTTAGGCGGCGCGGGGTCTTACGTATGAAAAAAAGCTGTATTGCCGTGCCGGAGATCTTGCTGCCCGCGGAGGGGATCGACCTCACCGCATGGGCGGTGATCGCCTGCGATCAACACACATCCGACCTGTCTTATTGGGAAAAGCTGAGCGCCTTCGTGGGGGATAAGCCCTCGACGCTGCGCATGATCTTGCCCGAAGTGTATATGGAAACGGAGCGCGACTATTCGGCGCGCATCGCCGCTGCCAACCGGGCAATGGAGGCATACCTTGCAGGGGGCGTGTTTCGCCGCCTTCCGCGCGGGTTTGTTGTAACGGAGCGCAGCACGCCCTTTTCGCCGATGCGCCGCGGCATTGTTTTGGCGGTCGATCTGGAAGCGTATTCGTACCGCCGCGAAGATGCCGCCGCGATCCGCGCCAGCGAGGCGACCATTGTAGAGCGCATCCCGCCGCGGTTGAAGATCCGCGCGGGCGCGCCGCTGGAACTGCCGCACATCATGTTGCTGTACGACGATCCGCACGGCACCGTGCAGGCGGCGGCTGCCCGCGCCGCGGGGGAAACGGTCTATGACTTTTCCCTGAACATGGGGGGCGGGCATATCCGCGGCAGGTTCCTTGCCGAAACGGCGCCCGTAATAAACGCGTTTTCCGCCCTTGAAAAGGACGGGATGCTGTTCATGGTCGGGGACGGAAACCATTCGCTTGCCACCGCCAAGGCGGCGTGGGACGCGATGAAAGAGAGCTTGCCTCCGTCGGAGCGCGAGCGGCACCCCGCCCGCTACTGCCTGTGCGAGGCGGTCAACCTCTACGACGAAGGGATCCGCTTCGAAGCGATCCATCGCCTTGTAAAAGGAGTGGACGCCGAAGCGTTTTGCGCGTTCATGCAAAAGGGCGAAAGCGCCTTGGCGCTGTACGCCGGCGGAAAGCGCCTGCCGCTCGGCAAATGCGCGCCCGCGGCGGAGGCGGTCGCGCAGACGGATGCGCGCATCGCCGCCTATTTGGCGGAAAACGGCGGAAGCGTCGATTATGTGCACGGCGAAGACGCGCTTGCCGCTTTGACGGCGGAACGGGAAGATCTTGTCGGCGTGCTGCTGCCGAAGATGAATAAAGCGGAGCTGTTTCCTCAGGTGCTTGCGCACGGCAGCCTGCCGCGCAAGACCTTTTCGATGGGGGAGAGTGCTGAAAAACGATATTATCTCGAAGCAAAGGAGATACGATGATGCACCTGAAAGTTTGTAAGTTCGGCGGTTCGTCTTTGGCGGACGGGAATAACATTTTGCGCGCGGCGGAGATCCTGTGCGCCGATGAAACGCGGCGGTTCGTTGTCGTTTCCGCGCCGGGCAAACGCTTTTCGGGGGACGTGAAGATCACCGATCAGCTGTACGTTTGCTACCGCGAAGCGGCGGAAAAAGGAAGCTGCGACGAGGCGTTCGCGCCCGTGCGGAAGCGGTTTGTCTCCATCGTAAACGAATTGGGGCTGAACGGGTTCGATATCGAAGGGATCCTTGCAGACTGCGAGCGGCAGATCATCGAAAACAAGAGCGCGGATTTCACCGCTTCGCGCGGCGAATATTTGAACGCGCGCATCATAGCGGCGCTGCTCGGCTGGGATTTTGTGGACGCACAGGAGATCGTCTTTTTCAACGAGCGGGGGCTGTTCGACGAAAAGCGTTCGTACAAGCTCATCGCCGAGCGGTTAAAGCACTGCAAACACGCCGTCATACCCGGTTTTTACGGGATGGACGCGTGGGGGTGCGTCAAAACGTTTACCCGCGGCGGCAGCGATATCACGGGCTCCATCATCGCCCGCGGCATGAACGCCGAGCTGTACGAAAACTGGACGGACGTGAGCGGCTTCCTTGCCTGCGACCCGCGCATCGTGAACGACCCGCACAAGATCGGCGTGATCTCGTTTAAAGAACTGCGCGAGCTCTCCTACATGGGGGCAAACGTGCTGCACGCCGATGCGATCTACCCCGTGCGCAAAGGGGATATCCCCATCCGCATCAAAAACACCTTCCGCCCGGAGGACGAGGGCACGCTGATCTTGCCCTCCAAAAAATACGTCAGCCACGGCAACCGCGTTACGGGCATTGCGGGAAAAAAGGATTTCACCGTCATTTTCCTGGAAAAGCAGCTGATGAATGCGGAGATCGGCTTTGCGCGCAAGGTGCTCTCCGTGTTGGAAAAGGACGGGATCAACTTTGAGCACATGCCCTCCGGGATCGATACGCTCTCGCTCGTGATCGAAAGCAAATACCTTGCGGGCGGCGTGCTCGATACGCTGATCGGGCAGATCAAAGAGACGGTGCATCCCGACTATGTGCGCGTGCTGGAAGACATTGCGCTCGTTGCCACCGTCGGGCACGGCATGACGGCGAGCGTCGGCACTTCCGCGCGGCTCTTTACCGCGCTTTCGCGGGCGGGCGTCAACGTGCGCATGATCGACCAAGGTTCCAGCGAGATCAACATCATCGTCGGCATCGACAATGCCGATTACGAAAAATGCGTTCGCGCCATTTATTACGAATTTTTTAACGGTGCGGACGAAGAGGCGGAATGAAAGGCGTACTGTTGAAAAAGCTGCTCCTTACCGGCAGTTATCTGTTGGTGGCAGTGGCGGTGGAAGTGATCACGTTTTTGATGATGGGCTTCGGCGCATTCCCGCAATATGCGCTGCTCGATCTTGCCTGCATGCTGATCGTTGCCGCCGTGATCTTTGCGATCCCGTCGTTTACGGCGCAAACGGTCGTGATCTTGGCGCTGCTCGTCTTGCAATGCCTGATCTCGGCGGTCAATCAAGTGTTGTACGATCTGAGCGGCTATGTGTTCATCATATCCATGTTTTCGATCGCGGGAGAAGCGACCGGGGCGTTCATGCCCGACTATCTGAACATCTATCTGATCGGTATTTTCCTGCTCATTTTGATCGCGGAAACCTTTTTTACCGTGTTTGTTTGCCGCGGCGTCAAGGTAAAAAGCGCCCGCCGCGGGCAGACCGTGGTGCTTGCGCTTTTCTTGGCGTTTTTTGTGGCGGGCGCCTCCGAACTTTTGTATTTCGTGGGCAAAAATTCGTTCGTGCATGCCGATCCGAGCGACCCGTTGTACATTTATAAAGACGACGGGTATTTGTACGATACGCAGTTTCTTACCGCAAAAGCATTCAAAACATTCGGTACGTTCAGTTTTTATTACAAAAATTTTGCCAATTACGTCGGCGGGGCGAGCGGCGAACACCTGACGGAGGAGGATACCGACGAGCGGCTGGAAGCGCTCCGTTCTTATTTTGCGGAGGGCACGTTCAGCTCGCAGCGGGAAAATTTGGATTTGCTGCCGTACGGCGGAGACGATAGGGTGCTAACCGGGGCGCTGGAAGGGCAAAACGTTGTGCTGATCGTCATCGAATCGGGCGAATGGTACGGCATAAACGAGACGTATACGCCCACGCTGTTTGCTTTGGCGAGCCAAGGCGTTGCCATGACCGAGTATTACGCCCGCGATAAGACCAACCACTCCGAAGCGCTCTCCATTTTGGGGAGTTATCCCATCGAGGACCGGAACACGACCGAAACGTTTTTGGAAAAGGATTTGGCGTTTTCTTTGCCGAACATAGTGCGGAGCGACGGGTATACCACCAATTATTTTCACGCGGGGAACAAGAGCTTTTATCTGCGCGATAAGCTGTTCGGCGAAGGGGCGTTCGGGTTCGACCATGCGGGGTTTTCGGATACGCTGGATAAGATGAACGGCTACTACGAAAAAGAGGACTTTTACGATTTGGATCGTGACAGCGAACTTTTGTCGCAGTATCTTGCCGACTTTACCCGTACGGACGGCGACGCGGACGCGTTTTATACGCAGTTGATGTCTTTGACCAGCCACGGCACGTACAACGACTTGATCGAATACGGAAATTATTCCGCCGATTGGACGGAGGAGCAAAAGGCAGCCTTTGAAGAGGCGTGCGACGTGAAAGAGATGGGCGTCTATTACGAGCGGATCGACGGGTATCCGCAGGACGAGGACGCCTACGTCGATGCCCGTTTTGCGATCACCGCAAGCGAAACGGAGGAGCAGGCGGAGGCGGCGGAGCCCGTTTATACGGATGTGTATCTCCGTTACAAGCGCTATCAGGCGGGGCTGATGGATCTGGACGTCGGCGTGAACCGCCTGTTGTACGAACTGGATCGGAGCGGCGAGCTGGATAATACGACGTTCTTCTTTTACGCCGACCACAACGCCTATTATTCCGACCAGCAGTACGAGCTGAAAAACATTCCGCTGGGCGAGGAGTGGCGCACCGACCTGTACAACATCCCGTTTTTCTTCTGGTCCGGAAAATATATGCCCCTTACGGTAAACAGCAATTTGTACGAAGGGGTGCAATACGAAAAGACCGATCTTACCGAAGCGATGATGCAGCAGAGCGGTTTGACCTCCGCGGATTTTTACGCGGGCGAGTTCTATTATACGATCGGGCATACCGCCCCCGACGATAGCCTTGCCTTTTTGAGCGGGAAAAAGATCGAAAAGTGCTGCAATTCCTTTGACGTGCTGCCGACCATCCTCGATTTGCTCGGTTATGAGTACAACACGCAGCTGTATCACGGCGTCAGCGTGTTCGACGCCGCGCCGTCTGTGTTCGTTTCCCGCGAGTCCGGCATGTTCGACCAAAACTATTACACCGACGGGGATCGGCTGTATATCCGTTCGGAAGAGAGCGAGAACGGCTCGATCGTGACGGCGGACGGCGGCGTGCGGTTTTATACGGACGCGGACGGGCAGGCTTGCGTTTCGATCGACGGCGAGTACGGCGTCGTAACGTACTTCGCGGAAGGCATTGCGGATTATCTGCACCTCGAAGACGGGTACGTCGTGTACGAGATCAACAACATGTTCCATATGAAAGAGGGGGGAGACGGGCTCTCCGAAGACCGGCGCGAACTTCTTTCGGCAGACGCGTATGCGTTTTTGGTCGATCTCTCCGCCTATTATGCGCGGCAGGAACAGTTTGAAGAAATGTATTTCTTGGATTATTTCCGCTACGAAGATATCGGCGGTTATGTGCGAAAGGCAGCCTGAGCGGCGCAGGAAGAGTGGAATGTAAAAAAATAAACCAAGCGGGGCGCCGATCGTTCGATCGGCGCCCCGCTTGGTCGGTACGAATGCGTTTGTGCGTCAAACAATGATGTTGATCAGCCTGCCCGGCACAACGATGAATTTTTTGATCGCCTTTCCCTCCACGAGAGGGCGTACGGCGTCGTTTGCGAGGGCGAGCGCGCGCATTTCCTCTTCGGCAAGCCCTTCGGGGATCATCAGCTTGGTTTTGATCTTGCTGTTTACCTGCACGGCGTATTCGATGCTCTCCTGCACGAGGGCGCTTTCGTCGCAAACGGGGTAGCGCTGGTCGAATACCGAGTACCTCTTGCCGAGCATTTCCCAAAGTTCTTCGGCAAAGTGCGGGGCAAAGGGGGCGATGAGCAGCACAAGGTCGGCGGCGCACTCTTTATAGAATGCGGCGTCTTTGTTTTCGCAGCCGTCGTATTTGTACAGGGCGTTCACATATTCCATCAGGCGGGCAACGGCGGTGTTGAAAGAAAAGTTTTCCAGATCGCGGGTGATGAGCTTGATGGAGTTGTTGCGCACATAGTTGAGTTTGTGCTCTTCTTCGCCGTGTTCGGCGCTGCCCTTGGCTTCCTTGGCTTTGAGCACGATGCGTTCCGTTCTTTCCAAAAATTTTGCCGCGGAACGGATGCCGTCGTCGCTCCAAGGCCCGCCTTCCGTATACGAAAACCCGAACATGAGATACAGGCGGAACACGTCTGAGCCGTATTCGGAAACATAGTCGTCCGGCGAAACGATGTTGCCTTTGCTCTTAGACATGCGGTTGCCGTCCGGGCCGAGGATGACCCCTTGGTGCACGAGCGAGGTGAACGGCTCGTCAAAGTTGAGGTATCCCATATCGCGCAGTGCTTTTGTAAAGAAACGCGCGTACAGTAAGTGCATGCAGGCATGTTCGGCGCCGCCCACATACTTGTCAACGGGGAGCATTTTGTTGACGGTTTCGGGGTCGAAAGGCGCTCTTGTGTTGTGCGCGTCCGCATAGCGCAGATAATACCAACTGGAACACACAAAGGTATCCAGCGTATCCGCTTCGCGCGTTGCGTCTGCCCCGCAAACGGGGCATTTCGTATGCATAAACTCCTCGCATTTTGCCAGCGGCGATTTGCCGTCCGGCTCAAACTGCACGTTGTAGGGGAGTTTTACGGGGAGATCTTTGTACGGAACGGGCACCGTGCCGCAGTGCGGGCAGTAAACGACGGGGATGGGCGCGCCCCAATAGCGCTGGCGGGAAACCAGCCAGTCGCGCAAACGGTAATTTACTTTCCGTTCCCCCTTTCCGAGTTTGGCAAGGTGGTTCGTGATGGCGGTGCGCGCCTCCTCTCCGAACTTTCCGTCAAATTGCAGGCTGTTTACGCAGATGCCGTCCTCGCAGAAGGGGAGCACGGTCTCTCCGTTCCTGTTTTCGATCACTTTTTTTACGGGGAGCCCGTATTTGTTTGCAAAGGCAAAGTCTCGCTCGTCGTGTGCGGGCACGCCCATCACGGCGCCCGTACCGTAGGAATAGAGCACATAGTCCGCCGCCCAAACGGGCACTTTTTCGCCGTTGACGGGGTTGATGGCGTAATGCCCGATGAAGACGCCCGTCTTTTCGCGCGAAGAGGAGAGGCGGTCGATCTCGTTCGTCTTTGCCGTGTTTTCGATGTACGCTTCAACGGCGGCGCGTTGCTCTTCGGAAACGAGTTTGCGCACCAGCGGGTGTTCGGGCGCGAGCACCACGTACGAAACGCCGAAAACCGTATCCGGGCGGGTGGTGAACACTTTAAAGGTGTCGCCGCTTTCGCAGGCAAATTCGATCTCGCAGCCGACGGATTTCCCGATCCAGTTGCGCTGCATCAGTTTGGTTTTTTCGGGCCAGTCCAGCTTATCCAGCCCGGAGAGGAGCTCTTCGGCGTAGTCTGTGATCTTAAAAAACCACTGCGTCAGGTCTTTTTTGACGACGGGCGTGCCGCAGCGTTCGCAGCAGCCCTCCTGCACCTGTTCGTTGGCAAGCACGGTGTTGCAGCTTGGGCACCAGTTGACGGGCGCCTCTTTGCGGTATGCCCGCCCCTATTCAAACAGTATTAAAAACATCCACTGCGTCCACTTGTAGTAATCCTCTTCGCAGGTCTTTACTTCGGCAGACCAGTCGAACATGGCGCCCATCGCTTTGAGCTGGTGCTCCATGGTCTCGATGTTTTTTTCGGTGGAGTCCTTGGGGTGGATCTTGGTTTTGATGGCGTAGTTTTCGGCAGGGAGCCCGAAAGCGTCAAAGCCCATCGGCTGAAACACTTCGTAGCCCTGCATCTTTTTGAACCGCGCATAGCTGTCGGAAGGGCCGTAGTTGTACCAATGCCCGATGTGCAGCTTTGCCCCGGAAGGATAGGAGAACATTTCCAGCATATAAAACTTTTTATCGATGTTCTTTTTGTTGAAGGTGTTCGCCTTTGTTTTCTCCCAGCGCTGCTGCCATTTGCTCTCTACGCTCTTCATGTCCATAACGTTGCATACCTCCGCGCACCGCCGTGCGTTTTAATTTTCTTGTTGTTCGGTTTGCTCTCTTTTATCAACCGCGTCTTTTTCCTGCGCGGGGAGCGCTTGGTTTTCCGCGTTGCTCTCCGATAAGGGGAGCGTTTGGTTTTCCGCGTTGCTCTCCGATAAGGGGAGCGTTTGGCTTTCCGCGTCATTTTCCTGTGCGGAGAGCGCTTGGTTTTCCGCGGCAGGGGCGCCGTCCGTTCCGTGCGGCGCTTCTCGTTTTGCTCTGCGCTTTTGTACGGTGCGCACGGTCAGATAGCATGCGGCGCCGAGCAGAGGAACAAACAGGATAAAAAGGTTCCAGCCGATCAGCGGCGCTTTTCGGACGCGCCCCGTCGTCAGCTTGTCTTGCAGCAAAAGCCAAATGGTAAAGATCGCGCAAAAATAGTGTACGATCAAGACCGCAATGAGCGCGATCAGCCAACCCTGCATACCCGTCTCCTCTCCGCCAAGCGGAAAATGCGGCTTTTATTTCGTAATTATATAATTTTCCGCGCGTTTAGTCAAGTGTTATGCGGTGTGCAAAATTTTGCGATTTTCGTATGTTCTGCGCGGCGGCGTAAATAAATCGGGAGCGGTTGCATACACTGAATCATATGATGGAATTGCTCGTATCCGAGCGGGAGGAACGGTTCCGCTATATTGCCTATATCGCAGGGGCGCTTGCCGCATTGCGCGGGGATGTGCGCACAAAGATCGTGTTCGGCGGCGGCAGGGCAAAACTGTGCGCATGGGCGCAGGGGCGCGTCGGGGCATGCGTTTTGCCGCTCGCCGAAGAAAAGATCGCGGAAATTTACTGCATCGGGTATAAGTATGAAAAACTTTGCGCGGAAGTGCGCCCCGCGGGGCTGGACGATGCGGAGCAAGAGCTCTTGCGCGCGGCGCTCATCGCCGCCGACCTTGCCGCGGACCTGCGGTACGTGCGCGCCCGTTTGAAAGAAGTTTCCGTGCACACGCTGGACGGTTTTTTCAATTTCCGCCTGCGCGAACTTGCGGAAAAATGGAGCGGCGTCGCCGCCTGCGTGCCGCGCGCGTTTACGCGCGGCGAGCTTGCGGAGTTTATCGAATACCTCCCGCTCGGCAGCCGCGGCAGGGTATTTTTAAAGGGGTGCGCCGTGTACGACGCGCGCTGCCGCAGGTTGCAGCGCGCCTCTCTGCTGGGCGGCGGGGCGGATAGTTTGTGCGAGATCTTGCTCAGCGGGGCAGCCAAAGTGGATTGTTTGGATGTGCCGACGGAGCGCGAACAGCTCTTTTTGCGGCGGTATTTTGCGGGGCGCGTCGGCTTTTACGCCTGAGGGCATGCCCGCCTGCCCAAAGGCATAAAAAAGAGAATTGCAAGCGCCCGCCGCCCTTTGCGGCGGGCGCGGCGCAAGGCGCTGGGAATTTCCGTGCGGAACCGCCTAAAAACCGTTGACAAACGGCGGCAAAAGGGATAGAATAATACCCGAACTGAAAAAGCCGTAGAAGAGAGGAAACAAGTACGCCGCGCGGGCAATGCCCCAGAGAGCGGAACACATGCTGCAAGTTCCGCGCATCCCGCCGTGCAGAAACCGTTCCTTTCGGCAAAAGTTTTCCGTTTCTTTATAAAAAAGCGGGCAAAGAGCGGCAGCGAAAGCTGCAATTAAGGTGGAACCGCGCAAAGCATGCGTCCTTAAACAGGCAGTTTAAGGGCGCGTTTTTTTTCTGGAAAGTTTGCGAAAAAACGGCAAGGAGGAACAAACGATATGGTCATTACACTCAAAGGCGGCGAAACGAGGGAATACGCAGGGAGCGTTACCTGCAAGCAGATCGCGCAGGATATCGGCGAGGGGCTTGCGCGCGCGGCGGTCGCCGCAAAAGTGAACGGGCAGCTTGTCGATCTTGCGCACGCGGTGGAAGGGGATGCCGAGGTCGAGCTCGTCACCCTCAAAGAAAAGGAGGGGCTGCAAGTATACCGCCACACGTGCGCGCACGTTTTGGCGCAGGCGGTCAAGGCGATCTTTCCGACCAGCAAACTTGCCATCGGGCCCACCATCGAAAACGGTTTCTATTACGATATCGATTTCAAGACCCCCATTTCCGCGGAAGATCTTTCCAAGATCGAGGCGGAGATGAAAAAGATCATCAAGAGCAATTTGCCCATCGAACGCTTTACGCTGCCGCGGGCGGACGCCATCAAACTGATGACGAAGTATTCCGAAAAATACAAGGTCGAGCTCATCAAAGACCTGCCCGAAGGGGAGGAGATCTCCTTTTACAAACAGGGCGGCTTTACCGACCTTTGCCGCGGACCGCACCTGCCTTCGACGGGGAAGATCAAGGCGTTCAAACTCATGAGCATTGCGGGCGCGTATTGGCGCGGCAACGAAAAGAATAAGATGCTTACCCGCATTTACGGCACGGCGTTTGCCAAAAAGGAAGAGCTGGACGCCTACTTCACCATGCTGGAAGAGGCAAAAAAGCGCGACCATACCAAGCTCGGCAAAGAGCTGGGGCTGTTTGCGCTGCTTGCCGAAGGCAAGGGCTTCCCGTTCTTTTTGCCGAAGGGCATGGTGCTTAAAAACATCCTCATCGATTATTGGCGGCAGATCCATCTGCGCGAGGGGTATGTGGAGGTGCAGACGCCGATCATCCTCAACCGCAGTTTGTGGGAGACGAGCGGGCACTGGGATCACTATAAAGAGAATATGTACACGACTAAGATCGACGGCGAAGACTGCGCCATCAAGCCGATGAACTGCCCCGGCGGAATGCTCGTGTACAAACTTACCCCGCACAGCTATAAAGATCTTCCCATCCGCATGGGAGAACTCGGCTTGGTGCACCGCCACGAAAAGAGCGGGCAGCTGCACGGGCTGATGCGCGTGCGCTGCTTCACGCAGGACGATGCGCATATCTACATGCTGCCCGAACAGATCACGGACGAGATCAAGGGCGTTGTGCGCATCATCAACGAAGTATACACGCTGTTCGGCTTCAAGTACCACGTTGAACTCTCCACCCGCCCCGAAAACAGCATCGGCAGTGACGAGGATTGGGAAAACGCCACCAACGCCCTGCGCGCGGCGCTGGAAGAGTTGGGGCTCGATTACGTCGTCAACGAAGGAGACGGCGCGTTTTACGGACCGAAGATCGATTTCCATTTGCAGGATTCCATCGGCAGAACGTGGCAGTGCGGTACCATTCAGCTGGATTTCCAACTGCCGCAGCGCTTTGAGGCGGAGTATACGGGAGAGGACGGGCAAAAGCACCGCCCGATCATGATCCACCGCGTTGTGTTCGGCTCCATCGAGCGCTTTATCGGCATCCTCATCGAGCACTATGCCGGCAAATTTCCCGTATGGCTTTCGCCCGTGCAGGTGAAGGTGCTGCCCGTTTCGGATAAATCGGCGGAGTACGCCAAAGAGGTGGAGGCGACGCTGCGTGCGGCGGGGCTGCGCGTGGAAACGGACGTGCGCAACGAAAAGATCGGGTATAAGATACGCGAAGCGCAGCTGGAAAAGGTGCCGTATATGCTCGTTGTCGGAGACAAAGAGCGGGAGGAAGGGACCGTTGCCGTGCGCATGCGCGAAAAGGGAGATATCGGCGCGATGCCGGTTGCCGAATTTGCCGCCCGCGTGAAAAAAGAGAACGACGAAAAGACGGTTTTTTAAATCGGAGCGCAAAAATCGTTGACAAAGCCGCAAAAATGCGATATACTCTTTCGGAAAGCAGAAGAAAGACCTTCTCGCCTTGCGGCTTTTGTGCTTCAAGTGCCATCGATACGTCTGTTCCATCCCGCACGGCAGGGGTGGTTGTACGGTTTATTGAGGCGGGTCTTTCGGGACCCGCTTTTTTTGCGGGCGGAATGCAAAATCGAAAGGACGGTACAGAGCAATCATTAAAAACCAGCATCAGATCAACGAACAGATCCGCGACCGCGAAGTAAGGGTGATCGGGGCGGACGGGCAGCAGCTCGGCGTCATGAGCTCGCACGAGGCGCTGCGCCTTGCCGAAGAGAGCGATTTGGATCTCGTAAAGATCTCGCCCACGGCAAACCCGCCGGTATGCAAGATCATGGATTACGGCAAGTACAAGTTCGACCTCGGCAAAAAGGAAAAGGAAAACCGCCGCAACCAAAAGATGGTCGAGCTCAAAGAGGTGCGCCTCTCCATGACCATCGACACGAACGATTTGAACGTCAAATCCCGCCAAGCGCAAAAGTTTCTTGAAGCGGGGAACAAAGTGCTCGTTTCCATTCGCCTCCGCGGGCGGCAGAACGCGCATCCCTCGCTGGGGATCGACGTTATGAACAAGTTTTTTGAGATGCTTGAAGGCAAAGCCGTTTTAGACAAAAAGCCGTCGAGCGAAGGGCGCAACATCACCATGGTGCTTTCGCCCGTCAAACAATAAGCCGTTTTTGCGGCGCCTGCCCGTTCGGGCGGAAAATTTAAGAAAATTTATTCGGAGGGATCATCATGCCTAAGCAGAAATCGCACAGCGGTTCCAAAAAGCGCTTCAACGTTACGGGAAGCGGCCGCATTAAAAGAGCACAGTCCGGAAAGAACCACAAGACAGGGGACAAGCCGCGCAAGCGGAAGAGGAGCCTCCGCCAAACGGCGTACGTCAGCGACGCGCAGGAGTCCAACGTCAAAAACCTCATTCCCTATAAGAAATAAGTTTTAAGGAGCAAGAAAGATGCGTATTAAAAGAGGAGTAAACGCTGTTAAAAAGCGCAGGAAGATCTTCAAACTGTCTAAGGGCTATTTCGGCTCCAAGAGCCGTTCGTACCGCATCGCGCGCGAAGCCGTGATGAAGTCGCTGATGTATGCTTACGTCGGCAGGAAGCGCCGCAAGCGCGATTTCCGTCAGCTTTGGATCGCGCGTATCAACGCCGCGGCGCGCGTAAACGGGCTTTCGTACAGCAAGTTCATGCACGGGCTGAAAGTTGCGGGCATCGACCTCAACAGGAAGGTGCTTGCGGATATCGCCGTCAGCGACGCCGCCGCATTTGCCGCGCTTGCCGAAAAGGCGAAAGCGGCGATCGCATAAGTTGATCCGCTCAAAAACCTTCTTTTGCGAGAAGGTTTTTTGCTAAGCACATGATCACATCGAAAAGCAACGAACTCATTAAACGCATCGCCGCTTTGAAAGAAAAAAAGGGCGGCGGGAGCAGGGCGCCTATCTCGTGGAAGGGGTCAAACAGGTGCGCGAAGCGCTTGCGGGCGGCGTGCCCGTGGAGCGGATCGTGTTCTCCGAGCGCTACGGCGGCGCCCCGTTTGCGTTTCCGCAGGAGAGGCAGACGCTCGTTTCCGAAGCGGTGTTTTCCAAATTGAGCGAAGAGGCGGCGCCGCAGGGCGTGCTTGCCGTGCTCCCCGTGCCGCCCTGCGCGCCGCAGCCGCCGCGCGGGAACGCGCTGCTTTTAGACGGCGTTGCCGACCCAGGCAATCTCGGCACGATCATCCGCACCGCAAACGGAGCGGGGTACGAAGACGTCTATTTAAAAAACTGCACCGACCCCTTTTCCCCGAAGTGCGTGCGCGCAGCCATGAGCGGTGTGTTTTTCGTGCGCTTGCATATCGGCGGCGAGGAGGAGCTGTTCCGCGCGCTTGCGGGCGTTCCGCTGCTCTGCGCCGATATGGCGGGGGAGAGCATGGATGCCTTTTCTCCGCCGGAGCGGTTTTGCATCGTGATCGGCAGCGAGGCGAACGGCGTTAGCGATACGGTGCGCGCGCGGTGCAGCCACACCGTTTCCGTTCCGCTGCGGCAAACGTGTGAAAGTTTGAACGCGGCGGTCGCGGCGGGGATCTTAATGTACCGTTTTTTAAAAAAATAATCATTGAGAGGAAGCAATATGTCCGGTCACAGCAAATGGCATAACATCCAGGCAAGGAAGGGCAAGGCGGACGCCGCCCGCGGAAAGATCTTCACCAAGATCGGGAGAGAGATCTCCGTTGCCGCCAAGGGGAACCCGAACCCCGATACCAACAGCAAACTTGCCGACGCGATCGCCAAAGCCAAGGCAAACAACATGCCCAACGACAACATTCAGCGCTGCATCAAAAAAGCGGCGGGGGAGCTGGGCAGCGCGAATTACGAAACGCTCGTATACGAAGGGTACGG
Source organism: uncultured Clostridia bacterium (assembly GCA_944346885.1). Lineage (GTDB taxonomy): Bacteria > Bacillota > Clostridia > Christensenellales > Borkfalkiaceae > Borkfalkia. Next base: position 26,846 of record CALVMR010000016.1, on the reverse strand, counting down.
CGTGGGTGGCAGCGCGCTCATCATCAATACGCTTACGGATAACAAAAACCGCACCGCGGGCGATGTGCGCAGCACGCTTGCCAAAGGGGGCGGCGAGCTGGGCAACAGCGGCTGCGTATCCTATATGTTTGAAAACAAAGGGCTGCTCGTGGTCGAACGCACCGTCGCGCTGGACGAGGATACCATTACCGAATACGCCATCGACGCGGGTGCGGACGATATCGTCGTGCAGGAAGACGCCTACGAGGTGTATACAAGCCCTGCCGCCTTTTCGGGCGTGCGCAAGTATTTGGAGGAGAAGGGCGTTACCTTCCTCGAAGCGGATGTGCGCATGATTCCGCAGAGCAAGATCACCCTCAATGCGGAAAACACCGAAAAATTCATCAAACTTTTGGATAAGCTGGAAGACCTTGACGACGTGCAGGACGTATACCACAACGTAGACCTGCCCGACGAGGAAGAAGAGGAGTAAAACATTCGGGGGCGTAAAGATGATCGACGAAGCTGTCACAAAAAACATTGCCGCCGTCTGCCGCAAGGCGAAGGAGCATGTGGGGGCGGTCGCGTTTGCCGGCGAGGCGGATATGAACGCCATGCTCAAAGCGGCGGCGGACGCGCTGCGCAAAGAGGCGGCGTATATCATTGCGGAAAACGCGGCGGACGTGCAAAACTGCACGCGCGGCGCGCAGTTTGCCGATCGGTTGATGCTCAACGAAAAGCGGATCGACGGCATTGCGGCGGGGCTGGAAAAGCTCATGGAACTCAAATGCCCCGTCGGGGAAGTGCTGGAAGAGCGCACGCTCTACAACGGGCTGCGTCTGCGCCGCGTGCGCGTTTCGCTCGGCGTGATCGGGATCATCTATGAGGCGCGCCCCAACGTGACGGCAGACGCCATCGGGCTTTGCATCAAAAGCGGCAACGCCGTCGTGCTGCGCGGCAGTAAAGACGCGCTCCGTTCCAACAAAGCGGTCACGTCGGTCATCAAAACCGCCATCGCAAAAGCGGGGTTCGACCCCGAATTTATCCAGCTCATCGAGGACGGTTCGCGCGAGGGTGCCACGGCGTTCATGCGCATGAACGGGCTGGTTGACGTGCTCATCCCGCGCGGCGGGGCGGGGCTCATACAAAACGCGCTGCAAAACGCAACGGTGCCCGTCATTGAAACGGGCACGGGCAACTGCCACGTTTATTTTGAAAAATCGGCGGACCTTGCCAAGGGGCTTCCCGTTTTGCTCAATGCCAAAACGCAGCGTACTTCCGTGTGCAACGCCTGCGAAAGCCTGCTGGTGGACGCCGTTTATGCGCAGGAGCATTTAAAGGAGATCGTCGGCGCGCTGCAACAGGCGGGGGTGGAAGTCGTCGCCTGCGAAAAGTGCCGCGCGATCCTTCCTTCGCTTTCGCCTGCCTCCGAAGAGGACTATTATGCCGAGTACTCCGCCATGAAGATCTCGGCAAAGATCGTTTCCGGGGTGGACGAGGCGATCGCGCACATCAACAAGTACGGTACGCACCACAGCGACTGCATCCTTACCGAAGACGCCGCCGCGGCGGAAAAGTTTTTGCACGAAGTGGACAGCGCCGCCGTCTATTGGAACGCAAGCACCCGTTTTACGGACGGGTTTGAGTTCGGATTGGGCGCTGAGATGGGGATCTCGACGCAGAAGCTGCATGCGCGCGGACCGATGGGGCTGAAAGAGCTGACCTCGTATAAATACATCGTGTGCGGCAACGGGCAGGTGCGCGGCTGAGCGGAAAGCCTTGCCGCAACGGTGCAAAAAAATTTTTTTGAACGCATGCATAACTTGCCGCGTACTGCAGATACTGTTACTGTCAGCGGTGATAGAGCGGATCCGCAGAAGAAAAAACGGTTTGAGAGAATTGCGTTTCACAAAATCGGTTCCGCAAAAAGTTTATTGCCGCTTTCAGATAGAGTCACGTTTTGAATGCGGCGAAAATTGCCAAACGCGAAGAAGATTTTCCGGAGCGGAAAGCGAAGGAAAAAGGAGCGGATCGGTAAATGCAACCGCAGTAAAAAGCGGGGCGAATGATGAGAGGGAAGGTAAACGTATGTTGGCTTTCTCTCTTATTTTTTTGCGCGGGCATTCGGTCGTTTTACAATCGGCGCGGAATATGATACAATATTTCCATTGAACGGAGGGGCGTATGGCAAGGAGCACAAGGGCGAGGCGCGCGGCAAGCGCCGCGGTGCGGAAAACGAATAAGGGGGCGCTGCTGCTTGCGGTGCTCTGCCTTATTTTAGGGGCGGCGATCGGCGCCGTCGTGGCGTGGGTCATGACCAAGGACGATTCGTTTACGCTCAACGGAGAAAAACAGGTCACCGTCGCGCTCGGCGGAACGTACATAGAAGAGGGCGCCGAGGCGATCTCGTTCGGGCGGGATATTTCGGATAAGATCGTTATCGCGGGCGACGCCGTGGATACGGATACGGAGGGCGTGTACCAAGTTGTGTACACCGTGGAGGACGTGCGCTGGGGCGAATATCGGCTCGTGCGCACCGTGATCGTCGAGGGTGCCGAAAGCGTTGCCGCAATGGGGCAGGGCGAAGCCGAAGGAGGGAACTTCTGATGGCGGAAAAAAAGATGAACAAGGGGCTGACCGTATTCGCCTGTATCCTTGCGCTGCTCATCGGGTTGGCTGCGGGCTTTTTCGTGTATACGGTCGTCACCAAACCCAAGGGCGGAGACGTTTACGTCAGCGGCGATATCTCGTTTCATTTTATGGCGTTTGAAAATGCAAATTCGGGCGATTCGATCTACATAAAGGCGGGCGATACGGATATCCTCATCGACGCGGGTTCTACCCGTTCGAGCGCGGAAACGACGGCGGCTTACATGAACGAATACGTAACGGACGGCACGCTGGAATACGTCATTGCAACGCATGCGGATGAAGACCATATTGCCGGTTTTGCGGGCAGCGGCACGTCGCTCTCTATGTTCGATCGCTTTGCTTGCGAAGTGATCATCGACTTTCCGCGCACCGACAAGACGACGAACGTTTACAAAGATTATGTAGAGCAGCGCGAAGAGGCGGTCGAAGCGGGCGCCAAACATTATACCGCGCTGGAATGCTATAACAACGAGAACGGCGCGCAGCGTATTTACGAAGTTTCGGACGGGATCGAGATGGAGATCCTGTACAATTACTATTACGAACACAGCAGCCCGGACGAGAACAATTATTCCGTTTGCCTGCTGTTCCGCCAAGGGGATAAGCATTTCCTTTTCACGGGCGACCTTGAAAAGGAAGGGGAAGAGCACCTCGTCGAGTACAACGAGCTGCCGAAGGTGGAGCTGTTCAAAGCGGGGCACCACGGTTCGTACAGCTCTTCCAACGACTGCCTGCTCAACGTGATCCGGCCGAAGATCGTCTGCGTGTGCTGCTGCGCGGGGAATGTGGAATACCTTCCGAATGCAGATTCGTACGAAGACCTGCTGCATTCCTTCCCTGCTCAGGAATCGATCGAGCGCATTGCAAAGTGGACGGACAGGGTTTATGTGACGACGCTCGGAAAGATCTATTTTGACGAAGAGGCGGGCAAATATAAAAACAACGGTTACGAACAGATGAACGGCAACATCGTCGTCACGTCGAACCGCAGCGGCGTTACGGTGGAGTGCTCCGACAACGATACGCTTTTAAAGGATACGGAGTGGTTCAAAAAGAACCGAAACATGCCCGCGGCTTGGGAGTGACCCGCCGCGGCGAGGGGAAATGAGCGGGATAAAGAATTTTTACCGATTGGAGAGAAAAAAGTGATCCGAAACGATTTGCGCAACGTGGCGATCATCGCGCACGTTGACCACGGCAAAACGACCCTTGTCGATCAGATGCTCAAACAGAGCGGTACCTTCCGCGAAAACCAGGTGGTGGAAGAGCGCGTAATGGATTCGGGCGCGCTGGAACGCGAGCGCGGCATCACCATCCTTGCCAAAAACACCTCCGTGCACTACCACGGCGTTAAGATCAACATCATCGATACGCCGGGGCATGCGGATTTCGGCGGCGAGGTCGAGCGCGTGCTCAAGATGGTGAACGGCGTGCTGCTGCTGGTCGATGCGGCGGAGGGCCCCATGCCGCAGACCCGCTTTGTCATGCAAAAGGCGCTGGAACTTGGGCATAGGCTCATCATCGTCGTCAACAAGGTGGACCGCCCCGATGCGCGCATTGCCGAGGTCGAAGACGAGATCTTAGAGCTTTTGATCGACCTGAACGCCGACGACGATCAGCTGGATAGCCCCATTTTGTTCTGCTCCGGCAGGGCGGGTACCGCTTCGCGCTATGCGGATAAGGAGGGGAAGGACCTTACGCCGCTGTTCGATACGATCTTGAACCATATCCCGCCCATGCAGGCGGATGAGAGCGCGCCGTTGCAGCTGCTCGTATCCTCCATCGATTACAACGACTATGTGGGCAGGATCGGCATCGGCAGGATCGAGCGCGGCACCGCGTTTGCCAACCGCGAAGTGGCGGTCTGCAATCACAACATCCCAGGTTTGAACAGGCGCGGGAAGCTGGTCAACCTCTACCAGATCGAAGGATTGGCGCGCGTCCCCGCGGAGAGCGCCAAGGCGGGAGACATCGTTTGTTTTTCGGGTTTGGAGGGGATCAACATCGGCGATACCGTCTGCGCCACAGATCGCGTGGAAGCCGTGCCGTTTGTAAAGATCAGCGAGCCGACCGTGGAGATGACTTTTTCGGTCAACGACAGTCCTTTTGCGGGAAAAGAGGGGAAGTTTGTGACCTCCCGCCACCTGCGGGAGCGGCTGTACCGCGAACTGCTGCGAGACGTTTCATTAAAGGTGGAGGATACCGACACGGCAGAGGCGTTCAAAGTCAGCGGCAGGGGCGAAATGCATCTCTCCATCCTCATTGAAACCATGCGCCGCGAGGGGTACGAGTTTCAGGTCAGCACGCCGAAAGTGCTGTATAAGACCATCGACGGAAAGCTGTATGAACCGGTAGAGCGCCTGATCGTGGACGTGCCGGAGGAGGGGACGGGCGCCGTGTTCCAAAGCATGGGCGAGCGCAAGGGCGAGCTGGTGCATATGAGCGCCGTCGGTTCGCGCATGCGCCTTGAATTTTTGATCCCCGCCCGCGGGCTGTTCGGCTATAAGAGCGAGTTTTTAACGCAGACCAAGGGAGAAGGGGTGATGAATTCGATCTTCTTCGAGTACCAGCCCTACAAGGGGGATTTAAAGCGGCGCGATACGGGTTCGCTCGTTGCCTTTGAATCGGGCGAGGCGGTGACTTACGGGCTGTTCAACGCGCAGGATCGGGGCGTGATGTTCATCGGGGCGGGCACGCAGGTGTACGAGGGGATGGTCGTCGGCGTATCGCCCAAGAGCGACGACATCAACGTGAACGTCTGCAAAAAGAAGCACATGACCAACACCCGCGCCGCGGGCAGCGACGACGCAATGCGTCTCAATTCGCCGAAGATCATGAGTTTGGAGGAGTGCCTCGAATTTTTAAACGACGACGAGCTGTTGGAAGTGACGCCGAAGTCGCTGCGGGTGCGCAAGCGCATTTTGGATGCGGAACTGCGCGCCAAGGCACGCGCCAAAGAAAAGAAAGCATAAAAAATCTGTTTCCCGCGGCGCCGCGCATATTGCGGCGCCGCGGCGCATAGGATACTCCCAAGCCGTATCAAGGATGCGGGGAGGGGGTGTTTTTTTGGAAGAAAAAGCAACGCAGTCGGCGCTGATCGAACAGCGCAAAAGAGTGACGCTCACCGCCGTGCTCAGCGTGGATACGTTTTCGGAAAAGCAGATCGTGCTTACGCTGGAAGGGTGCAGGGCGATCGTGAACGGAGAGGGGTTGAAGATCGTCAATTTTTCCAAAACTTCGGGCGCGTTTTCGGCAACGGGCAGGATCGACGGGCTGCGTTTTGCGCGCGGGCGCGAAAAGGTTTTTTCGCGGCTGTTTAAATGAACGACGTGCCGCAGCTTGCCGCATTGCTGGCGTGTTTTACGGCGGGCATTGCGGCGGGTCCGCTCTATTCGCTGTGTGCGGCGGCGCGCGCGGCGGTTCGGGGCAGGGCGGTGCGCGTTGCGGCGGATCTTCTTTTTTTTGCGGGGTTCGCCTGTCTGTTCGCGCTCCTGCGCGCCGCAATGTTCGTGCCGCCGATGCGGCTGTATTTGCTGGCGGCGGCTTTGGCGGGGGTGTGGCTGTACGCCGAAACTTTACACAGAATACTTGCCTTTTTCACGAAAAAGCTGTATAATAAATACAGAAACGGGCGAGGCACGGTTTTGATTTTTCGCCTTATCCCGAAAGGTTTGCATGGAAGAAAGAAAAAAGCGCATCGTTATCGGAATCACGGCGGCGGCGGTCGTGCTGCTTGCGATCCTGATCGTGTTTTGGGTCTACCAAATGATAGCGATCGGCGCGCGTCGGGCGAGGGAAGCGGAGCTTACGGCTGCGATCGAAGCGCTGGAAGAGGAAAACAAAGATCTCGAAGCGGAGAGCGATAAGGTGCAGAACAATCTCGTCTGGCTTGAAAACATGGCGGGAGAGCTCGGCATGCGTTATTGAGGCGCGGAGCAAGGTGCCATGCTGTACGGTGTGATCGATATCGGGTCTAATTCCGTCCGTCTGCTTTTGTGGGCGGACGGTAAAACTATTTGCAAGAAGATCGCAACGACCCGCCTCGGCGCGGGCGTGGAGCAGAGCGGTGCGCTTTCCTCTGCGGCGATCGCGCGCACGGCGAGGGCGGTGGCTTCCTATTATGAGGAGGCGAAGGCGCAGGGCGCGGCGGCTGTGTATGTGTTTGCCACGGCGGCGGTGCGCAGCGCGAAAAACCGCACCGATTTTACCGATGCGGTGCGGGCTGCGTGCGGCGTGGCGGTCGATGTGATCTCCGGGGAACACGAGGCGCGCATCGGTCTTTTGGGCGCGTTGGGTGGCGAAGACGGCGGCATTATCGATGTTGGCGGCGCCAGTACCGAGGTGACCGTTTCGCGCGGCGGGGCGGTCGTCTATGCCGCTAGCGCAGACGTCGGCGCCGTTCGTCTGCACGATCTTTGCGGGGAGGACCGAGAGAAGCTGGAATCCGTAATCGCAGCGCGCATTGCCGTTTACGGAACGGTGCCGCGTTTTCGTGCCTGCGCCATCGGCGGCACGGCAACGTCGCTTGCCGCGCTCGAATTGGAATTGGAGCCGTATGACCCCGCCCGTACGGACGGGCTGCGCCTCTCGGCGGAGCGGGTGCTGTTTTGGGCAGATAAACTGCTCTCCCTGCCGCAGGAAGAGCGCCTGCGGCTGAAAGGGATGGATCCCGACCGTGCGGATATCCTCGGCGGCGGGGCGCTGCTCCTGTATCGCGTGATGCGCTGCGTCGGGGCGGAGCAAGCGACCGTGCGCGAAAGCGATAATTTGGAGGGGTATTTGCTGGAACGTCTGCAAAAGGAGCGGTGGATATGAACAGCCGTCTTGAAAAGGCGTTATCCGCCGTTTGCCTCGCGCTTACGTTGGCGTTGGCGGTGCTCGTCGTCTATTTCGGTTACGTGCAATACTATCGGGAATACCATGCGGCGCTGCTCATCGTTGCCATGCTGGCGGGGGCTGCCGTCTCCTCGTTTTTGTGCTGCGCGTTTCACGAGGCGGGGCATGTGTTGTTCGGCGCCTGCTGCGGGTTTCGTTTTCATGCCGTGCATGTTTGGTTCGTGCATGTTTTTCGGAGCGGAAGGGGCGTCCGCATGGCTTTCGGGCGCGCGCCGCAGGAAGATGCGGGCTCTGCCGAAATGCTGCCCGTTGCCGCGTGCGGCTTGCGCGGGCGGTACGCGTTGACTGCCGCGGGCGGGCTGCTGTTTTCGTTTCTTTGGTTTGCGGCGGCGTTTTTGGTTTTTCTCTTCGCCGCGTCCGTGCATTTTGCCGCATACGCACTCGTTGCGGCATCGCTGCCGTATGCTTTTTATCTGTTGCTCGTAAACCTGATCCCCTTTGTGCAGCCGCCCACGGACGGCGCCGTTGTGCTCGGATTGCTGCGGTGGGATGCCTCCGCGCAGACGATGGTCGCGCTGCTCTCCGTCGAGTGCTGCCTCATGCAGGGGCAGACGCCCGCGCAGATCGCGGAGGCGTATTATTACGGCGTTCCGCAGCTGCCGGAGGACGACCCGTATTTTATCCTGCTTACCGATCATCGGCTCGCCCGCGCGATCGACGGGGGAGAGGCGGAACGGGCGGCGGCGCTGAGCGATCGCTTAAAGGGGCTTGCCGCGTATGTACCCGAATATTGCCGCGGCGGCATAGCGGCGGACGTGCTTTTTGCCGAATGCGCGATCAAGCAAAACAAAGAGGAGGCAAGGCGCCTGTATCCCGCCGTGCGGGGGTATCTGCGCGAAGAGCGGACGGTCTCCGCGCGGCGCGTTGCGGCGGCGTATGCCCTGTATGCGGAAGGGAACGCGCCCGCTTGCCTGCGCTGCATCGAGGAGGCGGAAAACCTTTTGCCTTTGCTCGGCGTGCCCGGAATGGCGGCTTATGAAAAAAAATTGCTCGCCTGCCTGCGCGAGGAAGCCGAAGCGCAAGCGGCGGAATAAGAGCAAGGCGGCGGCATTCGGCAAATTGCGCGGCAGGGGAGCGCAACAAAAAAGCGTAGGGTGTGCGTGTGCCGGCAAGAGAACCGCGCGACGGGCGGGGGATACGATCCCCCGCCCGTCGCGCGGTTTTTGCCCGTTATTTTTTGCGCCGCCGCAGTGCGGCGGCGCGCGGCGCTTCTATGTTTGCCGCTCAGTGCAAGTGTTCCGTATGCCCGCAGCAGTGCGGGCAGAGCCCGTTTGCGCGGGTGCGGCAATCGGGGCAGAAATAGGCGCCGCAGTCGCCGCATACGCTCATTTTTGCCGCGTTAAAGGTCCTTCCGCAGCCGCTGCATTGCATTTCCACCCTTTGTCACCTCGCATAAAACAGTTTGCCCGTTTTGCAAGGTTTTATACCGAAAAAGCGGGCGCCGAAAAAATTTTTCAGTTGCTTTTAAAAATCGATATATTTTTCGATTTTTCATTTTTCGCGCCGCAGAGAGGCGTTTAAACGCCTTAAACGAAACCGCATAAAATTTATTTTCGCTTTTTCCCTTAAATTGCTTTGAAAAAAGGGTAAAATATGGTATAATTGTTACGTTGAAATTTATCTTTGCGCGGCAAGATTTTTTAGGAGAATTTCCATGGCAGAAAAAGTAGAAGGCGTCTACGGGGAGGAGCAGATCCAGGTTTTGGAAGGGCTGGAACCTGTCCGCAAGCGCCCCGGCATGTACATCGGTTCCACCGACGAGCGCGGTCTGCATCACCTCGTGCAGGAGATCGTGGATAACTCGATCGACGAGGCGCTGGCGGGCTATTGTACGCACATCGGCGTGACCATCAACATAGACGGGTCTTGTTCGGTCGAAGACAACGGGCGCGGCATCCCTACGGGCATCCACCATAAGGAAGGAGTCTCGTCCGTCGAGCTGGTGCTCACCAAATTGCATGCGGGCGGCAAATTCGGCGGCGGCGGCTACAAAATTTCGGGCGGCTTGCACGGCGTCGGGCTCTCCGTTGTAAATGCGCTTTCCGAATGGCTGGAAGTGGAAGTGTACCAAAACGGGCATGTCTACAAGCAGATCTACAACCGCGGGGTGCCGCAGCGCGCCCTTGCGATTGTCGGCGATACGGATAAAACGGGTACGAAAGTTACCTTTTATCCGGATGACGAGATCTTTGAAACGGTCGTGTTCAACTATGACAATCTTCGCCTGCGCCTGCGCGAGCTGGCGTATTTGAACAAGGGGCTTACGCTCTCCATTACCGACGAGCGGGGCGAAAAGCCGCACGCGGATACTTTTTGCTACGAAGGCGGTATCCTGCACTATGTGGAGGATCTGAACCGCAACAAAGAAGTGCTCTTTGCCTCTCCCGTTTATTTTGAGGAAGAGCATTCCGACAGCGCCGTTGAAGTTGCCATCCAGTACAACGACGGGTACAGTGAAACCATTTTCAGCTACGCGAACAACATTCACACCGAAGAGGGTGGCACCCATTTAGACGGGTTTAAAGCCGCGCTTACGAAGGTCATCAACGACGCGGGGCACAAATTGAATATTTTAAAGGAGAACGACAAACTCTCCGGCGAAGACGTGCGCGAGGGGATCACGGCGGTCGTCTCCGTCAAACTGACCGATCCGCAGTTTGAAGGGCAGACGAAGACCAAGCTCGGCAACAGCTTTATGCGCGCATATGTGCAAAAGGCGACCGTGGAGCACTTGGGCACCTATTTGGAGGAAAATCCGTCGCAGGCGCGCGAACTTGTGCTGCGCTGCATCACGGCGCAAAAGGCGCGCGACGCTGCCCGCAACGCGCGGGAGCTGACCCGCCGCAAGGGCATTTTGGAGAGCACGACCCTCCCCGGAAAACTTGCCGATTGCAGCGAAAAGCGCGCCGAGCTTTGCGAGATCTATTTGGTCGAGGGCGATTCGGCAGGCGGAACGGCAAAACAGGGGCGCGACAGGCGCTTTCAGGCGATCCTGCCGCTGCGCGGCAAGATCTTGAACGTGGAAAAAGCGCGCCTCAACCGCGTGCTGGAAAACGAAGAGATCAAAAGCATGATCACGGCATTCGGCTGCGGCATCCACGACGATTTTGACGAGAGCAAGCTGCGCTATGACCGCATCATCTGCATGACCGATGCCGATGTGGACGGCAGCCACATCCGTATTTTGCTGCTGACTTTCTTTTTCCGTTTTATGCGCCCGCTCATCGAGCGCGGGCACGTTTATGTGGCGCAGCCGCCCCTGTATAAGGCGACGCGCGGCAAAGAGGAAACGTATATGTATTCGGACGCGGAGCTCGAAGAGTACCGCAATGCGAATCCGGGGAAATTTGATTTGCAGCGGTACAAGGGCTTGGGCGAGATGAACAGCACGCAGCTGTGGGAAACGACGATGAACCCCGCCACGCGCACGCTGCTGCGCGTGAACATGAAAGACGCCGTGGAAGCGGACGAAATGTTCTCCCTGCTGATGGGAGAAAAGCCCGAACTGCGCAGGCAGTTTATCGAAGAAAACGCAAAGCTCGTTGCCGAGCTGGATATTTAAGGGGATAGAACATGGCAAAAAAAGAGACGAGCCCCGAACTTACGGAAGAGTTTAAAAAGACGCTTGCGATGACGAACCTCATCGACGTCGAAGTGGATGACGAGCTGAAAAAATCGTTCATCGCCTATGCGATGGCGGTCAACGTGAGCCGCGCTATCCCGGACGTGCGCGACGGGTTGAAGCCCGTGCACAGGCGCATCCTGTACTCCATGCACGAGATGGGGCTGTACAACGACAAGGCGTACCGCAAATGCGCGCGTATCGTCGGCGATGTGCTCGGTAAATACCACCCGCACGGCGATTTGGCGGTCTACGACGCGCTGGTCCGCCTTGCGCAGGATTTCACCATCAATTTCCCGCTTGTAGACGGGCACGGAAACTTCGGTTCGGTGGACGGCGATCCGCCCGCGGCAATGCGCTATACCGAAGCGCGCATGTCGAAACTGGCGGCGGAAATGCTGCGCGACCTTGACAAGGAGACGGTGGATTATTATCCCACCTTTGACGATACCGGTATGCAGCCGACCGTGCTGCCGTCTCGCTTCCCGAATCTGCTCGTCAACGGCAGCGACGGGATCGCCGTCGGCATGGCAACGAATATCCCGCCGCACAATCTGGCGGAGGTCATTTCCGGCGTCATTGCGCAGATCGATAACCCCGATATCACCGTCGAAGAACTGATGACGCACATTCCCGCTCCCGATTTCCCCACGGGCGCGATCCTCATGGGCAGGGCGGGGATCAAGCGTGCTTATTACACGGGGCGCGGCAATTACATTTTGCGCGCGCGCTGCGAGATCGAGGAGTATCAATCCGGAAACACGCCGCGCACGCGTATCGTGGTCAGCGAGATCCCGTACCAAGTAAACAAGGCACGTTTGATCGAAAACATTGCCGACCTCGTAAAGGATAAGCGCATCGACGGGATCTCCAACATTCAGGAGGAATCGGACCGCGACGGGATGCGCATCGTGATCGAACTGCGCAAAGACGCAAATGCGCAGGTCGTTTTGAACATGCTCTACAAGCACACGCAGCTGCAAACCTCCAACGGCATCATCATGCTGGCATTGGTGGACGGCGAGCCGAAAGTGCTGGGGTTAAAAGACTGCATCCATTATTATATCGAACACCAAAAAGAGGTGATCGTGCGGCGCACGCGTTTCGACTTGAACAAGGCGGAGGAGCGCGCGCACATTTTGAGCGGGTTGGTGCTTGCCCTTGCAAACATCGATGAAGTGATCGCCATCATCAAGGCTTCCGCCGACAAAAACGTGGCGTGCGCACGCCTCGTTGCGGCGTTCGAGCTTTCCGAAAAGCAGGCGAATGCGATTTTGGAAATGCGCTTGCAGCGCCTTACTTCGCTGGAAGTGGAAAAATTGCAGGAAGAGCTTGCCGCGCTCGAACGCACGATCGCAGATTTGAAAGATATTTTGGCGCACGAACAGCGCGTGCTGGATATCATCAAAGCCGATTTGACTGTCATTAAAGAAAATTATCCGAGCGAACGCAAAACGGAAATTTCGTACGATTACGGCGAGATCGACGACGAAGACCTTATCGAAGAGGAAGACGTTGTTATTTCGATGACGCATTCGGGCTATGTAAAACGCCAGCCCGTTGCCGAATACCGTGCGCAGCGCCGCGGCGGCATGGGCGTTACGGCGCACCGCCCCAAAGAGGAAGACTTTGTAGAGCGCTTGTTTATCGCCTCCACGCATTCACAGATCCTGTTCTTTTCCAGTTACGGAAAGGTATACTCCATCAAGGGATACGAGATACCGGAGGCGCAGCGCCAGGCGCGCGGGCGGGCGATCGTCAATTTGTTGCAGATCGACCAGGGCGAAAAGATCACCGCCGTCATCCCCATGCCTGCCGAAGGCGGCGGATACATCGCCATGGCAACGCGGAGAGGGCTGATCAAAAAGACGGCGCTGGAAGAGTTTGCCAATATCCGAAAGGTGGGAAAGATCGCCATCAAGATCAACGAGGGCGACGAGCTCATTTCGGTCGAATTTACCACAGGGCAGGATGAGCTGATCATTGCCTCCAAAGAAGGGAAGTGCATCCGCTTTAAAGAGAGCGACGTGCGCCCGATGGGCAGGGATACGCAGGGCGTGCGCGCCATGAATTTGGGCGCGGACGATTATCTGGTCGATATGCTCGTCATAAAACCCGGCTGCGAGATCTTAACGCTTACCTCCAACGGCTACGGAAAGCGTTCCGACGTGGAAGATTACCGCTTGCAGGGCAGGGCAGGCAAGGGGATCAAAGCGGGTGTATTCAATGAAAAAACAGGGTACCTCGTCAATTTGAAGATCGTTGACGAAATGGAAGACATCATGGTCATCTCGAACAACGGTACGATCATCCGCATGCATGTTTCGGATATTTCCAAGATCGGCAGGAATACGCAGGGCGTGCGCGTCATGCGCCTGAAAGATTCTGCCGTGGCTACGGTTGCCGTTGCCCCGCGCGAAGAAGAGGAAGTGCAGGATGAGCAGGCGCAAACGGAGGAGGGCGCAGCCGCCGCTTTGCCCGCGGAAGATGCGTCGGGCGGCGAAGAGCAGGCATAAACACGGATCGTGTGCGCGGCGCAAAAATTGCGCCGCGCGCTTTTCTTTTGTACTGCGACGATGGTTTTTTTATTAAAAATCATTGTTTGCAAAGTACTATGCGTTACATAAATCGCGCATTATTTCAGTTTCGGAGGCGGTAATGACGATACAGCAGCTTCGGTACGTTACAAAAATTTCGGAATGCGGTTCGATCACGGAGGCGGCGCGGCAGCTCTATATCGCGCAGCCGAGCTTGTCTGCCGCGGTCAAAGAACTGGAAGCGGAACTTGGGATCGAGATCTTTCGCCGTTCGCCGAAAGGGATCGCGCTTTCGGCGGAGGGGGCGGAATTTTTATCCTATGCGCGGCAGATTTTGGACCAAACGCAGCTGTTGGAAGAGCGGTATAAACACAAAAAACCCGCAAAACAGCTGTGCCGCATCTCCACGCAGCATTATGCTTTTGCGGTAAACGCCTTTGTGGATCTGATCACCTCTTTGCAGGCGGACGAATACGAATTTACGCTGCGCGAAACGCGCACCGCCGAGATCATCGAGGACGTGGCGAATTTTCAAAGCGAGCTCGGCATTTTGTATCTGAGTACGTTCAACGAAAAGGTGCTGCGCAATCTCTTTAAAGAAAAATCTTTGCTCTTTACGCCGCTGTTTGAGGCGGAGCCGCATGTGTTTTTAAGCTGTTCGCATCCGCTTGCGGGGCGGGCGGAATTGGCGCTTTCGGAGCTGGAAGAATACCCTTGTTTGGTGTTCGAGCAGGGCGCGTACAACTCTTTTTATTTTTCGGAGGAGATTTTGAGCACCGAGCCGCACAAAAAGCGCATCCATGTGAGCGACAGGGCAACTCTTTTCAATTTGCTGTTGGGGCTCAACGGCTATACGATCTGTACGGGGGTCTTGAACCGCAATTTAAACGGCGACAACATCGTTTCCGTCCGCCTGAAAACGGAGGAGCGCATGCTTGTCGGATACATTTTAAACGAAAAAGCGCCGCTTGCGGCGTCGGCAAGGGAATACCTCTCTATGTTGAAGTGGCTGATCGCGGCAGACGGGTTCCGCTTGCTTTCATAAGGGGAGCGGGGCAAGGGCGGCTGCGGCTTGCTTAGGACTATGCAAAAGCACAGGGCAAGAGCAGCTGCGGTATGCACGGGATGTTCAAAAGCGCAGGGGCTTCGGCATATGCCGAAGCCCCTGCGCTTTGAAAGGTGTTTTGATCATAAAATTTTGCGCGCCGTTTCGTAAATCGTGTTCTGCTTACAAAAGCCTGTGCACCGCTTCATAAATGCGGCGGGCGATGTACGGATTGTTCATGGTGTACAGGTGGATGCCGTCTACGCCCTGTGCGATCAAATCGACGATCTGATCGACGGCATACGCTATGCCTGCGTCGCGCATCGCTTCCGGGTTGTTTTCATAGCGCGACATCATGGAGGAGAATTTTTTGGGGAGAGTAACGCCGCACAGCGTGACCATCCGCTCGATCTGTTTTTTGTTGGCTACGGGCATGATGCCCGCCTCGATGGGAACGTTGATGTTCGCCAAGCGGCAGCGTTCCAAAAACCTGTAAAAATAGTCGTTATCGAAAAACAGCTGCGAGATCAGTTGCGTTGCGCCCGCATCCGTTTTTACTTTCAGATAGCGGATATCGTCTAAAATGTTTTCGGATTCGTTGTGCCCCTCCGGGTAACAGGCTGCGATCAGGTTAAAGTCGTAGCGTTCGCGGATAAAGGAGATCAAGTCGTTTGCGTGCGCAAAGTCTCCCGCGGGGGTGCCGCCTTCGGGCATATCGCCGCGCAGGGCGAGGATGTTTTCGATCCCCGCTTCTTGAAAGCGCTGCAACTGGTTTTCCGCCTCTTCGCGCGTCAGCCCGATGCAGGGCAGGTGCGCCACGCTTTCGATGCCGTAAATGTTTTTGATGAACGAAGCGATGGAGAGCGTGGCGTCGCACGTTGCCTTGCCGCCGCCCGCGCCATAAGTAACGCTGATAAAATCGGGCGAAAAGTCTTTCAGCGCGGCAACGGTACTGTATACCGTCTCCACGGCATCCGTGCGCTTGGGCGGGAATACCTCATAGGAGAGTACGGTTTTCTTTTGAAAGAGTTCACACGTTTTCATTTCGAAGTTCTTTTGCTGCCTCCACGAGGTGTTCGAGGCTGGGGACTGTTTCTTCCACGCCGCGCGTCTTTAAGCCGCAGTCCGGGTTGACCCAAAGTTTTTGTGCGGGGATCTTGGCAAGCATCTTTTTGAGCGCGCCTTTGATCTCGGAAACGGAGGGCACGCGCGGCGAATGGATATCGTATACGCCGGGGCCGACTTGCGTGCGGAAGTTGTTCGCTTTGAGCGCGTCGAGGATGAGCAGATCGGAGCGAGACGCTTCAAAGGTAATCACGTCTGCATCCATGTTGTCGATGGCGGGGATGATATCGGTAAATTCGCTGTAACACATGTGCGTATGGATCTGCGTTTCTGCCTTTACGCCGCTGTGCACGAGGCGGAAAGCGGGGATCGCCCAGCTGAGGTATTCGCTCTCCCAATCGCTCTTGCGCAGGGGCAGCTTTTCGCGCAGCGCCGCTTCGTCGATCTGGATGATCTTCAAGCCGTTTGCTTCCAAATCGAGCACTTCCTCGCGGATCGCCAGCGCGATCTGCAACGCGCATTCGCGCAGGGTGATATCTTCGCGCGGGAAAGACCAGTTGAGGATGGTCACGGGCCCCGTCAGCATGCCTTTCATCGGTTTTTCGGTCAGGCTCTGCGCGTAGACCGACCATTCCACGGTCATCGGCTTTTCGCGGGAAACGTCTCCCCAAACGATGGGGGGCTTTACGCAGCGCGTTCCGTACGATTGCACCCAAGCCTTTTCGGTAAAGAGGAAGCCGCTGAGGCATTCGCCGAAGTATTCCACCATATCGTTGCGTTCAAATTCGCCGTGGACAAGGACGTCTAAACCGATCTTTTCCTGCAAGGCGACGCATTCCGCGATCTTTTTGCGGTTGAACGCGTCGTATTCGGCTTTGCCGATCTCTCCCTTTTTGTATGCGGCGCGGTTCGCTTTGACGTCCGCCGTCTGCGGGAAGGAGCCGATGGTCGTTGTCGGCAGCAGGGGGAGTTTAAAGCGCTCCCTTTGGATCGCTTCGCGCACTTCAAAGAGCGGAAGGCGGGTGTAGTCTTCTTTACGGATGGCGGCAACCTTGGCTTGCACCGCTGCATTTTTGCCGCTGCGTTCGCGGGCGAACAGCGCCGCGTTGCTGCAAAATGCCGCGCACGATTCGGGAGCGCTTGCCGCGAGGATCTCTTTGAGTTCGCAAAGCTCCGTGAGCTTTTCTTCGGCAAAGGCAAAGCGCTCGTTGCATTCGGCGGGCAGCTTTGTTTCGTTGCGGAGCGTATAGGGCACGTGCAGCAGCGAACAGGAGGTGGAGAGCACAACGTCCGCGCCCGCGTTTTGCAGCCTGCGAACGGCGTTCACGGTGGCGGCATAGTGGTTTTTCCAAATATTTTTTCCGTTCACGAGCCCCGCAAACAGCAATTTCTCCTTGGGGAAGCCGAATTTTTCAACGAGGGCAAAACTCTCTCTACCCTCTATAAAGTCCAGCCCGATCCCGTCAAAAGGCAGGGCGCACAGTTCCTTGTAGCAGTCGCGCACGTCGCCGAAATAGGTTTGCACCAATACCTTTGCGCCGTTTTTGCGGGAGAGGATCTTCTTGTACAGCGCGGTGAACAGTTTTTTATCCTCTTTGCTCAGGTCGCGTACGAGGGCGGGCTCGTCAAATTGCACCCAGTTTGCGCCCGCGGCGGCGAGCGTTTCCAGCACGGCGCCGTATGCCGCGGCGGCTTGTTTGGCAAAATCTTTCGCATCCTTTTTGCCCGTGTAGCGCGCAAGTTTCAAAAAGGTGAACGCGCCGCACAGCACGGGTTTTGCCGCGCAGCTTGCCGCTTTTGCTTCGGCAAGTTCGCCGAGCGGTTTGGCTGCGTCGGGTACGAGTTCGGTTTCGTCGTCGAGTTCGGGGACCATGTAATGGTAATTCGTGTTGAACCACTTTTTCATGGCGAGCGCTTTTACGTCGCCGTGTTCGCCCTGATAGCCGCGCGCCATGGCAAAGTACGTATCCAGCGCGGATAAGCCGAGCTGTTTATAACGCGCGGGCACGGCGCCGAGCAGGAAAGCGGTGTCCAGCACGGTGTCGTAAAAGGAAAAATCATTGCAGGGGATAAAGTCGATCCCGTTTTTCATCTGCACGTCGATGTGCGCCGCACGCAGTGCTTTTGCCGTTGCCTGCAATTCTTCGGCGCCGATCTCGCCGCGGAAATATTTTTCACTGGCGAATTTCAGTTCGCGCAAGCTCCCCACGCGGGGATAACCGATCACGGATGTTTTCATAAATTTGTTTCCTTTTTATATGATTTTTTTATAGTATAGCACATTTCCGTGCAATAGGATAACACTTAAATTTTATACTTATCCATAGGTAAAAACTATATTAAATAGAAAAACAAGCGGGACGCGGCGCGCCCCGCAAAACGCTCAATGCAAAGAGGATTCGAGCGAAGAATATCCCTGTCGGTAGCGCGCTGCGCCCCGCAAAACGCTCAATGCAAAGAGGAAAGCATTTTCGGCTGTTTCTTTTTAATGCCGCGCAGCCGCTCCGTTATGCGCGTAAAGATCTCCGAGAGCGGGAAGCAAAGCAAAATGACGACGATCACGTACAGCGTTTGCACAAAGCCGAGCAGCGGCGTCGGGTACCCTTCTTCGAAGAAGATAAAGGGGAGCAGCGTTGTACAGAGGATACAGGCGGCAAACATGCCGAACATCAAGATCGCGCGGAACAAGTTGTACGGCTGGCAGACGCGGTACAGCATCACAAGCCCCGTAAAGGTGATGATGATGACCGAGAGCTCGGCATTGTTTTCGGCGTTGAAGTATTCGGGCTGCAACCAAGAGACCAGCTGAATGCTTTCGACCGCCAGTATCAAAACGATCGCGCACGGGATGGTCCTTGCCAGCATGGTCGGCAAAAATCTGCCCTGCACCCGTTCGCGGTTCGGTTGCAGCGAGAGGAAAAAGCTGGGCACGCCGATCACGAAAAACTCCAACATCATCAGGTTGTTCGTTTTAAAGGGATACGCCTGCTGGAAGATGATGGAGATGAGCGCAAACACGGTGATGAACAGCGTTTTCATCAGGTACAGCGAGGAAGAGTTTTGGATGTTGTTGATGACCCGCCGCCCTTCGAACACGACCTTCGGCATGGACGCGAAGTTGTTATCCAGCAAAACGATATGGCTGACGTTTTTTGCCGCTTCGCTGCCGGACGCCACGCTGATGGCGCAGTCTGCTTCTTTGAGGGCGAGGATGTCGTTTACGCCGTCGCCCGTCATGGCAACGGTGTTTCCCTCCGCTTTGATCGATTTTACGAGGATCGCCTTTTGTTCGGGGGTGACCCGCCCGAACACGGTATACTTGTTGGCGACGGATGCAACTTCCGAATCGCTCAACCCCTCCAAAGAGATATACTTTTCGGCATTGGCAACGCCGACGCGTTTGGCTACTTCGGAGACCGTGCGCGGGTTATCGCCCGAAATGATGCGGATGGCTACGTCGTTTTCCTTGAACCAACGGATGGTCTGCGCTGCGTCTTCGCGGATGTTGTCTGCCATGGAGATGACGGCAATGGCTTTCAGCCCGGCGGGCGGGGCGTCTCCCGCGATGGCGCCGGGCGCGTGCGCCACAACGAGCACGCGCAGCCCCATCGACGCATATTGGTTGATGATCTTGTTGAGCTTGGCGGGAACGGTGCCGAGCACAAATTCCGGCGCGCCGATGGCGATCGTGCCGATCTCTTCAAAGGTCACGGCGGAGAGCTTGCGCTTGGAGGAAAAGGGCAGGGTCGCGGTGGCGCGCAGCGTCGTGCTGTGCCCGAAATAATTGTACAGCGCGATGGAGGTTTGGTTGTTGTCCTGCAAGGCGTACAGGCAGTTGCCCATGATCTCGTTTACGGTAAATTCGGTCGGGTTGCCGAGCAGCATGCAGTCGTTTACTTTCATGCGCCCGTCCGTGATGGTGCCCGTTTTGTCGAGACACAAAACGTTGACGCGCGCAAGCATTTCCAGCGAGTACATATCCTGCACGAGCGTGTTGTGCGTCATCAGGCGGATGATGCCGAGCGTCAGGGCGATGCTCGTCAAAAGCAGCATGCCCGAAGGGATCATGCCGATGACGATGGATACGGTGCGCTGAATGGTGTCGTTGAGCTGCGTCAGCTCCGGGCGGAGCGGGTCGAAGGTGTAGGTATTCCAGTTGATGAAGAACATGCCCGTGGCGATGGGGATGATGAGGATGCCGATGATCATGATGATGAACTTCGTCGAGCGCATCAATTCGGATTTCGGCTTCTTGTACTTTTTCGCCTTGGCGGAGAGGGAGTTGAGATAGGTGTATTTGCCCACTTTATCCGCGCGCGCTTTGCAGTTGCCCGCCGTGATAAAGCTGCCCGCGAACAGCAAATCGCCCGCCTCTTTTTTTACGGGAACGGATTCGCCGGTCAAGAGCGATTCGTTGACTTCGACGGAGCCCTCCGCCACGATGCAGTCCGCAGGGATCTGGTTGCCGAGGGAGAGCACAACGATGTCGTCCAAAACGATGTCTTTTGCGGCGATCTCCGTTACGGCTCCGCCGCGTACGACTTTGGCGGTGGGGGTGTTGAGAATGGATAACTTATCGATCTTGCGCTTTGCGCGGATCTCGGTGGCGATACCGAAGGCGATGTTCGCCGTAAAGATGACGACGAAGAGGAATTGCGTATACTCCGCGCCCGAATAGATGAGCGCCGCCGCCGCCAAAACGCATAAAAGGTTGAAGAACGTGCACAGGTTCCCGATAAAGATGCTGGCGTACGATTTGGAGTATTTTTGGTTGACGTCGTTGAACAAAAATTGCGAAAAGCGCTTATTGACTTGTTCTTCGGAGAGCCCTTTGGCAGGGTCGCTCGCGTAGCGCTCCACCTGCGAATAGGCGGGTACTTCCGCCCTGCGTTTTTTAAATTGCTTTTTGATGAGCGCGATGTCTTTGGGTTGTTCGCTCTCCGTTTTTTCCGCCGTAAGTTTTTGCTGTACGGCGCGCTCCACGCTCTTTGCAATGCCTTCCTGCTTTGCGGCGGGCTTCGCCTGCGCGGCGCTTTCGCCGCTGCGCTCTTCCTTTTTGCTCCGCGCGCTTTCCGCGGCGGTCTTCTTCTGCACGGGCTTTGCCGCGGTCTTTTTTTGCGGCCCGCTCTTTGCGGAAACGGCTTTGGAAGTTTTTGCGGCGGGGGCGGCGCTCTTTTTCGGCTGCGCTTTTGCGGCAGCCGAAGAGCGGGCGTTTTCGCTTTTTTTGCCTTCGGCAGGGCGCGCCGAAGCGGGCGCTTCCGTTTCGGCGGGCGCCTGCGCTTTCGGGGCGGATGCGGGGTTTGCGGGGTTTGCCGCCGCAGTCTCTTCGGGCGGGATGGTCTTTTTCGTCGGCATAGTCCTCCGTGGCGCAAATGCCGGCGTTTTCCGCTGCCGCATTGCACCGTTTCATCGGGTATTATATCATACTTTATGCCCGAACACAAACATTTTATTTGCAGTTTGCGCATTTGCGGCGGCAGTGTGTAAAGTTTTGTAAATTCTCTTCCGAATAATTTTTTGACGGCACGCGCATTTTATTGCAAATTGCGCGTTTTTGGTTTAAAATAGAGTTCGGTACAGAAATTCGGAGGACGCAAATGATCGATATCAACCTGCTCCGCGCCGACCCCGACAAGGTGCGCGAGAACATCAAAAAAAAGTTTCAGGATAAAAAACTTCCGCTGGTCGATGAAGTGCTCGCGTTGGACGAAAAGCGCCGCGCGTTGCAGAGGGAAGGGGACGAATGCAGGGCGAAGCGCAATGCGCTGAGCGCGCAGATCGGCAAATTGATGAAAGAGAAACGGGCGGAAGAGGCGGCGCGCGTCAAAGAGGAAGTGGTCGCCAACAACGAGCGCATCGCCGCGATCGAAAGCGCGACCGCCGAGATCGCCGAACAGCTTAAAAAGGATATGATGGCGATCCCGAACATCATTGCCGACGACGTGCCCATCGGCAAAGACGATTCCGAAAACGTGGAACGGCAGCGCTTTCTCGAACCTGCCAAAAAGCCGTTCGAAGTTCCGTATCACCTCGATATTTTAGAGCGGCTCGGCGGGATCGACTTAGACAGCGCCCGCCGTACGAGCGGGCAGGGGTTTTATTACCTGCTCGGTGATATTGCGCGGCTGCACTCCGCCGTGTTGACCTACGCGCGCGATTTTATGATCGACAAGGGCTTCACCTATGTGATCCCCCCGTATATGATCCGCAGCGACGTTGTTACGGGCGTCATGTCGTTTGAAGAGATGGACGGCATGATGTACAAGATCGAGGGGGAGGACCTTTACCTCATCGGGACCAGCGAGCATTCGATGATCGGCAGGTTTATGAATACCGTGCTCCCCGCCGAGCGCCTTCCGCTTACGCTTACGAGCTATTCTCCCTGCTTCCGCAAAGAAAAAGGGGCGCACGGCATCGAAGAGCGCGGCATTTACCGCATCCACCAGTTTGAAAAGCAGGAGATGATCGTCATCTGCAAGCCGGAGGAGAGCGACGATTGGTTCAAAAAGCTCTATTCGTATACGGTGGAGCTGTTTGTCTCCATGCAGATCCCCGTGCGCACGCTCGAATGCTGTTCGGGAGACCTTGCCGACCTTAAATACAAGAGCATCGACGTGGAGGCGTGGAGCCCGCGGCAGGAAAAATATTTTGAAGTGGGCAGCTGCTCCAACCTGACCGACGCGCAGGCGCGCAGGCTGGGGATCCGTTACAAAACGGAAAAGGGGAATGCCTTTGCGCACACCCTCAACAATACCGTGGTGGCGCCGCCGCGCATGCTCATTGCGCTGTTGGAAAACCATCTCAACGAGGACGGCAGCGTCAACATTCCCGAAGTACTGCGAAAATACATGGGCGGAAAGGATACGATCCTTCCCAAATTGTGACCGCATTTCGGCACAAAAAAGGCTCCCCGCGGGGAGCCTTTTTTGTTGCTGCGCTAAAATTATTCGGCGGGGTCTTCGGCAACGGCGACGACGGCGGTTTCGGCAAAGCGCTTTACCGATTCTACCGCGCTTTCGCAGGCGCTGCGCGAGGTGTATGTTTCGCCCGTGCACAAAAGCTGCTTGGAACCGCTCAGCAGGCGGAAATAGTAGTGCCCCGTTTTTGATTGCGTCAGGTCGATGTTATCCTTTGCAATGTTGTTTTTGTACGTTTTGATGGCGGATTTAGCCCCCGCAAGCGAGGTATAGTCTAAACTACGCAGCAGCTTTTCTCCGTTGGAAGCGCGGAGTTCAAAATAAAAGCCCTTTTCGTCGTTTTTAAAGATCAGCCATTTGCCCGTATAGGCGCTGCGCTTTTCGTGCTCTTCCGTGCCTTTTGCTGCCTTTTTTTCGGCAGGTTTTGCGCTCTCCGCCGCTTTTTTGGTCGGGCGTTTGGCGGTTTTTTTGGCGGGTTCTTCTTGTTTTGTTTCCCCGCCGTTGCCGCTTTCCGCGGCGGCTATGTTTGCATCCGCCTCTTCGTTCGCTTCCGCCTGTGCGGCGGTCTCGGCGGCGGCGTCTTCCTGTGCGGGCGGCTCGGCGTCTGTCGTAGTGTCGTCCTCCTGCGCAGACGGTTCGGCGTCATCCTGTGCGGACGGTTCGGCGTCAGCCGTGGAGGGGAGCGGCGGCGGAGGCAGCTCTGCCTCTTCGGCGGGCTGTTCTTCGCTTTGCTCGGTTTCTGTCAGGGCGGCGGGAGCGCCGTCTGCCGCGGCGGCATAGCCGCTTGCCGTGTATTCTTCCGTTTCCGCCTCTTCGGGCTGCGCCGCCTCCGAATTTGCAGGGGCGTCGGGTCCCGCTTCGGCACTGTTTTGCTGCGCGGGCGCATCCTGTGCCGCGGCGCTCTCTTCGGCGCGCGCCTTCTTTTTTGCTTTGAGCGCGGCGCGTACGATAAGCAGGATCACCAATACGACGATCAACACGGCGGCAGCGATCATGACGGCTGCGTAAACCGGGTTTTCGGCGATCCATTCGAGTACTTTATCCATTGCGGTTGCTCTCCTTGAAAGACCTTATTCTGCCTGTATGGTAATACAATTTGTGTAAAAAGTCAAGTACTTATAAATTCTCCGCGGAAAATTGACAATTCTCTCAAAATATATTACAATCAAAAAAAACGGCGGGTTGGTCGATATGGATACGGTTTATGATACAACGATCGTCGGCGCGGGCGCCGCAGGGCTCATGTGTGCGCATCGCCTTGCGGAACGCGGGGCGCGCGTGCTGTTGCTGGACCGAAATGACCGCGTAGGGAAAAAACTTTCCGTAACGGGGAACGGGCAGGGCAACGTGAGCAATACCGACCTTTCAAAAGAGCATTATTTCGGGTCCGCGCTTGAAACGGTTTCCGCCGTTTTGGAACGGTACGGGCAGCCATGGCTGATGAACGAGCTGGCGGCTTTGGGCGGGCTGTTCGCCGCAGACGGCGCGGGGCGTATTTACCCGACTTCGCGCCAAGCCTCTTCGGTGACAGACCTGTTTCGCTTTTCGCTGCAAAACAGCACGGCGGAGCAGCGCCTCGGCGAAGCGGTTTTGTCGGCGCGGTGCGATCGGAACGTGTTTCGGGTGCGCACCGATAAAGGGGAGTATGCCGCCCGTACGCTGGTGCTTGCCTGCGGCGGAAAGGCGTCTCCGCATCTGGGGGCGGACGGCAGCGGCTATGCCTTGGCGGGATCGTTCGGGCATACCGTTACGCCGCTCTCTCCTTCCCTCGTCCGCCTGCGAGCGGATGCGGCGGCGGTGCGCGGGCTGAAAGGGGTGCGCTGCGGCTGCACGGCGGTGCTCGTCCGCCCGAACGGGAAAGAGGGTTCCGTTTTTGCGAACACGATGACGCGCGGCGACGTACTGTTTACGGAGAGCGGCGTCAGCGGGGATGCGATATTCCGCATTTCGGCTTTTGCAAGGGCGGGGGATGCGGTAGCGATCGATTTTTTGCCAGACAGCGGCGCCGCGGACGTTCTTGCGGCGCTGCGCGCAAAGGCGGAGCGCTATCCGCAGATGCGCGCGGAAGATCTGCTCCGCGGCATTGTGCACAGTGCGATCGGCAGGGCGGTGCTCCGCCGCTGCAACATCGCATTGGAGGAGGATGCGGCGCGCGCCGTGCAAAAGCTGCCGCTCCTTGTGCATGTGCTGAAATTTTTCACGGTCGAAATTACGGGAACGGACGGGTTCGCCAATGCACAAGTGACCAAGGGCGGCGTGGATATGCGCGAGCTGACCGAAAATTTGGAAAGCAAAAAAGTGCGCGGATTGTTCGTCGTCGGCGAATTGTGCGATGTTGACGGCGAATGCGGCGGGTACAACCTGCAATGGGCGTTTTCGAGCGGGGCTTGCGCGGCGGAAGCGATCGGGGAGAGGCTATGCGGATCGACAACATAAAGCTCGCCGTAGGGGAAAGCGAACAAAAACTCAAAGAGATCGCGGCGCGCAAATTGCATTGCGCGCCGCACATCCGCATTTTGCGCAAGTCTTTGGACGCGCGCGACAAGGCGAACATCCGATGGGTTTACAGCATAGAGGCGGATAAAAGACCGATTGCGCCGTCCGCTTTTCATCACCCGCACGTCACGGCGCAGCCGCGCGCGGTCGTCGTTGTCGGAAGCGGACCCGCGGGGCTGTTCTGCGCGTTGCGCCTGCTAGCGGCGGGCATTGCGCCTCTCGTGGTAGAGCGCGGCGGAACGGTGGAGGAACGCACGGCGCAAAACGCCGCATTTTTTGCGGGCGGCAGATTGGACGGGGATTGCAACGTGCAGTTCGGCGAGGGCGGCGCAGGCACTTTTTCGGACGGGAAGCTGAACACGCAGACCAAAGATATCCGCAACCGCGAGGTGCTGGAAACGTTTGTGCGCTTCGGCGCGCCCGCGGAGATAGCCTATCTGCATAAACCGCACATCGGCAGTGACAGGCTGCGCGGCGTGCTGGTCAACATCCGCGAATACATTCTGTGCCACGGCGGAAAAATGCTCTTTCACACCCGTTTTGAGGGGTGCAGGGCGGAGGGCGGCGCGGTGCGGGCGGTGCAGCTGCGCGATCTGCAAAGCGGCTGCCGGTACGAATTGCCCGCAAGCGAAGCGGTGCTTGCGATCGGGCACAGCAGCCGCGATACGTTTGCCGCGCTGGCAGCGGAGGGGTTTGCGATGGAGGCAAGACCTTTCGCCGTGGGCGCGCGCATCGAGCACTTGCAGGCACTGATCGGCAGAGCGCAGTACGGCGAGGCGGCGGCGCTTTTGCCGCCCGCAGACTATAAAATGACGGCGCACGTCGGCGCGAGAACGGCGTTCACCTTCTGCATGTGCCCCGGCGGTACGGTCATCCCCGCGGCGAGCGAGGAGGGCGGCGTCGTTACGAACGGAATGAGCGACTATGCGCGCGGCGGAAAAAACGCAAACAGCGCGCTGCTCGTTTCCGTCGGCACGGAAGATTTTTACAGAGGAGACGTTTTAGACGGGGTGCGCTTTCAGCGCGCCTTAGAGCAAAAAGCGTTTCTTGCCGCGGGCGGAACGTATGCCGCGCCCGTACAGCGCGCAGAAGATTTTTTGGCGCAAAGAGAGAGCTGCGGCTTCGGAGCGGTGCTGCCGACCTATGCCGCGGGGACGGCGTTTTGCGATCTGAACCGATTGCTTCCGCCCGCCGTGGCGGAGGGGATGCGCGCCGCACTTTTGCGGATGGACGAAAAACTGCGCGGGTTTGCCGACGCGGACGCGCTGCTGACGGGTGTGGAGACCCGCTTTTCCTCTCCCGTGCGCATCGTGCGCGGGCAGACGTTGGAGAGTTTGCACATGCGCGGCGTCTATCCCTGCGGCGAAGGTTGCGGGTATTCGGGCGGGATCACGAGTTCTGCGGCGGACGGGATCCGCGTGGCGGAAGCGATCTGCGCCAAATACGGCGGTTAAAATTTTTGTATTGTTCATTCTGTTTTCATAAAACAAACATAATTGTGCGCTATACTGAAAGCACAAAAGCAAGACAAAATAAATTTATCCACCCAAAACTTTTTTCATATTCTCTCACTATAATACGGCAATCCGTGCAAGCGGTGCGCCGTATTATAGTTTTTAAAAGCCGCGGTCCGCTTT
>CALVMR010000015.1 GCA_944346885.1 uncultured Clostridia bacterium | reverse complement strand
TAGACCCGCTTTTTAAAGCGATCGAATAAATGCGAAAAAGCTCCCGAAGTGCGGGAGCTTTTTTGTAACGGTGCAGGGCGTTGCCTATTGGCACGCCCTGCGAAAATGGTACTCCCGGCGGGAATCGTAAGGAGCGGAGCGACGGAATAGCGATCGCTGCCGAAGAAAGATTGACTTAGGAAGAGGAGCAACGCGCCGATCGCGTCACGTTATTTCGGCAGTCACGGCGGGAGTACAAAAGAGACAGGGCGTTGCCTATTGGCACGCCCTGCGAAAATGGTACTCCCGGCGGGAATCGTAAGGAGCGGAGCGACGGAATAGCGATCGCTGCCGAGGAAAGATTGACTTAGGAAGAGGAGCAACACGCCGATCGCGTCACGTTATTTCGGCAGTCACGGCGGGAGTACAAAAGAGACAGGGTGTGCCGCATTGGCACGCCCTGCGAAAATGGTACTCCCGGCGGGAATCGAACCCACAACGGCCCCTTAGGAGGGGGCTGTTATATCCATTTAACTACGGAAGCATAAAAGGAAATGAAATGATTCCCGCCTTGCGCCGCCTTGCGGCGCGCCCGTCGGGTATCAGCCGAAACCCCTGAGGGGTCCCCTCGGCTGAGCGTCGGGCAGAGCCCTCGCGCGAACCCACAACGGCCCCGAAGGTGCGGGCTGTTCTATCCGCTTAACTGCAAAAGCATAAAAAATGCTTTGTGCGGTAGCTGCTGAACGCGGCGGTTTTTTGTTGCACAAGTTATTTTACTATACTCTTTTCAAAAAAGCAAATCTTTTGTGCCGTTCGGCGCGATAAATTCTTTTTTGCGGAAGCCGCATCGTATTTTGCCGTTCGGGTCGATAATTTTATTCGGAAAAGAGAAAATAAGCAAAGGCAGGATATTGCATTTTAGGCAAAAATAGGGTATAATAAAAAAAGAATTTGAAGCGACGGCTTCGGAGGTAATATGGATAAGATTCAGTTGCTTCGGCAGCGGCGCGCGGGCGTGCTCGCCGCGGGAAAGGAGATCCGCAAAGCGCTTGCCGCCATTTTGGACGCGGATAGTTTTGTAGAGCTTGCGGGGTTCAGTTTTTCCAAAAACGACTTTTATGAAGAAGGTGTCGCGGGAGAAGGCGTTGTAACGGGGTTCGCCACGATCGGCGGGTACCCCGTGTATGTTGCGGCGCAAAATTTTGAAGTGATGCACGGCGGCATGAGCCGCGCAAACTGTGAAAAGATCCTGCATTGCCTTTCTCTTGCGGAAAAAAATTCGACACCGATTGTGTACGTTTTGCAAAGCTACGGCGTGCAGGTCGGCGAGGGGATCGGCGTGCTCGAAGGGCTTGCTTCCGTGATCGCCAAGGCGGCAAAATTGCACGGGGTCGTGCCGCAATTTGCCGTTATCAACGGAGAAGTGTACGGGCAGAGCGCCGTGCTTGCGGCGTGTGCAGACTTCACCTTTTTTACGAAAGATGCGGTGCTGGCGGCGGATAGCCCGCTCGTGCTTTCCGCAAAGAGCGGAAAAAATCTTCCGAAGGAGGAAGTCGGCGGCGCCGATGCGCTGTGCTGCACCAATCTTGTCTCCTTTGCGGCTTCGTCGTACGAAGACGTGCATGCTTCGATCGAAAAGATTTTGGGGCTGCTCCCTGCCTACGGAGCGCTTGTGGAGGAAAACGGCGCGGATCTGAACGCCGCGTTCCCCGCGCTCAACAAAGGGTGCGACGCGGATAAGCTCATTCAATGCGTATTCGATAAAAATTCGTACCTCGAATTTGGCGCGGGTGCCTCTTCCGTGCGCTGCGTTTTAGGAAGAGCGGGCGGCATTTCGCTCGCGGCGGTCGTTTTCGACGGCGGGGATGAGGGCGTTCTTTTGGATGAAGCGGCGGTGGCAAAGGTCACGCAGCTGGTAGAATTTGCGGCGTATTACGACCTGCCTTTCGTCACGTTTGTGGATACGCTCGGTATCCGCCCCGATCTGCAAACGCAAAACAGCCTCGTTCTGAAAAATATTTTTAAACTTGCCGAGGCGTACGATCTTTTGGAAAATGCAAAGATCGCCGTCGTCTACAAACGCGCCGTGGGACTTGGGTATACGCTGTTTGCGGCGAAATCGATGGGGTTCGATTACGTCTATGCCTTTGCGGATGCGCGCATTGCGCTCTTTTCGGATGAAAAAGGGGCGGCGATTGAGTTCTCCGCGGAGCAGGCGGAGGAGAGCAAGTACGCCGCGAAGTACGCGGAGGAGGCGGCAGACCCCATCCATGCCGCCAAAAACGGCTACGTCGATACCGTTATCGAACCTGCGTTTGTAAAGCAGTACCTCGTTGCGTCGCTGCAAATGCTGTTAAAGTGAGGAAATTATGGGAAGTGCGTTGAATCTTTTGCAAGAAACGATTTGGGACCCGGAAACGGGGAAGTGGATCACCAAGTTGACCGAAGTGGACGCGTTGATCTATGCGTTGATCGGTTTTTTGGTGACCTTTCTCGGAATCATACTCATCATCGGCATTATATGGCTGGCGGGGCTGATCATCCGTAAGACCTCCGTAAAAAAGAAACGGATCGCCGATCTTATCGAGCATGACGGAGGTACGGGCGCCGCTTCCGCGGCGGAGGAAGTGGGGCAGGCGGAGCGTGTGGCGATCATTGCCGCCATTGCCGCTTATTATGAAACAGAAAATACCGCAGTCAGCGAATTTAAAGTACGGCGGATCAAGCGCCTGTAAAGATCGAAAAGGAGAAAAATCATGCGTAAATTTATTGTGACCATCGACGGAAAAAATTATGAAGTCGGCGTGGAAGAGGTACTCGGCGATGCGTTTGCTTCGCCTGCTCCGTCCGCTCCCGCGGCGGCGCCCGCCGCAGCTTCTGCCGCTCCTGCGGCTTCGGCTGCGGGAGAAAAGCTGCTCTCTCCTTTTCCGGGGCTGATCAAAGAGCTTTTGGTCAAAGAAGGGGATACCGTTTCCGTCAACCAGCCTGTGCTTGTGTTGGAAGCGATGAAGATGGACAACGATATAACCGCGCCCGTAGCGGGGAAAATTTCTTTCAAAGTTGCCGCAGGGGATAACGTGGAAACAAACACGTTGCTTGCCGTGATCGGATAAATAGGTGGCTCTATGTCTTTTTGGGAAATGCTTGGTGAGATGTTCACGGGGCTTTGGGAGGATTCCGGTCTTTCACAGGGCGATTGGTCCAATTATGTGATGATCGCGGTCTCCTTGGTCCTGATGTTCCTTGCCATCGTAAAAAAATTCGAGCCGCTGCTCCTTTTGCCCATCGCCTTCGGTATGTTCATCATCAACATTCCGGGCGCGAGCGAAGTGCTTTGGGAAAAGGTGACCACGGTTACGGACCCCGTAACCGGAGAGGTCACGGAAGAGGTGGAAAAGGGGCTGCTCGGCTGGCTGAATTTCGGCGTTGAATACGTTATCTACCCGCCGCTCATCTTTATGGGGATCGGCGCCATGACGGATTTCGGTCCGCTCATCGCAAACCCCAAGAGCATGCTGATCGGTGCGGCGGCGCAGCTGGGCGTATTCCTGACCTTTTTCGGGGCGGTCGTGCTCGGCTTTGACGCGGCGGCTGCCGCCTCCATCGGCATCATCGGCGGGGCAGACGGCCCTACGGCGATCTACCTTACGATACAGCTTTCAAAGTTTACCAACCACGATCTGCTCTCCGTGATTGCGATCGCCGCCTATTCGTACATGGCGCTTATCCCGATCATCCAAAAGCCGATCATGAAGCTGATGACGACGAAAAAAGAGCGCGCCATCCGCATGAAGCAGCTGCGCGAAGTTTCCAAAGTGGAAAAGGTCATCTTTCCGATCTTGGTCACGCTGGTCGTCGGGATCCTGCTCCCCGAAGCGATCCCGCTTTTGGGGATGCTGATGCTCGGCAATTTGATGCGCGAAAGCGGGGTCGTGAACAGGCTTTCGCAGCAGGCGCAAAACGGTTTGATGAACACGATCACCATCTTTTTGGGGATCTGCGTCGGGTGCAAGGCGGTCGGCACAACGTTTTTGCAACTGCAAACACTGTATATCATTGCGCTCGGATTGGTCGCCTTCTGCTTCGGTACGGTCGGCGGGCTGGCGATGGCAAAATTGATGTGCAAGATATCCGGAGGAAAGATCAATCCGCTCATCGGTTCGGCGGGTGTTTCGGCGGTGCCGATGGCGGCGCGAATATCCGAGGACGTTGGGCGGCAGACCGATCCGAACAATCACCTGTTGATGCATGCCATGGGGCCGAACGTGGCGGGCGTCATCGGTTCGGCGGTCGCGGCGGGCTTCTTGCTGGCGTGCTTCGGCGGATAGGGTAGCCGCGGCAGTTGCATAATTTATTCGGAGAATCAAAAAATGGCGGAAAAAGCAAATAAGAAAGTTCTGATCACGGATACCATTTTGCGTGACGCGCATCAATCGCAGGCTGCCACGCGCATGCGTACGGATGAAATGATCCCGGTCCTCGAACAGCTGGACGAGATCGGGTATTATTCCTTGGAAGCGTGGGGCGGGGCAACGTTTGATACCTGTCTTCGTTTTTTGAACGAGGACCCGTGGGAGCGTTTGCGCACGCTGAAAAAACATTTAAAAAAGACGCCGATCCAAATGCTTTTGCGCGGGCAGAATTTGCTCGGATACCGCCACTATGCAGACGACGTGGTGGAAAAGTTCGTGCAAAAGTCCATTGAAAACGGCGTGACCGTAGTGCGCGTGTTCGACGCGCTCAACGATCCGCGCAACCTTGAAACGGCGATGTGCGCGATCAAAAAATACGGCGGCGTTTGCGAAGCGGCGATCAGTTATACCACCAGCCCCGTGCACACAACCGAGTATTTTGTAAAACTTGCAAAAACGTTGGAGGGGATGGGGGCGGATAACATCTGCATCAAGGATATGGCAAACCTGCTTTTGCCGTATACCGCGTACGACCTTGTTTCGCGGCTGAAAAAAGAGCTTTCTCCCGCAACGAAGATCCATCTTCATACGCACAATACCGCCGGCACGGGGGATATGGTCAACCTCAAAGCGATCGAAGCGGGCGCCGATATCGTCGATTGCGCGCTTTCTCCGCTCGGCAACGGGACCAGCCAACCTGCAACCGAGCCGCTGGTCGCAACGCTGCAAGGCACGCCGTACGATACGGGGATCGATATCCGGAAGCTCCTTCCTGTCGTGAACCATTTCAAAGGGGTGGCGGAACGTTTGAAAAAGGACGGCTTTTTGTCGCCGAAGGTGCTCTCCATCGATATCAACGCGCTCATCTACCAAGTGCCCGGCGGAATGCTCTCCAATCTTATTTCGCAGCTCAAACAGCAAAATAAGTCTGAAAAGTTGGGGGAAGTGCTGGCGGAAGTGCCGAACGTGCGCAAAGACTGCGGCTATCCGCCGCTGGTCACGCCTTCCAGCCAAATCGTAGGAACGCAGGCTGTTTTGAACGTGCTTGCGGGCGAGCGCTATAAAATGGTGACAAAAGAGTTTAAAGGGCTTTTGCGCGGCGAGTACGGAAAACTTCCCGCGGAACCGGACGCGGACGTCGTGAAAAAGTGCATCGGAGAAGAAAAGCGCATTACCTGCCGCCCTGCGGATGAATTAAAGCCGGAATATGAGGCGTTCCGCAGTGAAATTGCGCCGTATATCCGCCAAGAAGAGGACGTGCTGTCTTATGCGGTATTCGGGCAGGTTGCGCTCAATTATTTTAAATGGCGGACGGCGCGCGATTCGGGCGTAGACGTAAACTTTGCAAGCGGAGAAAACAAAGTTTATCCGGTATAGTAAAAACGTTCGGCGGGGGCGGATACGCTTCCGCCGCGGTTTGTTGTGCGGTGTTGTGCGGCAATGAAAAAAGTGGCAGTGATCGGCGCGGGTGCGTCCGGGCTCATGGCGGCATATGCCGCGGCTTCGGCGGGCGCCGCCGTTACCGTCTTTGAAAAAAATGAAAAGGCGGGGAAAAAGATCTATATCACGGGAAAGGGCAGATGCAACGTAACAAACGATTGCCCGCCCGCGGAGTTTTTGGAAAACGTTGCGCGCAACGCGAAGTTTCTTATAAGTGCGATCCGTTCTTTTCCGCCTGCGGCTCTCATGCGGCTCTTGGAGGAAAACGGCTTGCCGCTCAAAACAGAGCGCGGCGGACGGGTGTT
>CALVMR010000014.1 GCA_944346885.1 uncultured Clostridia bacterium | reverse complement strand
CCACATCCATCTTACGCCGGCGGGGGAGGAATACGCGCGCGCCGTGTACGAAAAGCACCGCATGCTTACGGAGTTTTTGGTCAAACTCGGCGTCGGCGCGGAAACGGCGGAGGCGGATGCCTGCCGTCTGGAACATCTTTTGAGTGAAGAGACGCTCGGCGCGATCCGCGCTTTCAACCAAAAGGACGGGTAAGGAAAGCCCGTGCGGCGCCCCGCGGCAAGTTGCCGCGGGGCGCCTGTTTTTTGCCGCGTGCCGATTTTTTGCCGTTGCGCCCGTCGATTTTGACGGCATTTGCGGCAAACACGCATGGTACAAGCGCGCAAAAACATACATTGAGAGTACCGAAAAAAAGGGGGGACTCTCGTTTGCTCTGGGATCTTTTGTGCACGTTGTTCGGCAAATTTTTGTTTTTCACTTCCGCCGTCGGCGGCAAGGGCTCTTTTCCGAAGCCGCTGCCGCCCGAAGAGGAGGAAAAGTATCTTCGCTTGGCAAAAAACGGAGACCGCACCGCCAAAGATATTTTGGTGCGCCACAACATGCGCCTCGTGGCGCACATCGTCAAAAAATATACCGGCGCGGCGGAAACGGACGATCTGATCTCGGTGGGGAGCATCGGGCTGATCAAGGCGATCGATACCTTTCAGCCCTCTCGCGGCACGCAGCTCGCCACCTATACCGCCCGCTGCATCGAAAACGAGATCCTCATGCTCATCCGCGGCAACAAAAAACACAGAAACGTCGTCTATCTCTCCGATCCCGTCGGGGTGGATAAGGACGGGAACGAGCTTACGCTGATGGACCTGCTGTGCGAAAAGGAGGAGGGCGTTTTCAAAGAAGTGGAGGGCAGGCTGGAACGCGAAAAATTTTTGCGCGTGCTCGAACATTGCCTGACCGAGCGGGAATACACCGTGCTCTGCCTGCGGTACGGGCTCAAAGGCGGCGCGCCCATGCCGCAGCGCGAGGTGGCGCTCTTTTTAAAAATTTCGCGCTCGTACATTTCGCGCATCGAAAAGCGCGCCGTCGAAAAGGCGCGCGCCGCGCTGGACGCAGCCGATTATTTGTGACGCGCGCCGCGTTAGGTTCCGCCTCTTCTTTGCAACGCGCGCCGCGCTAAGTTCCGCCGCGCCGCCGCAACATGCGCCGCGGCAGGGCTCTTCGCTTTACCGCAACGCGCCCCGCGGCGCGTACGGATTTTTTCAGAACGCTTTACACGCGGGCGGTTCCGTGGTATAATAAGAGCGGAAAGCGCGGACAAGCGGATGAGAGGACGGGCATGCTGTGTTCCCACTGTAAAAAAAACGAAGGCGAGTATCCTGTTTCCGGGGCGGAGGGAGAAGAACTTTTGCTGTGCGGAGAGTGTTACGCGCGCTTTGGGGCGGCGGCGGAGTACGCCGCCTTTTCCGGGTTGGAAGAGGGGGCTTGCTGCCCCGTTTGCGGCAGGAGCTATGCCGATTACAAGCGTACGGGGCTGGTGGGCTGCGCCGCCTGTTACGAAACCTTCCGCGAAGAATTGATGCCCGTCATCCGCCGCATGCATGGAAAAACGGTGCACATGGGCGGGCATCCGCTCGGCAACGGACGGCTGTACGAGCTTTTGGATGAGCGCAACCGCCTGCGTGCAGAGCTGGAAGGCGCGCTCCGCCGCAAGGATATGGCGGCGGCAGACCGCCTCAACCGCGACATAGCCGAGCTTTCCCGTCTCATTTACCGCGGCGGAGAAGGGGGAGAAGATGAGCAATAACATCGAAAGCACCGTCGTCTCCACCCGCATCCGTTTGGCGCGCAATCTGGCGGGGTATCCCTTTCCCTGCGCGCTGCGTTCGGCAAAGCAGGCGCGGGAGATCGTGCGCGCGGTGTACGACGCGGCGAGCGGCTTGCGCGCGTTCAAACTTTATTACATGGGCGACTTATCCGACAACGTGGCGCAGGCGCTGGCGGACGACCATCTGATCAGCACCGAACTTGCGGCAAACAAAAAGTACGGCGCCGCGCTCATCGATGAGAGCGGCGGCGAGGAGCAGGGCAAATTCTCCATCATGATCAACGAGGAAGATCACCTGCGCGAGCAGTACATAGCGGGCGGGCTGTGCCTGCCGCGTGCGTACGGCACGCTCGCTTCCTTTGACGGAGAACTCTCCAAACAGCTCCGGTTTGCGTTTGATGCGCAGCTTGGGTATCTCACCGCCTGCCCGACCAACCTCGGCACGGGGCTGCGCGCCTCGGTCATGCTCTTTTTGCCCGCACTGACGCGGCTGCGCAAGATGGACCGCGTTATCCGCGAGATCTCCCGCCTCGGCCACACCGTGCGCGGCGTGTACGGCGAGGGGAGCGCGGCGGAAGGGTTCATGTACCAGCTCAGCAACGAGGTGACGCTGGGCGTGGCGGAGGAATACATCCTTTCGGAGGTGCGCCGCGCGGCGTTGGAGGTGGTCAACCTCGAATCGCAGGCGCGCCGCGCGCTGTGCGAACAGGACGAAGTGGGCATCCGCGACGAGTGTTTGCGCGATTACGGCATCCTTGCCAACTGTGCGCGGATCTCGTACGAGGAGTGTTTGCAGCGCATTTCCGGCATCCGCCTGGGCGCCGCGCTCGGCTTTTTGGAGGTGAACAGCTTCCGCGCGCTCGACCAGCTGACGGAGGCGGCGCGCCCCGCCAACGTGGGGCTGTACAGCGACGGAAAGCTGACCGCCGCCGAACGAGACGTGCTGCGGGCGCAGCTGTGCGCAAAGGCGCTGGCGGGCGCCGTGCACAGATAAACGCGCGGCGGGCGGTTTGCGCAAAGAAGCGCGGCAGCCGCCGCAAAGAAAAAACAGCGATCCGCGGGCGGTTTGTGCAAAGGAGCGCGGCAGCTGCCGCGAAGAAAATAACAGCGAGAGGCGCCCCTAGCGGGCGAAACGATATGTACGATTTCAGCAGATTTTCCGTCAATTTACAGCGCGCCATAAATCTTTCCATCGATGCGGCGCGGCGTTACGGCAGCACTTATGTGGGCAGCGAGCATATCCTGTTCGGGCTTTTGAACGTTCCCGAATGCCGCGCCTGCGAGCTGCTTACGCGCGCGGGCGTGCGGGAGGAGGAGTACCGCCGCTCGTTCGTGCGTTCCATCAACCCCGATACGCGCATCAGCGGTTTTACGCCGCGCACCAAGGGGTTGTTTGACAAGGCGATGGAATACGCCGTGGACCGAGACGGCGTAGGCGCGCGCGCCAACAGCGAATATATGCTGCTTGCCATTCTCTCCGAGCAGCAGTCTATGGCGATGACCATTTTGCACGAGCTGGGCATTGACACAAACGCTTTGACGGATCGGTTGGGAGACGATATCGACGGCGTTTCGCCCAGAGAGGCGGGCGAGGCGGAATCGGCGCATGCCCAGCAGGTAGAGAGCAAGGCGCCGTACGCCTCTTCGATCGAGTACGGCACAGACCTTACGCAGCGCGTGCGCGAGGGGAAGGTAGACCCCGTGATCGGGCGCAAAAAGGAGATCGACAAGATCATCCAAGTGCTTTCGCGCCGTACCAAAAACAACCCCGTGCTCGTGGGCGAGCCGGGCGTGGGCAAGAGCGCCGTGGTGGAGGGGCTGGCGCAGGCGATCGTGCGCGGAGACGTGCCGGACCTGCTGTGCGGCAAAACGGTGTTCGCGCTCGACCTTCCCGGCATGCTGGCGGGGGCGCGCTACCGCGGCGATTTTGAAGAGCGCTTGAAGGACAGCATCGACGCCATCCGCAGCCGCGGAGACGTCATCTTGTTCATCGACGAGATCCATACCATCGTGGGCGCGGGCGCTACGTCGGAAAACAGCATGGACGCGGCAAACATTTTAAAACCCATGCTCGCCCGCGGCGAGTTGCAGACCATCGGCGCGACCACCATCGACGAATACCGCAAGTACATCGAAAAGGATCCCGCTTTGGAGCGGCGTTTTACGCCCGTGAACGTGGAGGAGCCCAGCCGCGAGGAATCCGCCGAGATCCTGCGCGGGCTGCGCGACAAATACGAGGCGCACCACAAAGTGACCATCCGCGACGACGCCATCGAAGCGGCGGTCAACCTCTCCGACCGCTACATCACGGACCGCTTTTTGCCGGATAAGGCGATCGACCTCATCGACGAGGCGGCGAGCCGCGCGCGGCTGGACAGCTGCAACGCGCCAGAAGGCATCCGCGAGCTGGAAGAGGAGATCGAATTTTTGACCGCCGAAAAAAAGAGGGCGGTGCGCAAAAATAAATTCCACGAAGCGCAGGAGTGCTTGGATAAGATCGAGCAGGCAAAAAAGAAGCTGGAAACTTTGCGCGACGAATGGGAACGCCGCCGCGGCGAGGTGCGCGCCACCATCGGGGCGGAGGAAGTGGCAAAGATCGTTGCCGGCTGGACGGGCGTGCCCGTCGTGCGCCTTACCGAGGAGGAGAGCGAGCGGCTTTTGCGGCTGGAAGAGGAGCTGCACGCGCGCGTCATCGGGCAGGACGAGGCGGTCTCCGCCGTATCCAGGGCGATCCGCCGCGCCCGCGCGGGGCTGAAAGATCCGGGGCGCCCCATCGGTTCGTTTATCTTTGTGGGGCCGACGGGCGTGGGGAAAACGGAGCTTTCCAAGGCGCTGGCGGCGGCGCTGTTCGGCGACGACAAGCTGATGGTGCGGCTGGATATGAGCGAGTTTATGGAAAAGCAGTCGGTCAGCAAGCTCATCGGCGCGCCGCCCGGCTACGTCGGGTTTGACGAAACGGGCGGGCAGCTCACCGAAAAAATACGGCACAAACCCTATTCCGTGGTGTTGTTCGACGAGATCGAAAAGGCGCACCCGGACGTGTTCAACATCCTGTTGCAGATCTTAGACGACGGCAGGCTGACGGACAGTAAGGGCAGAGTGGTCAGTTTTAAAAATACCGTCATTATTTTGACGTCGAACGTCGGCGCGGGGGAAGTGAAGGAGGTGCCGCTCGGCTTTTCGGAAGAGGCGGGCGGCGGCAGCGAATACGAGCGCATGAAAGAGCGCATCGCGGATGCGCTGCGCGCGCAGTTCAAACCCGAATTTTTGAACCGCATCGACGAGATCATCGTCTTCCATAAGCTCAGCCGTGAGGACGCCGCCAAGGTGTGCGATCTGTTCCTCGCCGCCCTCTCCGAGCGCTTGGAGCAGCGCGGCATCGCGCTGCAAATCAGCCAAGCCGCAAAAGAGGCGCTCGTGAAGGAGGGGTACGATGCGGTGTACGGCGCCCGCCCGCTGCGGCGGGTGATCCGCCAGCGCATCGAGGATGCGCTCAGCGAAGAGATCCTGCAAGGCAAGATCGCGCCGGGGCAGGGCGTAACAGTGGACGTGCAGGGCGAAACGTTTGTGTTCAGCCCGTCGAATAAACCATCGGAGGAGTAAAATGCGTATCGAGATCATCGAAAAAAACTGCAAAGCGAGCGAAAAACTGCTGGCGGTCGTCAACAAAAAGGTCACCCGCCTGGAAAAGTATTTCGACGAAGACGCGCTGTGTTCGGTTTATCTTAAATCGGAAAACAGGCTGTGCAAAACGGAGATCACCATTCTCTATAAGGGGAATATGGTGCGTGCAGAGGTGACGGGAAAGAATTTTTACGACAACATCGACGCCGTTTTGCCCAAGCTGGAAAAACAGATCTACAAACACAAGAGCAAGCTGGAAGACAAGCTCAAACAGGGCGCGTTTGCCGAAAAGCAGCTCTTTTTCAAGGGCGACGTTCCCGCGGCGGAAGGGGATCCCGTAAAGGTAAAAACGTTTGCGCTTACGCCCATGACGGCGGCGGAGGCGGTGGAACAGCTCGATCTGCTGGGGCACAGCTTCTATATTTTCCAAGACGCGGATACGGGCGAAGTGCGCGTCGTATACCTGCGCGGCAACGGCGATGTAGGGCTGTTGATCCCCAAAAAGGCATGACCGTATAGGCAGGCAAATTGTTTGCGCCGCACCCGAACGGGTGCGGCGCAGTTTTTTTCGGCGGTTTTGCCGTTTTTCCGGTATTTTGTTTTGCGCGGAGCGGCGCCGCGGCGTTTTTGCAAAAGCATTCCGCCCGCGCTGTTTGCGCGGGCGGAAATTCCATGTTCTTTATGGAAAAACGGGCGGTCAACCGTCTTTGCGGGTGGAGAGGTAGACCATCAATACGGCGATATCCGCGGGGCTGACGCCGGAGATCCTTCCCGCCTGCCCCAAATTTTCGGGTCGGATCTTGTTCAGCTTTTGCCGCGCTTCGAGGCGCAGCCCGTCGATGCTTTCATAGTCGAGAGAAGCGGGCAGCTTCTTGTCTTCCAATTTTTTCGCCTTTTCGATCTGTTCTAGCCCCCGTTTCAAATACCCCTCGTAGCGGATATCCACCGCCGCCGTTTCGATATCCTCCGCGCGCTCCTCTTGCAGTATGCAAAAGCGCCGCGCGATCTTTTCCGCCGCGATCCCGCGCCGCAGCAAGTCGGCATACGTTACGGCGGCGGCAGGGGCGGAAAAGCCGTGTTCCTGCAAAAAGGCGGCGGCTTCCCGCGCGGGTACGCGCTCTGCCAGCTCCTCTTTTATGCGCAGGATCGCTTCTTTGCGCGCCGCAAAGCGCGCGTAGCGCTGCGGCGTCACCAGCCCCGCGGCATAGCCGAGCTCGGTCAGGCGCAGATCGGCGTTATCCTGCCGCAGGTGGATGCGGTGCTCCGCGCGCGAGGTCATCATGCGGTACGGTTCGTTGGTCCCTTTGGTCACGAGGTCGTCGATGAGCACGCCGATGTACGCCTGATCCCGCCGCAGTACGAGCGGCTCTTTGCCGCGCAGCCAAAGGGAGGCGTTCAGCCCCGCCATCAGCCCTTGGGCGGCTGCCTCTTCGTAGCCGCTCGTGCCGTTGATCTGCCCCGCCGTGTACAGCCCTTTGATCTTTTTAAATTCCAAGGTCGGGTACACGTCTAACGTGTCGATGCAGTCGTATTCGATGGCGTAGGCGTAGCGCAGGATGCGCACATGTTCCAGCCCCGGCACGGTGCGGTACATGGCGCGCTGCACATCGTGCGGAAGAGAGCTGCTCATGCCCTGCACGTATACCTCGTGCGAACCGGCGCATTCCGGCTCTAAAAAGAGCTGGTGCCGCTCCTTATCGGCAAACCGCACCACCTTGTCTTCGATGGAGGGGCAGTACCGCGGACCCGTGCCCTTGATCATGCCCGAATAGAGGGGAGAGCGGTGCAAATTGGCGCGGATGATGGCGTGCGTGCGCTCGTTGGTGTAGGTGAGGTAGCAGGGAAGCTGCTTTTCGGGAACTTTTTCGGAGAGGTAGGAAAAGGGATACACCGTTTCGTCGCCGTCCTGCCGTTCGCATTTGGAAAAGTCGATGGTGCGCCCGTCCACCCGCGCTGGGGTGCCCGTTTTGAAGCGCCGCACCGAAAAGCCGAGGGAGATCAGGTTTGCGGTCAGCTCGGTTGCGGGGGCTAACCCGTTCGGACCCGAATTTTGGCGGAACTCGCCCGCCACCACCGAGCCGTTGAGGTATACGCCCGTGGCGAGGATAACGGCTTTTGCGGCGATCACTTCGCCGAACGTCGTCTTCACGCCGCATACGGCGCCGTCCTTTACGAGGATCTGCGCCGCTTCGCCTTGGGCGAGGGAGAGGTTGTCGGTGCTTTCCAGCACTCTTTTCATGCGCGCGTGGTAGGCATGCTTATCCGATTGGGCGCGCAGGCTCTGCACGGCGGCGCCTTTGCCCGTGTTGAGCATGCGCGTTTGCAGGGCGGTCGCGTCGGCGTTTATTCCCATTTCCCCGCCCAAGGCGTCGATCTCGCGCACGAGCTGCCCCTTCGCCGTACCGCCGACGGAGGGGTTGCACGCCATGAAGGCGATGCTGTCTAAATTCAGCGAGAGCAGCAGGGTGGGGATGCCCGTGCGCGCCAAGGCAAGCGCGGCTTCGCAGCCCGCGTGCCCCGCGCCGACGACCACGGCGTCGTAGCCCTCTGTGTAAAATTCGTTGGTAACGAGCATGGAAAACGCCTCGTATCGATAAATTTGCCCCGCCGCTGTGCGGCGGGGGCAGGCAAACGTTTTTTTGCGGCTTACGGGCGGCGGCGCGGCGCTTTGCGGGCGCGGCTTTCGCTGCGCGCCTTCCGCCGAAGGGCGGACGGCAAGATCACTGCTTTAAAACGATGTTGCGGATATCCTCCACGTCTTTGGAAACGCGGTCGTTGATCTTCAACAGGTTGGTGATCTTTTCACGGGAGTGGATAACGGTGGTATGGTCGCGGTCGCCCATCGCCTTGCCGATGGAAACGAGCGGGATGTTCAAGATCTCGCACATAAGAAAGGCACAGATCTGCCGCGGTTGCACAAGCTCTTTTTTCTTGCTTTTGCCGAGCAGTTTTTCTTTATCCAATTTGTAAAAGGAGCACACGGCGGAGATGATCTTATCCGCCGTAACGGCTTCGTGCTCTTCGCTGACCGCTTCGTTGAGCGCGGTGGCGGCAAGCTCGATCGTGATCGGCTTTTCGTGCAGTTTGCTTGCAAAGATCACCTTTGTCAGCCTGCCTTCGAGGGTGCGGACGTCCGTACCCGAATCGCGCGCCAAAAATTCCGCCACATCCGCGGGCAAAATGACTTTGCGCTCAAACGCTTTTTGCTTTAAGATGGCGAGCTTTGTTTCGGTGTCGGGCGGCTGGATATCCGCGATCAGTCCGCCTTCAAAACGGGTGCGCAGCCGCTCTTCGAGGGTGGCGATCTCCTTGGGCGGTACGTCGGAGGTAAGCACGATCTGTTTGTTTTCCGCTTGCAGGGCGTTGAAGGTATGGAACAGCTCTTCCTGCACCGCCTGTTTTTTGGCGAGGAACTGCACGTCGTCGATGAGCAGTACGTCCACGCCGCGGTAGCGGCTGCGGAAGCGCGCTTGCAGATCGCGGTTGTTGCCGCCGCGGTTCAGGTAAATGCTGTCGATGAGTTCGTTGATGAATTTTTCGCAGGTGGTGTACAGCACGCGCAGCCCCGGTTTGTGCAGGGCGAGGTAGTTGGCGATGGATTGCAGCAAATGCGTTTTGCCCAGCCCGGACGCGCCGTAGATGTACAGCGGGTTGATATCCGCGCCGGGGTTTTTGGCAACGGCTTTTGCCGCCGCAAGCACAAATTCGTTGCTCTTGCCCGCCACAAAGGATTCAAAGGTGTACTTCGGGTCGAGCGAAGAGCTCAGGTCCTCGTCGGCGTCCTCCTCTTCGCTGGTGTACACGATATCGTCGCTGCCCTCTACCACGAGCGCAAAATCGGTCAGCCCCGTATCCGCCTTGCGCAGCGCTTCCTTGATCTTGTCGGAGAGGTTTTTGCCGATAAAGTTGGCAAAAAATTCGGTATCCGTTTTGAGCACCAATTTCGTGCCGTCCACGTCCACGGGTGTAAGTTTGGCGATATAGGTGCTGAATGTGATATACGAAACGAGGCTGCGCAGGATCTCGCGCACCCGTCCCCATAAAAATTCGTATTTGTCGTTTTCGGACATGGAACTATCCCCCTCGAACGCTTTGTCTTTTTCGGCGGAATGTGGTATAATAAACTTCGCAGCCGTGTGTGCCTTTTATTATACTATACTGCGGGCGGAAAAACAAGCCAAAACGCGGGCTGTGCAAAAAATTTCGGCGGCGTGTGCAATGCGGATCAAACAACTGAGCCTGAAAAATTTCCGCAATTACGCGGAAGAGACCTTTTCCTTTTCCGCGGGGCTGAATGTGCTCTATGGCAGAAACGCGCAGGGCAAAACCAACTGTGCCGAAGCGGTGTTCTATCTGTGCACGGGCACTTCGCCGCGCGCCCGCAAAGACAGGCAGATGATCCGCGCGGGCGCCGAATTTGCACACATCGGCGCCGTGGCGGAGAGCCGCTTCGGCGAAGTGTTTTTGGAGGCGGATATCCGCGAGGGCGGGCGGGAGATCCGCATCAACGGCGAAAGGGCGGTGCGCAATGCCGATTTGCTCGGCAACTTGCGCGGCGTGTTTTTCAGCCCGGAGGAGCTGCGCCTCGTGCAGGGCGGCCCCGAAGAGCGCCGCCGTTTTTTGAATGTTTCCATTTCGCAGCTCTCTAAAAGCTATTATACGGCGCTGGTGCGCTACAACAAGATCTTGGGGCAGCGTAACGCGCTGTTGAAGGAGCGCAACATCGATCTGGTGCTGGAAACGCTCCCCGTGTGGGACCAGCAGCTGTGCGTTTTCGCCGCCGAGCTGGTGCGCCGCCGCGAAGAGTACGTTGCCCGCCTTGCGCCGCTCGCCGCCGAAAAGCATGCCTACCTTACCGACGGGGCGGAGCGGCTGGAAGTGACGGCGGAGCACTGCGTGCGCGCGGAGGGGGCGGAGGCGCAGCTCGCCGCCGAGCTTGCCGCCAATTACGAGCGGGATATCCGCCTCGGCTTTACCTGCGTCGGGCCGCACCGCGACGATTTGAAGATCTCCATCAACGGGAACGAGGCGCGCGTGTACGGTTCGCAGGGGCAGGCGCGCACGGCGGCGCTCGCCTTTAAAT
The DNA here is from genome assembly GCA_944346885.1 of uncultured Clostridia bacterium. GTDB lineage: Bacteria > Bacillota > Clostridia > Christensenellales > Borkfalkiaceae > Borkfalkia. The sequence goes on along the minus strand of CALVMR010000014.1, from coordinate 140,185 downwards.
TGGCGGAGATCGAAATTTTTAAAAGCGTTGCGGGCGAGGCGCCCGTGCTCGTGCTGGACGACGTGATGAGCGAGCTGGACCTTCCGCGCCGCCGCAAACTTTTGGCGGAGATCGAGGGGGTGCAGACGGTACTCACCTGCACGCACACCGAAAAAGTGCTGTTCGGCAAAGAGGTGAACAAGATCCGCATCGTGAACGGCGCCGTCAAACGCTAGCGCCGAAAGAAAAACAAAAACCGTGCCTTAACCCTTAACCGTGTTTTTGCAGCCGCAACGGGCGGGCGGGACGCGGGGCGGGCGTGTTTCGGGGCGCCGCGGCAGTTTGCCGCGGCGCCCCGAAATATTTTGTTACGGCTGCGCATACTGTCAAAGAAAGGCGAAGGAGGGGGGGTATGCGTACGGTGGTTTTGCGGAAGACCTGCATTCTGCTGGCGGCGCTTTGCGCCGCCTTTGCGCTGTGCGGCTTTGCCCGCCTTTTTCCGCGTGGCACCTTCATCGGCGGCGTAAACGTCTCCCGCCTGCCCCGCGCCGCGGCGGAGGCGCGGGTGCGCGACGCGCTCGCCGCCGAGCTTGCGGAAAAATCGCTGACCGTTCGTTTCGGAGAGGATGTTTATGTGTTCCGCCCGCCCGAACTGTACTATAAGACCGATCTTGCCGCGGCGCTTTCCGCCGCGCGGCGCGGCGGCGAAGTGCCGCTCAAAAAGCAGCTGTGTTTGGCGGAGGCGGAGGATCGCCTGCGCGCCCTCTGCGACAACTATTATAAAAAGAGCGCATGCGCGCGCATTCTCTTCGACGCGGAAAAGGAACAGCCGTTCACCGTTGTGCGCGAAAAGGAGGGGATGTATGCGGACGGCGCGCGGCTTTTGCAGGACGTGCGCCGCGCGCTCGCGGCGGGCGGGGGCGAGGTGCGGGCGGAGCTGCACCGCGTTGCGCCCTCTTTCGGCGAAGAGGAGGCGTTGCGCGCGGTGTCTTTGCTGGCGAGCTTCGAGACCCGTTTCAATGCCGAAAACGCTCCGCGCGCCCACAACATCCGTTTGGCGGCGTCCGCGCTCAACGGCTGCACGCTCCCCGCGGGCGGGCTGTTTTCCTTCAACGCCAGAACGGGCGCGCGCACCGCGGCACGCGGCTACCGTGAAGCGCCCGTGATCTTGGAAGGGGAATACGTGCCCGGCGTGGGCGGCGGGGTCTGCCAAGTCAGCACCACTTTGTACAACGCCGCGCTGCTGGCGGGGCTGCAAGTGAAGGAGCACCACGCGCACAGCCTGCCCGTCGGATACGTGGAACCGTCTTTCGATGCGATGGTCAGCGGAAAGAGCTGCGACCTCAAACTATACAACGGGCTGGAAGGAAAGGTGTATTTTGTGCTGCGCGTGCAGGGCGGGTGCCTGCGGGTGCGCATTTACGGCCCCGCATCGGATACGACGTATGCGCGCGAGAGCGTTGTCACCGGTACCGTTGCGCCGCCTCCGCCGCAGGTGCGGGCGGACGCAAAGGAGGAGGAACTGCGTGCGCCGCAGGCGGGGCTGACCAGCGAGGGCTGGCTGCTCTGCCGCAGGCAGGGAACGGTGCGCCGCGTTTTGCTGCGCAAGGACCGTTATGCCGCCCGCCGCGGTGTCGTGCGCGAGCTGCCGCAAAACGGGGGCGGCGGGGCGGATGAGGAGAAAGAGAAAACGGAAGACGGACGGGTGGCGCCGTAACGCCGCCCGCCGAATAAAGCGCATTCGCGCTTCCCGCCGAAGGAGAATGCCGCCGCGCTTCCCGCCGAACAAAACGCATCCGCGTCGCCCGCCCCTCTTTTGACGGGGCGGGCGCTCTTATCGCCGCAAAGCACCCCCGATTTTTAAAGACGCGGAGCGCCCTTTCGGCGGCAAAATGGCAAAAATATGGAAAAGTTGCGGAAAATCAAAGAAAAGGAGGTGACAAGTTTTGCGCAAGACCTTGCAAAATCGCCGCGCATGTGTTAAACTATATTTACAACGCGGCATCCCCGCGCCAGTACATGACAGAGGAAAAAATAAAAAATGGTTACGATCAAGGAAGTGCGATCCGGATCGGACATGCGCAAATTTGCGCGGTTCCCCGTACAGCTGTACAGGAACGATCCTTACTATGTTCCGTCCTTTTACAGCGACGAAAAGAACGCGACGGACCCGAATAAAAATTTTGCCATGCAGGACTGCGACGCGCGCTGTTTTTTGGCGTATAAAGACGGCAAGCTCGCGGGAAGGGTCATGGGCATCATCCAAAAGCGCTACAACCGGATCTCCGGGCGCAAGTGCATCCGTTTTTCCCGCTTCGATTGCATAAACGATCAGGAAGTGGCGTCCGCGCTCATCGGCGCGGTGGAGGCGTACGGCAGGGAAGCGGGTATGGATACCATCCACGGCCCTTGGGGGTTCAACGACCAAGACAGGGAGGGCATGCTCTTTGAGGGGTTCGACCGCCGCGCCACCTACGCTACCAATTACAATTACGATTACTATCCCAAACTTGTGGAGGCGCAGGGGTTTGCGCCCGAAAGCGAATGGGTGGAATACGACTTCAAGATCCCCGAAGCGGTGGATCCGCGTTTGGAGCGCATCGCGGGGTATGTGCGCGAAAAGCTGGGCTTGCGCGAAGTTTCCGAAACGGCGCCCATGAAGCAGCTGATCAAGCGCTACGGGCATAAGCTGCTGCAAATGATGAACGCCACCTATGCCAAGCTGGATTGCTTTGTGCCGCTGGAAGGGCGGGAGATGGATAACGTGCTCGATCAGTTTGCAACCATCATCAACCCGCGCTATCTCTCGGTTTTGGTGGATAAGGACGACGAGATCATCGCTTTCGGCGTCATCATCCCTTCCATTTGCAAGGTACTGCAAAAGAGCCGCGGCAGGCTGACGCCCTGCGCCGTCATTGGTCTTTTGCAAGCCATCAAGCATCCCAAAGAGCTGGAAATGGTGCTGGTCGCCGTGCGCGAAGATTTCCAAAACAAGGGCGTAAACTCGCTGATGATGGCGCGCATCACCAAAAACATCATCGAGGATAAGATCGAACACGTCGAATCAAACCCCGAACTGGTCACCAACCTCGCCGTGCAGGCGCAGTGGGACGTGTTTGAACGCGAGATCGTCAAACGCCGCCGCACCTACGTAAAGGCGCTGTGAGGCGCGCGCAAACGTTTTTGCGGGTTTGAACGGAATTTTGCGATTTGCTCCGTTTTATCGATACACGGTGTGATTCAACCGCTTTTCGACCCTCGGCGAAGGGAACGCCGAATCGGCGGATGGCAGCCGTTTTATCCGAAACAGTAAACAAAGAGCCGCGGCGCATTCTTTTGAATGCGCCGCGGCTCTTTTCCGTATGCGGCGTATACAACGGGTGCTGCGGGTGCTGCCGGTAGCGCAGATCGTCCGCCGTGACGACGGCGTGCAAGGGTACTGCGGGGGGGCAGCCGAAGCATGCCGCCTGCTGCGGTCAAAGCGAAGGCTTGTAGATCGTTTCGCCGCGGCAGTCGATGGCAACGATGCAGGGGAAATCTTTTACGGTAAAGCGGTATACGGCTTCGCTCAGCAGGTCGGGGAAGGCGATGAGTTCGCTTTTGCAAACGGCGTTACCGTACAGCGCGCCCGCTCCGCCGATCGCCGCAAAATACACGGCGCGGGTGTTTGCGATCGCGGCGCGAACTTCTTCGCTGCGTTCGCCTTTGCCGACCATTCCCTTTAAACCGAGTTCCAAAAGGCGGGGCGCGTACGCGTCCATGCGCGCGCTGGTGGTGGGGCCGCAGCTGCCGCAAGCCTTGCCTGCGGGGGCGGGGCAGGGCCCTGCGTAGTAAATGGTCTCTCCGCGGAGCGGAAAGGGGAGCGGCTCGCCCCTGTCGAGCATTTCGCAGATGCGCTTGTGGGCGCAGTCGCGCCCGGTCAGGAGCGTTCCGCTCAAAGAAACGCTCTCGCCCGCCCGCAAATTTTCGATCTCTTCCTGTTTCAACGGCAATGTAAGTTTTTTCATGTTATTCTCCGAAATCGTTCGCAAAATAGGATTTTTACCCCTTTGTCATAGTACTATGCGTCGCATAAACGGGCAAAATCTCGTTATTTTTCTTAAATCTCCGCGCTTGTGCAGCGCATGCAGTGGCATTGGATGTTGACGGCAACGGGCAGCCCCGCAATGTGCGTGGGGGCAACTTCGCAGAGGACGCCGAGCGCCGTCGTTTTTCCGCCGAATCCCTGCGGCCCGATGCCGAGGGCGTTGATGCGCGCCAGCGCTTCGCGTTCGATGGCGGCGATATCTTGGCGCGGGTGGTGCAAGCCGGGTTCGCGCGTGAGCGCCTTTTTGGCGAGGAGAGCACAGGTGTCGAACGTGCCGCCGATCCCCACGCCGCATACAACGGGCGGGCAGGGGCGGCTGCCGGCTAGGCGCACGGTCTCCACGATGCTGCGGAGGATCCCCTCCGTTCCCTGCGACGGGGTGAGCATATACAGGCGAGACATGTTTTCGCTGCCGAACCCCTTGGGCAAAAACGTCAGCCGCACCCTGTCTCCTTCGGTAAGTTCGGTATGGATGGCGGCGGGCGTATTGTCTGTTGTGTTTACGCGCGTGAGGGGGTCGCATACGCTTTTTCGGAAGCAGTTTTCTTCGTATGCCCTGCGCACGCCGCGGTTTACGGCGTCCGCAAAGGAGCCCTCGATGTGCACGTTTTGCCCGATCTCGGCAAGGATAACGGCGTAGCCCGTGTCTTGGCAGACGGGCATGCGCTCCTCTCTCGCCGTCTGTGCGTTTTGCAGCACCGTTTCCAGCGCAAAGCGCGCGGCGCTCCCTTCTTTTTCCCGTGCGGCGGCTTCGGTCAAGGCGCGTTCGCAGGCGGGGATAATGCCGAGGCACGCCTCTTTTGCCAAACCGCATATCGTCTGTTCGATCTCTTCTGCGCGGACGGTCCGCATGGTGTTCCTCCGAAACGTTTTTCTGTTACGATTATAGCAGAAATTCGCGCAAAGGGAAAGGTTTTTATTTACTTGTGCAAAATTTTTCGTTATAATAATGGCATGGATCCGAACAAAGGCGGCATGCCCGCGCCCGAAGCGGGGCAAGCTCCGAAATCAGACGAAATGAAAACGGGCGGCATGCCCGCGCCCGAAGCGGGGCAAGTTCCGAAACAAGACGAAATGAAAACGGGCGGCGCGCCCGCCCCCGAAGCGGGGCAGGGCGGAGAGTTTGCCGCACCGCAGCGCTCGCCGCTGTACGGCAGGGCACGGCTTTCGGGCGGCTTTTTTTCTGCCGTCATTCTCGGCATGCTGCTTCTCAACAGCGTTTATTCGATCACCGTTCTGCTTATCGCGCGGACGCAGGGCACATCGGTCGATGCCGTTACGGGAACGGACGCGGCAAAGTATCTTTCGTACCTGCTCTATCAGCTGCTCTACGCGGGGGCTTTGGCGGCGATCGTCTTTCTTTATAAGGAAAAGCCGCGCGCTTTCGGCTGGCGTAAAACCAAGTGGCGGTATTTTTTGATCGCCGCGGCAATGCAGTTCGGGCTTTTGTTCAGTTTGGAAAAGGCGAACGGCTATTTTTTGCAGTTGCTCGGCTTGATCGGCTACGAGGGGGGCGCGGCAGACGCCTCAATGCTTCCCACGCTGGCGGGCGGCGGCATCGTCGGGGTGTTGGCGGTGGTTGCCGTGCTCCCCGCCGTATTGGAGGAGAGCATCTTCCGCGGCGTGCTCTTGCAGGGGATGAAGGCGCTGGGTACGGCGGCTGCCTGCCTGCTGGGCGGGCTGTGCTTTTCGCTCTTTCATCAAAGCCCGGAACAGACGGTCTACCAGTTTCTCTGCGGCGCGGCGTTCACGCTGCTAGCCATCCGTGCGGATTCGCTGCTGCCCGCCGTGGCGGCGCACTTTTTGAACAATGCCCTGATCGTCTTCGATATGCGTTTTTCCTTTTTGCAAACCGTTTCCGCGGGCGGGGAGATTGCCATATACGTGCTCTCCGCGCTCGCCCTGCTCGCTTCGCTGGCGTGGCTTATCTTTTTCGATAAGCGCGGCAACGCGCGGCAGAGCGTTCCGTGCAGGGCGTTCGTAAAGCCCGCGCTGCCGGGGATCCTCGTGTGCGCGGCGCTCTGGGTGTTTATCTTCGTCACGGGGGTGCTGTGATGCAGAAAGTGCGCGTTGTGTGCATCGGCAAACTCAAAGAAAAATTTTATGCGGACGCCGCGGCGGAGTACGGCAAGCGGCTCTCCCGTTTTGCAGACGTGCGCGTGGAAGAGCTTGCGGAGCGGCGCACGCTTGCCGAAGAGGCGGAAGCCGTGCTTCCCCGTTTGCGCGGGTACGTTGTGGTGCTTGCGGTGGAGGGGAAGGCGCTTTCCAGCGAGGCGTTCGCCGCAAAGATGAAAGAGCTTTCGGCGGCGGGGGCGGAGGTCACTTTTGTGATCGGCTCTTCCTGCGGGCTGGACGCGCGCGTCAAGGCGCGCGCGGACCTGTTGCTCTCCTTTTCGGCGATGACCTTTCCGCACCAACTGATGCGCGTCGTGCTGCTCGAACAGATCTACCGCGCCTATATGATCAACGGCGGCGGAGAGTATCACAAATAGCGCCGCGTTTAAGCCCGCCTGCGGCGCTCTCTTTGCGCAAAAATCCGCCAAGTTTGCGTAAGAAGGCTCTGTTTTTTTGCGCAAACCCCGTTTTTCCGGCGTAAAAATCCGCTCTGCTTTTTGCGGGCGGCGGGCGGAAGCGGCTTCGCCCTTTCGGAGCGACGGTACAAAAGCCGTTCGGGCGCCATATAGTGATAGTATATGGATGCACTGGAACGGGTCTATGCCTTTTACGCAAGTTACGGCGGCGAAAAGCGGGTGATCGGCGAAAGCGTCTGCGGGCAGCCGATCGTGGCGATGCTGGCGGGGGAGCGGGCGTATCCCTACCTGCTGTTTCAATACGCCATTCACGCGCGGGAGTGGGTCACCATGCTCTTGGCGCTCGAACACGTCCGCCGCGGCGTTCGGCGGGGCGGGTGCTGGTTTATTCCCTGCGCCAATCCGGACGGCGCGGCGATCGCCCTGCGCGGCGAAGCGTTTTTGCGCACCCTCCCGCCCGCGCGCGCGGCGTTTTTGCGGCGGGTGAACGGCAGGGCGGATCTTCGTTTGTGGAAAGCGAACGCCAACGCCGTGGATCTGAACGTGAATTTCGATGCGGATTGGGGGCAGGGCGTGCGCAACGTGCATTTTCCCGCGCCCGAAAATTACATCGGACCCGCTCCGTTTTCGGAGCCGGAGACGCGCGCCCTGCGCGCCTTTACGCGGGTGGTGCAGCCCGCCGCCACGGTCAGTTACCATACCAAAGGAGAAGAGATCTATTGGCAGTTCGGGCAGAGCGGCGCCGCCGAGCGGCGCGATGCGGCGCTCGCCGACGCGCTCGCGCGGGAAACGGGGTATGCCGTCAAACGCATCGGCGGCAGCTGCGGCGGGTATAAGGATTGGTGCATCCGCGCCTGCAAGATCCCCGCGTTTACGATCGAGGCGGGGCGGGAAGAGGCGGCGCAGCCGCCCGGCGAGGAGGAATTGCCCGATCTGCTGCAAAAAAACGGCGGCGTGCCCGCCTGCCTTGCGGAGGAATTATGGAGGAGAAGGTAAAATTCATGCGGGCGGCGCTCCGCTGCGCAAAAAAGGGATTGGCGCAGGGCGAGGTGCCCGTCGGGGCGGTCGTGGTGTGCGAGGGGAAGATCTTGGGCTCCGGCTACAACCGCCGCGCAAAAACGCAGCTTGCCAGCTCGCATGCGGAGATGTACGCCATCGACCGCGCCTGCAAAAAATTAAAGAGCTGGCGGCTGGAAAACTGCGATCTTTACGTCACGCTTGAACCGTGCCCCATGTGCATGGGTGCGGCGCTGAACGCGCGCATCCGCAAGGTGTATTTCGGCGCCTATGAACAAAAAGGCAGGTCGATGACGCAGGAACTTGCGGCAAGCAACCTGCTCAACCATACGCTGGAAACGGAAGGGGGCGTGCTGGAAGAGGAGTGCTCGCAAATTTTGAGCGGTTTTTTCCGCGCTATGCGCGAGCGGTGTTTGCGGTAAACGGCGCGGGGCAAACGGCAAACGCCGCCAAAGCGGCGCGCCGTTTCGGGCGGAAAAATGCCGCGCCGAAGAATTTTTGCGCGCGGGCGCGAAACGGGCGTGAAACGGTTGACTATTTGCCGCAAACATTTTACAATAGAATGGCAGCCTGCCGCAGGGGGAAACCGCGGCTCGCATGCATCGGGGGATGGCGGAACGGGATGTTCTGCCACGGCTTTTTCCTTGCTTTATAAAAGCCGTGTACGCTTTCTTTTTCCGACCCGCGGGGGATGGTGCGCGCAACGTTCACCTGTTGCGCGGCTGCCGTCTCTGCCTGCCGCAGGGCATGGCGGGCGGGTGTTTCGGCAACGGTAAAAACCGCGGTATGCGCGGCGCGCATAGCGCTTTTTTCGGAGGTACGCATGATAACGCACGGCAACGAGATCAAACTCTTTGCGGGAAATTCCAATCGTCCCCTCGCGGAGTCGATCGCCAAAAAGCTCAACACCGAGCTCGGCGGCGTGGAGGTGGGCTGTTTTTCAGACGGGGAAACGTCGGTGCATCTGGATGAAACGGTGCGCGGCAGAGACCTGTTCATCATCCAATCCACTTCCGCCCCCGTCAACGACAATTTGATGGAGCTGCTCATCATGATCGACGCGGCGCGGCGCGCAAGCGCGGGGCGCATCACGGCGGTCATCCCGTATTTCGGTTACGCCCGACAGGATAGAAAGGCGCGTTCGCGCGATCCGATCACCGCAAAGCTCGTGGCGGACCTCATCACCGCCGCCGGTGCGGACAGGGTGCTGACGATGGATCTGCATGCGGCGCAGATCCAAGGTTTTTTCAACATTCCGCTCGATCATCTTTTGGGCGGGCCCACGCTGTACAATTATTTCCGCAACAAAAAGATCATCGACGAAAATTTTGTCGTCGTTTCGCCGGATATCGGTTCGGTCACCCGTGCGCGCAACGTCGCCATGAAGCTGAATTGCCAAATGGCGATCATCGATAAGCGCCGCCCCAAGGCGAACGTGATGGAAGTGATGAACATCATCGGCGATATCGAGGGCAAAAAATGCCTCATGATCGACGATATGATCGATACCGCGGGCACCATCTGCCAGGGCGCAAAGGCGCTCATGGACAACGGTGCCAAGGAAGTGTATGCCGGCTGCACGCACGCCGTGTTCAGCGGCCCCGCCATCGAACGGCTTGCCGCCGCGCCCATCAAAGAGCTGGCGGTGCTCAACACCATCGACCTGCCGCCCGAAAAAAAGCTGGATAAGATCACCGTCATTTCCGTCGCCGATATTTTTGCCGCGGCGATCGAAAACGTGTATCTCGACAAGCCGATGTCGAAAATTTACGACTAAACCCCGCCCGCAGCCCTCTCGGCAGGCTTGCGTCTGCCGAGAGGGCTGCAATTTGGTGGATGCATCCGCCGCTCTCGCTGCGTTCGAGGCGGCGGAAGTTTGCCTCGCCGCGGTATTTTCCGGGGTGCGCCCTTGCGGAAGTACCGCAGCTTCGCCTTTCCTGCAAGCGGCGTAAACGCCGCGCGAGGGAGCCTGTTCAAAACGCGGTTTTGCATAAGCGCGATCGGGTGTGTTGCAGGGCTTCTTTATCAACATTTTTACGGACGGACCATGCCGCGTTTTATAAAAACGCGGCGTTCGCGCGTACGGGCGCGGTTCTATCCTGCACGCGGTGCGGCAGATGCTTTGCGCATGCGGCGGGATATATTACCGTACATGCGGCGCGGCGCGCGGACGAAGGAGGGAGCGATGTTTCTCATCGTGGGGCTTGGCAATCCCGAAAAAAAGTACGAGACCACCTTTCACAACCTCGGCTTTCTCGCCGTGGGAGAAGCGGCGGCAAAGGCGGGGGCAAAGTTTAAAAAAAAGGAGTGCGAAGCCTCCGTTGCCGAGGCGAATCTCGGCGGGGAAAAGGTCGTGTTCGCCCGCCCCGTCACCTATATGAACGCTTCGGGCAGGGCGGTAAAGCAGCTTCTTGCAAAATATAAGTGCGATCTTGCGCACCTGCTCGTCATCTACGACGATTACGATCTGCCCAAGGGGAAGATCCGCATCCGCCAAAGCGGCAGTGCGGGCACGCACAACGGGATGCGCAGCATTCTTGCCGAGGTGGGCAGCGGAGAGTTCGCCCGCATCCGCATCGGCATCCGAGACGAAGAGGTGAACATTCCCATCATCCATTATGTGCTCGCCAACATCCGCAAGGAGGATTATTCGCTGTTTGCGGACGCCTGCTCCGCCGCCGCCGATGCCGCGCTCGAATTTGTAAAGAGCGGGGATATCGTGCAGGTGATGACGCGGTTCAATCCCGTGCACGAAGGGAAATGACGGAGCTTTCTCCGCTTTTGCCGCTCTTTTGAAAGACCGGTACACATGCCTATGCCCAAAGATTTTTTCAACGCGCATAATCTCGGCGGGGATTGCCTCGCCTTGGAAAACGATCTCCGCCTCGGCACGCCGACGGCGGTTTTCGGCGTTTCGGATGCGTACAAAGCGCTGCTGGCGGCGACCTGTGCGCCCGGCAGGGTGGTGTACGTGACGGACAGCGCGCCCAACGCCGCGCGCATGGCGGCGGAGATCGGCGCCTTTGCGGGGGAGGAGGTCGCGCTGCTGTGCGCCAAAGACGAGGTGCTGCTGTGCAAAGAGGCGGTCTCCAAAGACGCGCTCTTCCGCAGGCTCGCCGCGCTGCGGCAGATACGGAAAGGCACGCGGCTGATCGTTGCGGACGTGGAGAGCCTCTTGCAGATCTTCCCCGACGACGTGCCCGCCCTCTGCCTGCGCGAAGGGGAGGAGGTGGATTTTTCCGCCCTGCCGCGGCAGCTGGTCGGGCTCGGCTACACGCGGGCGGGCGCGGTGGAGGGCGCGGGCATGTTTGCGCTGCGCGGCGATATCCTCGATATCTTTCCCGTCGGCGCGGAGAATCCCGTGCGCGTGGATTTTTTCGGCGACACGGCGGAAAAGATCAAGCCGTACAATTTCGTCACGGGAGAGCGCCTGCCCCTCGCGGCGGAGGTAGAGATCCCCGCCGCAACGGATGTGCGCATGGATGCGGACGAAGCGGAAAAAATAAAGGACGTTTTGTTCGGCGAACTCTCTTCGTTCCGCGACCCTGCGGCGTACGAACGCGCGCAGAACATCGCGGGCGAACTTTCCGCCCGCCTCGATGGAGGGGAAGCGTTTGCGGGGGCGTCCTTTTTGCTGCCGCTCTTGCGGCACACGGCGGATTTTTCCGCCTTTTTCGGAGACTGCCTCTACATTCTCGACGAGTGTAAACCGCTTGCCGACCGCGTGGACGCGCTTTCGCGCGAGCATGCGGAGCGCTTTGCCGCGCTCCATCGCGGCGGCGAAACTTTTTCTTTCAACCGGCGGCAGCTTTTGAGCAAGGAGGAATTTTTGCAAAAGCTGCGCGGGCGGCGGCTATGCGCGATGCAGGCGTTCGCCTCTTCGCTGCATGTTTTTGAACCGCTGCGCGTCTACAATTTGCACGCCACGCCCTGCGGCAGGTATCTCAACAGTTTTCCTTCGCTGGTCACGGACCTGAAAAACTGGCTGGCAGGGGGGTACCGCGTCATGCTGTGGTGCGGTACGGCGGCGCGGGCGCAGCGCATGAAAGACATGCTTTCGGACGAGGGGCTGCCCTTCTCCGACTGCCCGCCCGCTTTGGAAAAGCTGCGGGGCGTTGCCGTTCTTTCCGAAGAACTGGAACGCGGGGTCGTTTTGCACGAACAAAAGGTCGCGATCGTCGGCACGGGCGACCTGTACGTGAAAGCGGCGGTAAAAAAGCGCATCCGCAGGCGCAGGAACGACCTGTTCACTTCGCCCGAAGTGGGCGATTACGCCGTGCACGAAACGCACGGCGTGGGCAGGATCACGGGCACGCGCACGATCTCCACGACGGACGGAACAAAGGAGTATGTTGCCCTCGAATACAGGGGAGGGGACGTGCTGTACGTGCCCGTCGAACAGATGGATATCCTCTCCCGCTACATGGGCGGGGAGACGCCCGCGCTGAGCAAGCTCGGCGGCGCCGAGTTTGAAAAGGTAAAGCAGCGGGTCAAAGCGTCTCTCAAAGAGATGGCGTTCGACCTCAAAAAGCTGTACGCCGAACGTGCGGAAAAGCGCGGGTTTGCCTGTATGCCCTATCCCGAACCGATGGAAGAGTTCGAAGCCGCTTTTCCGTACGAGGAGACGGCGGATCAGCTCTCCTCCTTTGCCGAGATCAAGGCGGATATGTGTTCGCCCAAGGTGATGGACCGCCTGCTGGTCGGAGACGTCGGGTACGGAAAAACGGAGGTCGCTTTCCGCGCGGCATACCTTGCCGTGCTCAACGGCAAGCAGGCGGCGCTCCTGTGCCCGAACACCGTGCTGTGCCGCCAGCATTTTGAAAACGCCAAGGCGCGCTTTGCGCCCTTCGGCGTGCGCGTGGAGGCGCTCAGCCGCTTCAACACCCCGCGCGAGCAGGCGGGCATCCTTTCCGCCGCCGCCGCGGGGAAGGTCGATCTTCTCATCGGAACGCACAGGCTCCTATCCAAAGACGTGCGCTTTGCCGATTTGGGGCTGCTCATTTTAGACGAGGAACAGCGCTTCGGCGTGGAGCACAAAGAGGCGCTCAAAAACATCAAGCGAGACGTGGATTGCCTGACCATGACCGCCACGCCCATTCCGCGCACGCTGCACATGTCTCTTTCCGGCATCCGCGATATCTCCACCATCGAAACGCCGCCCGCCAGCCGCCTGCCCGTGCAGACGTATGTGGTGGAGGAGACCGAAACGCTTATCCGCGACGCCTGCGTGCGTGAACTTGCGCGCGGCGGGCAGGTGTTTATCCTCTACAACCGCGTGGAGAGCCTGCACACCTTTGCGGCAAAGATCGCGCAGATCGTGCCGGAGGGGCGGCTGTGCGTGGCGCACGGCAGAATGGATCGGGAACAGCTTGAAAACGGCATCCTCGGCTTTTACGAGGGGAAAACGGATATCCTCGTTTCCACGACCATCATCGAAAACGGCATCGACCTGCCCCGCGCAAATACGCTTATCGTCATCGATGCAGACCGCCTCGGCATTTCGCAGCTGTACCAGCTGCGCGGCAGGGTGGGGCGCGGCTCCGTGCTCGCGCACGCCTATTTTACCTACAAGCCCGAAAAGGTGATGACGCAAACGGCGGTCGAGCGCCTCAAAGCGATCATGGAATTTACCGAGCTGGGTTCCGGTTTTAAGATCGCCGCGCGCGATTTGGAGATCCGCGGCGCGGGCAACGTGCTGGGCAGGCAGCAGCACGGGCACATGGATAAAGTGGGGTACGAGCTGTACGCCAAACTGCTCAAAGAGGAACTGACGGGCGAGGAACAGACCGTTGCCGAATTGGATATCCGCGCCGACGCTTTCATCCCGGAGCGGTATATCGAGGCGAGCGCGTCGCGGCTGGATTGCTACAAGCAGATCGCCGAGATCCGCAGCGTAGACGATTACAAGCGCGTGTGCAATTCGCTGGAAGAGACGTACGGAAAGCTGCCGCAGGAGGTTTTGAACCTGCTCGTCATAGCCGTGCTCAAAGCGTTTGCCGCCAAGTTCAACGTGCGCCGCATCGCCGTTTCCGCAAAGGGGGGAGAGCTTGAACTGCCTTCGCTGAACGCTTTGGCGGATGAGCGGCTTTCGGCGGCGCTGGATAAATTTTCTGCCGTGCGGCTGGATATGAGCCGCAGCCCCGTGCTCGTATTCGGCGGGGCGAAAGACGCGCGCACGGTCATGTTGGAGATGACAAAGTTTCTCCGCGCGGCGGAAAATGCGCGCGGAAAGGGCGCGGATAGGAAAAATTCAGCAATTTAACGGGATTTTCATAAAAATACGATTGCATTTCCGCGCCGAATACGGTATAATAAACTATGTGCTATTCTAAAAGGAACACGGAGTATTTATGAAGAGGAAACTCATATTGATCGTCTGCACGCTGCTTGCGGCGGCATTTTCGCTCGGCGCGTTTGCAGGGTGCGATCTTTTGGTGACGGATAACGAAAAGGATATGGCGCAGGTCGTTGCGGAAGTGAACGTCGCGTCCGATCCCGCCGCGCTCGAAGAGGCGTTTGCCTCCTTGGGGCTGGCACAAAAAGAGCTCTCTCCCGAAGTGGAGGAGAAGCTGGGCGAGATCGTTTCCACAGACGAGATCTATAAGCGGGATCTGGTGACCTATTTCCTCAGTTACGGGTACAATTACATCTCTTCCGGGTACACCTATGCGGAGACCTTCGAGCTGCTTTTGACCGGGCTTGCCGACCGCAAACTCGTATCCCAATTCGCCACGCTCTACTATCTGAGCGCGGGCAGCGTTACGGTAGACAGCGACTACGTTGAGCAGTTCGAGCAGGACGCCGCCGCGGCGGGCTATGAAAACATCGCCGAAAGCGACGGCTATCGCATGGATAAAACGCTGCGCGTTGCCGACTATTTGGCGGCAGTGGGGGCGGAGGGGCTCACCGCGGACGAAGCGGCGATCGCCAGGTATTCCTATCTTTTGAGCGATGCGGAGATCGCATACGCGGAGTACCTCGTAAAGAGCGGCATCAATTCCGCCATCGATTCGTACGAAGAGCAGATCATCAGCGAAGAAGAGACGGAAACGTCCGAAGAGACGCGCGCTACGCCTTCGGGCATGAACACGCTGGCGGCGTACTATTATCCCGCCGATTACGCGATCTACACGGGGCTGAACGAGGAGGCAGACTGCGGCGAATACGAGGCGTTGGAAGGGTCTCGCCGCGCAACGCGCCGCCTTGCCTACGCCCGCTTTATCACATATCTACGCGAGAGCAATTTGGTCGAGGAGGAGGAATCCGTCTCCGACCCCGTTCAGCTCGCCTATTATAACACCGAGCTGAAAGCGCAGCTGGAACAGCTGGTCATCGCCAAATTCTCTTCCACGATCAGCCTCACCATGTCCGATGCGATCGAGCAGGCGGCTTTGGAACGGGCGTACAGCGACCTCGTTGCATCCCAGCAGGTCACGTCGGCAAGCGAATTTACGAGCACGATGGATAGCGTTTCGGATACTTCCTTTGTGGTCTATTCTCCCGCGGAGAAAGTGTACGGGTTCGTCTACAACATTCTGCTGCCCTTTAACGACAGCCAGGAGATGCGCCTTGCCGAAATAAAATCGCGCTATGGCACGGATACGGCGGCGTATTATGCCAACCGCAAGAGCCTGTATTCTCACATTCTTGCGACCGACCAGCGCGGCAGCTGGTTCAACGGCAGCGAAGATTACAGCTTCGACGCGAGTGAAAGCGCGCTGGATTATTATAAGACGGACGCGAACAGCGATTATCTCTTCTTTGAAGACAGCCTTACCAAGTCTGCCACGGGCATTGCGCGTTACGCGGGGCTGTACCCGTACAACGGCACCGTGAACGGCTACGACGAGGAGACGAAAACGTACGATCTTACGCCCGCCGAACTGGACGTGGATGCGTTTATCGCGGAATTTAACGCCTATGTCGGAAAAGTGTCGGGCGCGGCGGTAAGCGGCAGCAAAGCCGCTGCATATGATTCGGACGAAACGGCGATCGCCTCGCTGCTCGCCGATAAAGATTATTCCTTTGCCATCTATTACGAAGGCAGTGTTGCGGGCGTGAAAGAGGTATCCGCGGCGGATTATCTGGTCAAGAGCAACGTTTCTTACAAGGCGCTTTCGGCGGTGAACGAGCTCATGTTTGCCTACACCACGGATACGGCGGGGCTGAACAGCTATTACGGTTATTCCATCGATACCATTCAGGAAGCGACCAGCTACGTGCCGGAGTTTGAGTATGCCGCGCAGAAGCTGATCACCGATGAAAGCGGAAATTACGGAAGAGGTTCGTACTGCGTGGTGGCGACCGATTACGGCTGGCATCTCATCTATGTGACCTTTACCTATGAGGGCGGCGCGGTGTACTACTCCGATGACGACGACGATACCAACGACGGGTTCCTGTATGCGCAGCGCAACGAGGACGGCACGTTTTCCTATTATTTCTACCGTGCCATGAAGTCCTCCGTTGTCTCTTCTTACACAGAGGATAAGCAGAATGAGTTGGTCGATCTGCTGGAAGAACAGAGCGTGACCTTCTATAAAAACCGTTACAGCGACCTTACTTCCATCGACGCTTGACAAAACGGAAAGAGCAAAAAGGGGCGCACCCGCGCAAGGCGGGCGCGCCCCTTTCGCATGCACGAAAAAGCTGCAAAAAGGGCTTTTGCGTGCGCGCAAACAATGCCGTTTGTCCAAGCGGCGGGGCGGGCGTTTCCGCAATTTCGCGCGTTACAATGCCTTATAAGAAAAAGCCCCGTCGGAAAAACGGGACAAAAAAAAGAAAGTGCCACGAGCGAAAAGCCTCATTGCGTGGGGGCTACAAGGCTGCAAGCAAAAAGCTGCCGCCGAGCCAAACACTTTCTATATGATGAGTATAGCATATCTTACACATGCAGTCAAGCGGTTTTGTATGGCGTCTTTTTGTCGGGTATGCAAAAGCCCCGTCAGAAAAACGGGGCAAAAAAAGAAAGCAGCCACAGACAAAAGTCTCCTTTCGTGGAGCTCCGAGGCATGAACGCCGAGCCAACCGCTTTCAAATGAAATGATACCATTTTCCGCAACGGAAGTCAAGCGGCTTCAATAAAAAATGCGCGGACGGATCGCTCCGCCCGCACGTACCACGGTTGCCGGGCTCGCAACCACAGCGTACATACGGAACTTGCAAGGAGTGCGCCGCCTACACCCATCCGTATGCCGAGAAAACCCTTTCGGGTACTTATAGTATACGCTATTTTTCGGGAAAAGTCAATAGGGAACGGTAAAAAAGCAAAAACAGTGCAAAACCAAGGTTTTTGCACTGTTTTTGTTGGAGCGGGAGACGGGAATCGAACCCGCGGGAATCAGCTTGGGAAGCTGACGCCATACCATTAGGCGACTCCCGCATCTCAAATGCCATATTATTATACAATGCCCGCAGAGAAAAAGCAAGCGTTTTTAAGCGGTTGCGCCGTTGAATTTTTTGAACGGCTTTTCACCCGCCTGCATAGCGAGGGCGCCCGCACTGCAAAAGGGCGCCCGTTTGTTGTTTGCCGGAATTTTACCCGCGTTTTGCACGGCGGTGTTTTGCCCGCGAACACGGCGGAATTTTTCTGTCTTTTTGTGCAAAGAGATTTCGTCCGCGCGCAGGGCAACCCGCGCGCCAAGCAGACAGTACATCGGCAACCCGCGCGCCGAGCAGACCTTACGCTGAGCAACCCGCGCGCAGGGCAACTCGCGCGCGGGCGTGCTTTTATTGCTTTTGCAAAAGTTTTTGCATGAGCAGGGTGCCCGCTTCGGCAAAAACGCCCGTGGAAGCGGCGGCGTCTTCGTCGTAACGCGCGGCGCCGTTTCCCTGCGGCGCGCCGCTGTCGTACAAAAGATAGGGGACGGGATCGGATGTGTGCGTGCGCACGGCGATGGGGGTGGGGTGATCGGGGCACAGGAGCAGGCGGAACCGCTCTCCCGCCGCGTGCAGCCCCTCGCACAGGCGCTTTACCACGGTCTCGCTGATCTGTTCGATGGAATAGATCTTGTGCGGGATATCGCCTTGGTGCCCGCATTCGTCGGGCGCCTCCATGTGGATGTACACAAGGTCAAGCCCGCTGTTGAGCGCGGCAAGCGCCGCCTCGGCTTTTCCCGCAAAGTTCGTATCGTAATTCCCCGTTGCGCCCGCAACGTCGAGGATGCGCATGCCTGCCAAAATGCCGATGCCCTTTACGAGATCGACCGCCGAAATAACGCCGCCCTTCACGCCGAATTTTTGTTCAAAATTTTCCAGCTGCGGCTTGGTGCCTTCGCCCCAAAACCAAACCGAATTGGCGGGGCGCTTGCCCGCGGCGATGCGTGCGCGGTTGACGGGGTGGTCTTGCAGGATCTGCGCCGAGCGCTTCATCATGGCAAGATATTGCGCCGCGCAGGGGCCTTTTGGCAAAAAATCGCGGATCGGCTTGCCCGTGATGTCGTGCGGGGGCGTCAAATCGTGCCCCGTTTTTCCGTTTGTCGCAACCAAACAGTGGCGGTAGCTTACGCCCGCGTACAGCGTAAAGGCGTCGCCGTCAAATTCTTTTTTGAGGGCGGCGATCAGTTCTTTTGCCTCGGCGGAGGAAATTTCTCCCGCGCTGTAATCGAGCATGGTACGGCTCTCGTACGCTTCTTCTTCCGATAGCGTTACGAGGTTGCAGCGCAGCGTTACGTCGGTATCTTTGAGCGCAATGCCGATGGAAACGGCTTCCAGCGGCGACCTTCCCGTATAGCAGCCGTGCGGGTCGTACCCCATCACGGAGAGGTTTGCCACGTCGCTGCCCGGTTTAAATCCCTGCGGCACGGTGCGGCACAGCCCCATCTCCGCCTGTTTTGCCAAGGCGTCTACGGTCGGCTTTTCGGCGCATTGCAGCGGCGTTTTGCCGCCGAGGGCGGGGAGCTTGTAGTCTGCCATGCCGTCGCCCAAAACAATGATGTATTTCATGGATGATTCCTCATTTTTGCGCATCGGCAAGCGCCCAATCGATGGGGGCGATGCCGTGCTCCGAAAGATAGGCGTTGGTTTTGGAAAAATGCCTGCACCCGAAAAATCCGCTGTAAGCCGAGAGGGGGGAGGGGTGCGCGCATTCGAGCACAAGGTGTTTGCCGCGGTCGATGAGCGGCTTTTTCGAACGCGCGTTGCCGCCCCACAGCAGGAACACAAGGTGCTCTTTTTGTTCGCTCAGCAGCGAAATAACGCTGTCCGTGAACCAAGTCCAGCCGCAGTCTCGGTGCGAATTTGCCATGTGCGCGCGCACGGTCAGCGCCGTGTTCAGCAGCAGCACGCCCTGTTTTGCCCATTTGGTCAGATCGCCCGTTTTCGGGATGGGGCAGCCGAGATCGTCGTGCAGCTCTTTGAAAATGTTCACAAGGCTGGGCGGCTGCGGGATCCCGTCCCGAACCGAAAAGCACAGCCCGTGCGCCTGCCCCTCGTTGTGATAGGGGTCCTGCCCCAGCAGCACCGCCTTTACGTTGGCAAGCGGGGTGTAGCGGAAGCAGTTGTAAATGTCGTACATATCCGGGTACACCGTGTGGCAGGCATACTCGCGTTTTAAAAATTCGCGGATCTTTTTGTAGCGTTCGTCCGCAAACAGCGGGGCGAGCGCCTCGTCCCATCCGCCGCCGAGCTTGATCATGCTTTCTCCTTTTCCGCTTTGCGCGCCTCTTCCCGTTCGATCGCCTCCGCGGAAAGCCCGTTTAACAGCGAAAGGTACGAGGAGAGTTCTGCTTTTGCGCCGCGCAGGTCGTGTTCCAAATAATTGCCGCACTCCTTTTTTTGTGCGCCCGGTACAAAGGCATAGCCGAGCGCATCCGCGATCGCGTTTTTTACGGCGGTAAGGGCGTCACAAACGCGCATGCCCTCCGTCAGCAGGTAAAACCCCGTGCGGCAGCCCATCGGGCCGAAATAGAGGATGTGCTCGCCGTAAGTTCCGCCGCGCAGTGCCGTGGCGAGCATGTGTTCGATGCTGTGCAGCGCCGCCTGCGCCAAAAAATCGCCCGCGTTCGGCTTTTTGAAGCGGAGATCGAAGGTGCAAACGTTTTTTTGCAGGGTGGAAAAGTAAAAACCGGGTTGCAGCCTGTCGTGATCTTTTTGGAAGGATGCGATCGTAAAATCCCGCCTTTCGGCGCGGCTTTCCACCTTTGCTGCGCTCTGCGCGGGTGTTTGCGCTTCGGCGCGGCTTTCCGTTTTTGCGCCGTTTTGTTTACATTTTTGCTGCATGGGCTGCCTCCCGTACGATCTGCGGCATCGCCTGCCGCAGGGCATTGAGCGCCTTGGTCTGGTTTTGCAGGTATTCTTCCACGCTTGTGGCGCCCGCGCGGTTTGAAACCGCTTTGTACGCGCAAAGCGGCGTTCCCGTAAAGCGGGCAACGTGTGCAAGCGCCGCGCCCTCCATGTCGCGCACGTCCGCGCCGAGGGCGTGCAGCAGCGGCAGGTCCGCCTCCGAATCGTTCAGCCTGTCTCCCGTGGCGAGCACGGCTTTTTCAAAGGCGCTTTCGCAAAACAGGGAAAAATAGGGGGAATCGTATTCGTCGAGGGTGCCTTTGGGCGTTTTGTTGAGCTCGCTCAGGTCAAAGTCGTATTGTACGGCGCGTTCTACGGCAAGCACCTTTCCGATCTCCGCCCGCGGCGAAACGCCGCCCGCCAAACCGAAGTTGAACAGCCTTTCCGCTTTGAGCGCGCACACGGCAAGCATTGCCGCCGCCGCCGCGTTGCTCTTGCCGACGCCCGAAAGCACGAGCGCAAAGGGCTGCCCGAAGGCGCTCCCTTCCGTGACCTGTTTTCCGCAAAGGGTATAGCGGCGCGTGATTTCGGCTTGCAAAAGAAGCGCATCCGCTTCCTTTTGCATGGCAACGACGGCTGTCAGCATGGCGTGTCTCCTGTTCCTTTTATTGTAGCAAAAATTCCTTTTTTTTGCAATGTTTTGAATAAGAAAAGGCGGCTCCGTCGATAATAATTTCAAGTTTCGGCAAGGAGGAACGCCATGAATCCATTTGAAGAGAGCGCAAAAGATATCAACAGAACGTATAAAAACTGGAAGAGCATCAACGTAAAACCGTACGACAAGGAGACGGTGGATCCCTACACGCGCGTGCGCACCATTTTGATGAACGGCACCGAATTTGAGGCGATCTGGAACACCTCTCGCTGGACGCGCCATTGCCCCAACAACGAGGTGCGCAGAGGGATGGCGCTCATCCGCCGCGGCGAACAGCAGCAGCAAAAGCGCATCGCTTGTTTAAAGCCGCGCGGCGAGAGCATTTTGGAGCATACCATCGGCTACGAGCAGCTCGCCGTCGATCTCACCGCCATTTTGGCGCAGCGCGAAAAGAACGGTTACGTCAAAAAGCAGCTGGATTTTGCGCTGTTGGAGGACTTTGACCATCTCTACCGCTATGCCGACCTTTTAGACTTTGAACGCGGCATCCACGCGGAAAAGCTGGTCGGCGGGTATACCGAGATCATGCCGGGGCGGCCCACCGTTTCCGAAGCGCGGCACCCCGGAGACGACGTCAATTTTTATATCAACAACTTTTTGAACGACCCCGTTACGCGCCTGAACGTTGCCATCATCACGGCGGCGGAGCAGCAGACGATGAATTACTACCTCAACGTTGCCAACCTCTACGATTCGGAGCTGGGAAGAAAGCTGTATTCGGAGATCGCCATGATCGAGGAACAGCACGTTACGGGGTACGGGTGCCTTTCCGACCCCACCGTGGATATGTTCACCTGCATGGTCATGCACGAATATACGGAGTGTTACCTGTACTGGTCTTGCATGCAGGACGAAACGGACGCGCGGATCCGTTCGATCTGGGAGATGCACTTTGAAGAGGAGCTGTCGCACTTAAAGTTTGCAACGGCGATGATGGAAAAGTACGAGGGAAAGGTGTGGCAGCAGATCTTTCCGGAGGGCGGCGCCTTCCCCGAACCCATCCAGTTTGCGCCGCAAAAGAGTTATATCCGCGAAGTGCTCAAAAGCGTGCGCCTGACGGGGCATTCGGAGAGCTTTGCCGATATCAACGAGCTGCCGGACGGCTATCGGTTCTTCGGGTACAACCGCGCGGTACAGGGGAACGTGAAGAGCCTTGCCAGCCATACCGTGATCGAAAAGACCATCAAAAAATTCGGCAAGGATTATCGCTTTGAGGAAAAGGCGCACCCCGTCCGCGAGCTGAGCGGGCGCGAGCAGGTCAACGCGGACCTTGCGCGCATCAAGGGTGCGTAAACAAACGCATTGCGGCGGCGGGCAGATCTTGCCCGCCGCTCTGCCTGTTTCGGACGGGCGCAGCAGGGGGAAAGGGCTTTACAAACGGGGTCGGTTTATGGTATAATCGTAACCGAAGAGAAAAACTTTGCAGCGATAAAGGAATGAAGTACGTTTTTTTTGACATCGAATGCGCCTGCGTGTATAAAAACGTGGCAAAGATCTGCGTGTTCGGGTATTGCATTGCCGACGAGCAATTTCGCATCCTTGAAAAGGAAGATATCCGCATTAACCCGAACGGAAAATTTCATTTGACCGATCACGGCGGCGGCGGGATCGTGCTGCCGTACGATTACGACAGCTTTTCCAAACTGCCCGATTTTAAAAAGTTTTACCCCCGCATCAAAGAGATCTTGGAGGGAGAGGATAAACTCGTGTTCGGGCATGCCGCCATGAACGACGTGAAGTATCTCAATTTGGAAACGCGGCGGTATCATCTGCCGTCGTTCCGCTTTTCGTTTGCGGATACGCAGGTGATCTATATGGCGATGACGGAAACGTTTGACCGCCAAACGGGGCTGGAAGCGTTGACAAAAATCTTTGAGATCGACTACACCCCGCACCGCGCGGCAGACGACGCGTACGCGACCATGCGCGTGGCGCAGGAGATGTGCGAGCACGACGGCTGTTCGGTGGAGGAATTGCTGAAAAAGTACGGCGTCCGCCTCGGAAAGATCGCGGGCGGGCAGTACTCCGCCTGTGTTTCGCAGCGGCGCAGCGAATACCTTGCCGAAAAGCGGCGGGAAAAGCGCGAGCGCGGCGAACGGCGTTCAAAATTCAACGACTTCGTGTACGGCTACCGCGTCCGCCCGCAGAGCAACGAGCTGAAAGGGAAGCGGTTCAGCTTTTCGCGCTCCATCGAAGAGGATGTGCCCTTTGCCAAAGGGCTGGTCAAAGAGATCGTAAAGCGGGGCGGAAAATATTCGCTGAAACTTTCGGGCTGCAACGTATTTGTCGCCGGCGAAGAGGATGACAGCCCGCGCGCGCAGAGCGCGGAGAAGCTGCGCAGGGAAGGGCAGATCGGCGAGATCTGCACGATCGCGCAGCTTTGCAGCGAACTGGGGGTCAGCCGTTGAACGAACGCTACGCGGCGCGCATGCGCGCGCTTTTGGGAGAAGAATTTTCCGCGTACGAGGCGTGCCTTTCGCAGCCGCCCGTGCGCGGGATCCGCGTCAATATATTGAAGATCGGGGCGGAGGCGTTCCGCGCCCTTTCGCCGTTTTCGCTCGAACGGGTGCCGTGGGAGGAAAACGGCTTTTATATTGCCGCGCAAAAGCCGGGGCAGAGCTTTTACCACGACGCGGGGCTGTATTATGTGCAGGAACCGAGCGCCATGTGCGCCGCGCCCATGCTGGGCGCGCGGGCGGGAGAGCGCGTGCTCGACCTTTGCAGCGCGCCGGGCGGAAAAGGAACGCAGCTTGCGCAGGCGATGCGTGGCGGCGGGGTTTTGGTGCTCAACGAAAAGATTCCCGCCCGCGCGCAGGTGCTGCTGCAAAACGTGGAGCGCTTGGGGATCGAAAACGCCGTCGTCACCTGTGCCGACCCCGAACGCTTGGCAGAGCAGCTGGGCGGGTATTTCGATAAGATCTTGGTCGATGCCCCCTGTTCCGGGGAAGGGATGCTGCGCAAAGAGGAAGAGGCTGCCGCGCAATGGAGCGAGGAGACGGTGCAAATGTGCGCCGCGCGCCAAAAAAAGATCTTGGCGTCGGCGGTAAAGATGCTTGCGCCCGGCGGAACGCTCGTCTATTCTACCTGTACGTTTTCCGCCGAAGAGGACGAGGAAAACGCCGCTTGGCTGGTGCGCGCCTTTCCGCAGCTCAGCTTGATCCGCGAGGAAAAACTGTATCCGCACCGCGTCCGCGGCGAGGGGCATTACGCGGCATGTTTTGTAAGCGAGGGCGAGCGGGCGTACCGCGGCAGGCTTGCAAACGCGGGCGCCGAGCGCCGCGCGCTTTCGGCTTTCCGCGCGTTTGCGGCGGATGCGCTCGCGCGCACCGAATGGGCGCGGCTCGCGTCTTTCGGAGACGCGCTTTGTGCGCTGCCGGAGGAATTGCCTGTGCTGCGCGGGGTCCGTGTGCTGCGCGCGGGCTTAAAGCTGGGCGAGGTACGCGGAGACCGTTTTGAACCGTCGCACGCCTTGGCGATGGCGTCGCCCGCCTGCCCGTTTTGCCGCTGCGCCGCCTTGGATGCGGAACAGGCGGCAAGGTACTTTGCGGGAGAAACGCTCCCTGCGTCCCTTCCAAACGGCTGGTGCGCCGTAACGTACGGCGGGTATGCGCTCGGTTTGGCAAAGAGTGCGGGCGGCGTGCTCAAAAACCATCTCCCGAAGGGTTTGCGCCGTACGGGGAACGCTTTGGCGGAATAAATTTTTTGTTCGGATGACTTTTCAAAACAAAGTGCGGCGCTTGGGTAAGAAAAAGCGGCGGTCCCGTTCGGGGCCGCCGCTTGCTCGTTTGGTCATTGCTTAGGATCACTCGGTTTTGTCGCCGCCGTTTTCGCCTTCGGCGTTTTCGTCGGGCGCGTCTTCGCTCGGTGTTTCTTCGCTCGGCGCGTCTTCTTCGGCGCTTTCCGCGTCTTCCTCGGTTTCGTTGTACAGCTCTTCGTCCGTGAACAGCTCTTCGTCGTCCTCGTCTTCGGCTTCCTCGTTTTCAGCCTCTTCGCGGCGGAGCTTGCGGATATAGATGCTGCGCTTGTTGCTGTACGCGGGCGATGCTTTTTCCTCGCTCTTGCGCTTCATGCCGGAGAGCAGTTTGCGCAGCAGCAGCGTGAGCAGCGTGAGAATGAGAGCTGCGGCGAGCAGGATGGAGGAGACGAGCAGCCAAATGTTGTAATCGGGCGAATCGTCCGTGTCGTCGTCGGTCGTCGTGTCGTCGTCGGCTGCGGCGGAAACGGTGACTTCGTTTGCCGCAAAGTTCACAAAGGTATCGTAGTAGGTGACGCCGTACTTTTCGGTGTAGGCATATTGCAGGTAGGCGACTTCGTTTTCATACGAAGCGGGGTCGTACCCGGAATAGGGGTCTTCCGCATCCGTGCGGCTGCCGTCGTAGGAGGCGTAATCCGCATCGTCGTACAGCGAGTAGCGGTAGTACACGAGCGACGGCGTTGCCAAACTGTTCGTGTAATCGCTGCCGTCCTGCTTCTTTGCGATCCCGTTCATGAACGCGGCGGGGTCGCTTTCGTATGCCTCTTGCAGCGCTTCGGCGTCGGTATAGCCGAGCTCTTTGGCAAGGGCGGTAAGGCGGGAGGAGACGTACGTTTCCTGTTCTACTTCGCCGTATTCCACCGTGTCAAAGATGACAAAGTTTGCCGCGGCGGTGTTGTCGGTGTTGACCGCTTGGCGGTCGCCCGACCACAGTTCGAGGCGGTACGTTTTGCTTTCGTCGCCCGCCGCGATGAAGAAGCGGATATAGATCCAACCCGAAACCCTGTCCGTCGTGTTCTCCACCTTTTGGTAGAGCATCTTGTCGGAAACGCCTTGCAGCTGCGCGCCGGTCAGGTCGATGCCCGCTTCGGTAAAGTCTTTTACCGCAACTTCATAGAGGTTCGTATCTTCATCGTAATAGCGGTAGAAAGCGCCGTCGTGTGCGTAATAAACGATGTTTCCGTTTTTATCTGTCTTGTTGCCGTCCTTGTCCGTTTCGTAGTTGGCGAGGTTGGCGTAATATTCGCTGCCGGTGTAGCTGCGCGTCTTTGCCCACAGCCCGTTATCCTGGTAGTAGAGCAGGATATTGTCGCGGCGGTCGTACTCTTCGTCGTCGGGGTCGAGGTTGACGAGGTTGCCGTCTTCGTCGTAGCGGTAGGAGATGCCCGTTTCGTGGTGCAGCGTATCCGCATACAGCTTGGCGTCCGTTTCGTCTTCGTCGGGCACGGCGGTGTCGATGAGGTACACGTACGCGCTCGCGCCGGGGGAGAGCTTCACGCGGACCACGATCTGCGTCAGCGATTCGGCGTCGGCGGAGATGGTGGAGTTGCTGTTTGCAATGTATCCGTACGAATTGCGCACCGTCTGCGCGATGAGCAGCGGCTGTTCGCTGTCGCCGAAGATCTCCGCCCATACGCTATCCGTCAGCGCGGAAGAGACGGAGGTAAAGAAGTCGTCCAGCACGCCGATCCACGCGCTGTTTTGTGCGTCGTTTTTGTAAGAAGCAAAGTGTTTTTTGCTCAAAAGCCCTGCGGAAGCCAAAGAATTTTGCGCGTTCACGTCCGCGTCTTGGCTGGTGCCGCCCACATGGTAGCTGCCGCCGTATACGCCCGTATAGTTTGCGGGGGCGGCGATACCCGTTTCGAGAGACTTGTCGTTGGTGGCGGGGCTGTCAAAAGAAGGCGCGCCGCTGTATTCGTCGCCGGAGAGCGTAACGCTGAGGGCGTAAGTGCCCGTTGCGGCAAGGGCGGCTTGCTCCTCGGTCATGCGGTAGGTGCGCAGGTCCGCAAACGCCGCAAAGCCCGGCACATAGGAAGAGATCGCGGTATCCGCAAAGGAAGCGGGCGTCTGCCCGAAGGAGAATTCCAGCGAGAAGCTCAGCTCGTCCTCCTCCGTCGTCACGTAAAAGGCGCAGAACTGCCATCCGTCGAAGATGTCTTCCGTCTTGTTATAGTCGTCCTTGATGTCCACCGTTGCCAGCGTGGTCGTATCCACGGCGCCGATCGTCGATTCGTTCTCCGCGTCGAGCAGCTTTACCGTGGCGCCCGTGCCGCCTTGCAGTTCGGAGGTCTTGACCCAGAAGGAGACCATCAGCGTTTCGTCTTTGTGTACGGTGAACGTGCCCTCGTCCTCCACGGCGGCGGTGTAAGGCGCGCCTTTGCCGCTGTACAGCATCAAAATGCTGCCCGTGCCGAAGGGGAGAGAAGAGAAGTTTGCAAAGCTGTCTTGAACGGGTTTGGCGTATTGCGATCCCGTCCCCGTGATCGCCTCTGCCGTAACTTTTCCGGAGAGCGCCGCGTCGTTGGTTCCGATCAGCGCGGAGCCGCCCGCAAGGTATTCGACGGTGTTGCCCTTGTCGTCCTTTGTGAGGGCGGGCGCTGCGGAAGAGATGTCAACGGCGGTCAAAACGCTTGTGCCGCTTGCATTGGTCAGCTCGTCCAGATCGAGCGCAAACACGTTGTTTGTCGCCGTCTGCGCGTTGAAGATCGCGCTGTCGTCGAGGGTGGAGGAGTCGAATTTGTAGGTTTGACCGCTGCCGACTGCCGCCGTCGTCTCTTCTTCGCCGTCTCCGTTCAGATCCGCCGAATAGCTGCCGTCGACGATGGCGTCCCAATCGCTCGCTTTGAATACGTTGTAGGTGAGGTCGTCAAAGAAGGCGTAGCCCTGCACATATTCGTAAACGTTCTGCGTGGTGCCGGGCGCCTGTCTGCCGAGTCCGAGGTTGACCGTGAACGTGGTGCTCGCATAGGAAGAGGCGCGCAGGTAGAATGTGTATTCCATCCAGCCGTTGTTTTCCCCGTCGGGGTTTTGCAGCTGCGTGTTGATGTTGCGCACGGTGAGCGGGTCCTGCGAGGTGCCGCCGACGGAGTTGGCGATCTCGATAAAGGCGCCGCGGTTGTTCGTCGTGATCGGGGTATTGTTGTTATAGGTGAGCCCGTACGTTTTCACCCACAGGGAAACGGAAGCCGCCGTGCCCGCTTGCAGGGTGATGGAAGTGGAGGCATACCGCATCGCCGTACCGTTGTCGTTGGTGCGGTAGTTGTGCAGCATCAAAACGTGCGTGCCGTTTTCTTCGTCCAGCTCGTCGGCGTTGGTTTCGTCCGCCCAGTGCGTGCCGGGGTTGACGCCGCGGATAAATTCGATGTATTTTTCGGCAAGTGCCTCGTTCAAGAGGTCGTCCTTATCCGAATCGCTGAAATCGTCCTCGGCAAACCCGGCGTTTTCCAGCGCGGCTTTGCCGTCCTCCGTTTGCAGCCATGCGGCGAATAGGTCGTAGCCGGGCACGTCGTAGTAGTTGTCGATGTCCGTAAAGTACTCCGCGTCTTCCAGCTCGTCCGCATCGTCCTCTTCGTCCAACCCGTCGTAATAAACATAATCTTTAAAGGCGTAGTAGAAGCCGCTCCAATCGAAGGTCTCGTTTTCGGGGTCGGCAACGTACTCCGCCCAAGACGCTTCGTCAAAGGGGAGGCTGCGGCTCTGCGTGTCTACGATCCCCGTTTTGGGGGAGGTAGAGGGGGAGGTGCTGCCGTTGGAAACGGTAGAACTCGACCAGTTGCTGGCGCTGCCGATCAGGTAGCTGCCGTCGCTGTCCGTAAAAAATTCGAAATCCGCGTTGGAAAAGGTCTGTGTGTCCGTGCGGGATTCGGTCGTGCTGTCGTCCTCCGACGTATCGTCCGTGGCGCATGCGACCGCAACGGCGCCGAAGGAGAATACCATCAGGAGAGAGAGCAGCAGGGTCAAGAACCTCAGCTTTCCGGAACGTTTACTTTTTGCCATACAAAACACCTTTTGAGTAGAAAAATAGAAATTGCATCTTCTGCAAATCGTACCATCTTATTTTAATATAAAAGGCGCGTAAAAGCAAGCAATAACAGTAAAAAATCGATGAAAATTCAGGATTTCTTTTTGCACGCGGGGCGCGGGCGGCTCCTTTTTGCGCTTTTTGCCCGCGCTCATGATTTTTCCGCGCGGGCGCAAACTAAACCGTGCGGGCGGCGCGCCCGTGCGGAGGGAGAGATGAAAGGGGTTGCGCAGGCGGCTAAAATGAGCGCCGCCGGGATCTTTACGGGGGCGGTGAACGGCATTTTCGGCGGAGGGGGCGGCATGCTCGTTGTGCCGCTGTTGCAGGCGAACGGGCGGCAGCCGCTCGCCGCGCACGCGACGGCGATCCTCATCATCCTGCCCGTCTGCTTTGCCAGCGCCGTCGTCTATCTGTGCGGCGGCTGGTTCGATGCGGAGCTGTTCCTCGCCGTGGGGATCGGCGTGCTTGCGGGCGGAGCGGCGGGGGCGCGGCTGCTCGGCTCCATCACGCCCGCAAGCGCTACGCTCGTGTTTGCCGCCGTCATGTTTGCGGCGGGCGTGCGGATGATCGTATAGGGAGGGAACGATGCGATTTCTCGTCTATTTTTGCGCGGGGCTTGCAGGCGGTGTTTTGGGCGGAATGGGCATGGGCGGCGGCTGCGTGCTCATCCCCATCCTTACGGTGCTCTGCGGCGTGCCGCAGCACATGGCGCAGTCTGTAAACCTGCTTACGTTTCTGCCGATGGCGGCGGTCTCTTTGCGGGTGCACGCAAAAAACGGGCTGCTGGATACGCGGGGCGTGCTCTGGACAATCGTGCCCGCCACGCTGCTTTCGGTGCTCGGCGGGCTGTTTGTGCAGGGGATCCCCGGCGGGGCGCTGCGCGTCGGCTTCGGCGTTTTTCTGTGCCTTCTTTCGCTGTACCAGCTGGCTTCGGGGGTGCGGCAGCTGCGCGGCGGGCAGCAGGCGGGCGGGCAGCAAAGCGGCAGGAAACAGCAAAACAGCGAACAGTAAAGTTACGTGCGGCGGCAAAACAGCGAACAGGAAAGCGGCGTGCGGCAACTTTGCGCGGCGGCTCTGTACGGCAGCCATGCGCGGCGGCTCTGTATGAAAGCCTTGCGCGGCGGAAAAATACTTTTGTTCGATCCTTTACAGAAAGGGCAAAATATGGTAGAATAAAAAAAACAAGTGCGGGCGGAGCGGTGCGATCGCCCGTCGGAGGTTTTTTTGGCAAGGTTTGCAGGAGGCATACACCCTGCGGGGTGCAAGCAATACAGCCGAGGCTGCGCGATCGGGCGGATGCCGCCGGTGCGGGAAGTTTGGGTGCCGCTGTCACAGCACATCGGCGCGCCCGCCCTTCCTGCCGTGCAGGCGGGGGAGCGCGTTTTGCGCGGGCAGCTCATCGGCAGGGCGGCGGAAGGGCTTTCCGCCAATGTCTTTTCTCCCGTTGCGGGCACGGTGCAGGGCATTGTCACGCACATTTCTCCCGCGGGGAAAAAGAAAGAGCACATC
Organism: uncultured Clostridia bacterium; assembly: GCA_944346885.1. Classification (GTDB taxonomy): domain Bacteria; phylum Bacillota; class Clostridia; order Christensenellales; family Borkfalkiaceae; genus Borkfalkia. The sequence continues at coordinate 110,350 of CALVMR010000014.1, read as the reverse complement.
CATATTTTGAACGATTTTTCGGACGAGCACGTTGCGCTCGCGCCGCTTTGCGACCGCACGCGGGAGAGCGTGCTCGGCCGCATTGCGGAGGCGGGCATCGTCGGCATGGGTGGCGCGGGCTTTCCCACGGCGGCAAAGCTGAACGTGCGGGGCAGGGCGGATATCCTCCTCGTGAACGCGGCAGAGTGCGAGCCGTATATCACATGCGACGACAGGCTGCTGTGCGAACACGCCGAACAGGTGCTGCGGGGCGCGAGGCTGGCGTGCATCGCGTGCGGGGCGAGCCGCCTGCTGATCGGCGTCGAAAAAAACAAGCCGGAGGCGATCGCGGCGCTTGCGCCGCTGTGCGCGGCGGGGGAGGAGGTAAAGCCCCTCCGCACCCGTTACCCGCAGGGTGCCGAAAAGCAGCTCATTTACGGCTGTACGGGGCGCGTTGTGCCGGAGGGGAAACTTCCCGCCGACGTCGGGGTGCTGGTCGTCAACGTGCATACCGCCTATGCGATTTGGGCGGCGGTGGAGCAAAACGAGCCCTGTTACGAGCGGGTGATGACAATCAGCGGCGGCGCCGTGGACCGCCCCGCCAATCTCTGGGTAAAAAACGGCACCCGCCTGCGCGAGATTGCCGAATTTTGCGGCGGGCACGAGGAGTGCGGGCGCATCGTCTGCGGCGGACCGATGATGGGTGAGGCGGTGTTTTCGCTGAAAATCTGCACCGCAAAAACCACGTCTGCGCTGCTCTTTCTCTCTGAAAAGGAGGCAGACGCGCAGGAAAGCTCGGTTTGCATCGGCTGCGGAAAGTGCGTGCAGGCGTGCCCGATGGGGCTTTCGCCCGTCTTTATCGAAGAGGCGTTGCTCGCCAAAAAGTACGGGGAAGCAAAGCGCTTCGGCGCCGCTTCCTGCATCGGGTGCGGCTGCTGCACCTATGTTTGCCCGGCTGGGCGGCGGCTGGCGCAGAGTGTTACGCTCGCAAAAAAGATCATCCGCGAGAGAGGGGTCTGATGGCAGAAATATCCGCATACAACGTATCCGCCTCTCCGCATGTTAAGGGGCGGAGCACCACACGCCGCCTGATGGCGGACGTGCTCATTGCGCTTGCGCCCTGCCTTGTAGCGGGCGTGCTGTTCTACGGGCTGTGGTCTTTGCTGCTCGTCGTGCTGTGCATGGCGGCGTGTTTTGCCTGCGAACAGCTGTGCAACCTCGTGCGGCGCAAGCCGTTCACCTTCGATCTTTCCGCGCTCGTAACGGGGCTGATCTTGGGGCTGAACCTGCCCCCGCGCGCCCCGTGGTATATCCCCCTCATCGGCGGGGCGTTTGCCATCGTTCTGGTCAAAATGCTCTTCGGCGGGCTGGGCAAAAATTTTGCGAACCCCGCGGGGGCGGCGCGCGTCTTTTTGCTCTTGGCGTACAGCGGCGTGATGACGAATTGGATCGGCGCGGACGTGGCGGGCAACATGCTCGCCGTAGACGTATCCTCTTCGGCGACCTATCTGGGCGGCGGCACGGCGGTGTTTGCGCCCGTTTTTCTCGGCGTGCGCGGGTATTGGGGCTGGGTGCTGCAACTGCTGTTCGGCTATACGGGCGGCAGCATCGGCGAAACATGCGCGCTTGCCGTTTTGGCGGGCTTCGTATACCTCACCGTGCGGCGGGTCATCGACTGGCGGATCCCGCTCTCGTACCTGCTTTCGGCGGCGGTGATGACGCTGATCTGCTACGGAGACGCGTCCGAGATCTTGCTGCAACTGCTTTCGGGCGGCATGCTGTTCGGGTCCGTTTTCATGGCTACCGATTACGCCACCTCGCCGAAGTGGAAGTACAACCGCATTCTGTACGGGGTAGGGCTGGGCGTCTTTACCATGCTCATCCGCGCTTTCGGAAGCTATCCGGAGGGCACGTCGCTCGCCATCCTCATCATGAACCTGCTCGTGCCGCTGTTGGATAAATTCATTCTTCCCGTGCGCTTCGGGCAGTGCACGAAGCGCGGCAGGCAAAAGCCGCAGGCCATGAAGTGGGCGATGCGCGCCCTCTGCCTTGCCATGGCGCTCGCGCTCGCCGTTGCGGCGCCCGTTTTGGCGGTGCTGCATCCGCGTGCGGACGAGTATACGCCCGCATACGTAAGGAGCTTTCGGCAGACGGAGGAGGGGTACCGCTTCGACGTTGCGGGCACGGCGGATATCGGCGGGTACAAACAGCCCCTCGGCTATATCGTGACCATCGGCGCGGAAGAGAGCCGCGTCGTCCGCGCGATCGTTCCCGTGCAGCAAAGCACGATGGGATATGTGGCGGAGCTTGCCTTGTTCCTGAACAAAAACGAACGGGAGATCCGCGGTCTGCAAGATCTTTCCGCCGACGTGAATACGTCGGCAACGATCACGAACAAGGCGCTGCGGGAGATGATTTTGGAGTGCTATACGCTGCTCGCCCTAAACACGGCGCCCTATGAATATGCGCCGCGGTACGTCAAGGCGCGGGAGGCGGACGGAGCCGTTTACACCTTTTCGGTAGAGGGCGCGGCGTATCTTGCGTTGTTCGATTATACGCAGCCGCTCGCATACACGGTGATCCTCGATATGGAAGAGGGCAAAGTGCAAACGATCGAGCCCGTTACCCAAAGCACGAAGGGATACGTGGCGGAGCTTTCACTCTTTATCGGCAAAACGCACGCGCAGGTTTTGAATCTCTCCGACCTCTCCACCGATTCGAATACGTCGGCAACGGCTACGAACACGGTGCTGCGGGAGATGGTCTTGGAATGTTTTTACGAGGCGGAATACGCGGAGGCGGGCAATGGATAAGGCAAAAACAAGGGCTGTGTTGCAGAGTATCGGCGTGCTTGCCGCCATCGCGCTCGTGTGCGGGCTGCTGCTCGGCGCGGTGTATACCCTGACGCGGGTGGATCCGCGCACGGAGGCGTACGCAAGGTTTGCGCAGGATACGGAGCTGACCTTTACCATCCCGGAGCGGGATCCGGGGGAGGGGAGGGAAACGGATTACACCGTCACCGCAGGGTCGCGCACCATGACGGGGCACGTGGACGTGTACGCCCTCTCCGACGACGGGAGCACGCATGCGTTTTGCGTGCGGGGCGAGGGCGGCTACCGCGGCGACGTGCAGCTGTATGTGTACATCGAAGGGGGCGCCGTTGCGAAGATCACTGTGGGCGAAAATGGCGAAACGTTTTTGGGGCAGCTGGAAGCGAGCGGCTTTTATGCACAGTTTTTGAACGTGCCGGTAGAGGAATTGTTGAGCGGTTCGGGCGTAGACTATGTTTCGGGCGCCACGCGCAGTTCGAACGCCGTTACCGCCGCGATCGGCGCGGCGGCGGGGTACTACCGCGAATACTTGGCGGAGGGAGCAAATGGATAAGGCAAAGATCAAGGAAACGGCGCTGGGCGGGCTGTTGCGCAACAATCCGACGTTCGTATTGGTGCTGGGCACCTGCCCGACCATAGCCACAACGTCGAGCCTGTTCAATTCGTTTGCAATGGGCGTTGCCACGATGTTTGTGCTCGTTTTTTCAAACCTGTTCATCAGTTTGCTGCGCCGCGTCATCCCGGAACGGGTGCGCATTCCCTGTTACATCGTCATCGTTTCCACCTTCGTCACCATCGTGCAGATGGTCATGCGCCGGTTTTTGCCGGACCTGTATACGTCGATCGGCACGTTCATCGACCTCATCGTCGTAAACTGCATCATCTTGGCGCGGGCGGAGAGCTATGCCGCCTGCAACAAGCCGCTGTACAGCATGCTCGACGGGGTTTCAATGGGCGTGGGGTTCACCTGCGCGCTGTGCCTGATCGGCATCGTGCGTGAATTTTTGGCGGGCGGCGCCTTTGCGGGGTTTGCCATCCCCGGCTTTCCGGTCATGGACGCGACAGCCGCAAGCGTTTTCGGGTTTATCGTGTTCGGGTGCCTGATGGCGCTGTTCAATTTTTTGGTGCAGAAATGGAACGCGCGCGCTAAGCGGGCGGAACAGTCGCTCCCGCTCGTGCGGGAAGGGGCGGAGGAGGTGGCGAAATGATCGTCGAACTCGGCGCGGCGGGCGCCGCGGTCTCCGTTGCCGCCATCCTGTTTTCCGCCGTCATTTCCAACAACATCGTTTTGGCGCAGTACCAGGGGATCTGCCCCTTCCTCGGCGTCTCCAAAAAAATGTCGGGCGCGGCGGGCATGGGGTTTGCCGTCATCTTCGTGTTGGCGATCTCTTCGGTGTTTTGCTGGCTGGTGTACAACTATGTTTTGCTGCCGCTCAAAATCGATTTTCTGTATACGATGGCATTTATTTTGGTCATCGCAAGTTTGGTGCAGGTGTTGGAGATCGTTTTAAAGCGCTTTTCTCCCACGCTGTACAGCGCGCTGGGCATCTATCTGCCGCTCATCACCACAAACTGCGCCATCCTCGGCGCGGCGAACAGCGCCGTCGTATACCAAAGTTTTGATTTTTTGTACACGTTCGCGTTTTCGCTGGCGACGGGCGTCGGGTTTTTGCTGGCGATCGTGCTGCTTGCGGGCGTGCGGATGAAGACGGACGGGGCGGATATCCCCAAGTGTTTCAAGGGGTTTCCGATCACGCTGATCACGGCGGCGATCATGGCGATGGCGTTTGCCGGCTTTTCGGGCATTTTGGCGGGGTGAGCGTATGACTACGGCAGAGATCGTTTTGCTTGCGGGCGGCATCATGACCGCGCTCGCCGTTTTGTTCGGCGTTGTGCTGGTCGTTGTGTCGAATGCCTTCGCCGTCAAAAAGGACGAGCGTGCGGAAAAGGTGGAAAAACTGCTGGCAAACTCCAACTGCGGCGGATGCGGCTATGCCGGCTGCGCGCAGTTTGCCGCCGCGCTCGTAAAGGGCGAGGCGCAGCTTTCCGACTGCAAGGCGACGCCCGCGGCAAACAAACAGCAGATCGCCGATTTGCTCGGCGGCGGCGAAGCGGGGGAGGACCTCGTGGCGGTCGTGCACTGCAACGGCGGGAACGGCTGTTACAACAAGTACGCATACCAGGGGTACGGCAGCTGCGCCGCCTGCGAACTTTTGGCGGGCGGGGTCAAGGCATGCCCCGTCGGGTGCATCGGCAAAAACAGCTGCGCCGACGTATGCGCGTACGGGGCGATCGAAGTGCGAGACGGCGGCTATGCCGTCGCCGATAAGCAAAAATGCATCGCCTGCGGGGCGTGTGTTGCAAACTGCCCGAAAAAGATCATCGAACTCATCCCGCGCCGCGCCGCCGTTTATATCGCCTGTTCCAACCACGGAAAGGGGAAGGAGGTCACGGAGCTGTGCGCGCGCGGCTGTATCGGCTGCGGGCTGTGCGCGAAAAACTGCCCCGCGGGCGCCATCGCCATGCAGGGCGCGCTCCCCGCGATCGATTATTCCAAGTGCGTCGGCTGCAAAAAATGCGTTGCCGTCTGCCCGCGCAAATGCATCCGCGAAATGTAGGCGCGGGCGGCGGAAAAAGTCGTTTAAAGGAGCAGGGTTGTGCACTTTGCACACCCTGTTTTTTGCATTTTTCGGAAATAAATGCGCATATTTTTATAAAAAAAGTTAATAATTGACGCAAACGTTGTTTTAAACGTACAAAACGGCGCGTTTTGCCGCAAAGGAAAAAAATTTTTGCACAAAAATTTAAAAAAGCCCTATACAAACGGAAAATTCGATGGTATAATAAACGTGGTTAATTTGGGTCATAGTAAGTTTTTCGGCAAAACAAGCAGGCAAAAACGGAACGGCCCCGATGGCACATACACATTTCTTTACGGACAGCTGAGGTGGCACAGTGGAAAAGATCGGCATTATCGATTTAGGCTCGAATTCGGCACGGCTCGTGATCGTGGAGCTCTTCGGAGAAGGGCATTTTATGGTCGTGGACGAATTAAAGGAGAGCGTACGGCTTGGGCAGGATATGGAGCGGGACGGCTTTTTGAAGCCGCAGCGCGTTGCCGAAACGATAAAAACGCTGAAAATGTTCAAAAAACTCTGCGACGCAAGCAGGGTAGACAGGGTGATCGCCGTGGCGACCGCCGCCGTCCGCCGCGCCAAAAACCAGCGCAGCTTTTTGGATGAGATCCAAGCTACCTGCGGCATCAAAGTAAAGGTGCTCAGCGAGGATGAAGAATCTACGCTCGTTTACCGCGGCGTCATCAACTCCATGGATATCCCCAAGGGCGTCATTTTGGAGATCGGCGGCGGCAGCACGAAGATCATTTATTACAACCGCAGGAACATGCTCGGCTGCGTGGCGCTGCCTTTCGGCGCGGTCACGCTGACGGACCTCTTTAAAAACGACGGGCTCTCCCCGGAGGAGCAGACGGAAAAGATCGAAGAGTTTTTTACCGAACAGCTCTCTTCCATCGAATGGCTCAAAGACGTCGATCCGGACGTGCAGATGATCGGCGTGGGCGGTTCGTTCCGCAACATTTTCAAGATCAGCAAAATGGTGCGCAAATATCCGCTCGATACCGTGCACAACTACGCCATTCCCGTGGAGGATTTCGATTCCATTTACGACATGATCAAGGTGCTCGACCTTGACCGCAAAAAGAAGATCAAGGGGATCTCTTCCGCGCGGGCGGATATCCTGCCCGCCGCGCTCGCCGTCGTAAAGGCGTTTACGCGGTATATGAAGTTCGAATCCTTTACCATCAGCGGGATGGGGCTGCGTGAGGGGATCATGTTCAACCAAGCCGTTCCCGTCACGCTCGAAAAGCCCATTTCGGATATCCTCGGATACAGTTTGACCGGGCTTGTGCGTTATTACGAGTGCGACGAAAAGCATGTGGAGCACGTCGTCAATCTTTCGGTGCAGCTGTTCAAACAGCTGCGCGTGCTGCACAAATTCCCGCGGCAGTATCTGAAAATTTTGAAGGTTGCGGCAACCTTGCACGACTGCGGCAACCGCATCAAATATTACAACCATCAAAAGCACAGCTGCTACATGATCCTCAATTCCACGCTGTACGGCATCACCCACCGCGAGGTGGTGTTGGCGGCGTTTGTGGCGGGCTGCCACAAAAAGGAGGATATCTCTCCCGCCGATTGGGTCAAATATAAGGACATCGTGCAGGAGGAGGATCTGGAAGCGGTGCGCAAGCTGGGCGTGATGCTGCGCATCGCGGAGAGCTTAGACCGCGGCTGCGCGGGTACGGTCAAGGGCATCAACTGCGACGTGCTCGGCGATTCCGTCATCATGAAGACGGAGGTGGAAGGGGATGCGTCGTTGGAGATCCGTGACGCGATGAACGCCAATACGGAATTCCGCAAATCCTTCCGCAAAAACCTTGAGATCCTTTAAAAACACGGGTAGCCGCAAAATTTTTTTGCGGCTATCTTTCGGAAAAACGGCATGCGTGTGATACTGGCAAGCGCTTCGCCGCGGCGCAGGGAGATCCTTTCGCGGCTGCTATCCTCCTTTTCGGTACAGCCTCCGCGGTGCGGAGAACAAACGGAGGAGGGGCTTTTGCCCGAACAGCTGGTCGCCCGCTTGGCGCGGCGCAAGGCGGAGGACGTGTTTTCGCGGTTCCCCGATGCGGCGGTGCTGGCGGCGGATACCGTCGTTTGGTTTGGCGGGCGCGCGCTCGGCAAGCCGAAGGACGCGGCGGATGCCCGCGCCACGCTCGGCAGCCTTTCGGGGCGGGAGCACGAAGTGTACACGGGCTGGTGCCTGCTCTCTCCCGCGGGCAGCCGCAGCGGCGTGTGCCGTTCGGGGGTGCGTTTTAAAACGCTCGGCGCCGCGTTCATCGAGGCGTATACGGCGAGCGGCGCTCCGCTGGATAAGGCGGGCAGCTACGGCATTCAGGACGTGCCTTCGCCGGTAGAGAGCTACACGGGGAGCCTTACCAACATCATCGGCCTGCCGCAGGAAGAAGTGGGGCAGGCGCTGAAAGAGATCGGGATACTGCAATGATAAAATTAGCCATTGATCTGGGTTCATCGGTAACAAAAATTTTCCGCATCGGCAGCGGCGTCGTGCTGGCAGAGCCGAGCTGCGTTGCGGTCTCCGCCGTGCACGGCACGGTCAAAGCGATCGGCGAAGAGGCGAAAAAGCTCATCGGAAAAACGGCGGAGTATACGACCATCGTTTTTCCCGTTTTTGAAGCGGATATCGTCAACGGCGAAATGGCGGCGGTCATGCTCTCGTATTTTTTGGAGAAAGCAGGCGTCACGCGCGCCCGCGCGCGCAGGGCGGAGGTGCTCTTTTCGGTGCCCTGCGGCGCCAAAAACGAATTGCTGGATAAGTATTACGCTCTCGCCGCGGCGTGCGGCATCCGTACGGTCAGTTTTGTTGAGGTGCCTTTTCTCTCCGCGCTGGGGCAAAATATGCCGCTGAGCGAAACCGAACCCGCCTTTGTCGTCGATATGGGCGGCGGCAGCACGAACATCGCCGCCTTTTCGCTGGACGGCGTGATCGCGGGCATCGGGCTGAACATCGGCGGCGGCAATATCGACAGCCAGATCATTGACTGCATAGCCGAAAAGTTCGGGTTGAAGATTGGGTTGCAGACCAGCGAAAAGTTAAAAATGACCGTCGGCAGCCTGTATGAGAGCGACAGCGAGCGCATGATCGTCAACGGGCGCGACATTGCGGAGGGCAGGCCCCGTTCGATCTCCGTCTCTTCGGAAGATATCTACGGCTGCATCAAGCTGTTTGCGGATAAAGTTATCGAATACACGGCGCTGGTAACGGCAAAACTTCCCGCCGAGGTTTCCGCGGCGATCTGGCACAACGGGATCTTTCTTTCGGGCGGAACGGCGCGCATCATCGGGATGGACGATTATTTTTCGCGCGCCCTGCAAATGGACGTGACCATTGCCGAAGAGCCGCAGATGGCGGTCGTGCTCGGCGGCGGCAGAACGATCGGAGACGAAGAGGTGCTCGAAGCGGTGCGCATCGAATATTAAATCGGCGGAAGATAAAAGCGGCGCCCGCACGCGCGGGCGCCGCTTTTGGGTGCAAAAACGGCAGGCGCGTTTAGCCTGCCGTTTTTTTGATAGAGGGGATTCAATCGAATTTATGCTCGTCGTCTTTGCGGATCACGACGCGGCGGATCTTGCCGCTGATGGTTTTGGGCAGCTCTTTTACAAACTCTACGACGCGCGGATACTTGTACGGCGCCGTCGTCTTTTTTACATGGTTTTGCAGCTCCTTGACCAACTCTTCGCTCGCCTCGTAACCGTTGGCAAGAACGATGGTCGCCTTTACCAACTGCCCGCGCACGCCCTGTGTATCCGGTACGCCCGTGATGGCGCATTCGAGTACGGCGGGGTGCTCCATCAGCGCGCTCTCCACTTCAAAGGGTCCGATGCGGTAGCCGGAGCTCTTGATGATATCGTCTTTTCTTCCAACGAACCAATAATAGCCGTCCGTGTCGCGGTAGGCAAGGTCGCCGAGGTGGTAATACCCGTCGTAGATCACCGTGGAAGTGAGCTCCGGGTCGTTGTAATAGCCGCTGAACAGCCCCTGCTGTTCGCTGCGCAGGCGGATGCAGATCTCGCCCGCTCCCGTTTCCACGGGGTTTCCGTCGTCGTCCAAGAGCTGCACGTCGTACAGGGGAGAGGGCTTTCCCATCGAGCCGGGGCGGATATCCACGAGCCCCGGAAAAGTGGCGCACACAACGGTCGTCTCCGTCTGCCCGAACCCTTCGTAGATCTTGTGCCCCGTTTTTTGCACGATCTGGCGGTAGATCTCCGGGTTGAGCGCCTCGCCCGCCGTCAGCATAAAGCGGATGCTCGAAAGGTCGTATTTGGAAAGATCGGTCTTGATCATAAAGCGGTACACGGTCGGCGGCGCGCAGAACGTCGTGATCTTGTATTTTGCGATGTGGTTCATCAGGTCGTCCGGCTCGAATTTTCCGTGAAAATCGTACACGAACAGCGCTGAGCCGCACGCCCATTGCCCGAACAGCTTTCCCCAGCTTGCCTTTGCCCAGCCCGTTTCGGCAAGGGTAAAGTGCAGCCCGCCGTCCTCGCAGTTGTGCCAAAAGCGCGCCGTAACGATGTGGCCGAGCGTATAGCGCTGGCTCAGGCACACCATTTTGGGCATGCCCGTCGTGCCGGAGGTGAAATAGAGGAGCAAAATATCTTCGACGCTGCGCTCGCCGCGGTAGGGCAGGGCGGGCAGTGCGCTCGGCTGCGCCGCCGTTTCGGCGCAAAAATCGCGGAACCCTTCGCGCTTGCCGACGGAGGCAAGGTGTTTTACACAGGGAACTTGCTTTGCCGCTTTCAAAATGTTGTCGCACAGCTCGTCTTCGCTGACGGCAACGACCATTTTGACGCTCGCTTTCTGCATGCGGTACACAAGGTCTTTTTCCATCAGCATGTGCGTAGCGGGGATGCCGACCGCGCCGATCTTGGAAAGCGCCATCAGCGTCGTCCAATATTCGTGGCGGCGCTGCAAAATGACGAGCACGCGGTCTCCCTTGCCGATGCCGAGGGAGAGGAAGTAGTTTGCCGTTTGGTCGGAGATCCTGCTGATATCGCCGAATGTAAAAATGCGTTCCTCGCCCAGGTCGTCGCACCAAACGAGGGCGCGCTTTTCGGGGTCGAGCCGCGCGTATTCGTCTACGATATCATAGGCGAAGTTAAAGTTTTCGGGCGCGGTGATCTTAAAATTCCGGTAAAAGTCGTCATAGTCTCGGAAAGAGAGCGCGTTTGTGTATCGGTCCAGCAGATTCATAAGTAAAGGATTCCTCCGCCCGTACGGGCGCAATATGATCTCCACTTATTTTACCACATGCGCCGCAAATTACAAAGCGCTTTTTTATCCCTGCGGAAAATTTTTTTGCATGAAAGTTTGAAAATCCGCAAAGATAAAGAGTAAGGGCTTTGTGCGGGGAGGTTTGCATGCAAAACAGGCTTGCCGCCGCCGTTTTGCGTCAGCTCGGCGGGCAGGGAGAGGGATATTTTGTGCTGGACGCGGCGGAGATCGCAAAAGCGCTTCCGGAGCGCTGCAAAGCGGATGCGGGCGGCGTAGGGGCGGCACTTCTCTTTTTGGAGGAAAACGGTTACATCAGCCTGCGGTACAGCAGCGGCGATACCTATTGCGCGGCGCTCTTGCCCAAGGGCAGGGCGGAGGCGTGCGGCGGGGCACGGGTGCGCCGCCGCGGCATGCGGCTGCGTGCGGCGCTGCTGCCCTTTGCGGGCGCGTTTGCGGGCGGGGCGCTTGCCGCGCTGTTTGCCGCCCTGCTGTTTTGAGGTGGCGATGCTCAGCAGAAAGGAAGGGGAGATCATGCGCGCCGTGTACAGGCTGTGCGGAGAGCGGGAGTGCTGCCTCGTGAGCGCCTTTGAGATCCTGAACATGCTGCCGCGGCGGCACGGGTACACGGCGGAATCGCTGGAAAACATTTTGCAGTCTTTGGAGCTGGACGGCTATTTCGATCTGGTGCTTTCCGAGCGGAAGGGGGAGCGCATGTATGTGATCACCCTGCAAAGGAGCGGCGAGGCGTTTCGGCGCGAGGCGCAGCAGGCGCGCCGCGGGGCGGCGTTCAAGATCGCTCTCTCCGCGGCGGGCGCCGTCGTGGCGTTTTTGGTGGGGCTTTTGCTGCGCGCGATTTTTGCATGAGGCGGCGTTGAGGAAACCGACGCACCGCCCTCGGTGCTTTTGCCGCGCGCTTTTTTCGTGCCGCCGCCCGTATTTTTTCCGCTGTTCCGTTGACAATTTTTTTGTTTTGCGCTATAATAGCAGGAAAAGAAAGCAAACGTTTGTTTGTAAAAGGGAGCGGAACGGAAGTTCCGCGTATTTGCATGGAAAAATTTGAACTTGTATCGCCGTACAGCCCCACGGGAGACCAGCCGCAGGCGATCGAAAAACTGACCGAAGGAGTAGAGGACGGCATCCGTACGCAGGTGCTTGTCGGCGTTACGGGCAGCGGCAAAACGTTTACGATGGCAAACGTCATCAAAAACATCAACCGTCCGACGCTCGTGATCGCGCACAACAAGACGCTTGCGGCGCAGCTGTGCAACGAATTCCGCGAATTTTTTCCGCACAACCGCGTGGAGTACTTCGTCAGTTATTACGATTATTACCAGCCGGAAAGCTATATTCCGAGCACGGATACCTACATCGAAAAGGATATGTCGGTCAACGACGAGATCGATAAACTGAGAAATTCCGCCACGGCGTCGCTCGGCGAGCGCAGCGACGTTTTGGTCGTTGCGTCCGTCTCCTGCATCTACGGGTTGGGCGCGCCAGAAGAGTATTTTGACCTTGCGATCTCTCTGCGCCCCGGCGACGTGTTGGAGCGGGACGCGCTCATCCGCCGTCTCATCGAGTTGCAGTACGAGCGCAAAGACGTCGATTTTACGCGCTCTTCCTTTCGCGTGCGGGGGGATACGGTGGAAGTTTTTCCCGCGGGCAGCTCGGAAGTTGCCATCCGCGTCGAATTTTTCGGCGACGAAGTGGATAGGCTGTGCGAGGTGGAGGCGGTCACGGGAAAGGTGACGGCGGAACTCAAACACATTTGCATTTTCCCCGCCAGCCATTACGCGGTGGGCAGCGCCAAAATGGCGAGCGCCCTTGCCGCCATCGAACGAGACCTCAACGACGAGGTCAAGGCGTTCCGTGACGAAGGCAAGCTGCTCGAAGCGCAGCGCCTCGAACAGCGCACCCGCTATGACCTTGAAATGATGCGCGAGATCGGGTATTGCAGCGGGGTGGAGAATTACAGCCGCTATTTCGACGGCAGAGCGCCGGGTGAGCCTTCGTTTACGTTGCTCGATTATTTCCCGGATAATTTTCTCGTGTTCATCGACGAGAGCCACATGACCATCCCGCAGATCCGCGCCATGTACCACGGAGACCTGTCGCGCAAGACCAACCTCGTCAACTACGGGTTCCGCATGCGCTCCGCGTACGACAACCGCCCCCTTACCTTTGAAGAGTTTGACGCGCGCGTGCCGCAGATGATCTGCGTTTCGGCAACGCCCGCCGAATACGAACTTTCGCAGGCGGGGCAGGTCGTGGAGCAGATCATTCGCCCGACGGGGCTTTTGGACCCGGAAGTGGAGGTGCGCCCCGTCAAAGGGCAGATCGACGATTTGCTCTCCGAGATCCGGCGCGTGACGGAGGGGGGCGGCAGAACGCTCGTGACCACCCTGACCAAGCGCATGGCGGAAAATTTGACCGACTATTTGAAGGAAAACGGCGTCAAAGTGCGCTACATGCACAGCGATATCGATACGTTGGAGCGCATCGACATCGTGAACGGGCTGCGCGGCGGCGAGTTTGACGTGCTGTGCGGCATCAACCTCTTGCGCGAGGGGCTGGATATGCCCGAAGTAAAGCTGGTCGCCATCCTCGACGCGGATAAAGAGGGCTTTTTGCGCAGCGATACGTCGCTCATTCAAACCATCGGCAGGGCGGCGCGCAACGCCGAGGGCAAAGTTATCATGTACGCGGATACGGTAACGGGCAGCATGCGGCGCGCCATCGACGAAACCAACCGCCGCCGCAAGGCGCAGCAGGCGTACAACAAAGAGCACGGCATCACCCCGAAGACGATCGTCAAAGAGATCAAAAGCACCATCGGCATCACGCAGAAAAAGCAGGCGGTACCCGCCGACAAGATCCGTGCGGAGGATATCCCCGACGAGATCGAAAAGCTCAAAGCGTTGATGAAGGTGGCTTCCAACCAGCTGGATTTTGAAAAGGCGATCGAGATCCGCGATACGATCAATCTCTTGCGGCGCAGGCTCCTCAAACGGTAGGGTGCGTGCGCGAAAAGGGAAATTTATGAACAATGCTGAAAAATTTACCGGTATTGCGGGCGTTTACGCCGCTTCACGCCCCTGCTATGCGGAGGGGGCGTTTGACCGATTGTGTTCGGACTATGGGTTTGCGGGGCAGGCTGTCGCCGATGTCGGATCGGGAACGGGCATTTTCACGGAGGGACTGCTCCGAAGGGGCTGCACCGTGTACGCCGTCGAACCGAACGACGATATGCGGGCGGAGGCGGAAGCGCGTTTGGCTTCATGCGGCGGGTTCGTATCGGTGCGCGGCAGTGCGGAAACTACGGGTTTGCCCGACGGGGCTGTATACGCGGTCACGGTAGCGCAGGCGTTTCATTGGTTCGACGCCGAACGGTTCCGCGCCGAATGCGCGCGTATCCTGAAACCGGGCGGCTGCGTCGTCATCGCCTATAACGTGCGTCGCAAATCGCCTTTGCACGAGGCGGTTGCGGAGCTGAACAGAGCGGTTTGTTCTTCTTTTTGCGGCTTCTGCGGGGGAATGGAGCAGGAACGCATCGCCGCTTTTTTCGGCGGAGAGATGAAAACGGAAGAGTTCGGCAACGACCTTTTGTTGGATGAGAATGCGTTTATCGGCAGACATTTGTCGTCATCGTATGCGCCGCGGGAGGGTGAACCGAAGCGTGCAGAGTATATCGCGGGTCTGCGCGAAATTTTTCGGGAACATGCGTCGGGCGGTACCGTGTCTTATTCGCAGCTCACACAGGTATATATCGGTAAAATCGGGTCAAGGTAAAGCAAGAAAATGAAAGACGAAATTTTTGTAAAGGGCGCCAAGGAAAACAATTTAAAAAACATCGACGTGCACATCCCGCGGGATAAGCTCGTCGTCTTTACGGGGGTTTCGGGCAGCGGAAAATCCACGCTCGCCTTCGATACCGTCTTTGCGGAGGGGCAGCGCCGCTACGTGGAGAGCCTCTCTTCCTATGCGCGCCAGTTTTTGGGGCAGATGGAAAAGCCGGACGTGGAGTTTATCGAAGGTCTTTCGCCCGCCATTTCCATCGATCAGAAAACGACTTCGCACAACCCGCGTTCCACGGTGGGCACCGTCACCGAAATTTACGATTACCTGCGCCTTTTGTTCGCGCGCGTCGGCGTTCCGCATTGCCCCAAGTGCGGGCGGGAGATCCGCCGCCAAACGGTGGACGAGATCGCCGACAAAGTGATGGCGCTGCCCGAAGGGAGCAAGATCCTCGTCAACGCGCCCGTTGTGCGCGGGCGGAAAGGGGAATACGCCAAAAATCTCGAATCGTACCGCAAGAGCGGCTACGGAAGGGTCAAGATCGACGGCATCGTGTACGATTTGCAGGAGGAGATCCGCCTCGATAAAAACGTGAAGCACAACATCTCCGTTGTGGTGGACAGGCTGGTCGTCAAAGAGGGGGTCTTGAAGCGGCTCACCGACAGTTTGGAGGCGGCGCTCCGCCTTGCGGACGGGCTGGTCGTCATCGACTGCGACGGGGCGGAGGAGCTGTATTCGGTCAAGTACGCCTGCCCGGACTGCGGCATCAGCATCGAAGAGATTGAGCCGCGCCTCTTTTCCTTCAATACGCCGTACGGCGCCTGCCCCGAATGTTCGGGGCTGGGCTTTAAACAGGTCGTGGACGAGGCGCTCATCTGCCCCGATAAAAACAAGACGCTGCGCGAGGGGGCGATCGATGTGGGCGGCTGGTTTTTGGAGAGCCGGCAGACCAACAACATGTATGTGCAGGCGGTCGCAAAGCATTACGGCATCGATATGGATACGCCCGTCAAGGACCTGCCCAAAGAGCAGTACGCCATCCTCATGTACGGGTCGGGCGGAGAAAAGATCCCCATGCAGTACGACGCGTACAACTTTCACGGCACCTATCAGATCGCATGGGAAGGGTTCGTCAATTCGCTTACCCGTCGCTACCAAAACACCGAGAGCGAGGGAGTGAAAGGGGAGATCGAAAAGTACATCACGCAGCTCCCTTGCCCCGTGTGCGGCGGAAAGCGGCTTAAAAAAGAGGCGCTCTCCGTCTATATCGGCGGAAAAAACATTGCGGACCTGTGCGAGTTTTCCGTCACCGACCTGCTTGCGTTTTTCGACGGGCTTTCGCTGCGGGAGGCGGAGCACCGCATTGCGGACGTCATTTTGAAGGAGATCCGCGCGCGGCTGAACTTTTTAAAAAACGTCGGGCTTGCGTATTTGAACCTTGCGCGCAGCGCGGGCACCCTTTCGGGCGGGGAGGCGCAGCGCATCCGCCTCGCCACGCAGATCGGCAGCGGGCTGACGGGCGTGCTGTATATTTTGGACGAACCGAGCATCGGGCTGCACCAGCGCGACAACGAAAAACTTTTGAACACCCTCAAAGATCTGCGCGATCTCGGCAACACGCTCATCGTGGTCGAACACGACGAGGATACCATGCGCGCCGCCGACTATATCGTGGATATCGGTCCCATGGCGGGGGTGCACGGCGGCGAGGTGGTCGCCTGCGGTACGGCGGAGGAGATCATGGCGCAGCCGCGCTCCGTCACGGGGGATTTCCTTGCGGGGAGGCGGAAGATCGAAGTTCCGCCCGTGCGCCGCGTGCCGGACGGGCGGTGGCTCACGCTGCGCGGGTGCAGGCAAAACAATTTAAAGGGCATTGACGTGCGCATTCCCGTCGGGCTGATCACGGCGGTAACGGGCGTTTCGGGGTCGGGGAAAAGCTCGCTGGTCAACGAGATCGTCTATCCCTGCCTTGCCAATGCGCTGAACGGCGCGCATCTGCCGCTCGGCAAATACGACGGCTGCGAAGGGGTGGAACACTTCGATAAGGTGATCGCCATCGACCAATCTCCCATCGGCAGAACGCCGCGCTCCAATCCCGCCACGTATACGGGTGTGTTTACCATGATCCGCGAGCTGTTTGCGGCGACTCCCGACGCGCGGGAGCGCGGGTACAAGGCGGGCAGGTTTTCCTTCAACGTTGCGGGCGGGCGCTGCGAGCATTGCTTCGGAGACGGTATCATCAAGATCGAGATGCATTTTTTGCCGGATATCTTTGTACCCTGCGAAGTGTGCGGGGGCAAGCGTTACAACCGCGAAACGCTGGAAGTGCGCTATAAAGGGAAAAACATCTATGAAGTGTTGGATATGACCATTGAAGAGGCGTGCGAGTTTTTCAAGCCCGTGCCCTCGGTGTACAATAAGCTGAAAACGATCAACGACGTGGGGCTGGGCTATATCAAGCTTGGGCAGAGCGCAACCACCCTTTCGGGCGGGGAGGCGCAGCGCGTAAAGCTGGCAACAGAGCTTTCCAAACGCTCCACGGGCAAAACCTGTTATATCTTGGACGAGCCGACGACGGGGCTGCACAGTTACGACGTGGAGAAACTTGTGCGCATCTTGCAGCGGCTGCGCGGGGCGGGCAACACCATCGTTGTCATCGAACACAACCTCGACGTCATCAAGATCGCCGACCACATCATCGACTTGGGACCCGAAGGGGGAGACGGCGGCGGCACCATCGTTGCGGAGGGGGCTCCCGAAGAGGTGGCGCGGTGCAAACGCAGCTTTACGGGGCAGTTTTTAAAACGGATCCTTTCCTCGCAATAAAACACAAAAAAGCACGCGCTGAGCGTGCTTTTTTCATGAATGCATAGTACTATGCGGCGCATAAACACCGCTTTTTCGCAAAACGGGGCGCCTGCGCTTGCTTTGCTTCTCCCTTCTCTGTTTTTCCTCGTTTGGCGAGGCGCGCGTTTTAAAAGATGTTTTCAAAGGTGATCGCATACGTTTGCGGGATCTGGCGGCAGATCACGAGCAGCACTTCGATTTTTGCAAGCGCGTCCTCATACAAACCCGCTTCGATGCAGCCGTCCGCTTCGCCCAGCCAGTAGTCGATGTAGGAGATATCGCCGTGCGGGATCACGGCGTGCAGGTTTTTCTTTTTATTTTCCCAAAGCGTTTGCACCGCCTGCGAATCGTCGGGCACCGCCGTTTCTTCCCGCACCTTGCCTTCCAGCGTTTGCAGTGCCTGCCGCACTTCGGCAAACTGCGCGGTCACATATACGGTTTCAAAGATCGCCGCTCCGGCGAGCAGTGCAAAGGTCAGGAGTACGGAAAGTACGGTTTTTACCATGCGCTGCCCTCCGGGAGGGAGACGCGGAAGGTGCAAAACTTTTCTCCGCGCAGCTGCAAGTAGATCTTGCCCGTTCCGTCCAGCGTCAGCACGAAAACTTTTTTCAGTTTTTTTATGCCGTGGCTGTGCAGCACTTCGTTAAAAAACGCTTCGCATGTTTTTGTAAGTTGCAGGTTGTGTTTGTCGTATTTTCCGTCGTCTACGATGAGAACGGGCAGCGACGCTTTTTGTTCCTTTTCCGCGTTTTCGCGCGGCATGGCGGTAAATTGCCCGTTCGCTTCGTACAGGGCGTAGTCTACTTCGTCTAGGGAAAAGTAACCCTGCGAACGCATGGATTCGATGAGGTCGGTCACGTCCAAATGGTTTCGTTCCAATTCGGAAACGTCGATGCCGTTTTTATTGATGACGAGGGAGGGCTTTCCGCCGATGAGGCGTTTTAGCGGCTTTACTTTCAAATCGAGCAGCAGTATCAGCTGGTGCAGCAAAAAAATGGTCAAAATCGATACGATGCCGTACAGGAGGGGGATGGAAGTATCCGCCATGGGGATGCAGGCAAGTTCGGCGATCAGCAGCGTGATCACCAGTTCAAAGGGCTGCATTTCCCCGATCTGCCGTTTTCCCATCAGCCGCATGACCAAGAGCAGCGCAAAAAACACGATCGCCGTGCGGATAAAGATCAAACCCATGCCAAGAGTATGCCGCACGGCAAAAAAAGTATGTGCGGCAAAGGCTGCGCGCGGGCTGCGGAAAATTTAAGAAAGCCCGCGCAAAAAACACGCTAAGATCGCGCAAAAAGCCCGCGCAAAATGCATGCAAAAAAATTACGCAAAAAGCGCGCAAAAAAAATGCGCCGCGGCGGGCGCAAACGCTTGCTATTTTTCAAAAACGGTTGTACAATAAAAATACAAATGCAGAGTATCCGAGGCGCGTTAAGTGTTGCGAAACGGGACGTTGTTCGCAAACGAAAGGGTGTTTCCCTGCGGTGCCGAGGAGCGTCCGTTGCAAGATGAGCGCGTTTTTTTTGCGCCCCTTTTCCACGGACCTCGCAGGATTTTTTCCGGAGGTTTTTTTCTATGCTCGCAAAGGTCTCAGGTTGGTTTTTCACCAAGTATTTCCTTTCCCTGTCTCTTGCGAAAAAGATCGCGTACATCGCCGTCTTTATTGCGCTGGGCGTGGTCACGAATTCGCTGGTCGAGATCAACGTAACGCCGTCGAACAAGATCACGTTTACCTATTTCGTCTGTTTTTTTGCGGGGTTCCTGCTCGGTCCGCTGCCCGGCTTTTTAGCTGGTTTTTTGGGAGATGCGATCGGCTTTTTGCTTCTCCCGCAGGATGTGTATTGGCTGTTCGGGCTGACGCTCGGTTTTACGGGGCTGTTTGCGGGGTTTGTTCGCAAACTGCCGCTGTACGGGCGTAAGGGCGTGTTTTTAAAGGCGGGCATCTTTTTCGTGCTCTCCTATGTGCTCATCACTTGCTTTCTCAATTCCCTCGTCAATTACTGGTATTTGTATCTCTTTATTTGGAACGGAACGATCAAAACGGTGTTTTGGGTGTGGCTGGGCGGCAGGCTCGCGTTTCAAACGATCGTGTTCGGCGTCAATGTGGGCGTCTGTGCGGTGGTGCTCGTGATCTTTGTCACCACCCGTCTGTTCGGCTTTTTTAAGGCGGAGCTCAGCGCGCCGCAAAAGCAAAAGGAACAAAAAGAGCGGCAGCCCGAACCCAAAGCGTCGTAACTTTCGCCTGCCGCATGCGCCTGTATGCGGTTCGGGCGCAAAACGGCGCGTTCTGCCGATGGCGCATTCCGCTTTTTCCCGTGAAGCGGTGTGCCTTGCGGCGTTGGGCTTAGGTTCGCTTGTATCCCGATCGTGCCCGCATTTTGCCGCTGCCGCGGCGATCGCAACGGCGGGCGGCCGCGTTTTATCTTTATCGGTTTATGGCGCACGGGCGGCTTGCCGCCCGTGCCGTTCAGCGCCTGCGCGCTTCCCGTAAGGGAGGCGCTTTTTTCTTTTTTCCCGCTTTTGCGAACAGCCGCAGCCAGCTCGTTCGGGCAAGGCCGAGCACAAGCACAAACAGCGCTTCCGCCGCCAAAACGATCACCCCGCACACGATCGCCGCGGGCACGGCGGGGAGGAGGGCGGCAAGGGTGTTGCGTAGCATGAGGGCGAACGCCGCCGCGGGAAACATGCTTGCGGCAGCCAGCAGCGTGTATTTTTTATAGTGGATCTTATCCCGCCCCGTTTTGGCGATCAGCCGTAAATTTAAAACTGCCGTCACGCAGGAACTGGCGCCGATGCCGATGACGACGGAGTAGATCCCGCAAAAGCGGGGCAGCAGCCAAACGCACAGCAAGGTTACCGCCGCGCCCGCAAAAAAGTAGAGGAAGGTCCTTTTTTCGTAGCCGATCGAGTTTAAAATGCTCGTCGTGATCATGGATACGCCCATCGGCAGCAGGATGATGCAGCAATTTCGGACGATCTCGCCGCTGAGCCGGTTGCCGAACAGGATCAGCCCGACGTCTTCGCCCAGCGCAAACAGCGGCGGCAGCAAGAGGCAGGTGATGAGCACGGTGATCTTGATCGCGCGTTCGATGTTCGCGCGCAGTTTTGCGTGCTCGTGTTTGTAGTAATTTTCGGCAAGCTCTGGCACCATGACCAGCGCAAGGGCGCCGATCAGCGTGGCAGGGATGCCGAGGACGGGCATGCTCATGCCCATCGCCGTGCCGATCGCGCTCATCGCCGTTTCGCGGCTCATGCCCGCGGCGATCAGCCGCGCGGGGAGCAAAAGCGAAATGAGCGTGTTCACCAGTGCGTTGGAGGTGCGCATCCCCGTCAAGGGCAGGGCGGAGGAGAGCAGCGGGCGCAGCTGCCCGCGCGGAGAGCGCAGTTTTCCGCCCTTGAAAAAGTAGTACGCCGCCGCCATCGAAAAGGAGAGCAGATAGGAGAGCACGACGGCAAGCGCCACCCGCCGCGCGCCGTCGAATACGCTCGTCATCTGCGTTACGAGCAGTACGCCGCAGCCGATCATGCACAGCTCTTCGGCGAGGTCGATCACGCAATACGGCAAAAACTTTTTGTTTCCCCACAGGGCGCCGCGCAGCACCGAATATACCGAATTGAAGGTCAAAGAGGGGAGCAGCACCAACAGGATGCTCATGCAGCGGCTGTCCGTGAATAAAAAATCGAATAGAGAATGCCCGAAAAAGAGCAGGCAGAATACGGGAACGGAAAAGCAGAGCGCGGCGAGCAGCGCCGCCGTCACGACGGAGTGCTGCGCGTTTTTGTTGTGTTTGGCGCGGTACTTTGTGATCAGGCGGGATACGGTGAGCGGGATCCCGGAAGCTGCCGCCGTTGCCAAAACGGCAAACACGGAGAGTGCCGTTTGGTACAGTCCCATTCCTTCGGGACCGAGCGTGCGCGAAAGAACGATGCGGTACACGAACCCGAAAAATTTTTCGGCGACCGAAAAAGCCGTCACATACACTGCCGTTTTGTAGAGCGCGGATTGGTTCAAAGAGGTACCTCGCCGAATTTTGCCGTATGCCCGCGCGGAAATCGCGGGGCGCGCGTTTTTCCGCTCTTTGCAAAGAGCGTTCTACCTATGTATATCCCGCGGGTTGGGCGATTATGCCGTGCCGCGGGAGGCGGTACGGGGCAGCGTATCGGCGGTACGGCGGCACGGGCAAAGCACTGCAAGGGCAAGGCGGTACAAAGGGGCGCGTGCGGAACGTTGCGAGGGAGTACGGCGGTGCAAAGAGTGGCGAGGCAAAGCGCTGCAAGGCGGTGCAAAGGGGCGCGGGACGGTATTTTTTGGAGAGACGGGCATATTTGCGCCGCTCGTTCATATAATACAAAAACGGCGGAGGGATGCCTATGTGTCGGTTGCGGGAAAGCGGAAAAAACCCGTTCGGTTTGTACCGCGTGCGGGAGGGGGATACGCTCGCTTCGGTCTGCGCAAAGTTTTCTCTGCCGCAAACGCTGGTTGCCGCGCAATGCGGCGGCGGATTTCCGCCGCCGGGCGCGCTGCTGCTCCTGCCCGCGGCGGGAAAAACGCACGTTGTGCGCCCCGGAGAAACGCTCACTTCGCTGTGCAAAAAATACGGGCAGAGCGAAGAGGAGTTTTGCGCGCGCAATGCCTGCGCATATGTGTATCCGACGCAAACGGTGCTCCTTGCCGATCCGCAGGAGGCGCGTTAGCGGCGGGCGCGGCTCCTTTCGTCGGGCGGCGGACGCAGCTGCTTGCGTGCGGGGCGCGTTCCCGCTTCGGGCAGAAATCGTGCGCCGCATGCGGCGCGCTTGAAAGCCCGCTGCCGTCTGCTGTTTTTTGCGGTATGCCGCTTCCTGCGGCACGCTTGAAAGCCCGCGGCTGTCACAAAGAGAAGAGGCGGGGTCATATATTGGATCATAGGGGGAGAGCGCTCCCCAAGTTTTAACGAACGGAGGTCAAGAATGTCGTTTTTTTCGAATTTTCAGACAGATAAATGCCCCGGTCCCATCAGCGGGAACCCCGCAAGCGGGCTCAACGAAAAGGTCTGCTTGCAGGCGCAGCGGGTATTCGATGCCTGCATAAAACAGGGGCAGAGCGACGGCATGGTGCTCGCCCTTACCGATCCTACGCCCGCATCTCCTACATATCCGCTTACGTTTATCAGCGCTCGCAGTACCACGTCGGTCGGTACGGTCACGGCTTTTCAGGTGGACCGCCTGCCCGATAAGGAAAACTGCGCGCGCGTGCAAGCCACGGTGAATATCCCCGTCGAGGTGGTGTATACCGATGCGAACGGCGTTGAGGGCAAGGCGAGCTCTTCGGTAACGGTCAGCGAGGATGTCATCCTCTTTGTGCCGCAGCCTTCCATCGTGCCCTATGAGGTGCAGTGCGTCGTCAGTGCGGTCGCGCCGGAGGGCACGTTCAACGCGGAAGACAATACCTTTACGGCGGATATGTGCATCACGGTCGTGTTGAAGATCGTGATCAACGTCGATCTGCTCGTGCCCACCTACGGGTATTGCGCCATTCCGCCCGCACAGGAGTATACGCAGGAGATCTGCGCGGGCTTTTTTGAACTGCCGCTTTATCCGCAGGGCAACAGCGGCTGCGGCGGATGCGGAAACGGCTGTAACAGATAGCGCGGCGCAGCTTTGCGATGATCCAGCAAAAAGCCGGTAGCATTTATCGGCTTTTTTGTTTTGCGGGAGGAGACCATGGTAAAAGAAACAAAGAAGGAACAGCCGCGGTGCGCCGTGTGCGGCGGATATGCAGACGTGCGCGAGGGCGGCGCGCTGTGCGAGTGCTGCCGCGAGAGCTTGGCGCTGTGCGATATGGAAAATTACCTCGTGCGCAAGGCGGCGTGCCGCGCGGGCGCGGGGGTGCGGCGCGCGGCGCAAATGCCGTAACGGTATGCGGCGCGGTTTTTTGCAAACGCGATGGCTGTCTCGGCGCGGTTTTTGCAAACACGATGGCGGCGCGCGGCGCAAGTGCCGTTGATGCGTCGGCGGGAAATCGGCGGGAAATTGCGCCGAGGCGGGGTCAAACGCTTTCAAACGGACGGATTTTATGGTAAAATAATCAAAAAGAACGGAAATCGGTGCGCATGAAAGTTTTTGCGGTAAGCGATCTGCACCTGCCGGGGAACCAGGATAAGCCGATGGATATCTTCGGCGGGAATTGGGCGGGGCACTTTGAAAAGATCAAGGAGAACTGGCTGAGCAAGGTGGGGGAAGAGGACGCCGTGCTCATCGCGGGCGATACCAGCTGGGCGATGGCGCTCTCCGACGGGCTGAGCGATCTGGCGCGGCTCTGCGGTCTTCCCGGCAAAAAGGTCTTTATCCGCGGCAATCACGACTATTGGTGGTCGGGCATTACCGCCCTTCGCCGCAGCGCGCCCGATCCCTCTTTCTGTTTTTTGCAAAACGACGCCGTGCGCTTTGACGGGCTTGTGGTGTGCGGTTCGCGCGGCTGGGTCTGCCCAGGCTGTGCCGAATACACCGCGGAGGATGAAAAGATCTATAAGCGCGAAGCGGAGCGGTTTCGCCTCGCGCTCGCCGCTGCGCGGCAGCTGCGGCGGGAGGGGGACAAGCTCGTGTGCATGATCCATTACCCGCCCTTCAATGCCAAGCGGGAAGATTCGCTGTTTACGGAATTGTTTGAAGAGAGCGGCGCGGATCTGGCGGTGTACGGGCATCTGCACGGAAACGCGGGGGCGTATCCGTTCCGCGTTCGGCGCGGCGGCGTCGAATATTGCCTTACCTCTTGCGATCTGCTCGGCTTTGACCCCGTACTTTTGTTGGAAGTGTAGTTTTTTTCGGGCGAACACTTTACTTCTTTGCCCGAACGTGTTATAATACAGAAAAGACTTTAACATACGGTACGGAGATGCCGCGAAGTCCTTATCCGAAACATACGAAGATCTCGCAATCGGTCATCTTTTTATTTTCGTGTATGAACGCGCCCGCGCATTTCCGCGCAGGCGTGTTTTTTTACGGGGTCTGTATGGGAAATCTTTTGATGGACGAGGCGGCGATCGCCCGTTCGCTTATCCGCCTTTCGCATGAGGTGGTGGAAAAAAACAAAGGGACGCAGGGGCTGTGCCTGCTCGGCGTAAAACGCCGCGGCGAAGCGGTGGCGGAGCGCGTGCGCGCGCTCATCGAGCGCTTTTACGGGGCGCGCGTGCCCTGTGCCGGCATCGATATCGGCTTGTACCGTGACGATCTGGTGAGCGGCTATTTTGTGCCGGACGCCCGCCGCAACGACATCGGGTTTTCCATCGGCGGAAAGCACGTGGTGCTCTGCGACGACGTGCTGCACACCGGTAGAACAGTGCGCGCGGCGATCGAGGCGATCTTCGACCTTGGGCGGCCCGCTTCGGTGCGGCTGCTGGTGTTGGTGGACCGCGGCGGGCGGGAAATGCCCGTCGGGGCGGATTTTGTCGGAAAAAACATCCCCACCTCCCGCCATGAGTACATCGATTTGCGGCTCAAAGAATTGGAGGGAGAGGATTCGCTTGCCATCACCACGGCAAAGAAATGACCGCGCAGGCGCGGCAGCCGCGGGGCTGCCGTGTCAAAGAGGAAAGCTCCCGCTGCGGTGCGGGAGGCTGCCGTGTCAAAGAGGAAAGCTCCCGCGCGCATGCCGCGGGGAAGGAGAAACCATGTTGGGAAAAGATCTTTTGGGGCTGTACGATGCTTCCGCCGAAGATATTGCGGCGATCCTCGATACGGCGGTCGGCATGAAAAAGCTGCTTACGCAGAACCTCAAAAAACTGCCGCACTTGCAGGGGCGTACGGTCACGACGCTCTTTTACGAAAACAGTACCCGCACCCGCTGCTCGTTTGAGCTGGCGGCAAAATATCTCGGCGCGGGAACGGTGAACGTATCCGCTTCTTCCTCTTCGGTGCAGAAAGGGGAGACGCTGATCGATACGGGCAGAACGCTGGACGCGATGAAAAACGACGTCATCGTCATCCGCCACCCGATGGGCGGCGCGCCCCATCTTTTGGCGCGCAACGTAAAGGCGTCCGTCATCAACGGCGGCGACGGGATGAACGAGCATCCCACGCAGGCGCTGCTCGACTTTTACACCATGCGCGAAAAATTCGGTTCCTTTAAGGGGTTAAAGGTCGCCATCCTCGGCGATATCCTGCATTCGCGCGTGGCAAAGAGCAATTTGTTCGGGCTTACAAAGCTGGGGGCGGAGGTAACGATGTTCGCCCCCGCCACAATGATGCCGCAGGGCATTGAACGGCTGGGCGCAAAGGTCGCCCGCTCGCGCGAAGAGGCGGTCGCCGGCGCGCATGTGGTGATGGGGCTGCGTATCCAGCTCGAACGCATGCAGGGCGGGCTGTTCCCTTCGCTTTCCGAATACAACAAGTATTACGGCGTCGGGGAGGGGGATCTGAAAGGTGCCGACAAAGATTGCATCGTCATGCATCCGGGTCCGGTCAACCGCGGCGTGGAA
This sequence comes from uncultured Clostridia bacterium, assembly GCA_944346885.1. Classification (GTDB taxonomy): domain Bacteria; phylum Bacillota; class Clostridia; order Christensenellales; family Borkfalkiaceae; genus Borkfalkia. The sequence continues at coordinate 84,573 of CALVMR010000014.1, read as the reverse complement.
TTTACTTCCGCCGTCATCGACGGGGAAACAAGCCGCATCGAAGAACAGGTCTTGAACGGCGTGGCGGTGCGCATGGCGCTGCTGTTTTTGCTGTGCAAGAACAGGCAGGGAGGAGAAAGAGCATGAAAAAGCTGTTGATCAAAGGCGGCACGGCGGTGCTGCCGCAGGGATGCGCGGCGTGCGATATTTTAGTGGAAAACGGAAAGATCGCGCAGATCGGGCAGGGGCTTTCCGCGGCGGGAGCGCAGGTTTTGGACGCGGCGGGGCTGCATGTTTTTCCGGGGCTCATCGATTTGCATGTGCACCTGCGCGAACCGGGGTTTGAATACAAAGAGGATATTGCAAGCGGTTCGGCGGCAGCGGTCCGCGGCGGATTTACGCAGGTTTGCTGTATGCCGAATACTTCGCCCGTGTGCGACAATGCGGCGATCGTCTCCTACATCGTACAGCGCGGCAGGGAAGTCGGGCTGTGCAAAGTGCGCCCCGTCGGCGCCATGACGGTCGGGGAACGGGGCGAGAGCCTTGCCGAGATGGGAAAGATGAAAGACGCGGGCGCCGTGGCGTTCAGCGACGACGGAAAGCCCGTCTCCGATTCGCGTATCCTGCGCTTGGCGATGGAGTACGCTTCGGGGTTCGGGACGCTTACGCTCTCCCATTGCGAGGATAAGGCGCTTGCCGACGGCGGCGTCGTCAACGAAGGCTACAACAGCACGCTTGCCGGGCTGAAAGGGATTCCGCGCGCCGCCGAAGAGGTGGACGTGGCGCGCGTCATCCTTTTGGCGGAAACGCTGGGGCTGCGGGCGCACATCTGCCATGTTTCCACGCGCGGCGCGGTGCAGCTTTTGCGGGAGGCGAAGGCGCGCGGCGTGCGCGTCACTGCCGAAACGTGCCCGCACTATTTTACGCTGACCGACGATGCGATCGCTTCGTTTGACGCCAATACCAAAGTAAACCCGCCGCTGCGCGAGCAGGCGGACGTGGAGGCGGTCAAGGCGGGGCTGGCGGACGGCACGCTGGACTGTATCGTTACCGACCATGCGCCGCACCATGCGGACGAAAAGAATGTGGAGTACAACCTTGCGGCGTTCGGCATCAGCGGGCTGGAAACATCCTTCGCTCTCTCGTATACGGCGCTGGTGCGCGGCGGCGTGCTGCGCATAGAACAGCTTGCGGAAAAGATGAGCGCCGCTCCCGCGCGCATCCTCGGTTTGGAAGGCGGGGTGCTCGAAGAGGGCGCGGCGGCGGATCTGATGCTTGCCGATCTGCAAGAAAAGTTTGTCATCGACCCGTCGGAATTTGTTTCCAAGGGGAAAAACACGCCGTTTGCAGGGCGAGAGGTGTACGGCAGGGTAAAATATACGATCGTAGACGGAGCGGTAAAATTCAGCAACAAAAAGCAATAATTTCGTCGTTTGCAGAGTACCATGCGGCGCATAATTGCGCAAAAAGGAGGAAAGCATGACATACAAGCAGGAGTTCATCCGCTTTTTGGCGGAATGCGGCGTGCTGAAATTCGGCACCTTTACTTTAAAAAGCGGGCGCGTGGCGCCGTACTTTTTGAATGCGGGCGAATACAAGACGGGCGCGCAGCTCAAAAAGCTGGGCGGATTCTATGCGGATTGTATTCGTGAACACGGGCTGGAAGCGGATACGCTGTTCGGCCCCGCCTACAAGGGGATCCCGCTTTCGGTAAGCGCGTCCATCGCGCTGTATGAAAAATACGGGCAGGAAGTCGGATACTGCTTTGACCGCAAAGAGGTCAAAGACCATGGCGAGGGCGGCATGTTTGTGGGGAAGCCGCTTTCGGACGGGGACCGCGTGATCATCATCGAGGACGTGATGACCAGCGGCAAGGCGCTCAAAGAGGTGCTGCCCAAGCTGCGCGGCGCGGCGGATCTTCGCATCGCGGGCATGGTCATCACCGTAGACAGGATGGAAAAGGCGCTCGGCAGCGATCGGTCTGCGGTGCAGCAGGCGTACGAGGAGGAGGGCGTAAAAGTGTATTCCATCGTCAACGTGCTCGATATCGTTGCCGCGCTCGAAGAGGGCGTTATCGCGGGCAAAGAGCACGTACCTGCCATTAAAAACTATCTCGCGCAGTACGGCGCGGCGGAGGCTTTGCGATGATCGTCGATACCTTGATCGAAAAAATTGCGGAAAAAGACAACCCGACCGTCGTCGGGCTGGATACGAGTTTTGACTACCTGCCGGACGGCATGCGCGCGGGCGTTTCGGATGCGGCGGGCGCCGCGCGGGCGGTGCTGGCGTTCAACAAAAAAGTGGTGGACGCCGTAGCGGACGTAGTCCCTGCGGTGAAAGTGCAGATCGCGTATTACGAAATGTACGGCGTGGAGGGTCTGCGCGCCTTTTCCGAAACGCTGCGGTACGCAAAGGAAAAGGGTCTGCTCGTCATTACCGACGCCAAGCGCAACGACATCGGCGCCACCGCCGAGTGCTATGCCAAAGCGTTCCTCGGCGAAACGGCGATCGGGGCGGAGAGCATGCGCGCCTTCGATTCGGATTTCCTTACGGTGAACGGCTACCTCGGTTCGGACGGCATCCGTCCCTTTTTGAACCGCTGCGTACAGGGCGAAAAGGGCATTTTCGTTCTGGTAAAAACTTCCAATAAGTCCAGCGGCGAATTGCAAGACAGAAAGCTGGAAAACGGGAAAACGGTATACGAATACATGGGGCAGCTTGTCGAAGAATGGGGCAGCGAATGCATCGGCGCCTGCGGCTATTCCTGCGTCGGCGCGGTGGTGGGCGCAACGCATCCCGCGCAGGCGGAGATCCTGCGCAGAGAGATGCCGCATACCTTTTTCCTGATCCCCGGTTATGGGGCGCAGGGCGGTACGGCTGCCGATTTAAAGGTGTGCTTCAAGGCGGACGGAACGGGCGGCATCGTCAATTCTTCGCGCGGGATCCTCTGCGCGTACAAAAACGAGCGCTACAAAGGGCTTGCATTCGACGAGGCGGCGCGGGCTGCCTGCCTTGCAATGAAAGAAGATCTAAACGCCGCAATCAAAGGTTAAAGCGGCGCTTTTTGAAATCTGCATAGTAATATGTGTCGCATAAATCAAAAAACGAGGATAAAATGAAAGAGTTACGGGCCAAAGTGCTGGAAAACGTGCCTGTTGCGGCAGGCGTTAACCGCCTTACGTTTTTGCTTCCGGAAGCGGTGGAAGGGCTTCGCTGCGGCAGGTTCGTAAACCTCTCGGTGGGAGACGGGGCACACCTTTTGCGCCGCCCCATCGCCATTTGCGAGTACAGCGAAAATACCGTTACCGTCTGCTACCAGATCAAGGGGGCGGGCACGCGCTTGCTTGCGCAACGGCGGGCGGGGGATATGCTCTCCTGCGTTTTGCCGCTCGGCAACGGGTTTGTGCTGCGCGAAAACGAACAGAGGGTCGCGCTCATCGGCGGCGGGGTCGGGGTATTCCCCATGCTCTCGGTGCTGCACGCGTACAAGGGGAGCGGCAGGCAGTTTTACTCGTATATCGGGTTTCGCAACAAAGCCGCGGTCTGCGCGGAAGAGGCGTTTAAGGCGCTTTCGGCTTGCTGCGCGATCGTAACGGACGACGGCTCTTACGGCGCGTTCATCGCGTCGGAGCGGTTCGGCGGGCTGCGGGTCTCGGCGGACGCCGAACGGTCTTTGCCGGCGGATCGGAAAGACGAGGGCGGGCAGGCTTTTCGGCGGATGAATGCGGTCGCGGCGTTTTTTGAAGACGCGGAGCGGGCAAAACCGGATGTTATTTTGGCTTGCGGACCGCTGCCCATGCTGCGCGTACTCAAAGCGGGGCTTGCCGAGCGCGGGCTGCGCGTTCCCTGTTATGTATCGTTGGAAGAGCGCATGGGCTGCGGCATCGGCGCGTGCCTTGTGTGCGTGTGCGATACGGAAGGCGGCGAACATGCCCGCGTGTGCAAGGACGGACCTGTATTTTCGATCGGGGAGGTGAAACTCTGATGGCGGATCTGCGCGTTTCTTTGTGCGGCGTATCGCTGAAAAACCCCGTCATTGCGGCGAGCGGCACGTTCGGCTTCGGGCAGGAGTTCGATGCGTTATACGACATCGGCGTTTTGGGCGGGATCAGCACCAAGGGGCTGACGCTGGAACCGCGTTTGGGGAATCCCACGCCGCGCATTGCGGAGGGGTACGGCGTCATCCTCAATGCGGTCGGGTTGCAAAATCCCGGAGTGGAAGTGTTTTTGCGGGACGATCTTCCGTTTTTGCGTAAAAAAAATATCGCCATTCTCGCCAACGTTGCGGGGCGTACCATTGACGACTATGCCGCCATCTGCGCGCGGCTGGACGGGGAGGTAGATCTGATTGAGCTGAACATCTCCTGCCCGAACGTAAAATGCGGCGGCATGGCGTTCGGCGTTCGCCCGGAGAGCGTGAAGGAGGTGACGCGCGCCGCAAAGGCGGCGCTTTGCCGTACGCCGCTCATTGTAAAACTTTCTCCCAATGTGGAGAGTATTGCGGCAAACGCTGCCGCGGCGCAGGAAGGCGGGGCGGATTGCGTTTCGCTCATCAATACGTTGACGGGCATGGTCGTCGATATCGAACGCAGGCGGCCGTTGCTTGCCAACAACACGGGCGGGGTGTCCGGCGCGGGCATTCGCCCGATCGCCGTGCGTATGGTGTTTGAAGCGTGCAATGCCGTTACGATCCCCGTGATCGGCATGGGCGGGATCACTTGTGCGGAGGATGCGTTGGAGTTTATCATTGCGGGCGCCGCCGCCGTGCAGGTCGGCACCGCCAACTTTACGGATACGCTGGCGATGCCCCGTATCGTAGAGGGGCTCCATAGCTGGATGGATCGCCACGGCGTCAAAAATTTGCAGGAGATCCGCGGTACACTGCGTCTTAACGGGTAATTTGCACAGTACTCTGCGTCGCATAAATTGAAAAAAGAGGGAACGAGGCTTGTTCTCTCTTTTCTCTTTTTTATCGGTCTTCTTCCAATGTTTTGAACACAAACCCTTCGGCGCGAAAGTGCGCGATGATGGCGGGCAGGCATTCCGCCGTCACGCGCTGCCCCACGCCGTCGTGCTGCAACAGGATGACGCGCGTCCGCGTTCCCGCGCTTTGCAGAGCGTTGCGCAGCTGCACGTCGGCGGGGCTGCCGCTATGCAGCGCGTCGCCCGTGGCGGCGTTCCAATCGTAAGCGCGCAGCCCGCAGCCTTTTACGGTGCGGCGCAGGGCGTCCGCCCTGCCGAACGAGCCGCCGGGAAAGCGGTATACGCGCGGGGTATAGTGCGGCAGTGCCAGGCGGATCGCTTGGCGGCAATGCAAAATATCCTCCCGCAGCGCCTTCGGTGAGGCGTAGATCTCGTTGTAGCGGTGCGAATAGGTATGGATGCCGATGGCGTGCCCGTCCGCCGCGATGCGGCGGACGATGTGTTCCCGCCCGCGGATCTGCCTTCCGATGAGAAAAAAGGTCGCTTTTACCCCTTCGCGCCGTAAAACGTCTAAAACGAGTGGTGTTACCGAATCGGTCGGTCCGTCGTCAAAGGTCAAAAAAATTTCTTTTTCGCATTGCTCCTTTGCGCGGGGTTCGGAAGGCATGTTGCCGAGCAGGCACGCCGCGAGCAGGGCAACGAGCAGCAGAGCGCTTAGTTGCTTCATGGTCGTATCCGCAGTTTGCGTATCTTGCCGCCTTTCATGCAGGCGCGCGGCTGTGCGCGGGGCGGCAGCCGCCGCGGTGCTTCTTCGCCAAACGCTTTTGCTGCGTCCGCGAATGCCGCCACGGTGTCGCGCCAAATATTTTTGAGGCAGCCGTCATAGCGCCGCCGCGGGGCGGCAGTTAAATATTTTTCCGGATGGCGCGCGTTTTTTTGCAAAAACAGCCGTTCGCGCGCGTAAAATAAGAAGCCGAAAAAAGCAAAAGCGCCGTGGGCGTGCCTGAAAAAATTTTTCAAAAAATTTTTAAAAAAATACTTGACAAGCGTTTTGCGGTGTGCTATTATGTGCCAAACCGATGACGTAAAGAAGTAACTTGCATCACCGTATGCACAGAGAGCTCCCGGCGGTGGGATGGGGGCGATGCGGCGCAGGCGAATGGATTACCGAGGGCGGGTGCGAAAAGGTTGCCGAGTAGTGCCTGACGCGTCTCTCGCGTTACAGGGAGAGGGTATGGTAGTACCCGCAACGAGGCAGCGTTCGCGCTGTGAATTTGGGTGGCAACACGGTCATTTCGTCCCAAACGAAAGGATCGTGTTTTTTGTCATAAAAATCATTACCGGGAGGAAACTTTCATGTCTGCACAAAACGTACCGTACAAGATCTATCTGTCCGAAACCGAGATCCCCAAACAGTGGTACAATCTGAATGCGGCGATGAAGGAAAAGCACGATCCTTTCCTCAATCCGGCGACGGGCAAACCCTGCACCAAGGAAGACCTGCGCGCCGTGTTCTGCGATGAGTGCATCGACCAAGAGCTCAACTTCACCGATCTTTATATCGATATTCCGGAAGGCATCCGCGATTTTTACAAGATGTACCGCCCCGCGCCCTTGGTGCGCGCGTATTGCTTGGAAAAAGCGCTCGGCACCCCCGCCGAAATTTATTATAAATTCGAGGGAAACAACACCTCCGGGTCGCACAAGCTCAATTCCGCCGCGGCGCAGGCGTACTATGCCAAAAAGCAGGGGTTAAAATCGATCACGACCGAAACGGGCGCCGGGCAGTGGGGCACCGCGTTGGCGATGGCTTCCGCCTATTACGGGCTTGACTTGATCGTATATATGGTCAAAGTTTCCAGCGAACAAAAGCCGTACCGCAAGGAGGTCATGCGCACATACGGCGCCAAGGTCGTGCCTTCGCCGTCGGAAACGACCAACGCGGGCAGGAAGATCCTTGCCGAGTTCCCCGGAACGGGCGGCTCGCTGGGCTGCGCCATCTCCGAGGCGGTGGAAAAAGCCGTAAATTCCGATTCCTGCCGCTATGTGCTGGGCAGCGTGCTCGACCACGTTGTGCTGCACCAGTCCGTCATCGGGTTGGAGAGCAAGGCGGCGCTGGATAAATACGGCGTGCAGGTCGATACGGTGATCGGCTGCGTCGGCGGCGGTTCCAATTACGGCGGGCTGATCGCGCCCTTTATGGGGGAGAAGATCGCGGGCAAAAACGATATCGATTTTATCGGCGTCGAACCTGCCAGCTGCCCTTCGCTCACCCGCGGCAAGTATGTGTACGATTTTTGCGACAGCGCCAAAACGACGCCGCTTGCGCGCATGTACACCCTTGGCTGCGGCTTTATGCCTTCGGCAAGCCATGCGGGCGGGCTGCGTTACCACGGCATGAGCCCCATCGTATCCAAACTCTACCACGACGGGCTGATGCGCGCCGTTTCGGTGGAGCAGACAAAAGTGTTTGAAGCGGCGGAGTACTTTGCGCGTACCGAGGGCATCCTGCCCGCGCCCGAATCCAGCCACGCCATTTTGGCGGCGATCAACGAGGCGGTCGAGTGCAAAAAAACGGGCCGGAAGAAAAAGATCCTCTTCGGGCTTACGGGCACGGGCTATTTCGATATGGCGGCGTACAAGCAGTTCAACGACGGCACGATGACCGATTCCGTGCCCGACGACGCGGCGCTTGCCAAGGGCTTTGCCTCCATCCCCGATATTCCGCAGAACAAATAATTTGAAAACAATTTACAACGTTATTTTTTAATGGTATAATAGGGGAGAACAGGCGTTCTCCCTTATTTTTTGCGGGAACGGCATAAATTCGACGGAGGATTCGACATGATTCAGACGAGCATATTCGGCAGGACCGCAGACGGGCGCGAGGTGCGCGCGTTCCGCCTTACCGACGGAAAAAACGAGGCGACCATCCTCAATTACGGCGGGATCATCCAGTCTTTGAAGATCGCGGACCGCGAGGGCGTGCAGCGCGACGTTGTGCTCGGTTACGACGACGTGGCGGGCTACGAAAACAACGGCGGTTACCTCGGCGCGCTGATCGGGCGGGTCGGCAACCGCATCGAAAAGGGCAGGCTCGTTATCGACGGCACGGAGTATGCCCTGTATTGCAACGACCGCGGCAACCATCTGCACGGCGGCAAAGAGGGGTTCAACCGCAAGATCTGGGGGTATGTTTTCGAGGGCGGAGACGGCAATACGCTCGCGCTTTCGCTCGTCAGCCCGGAGGGGGAGGAAAATTATCCGGGCACGCTGCGCACCGAAGTGCGCTATACCCTTTCGGGCGGGGAATTGAAGATCGAATACGCGGCGATCGCAGACAGCAAAACGGCGATCAACCTTACCAACCACGCCTATTTCAACTTAGACGGCGCGGGCAGCGGTAACGTGCGGGATACGTTTTTGCAGATCGCGGCGAGCCGCTATACGCCTACGGACGATACGCTCATTCCGCACGGCGAATTTAAAAACGTGGAAGGCACGCCCTTCGATTTCCGCAAGCCGCACCGCATCGGCGAGCGCATTGCCGATACGAGCGACCCGGATATCGTCATTCAAAACGGCTACGACGTGAACTATGTGCTCGACAAAAAACAGGGCGCGTACGAAAAGATCGCGGAGGCGGTGAGCGAACGCAGCGGCATCGTGATGGAGGTGTTTACCGATAAACCCGCCGTGCAGCTGTATACGGGCAACGGGCTGGCGCAGCAGGGCAAGGGCGGATACTACAACCGCAATTACGGCTTCTGTTTGGAAACGCAGTTTATCCCCAACGCCGTCAACGTGCCCGCCTATGCCGCGCTCGGCGACGCGATCTACGAACGCAACAAAGTGTATCATTTTACGACGGCGTATAAATTCGGCGTGCGTTGAATGCGCGCCCCGCCGCGGCGGGAAGGAGAGCTTGCATGAAATACATGATCGCATCCGATTTGCACGGTTCGGCATATTATGCGCGGGTGCTTGCGCAAAAATTTGCGGAAGAGCGGGCGGACCTGCTCGTTTTGCTCGGCGATATTTACAACCACGGGCCGCGCAATCCCTTCCCCGAAGAATACGCGCCCATGCAGGTGGCGCAGGTCTTGAACGGGCTTGCGGACCGCCTGCTCGTCGTAAAGGGGAATTGCGACAGCGACGTGGATACCCTCATTTCCGAATTTGAATTTGTTGCGGAAGCGGTGCTTGTTTCGGGGGAGAAGAGGGTGCTTTTGCAGCACGGAGACCGGTTCTGCGAGGCGTATCTCCCCAAAAACTGCGGCGACGGCTTTTTTTACGGGCATTACCACACGAGTTTTATAAAGCGCGCGGGCGGCGTGCTCGTTGCAAACCCCGGTTCGGTTTCGCTGCCGAAGGAGGGCACGGCGCGCGCCTATCTGGTGATGGAGGACGGCGTTGTCACGCTGAAAGGGCTGGACGGCAAGGTGCTGGCAAAAGAGCCGCTGTGACCGATCGGTCCGCGTCGGCTGTGCCGCGCCCGTTCGGGCGCGGCTTTTCCTGCGGTTTTTGAAAATTATCTTTTCCCATATGAGGTATTGTTATGAAGATCAGGCTTGGAATTTTCGGCTATGGCAATTTGGGCAGGGGCGTGCAGTACGCCGCTTCGCTGTGTGAGGATATGGAAGTGGTGGCGGTATTCACCCGCCGAGACCCGCAGACCGTAAAAACGGTGCTGCCCGTTCGCGTAGAACCTGCGGACGCGCTGGCTTCCTACGTCGGCAAGATCGACGTATTGATCCTGTGCGGCGGCAGCGCCACCGATCTGCCCGTGCAGTCCGTGCAGGCGATCCGTCTGTTCGATACGGTGGATAGCTTTGATACGCACGCCAAGATCCCCGCGTATTTTGCGGCGCTGGACGCGACGGGGAAAGAGGCGGGGCATCTCGGCATGATGAGCGTCGGCTGGGATCCGGGGCTGTTTTCGCTGGCGCGCGCCTATTTTACGGCGCTTCCGGGCACGGGAGACGCCTATACCTTTTGGGGAAAAGGGGTCAGCCAAGGGCACAGCGACGCCATCCGCCGCGTGGCGGGAGTGAAAGACGCGCGGCAGTATACCGTGCCCGTGGAGAGCGCTTTGGAACGGGTGCGCCGCGGGGAAAATCCGCAGCTTTCCACTCGTGAAAAGCATACGCGCGAGTGCTATGTCGTTGCCGAAGAGGGCGCCGATCTTGCCCGCATCGAACGCGAGATCAAACAGATGCCCGATTACTTTGCCGATTACGATACGACGGTGCATTTTATTTCCGAACAAGAATTGCAGGAAAAGCACGGCGGCATCCCGCACGGCGGGTTTGTGCTGCGCGCGGGAAATTCGGCGGCGGGGCACAAATACCTCATGGAATTTTCGCTCAAACTCGAATCCAATCCGGAATTTACTTCCGGGGTGCTCGTTTCCTGTGCGCGCGCGGTGTACCGCCTGCGCGGAGAGGGAAAAACGGGTGCCGTTACGGTGTTCGACGTGGCGCCGAAATATCTTTCGCCCCTCGGCGAAGAGCTGCTGCGCAAAACAATGCTTTGAGCGTTTGTATGCCTCGGCGCCGCCGCGATTTTGCGGCGGCGCTTTTGTACGGGCGTATGGTGCGGCGGATATAGCGTTTTGCACGGGGGCGTGCGGGCGTGGTTTGCGGCAGCACTTTTGCGTATGGGCAAACGGTGCGGCGGGTATAGCGTTTTGCGCGATGCGCCCGCCGTGCGCGGCGGCAAAAGCGGTGTTTGCTTTGGCTGCAAGCCCCGCCGTTTTCGGCGTGGTTTCCGCGCAAAATATTTTAACTTTTTTGTGTGATTCCCTTGACTTTGCGGTGTGGATTCGATATACTAAATACAGAATAAAAAATCTGTGCAAACACAAGATATTGTGTCACAGCAGAGGGCTTTTCGCAACTGGTGGATAAGCAGGGAACTGCGGGGGAGCGGAAAGCGGCACCGCCGGCCACCTGGGCAACTGCAAACGTATGCGGCTGCGCAGGTTTTTTTATCGGATTTTTGTGGAGGTAGCGGTATGCAAACGGAATTTCGCAAAGGGCATTATCAGGAAGCGATCGACGTGCGAAACTTTATTCAAACGAATTACACCCCGTACGAGGGCGGGGCGGAGTTTTTGGCTCCGCCGACGGAGCGCACCGTTAAGCTGATGGAAAAGGTCAACGCGCTGCTGCGGGCGGAAACGGAAAAGGGCGGCGTGCTGGATGTGGATACCGAGCGCGTCTCCTCGCTGTTGACCTATCCCGCGGGATATATCGACCGTGAAAACGAGATCATCGTCGGCTTGCAGACGGATGCGCCTTTAAAGCGCGGCGTAAATCCCTTCGGCGGGATCCGCATGGCGCGGCAGGCGTGCGAAGCGTACGGCTACAAACTTTCGGATATCGTGGAAACGGAGTTCAGCTATAAGACCACCCACAACGACGCCGTGTTCCATGTGTACACCGACGAGATGAAGGCGGTACGCCACGCGGGGCTATTGACGGGACTTCCGGACGCGTACGGGCGGGGCAGGATCATCGGCGATTACCGCCGCGTCGCTCTCTACGGGGTGGATAAACTCATTGAAGAGAAGCAAAAGGACAAGCGCGAACGCGGCGCGCTGCCGATGGACGAACAAAACATCCGAATCCTCGAAGAGCTGTACAAACAGATCGACTTTTTGAAGAAGCTCAAAGAGATGGCGCTGTTGTACGGCGTCGATATTTCCGCGCCCGCGCAGAACGCGAAAGAGGCGATCCAGTGGACGTATTTTGCCTACCTTGCCGCCATCAAGGAGCAAAACGGGGCGGCGATGAGTTTGGGCAGGGTCTCCACCTTTTTCGATATTTATCTCGAACGGGATATCGCAAACGGCGTGCTTACCGAGAGCGGCGCGCAGGAGCTGATCGACGATTTTGTCATCAAATGCCGTATCACCCGCCAGCTGCGCACTCCCGAATACAACGAAATGTTCGGCGGAGACCCCACGTGGACGACGGAGAGCATCGGCGGCATGGGAGAGGACGGCAGAACGCTCGTAACAAAAACTTCTTACCGTATTTTGCATACGCTGTACAATTTGGGCGCCGCGCCGGAGCCGAACCTTACGGTACTTTGGTCCGAGCGCCTGCCCGAAGCCTTTAAAAAATTCTGCGCTAAGGTTTCGGTGGATACCGACTCCATTCAATACGAAAACGACGACCTGATGCGCCCCGTGTACGGGGACGATTACGGCATCGCCTGCTGTGTTTCGGCGATGAAGATCGGAAAACAGATGCAGTTTTTCGGGGCGCGCTGCAATCTTGCCAAATTGCTGCTGCTCACGCTCAACGGCGGAAGAGACGAAAAGAGCGGATTGCAGATCGCGCCGGAGGGGGAGCGCTTTACGGGCGTGCTCGATTACGAAAAGGTGCGCGGTGCATATAGCAAATATATGGCTTGGCTGTGCCGCCTGTATGTGAATACGCTCAACGTCATCCATTTCATGCACGACAAGTACGCCTATGAAAAGATCCAGATGGCGCTGCACGATACCGATGTAGAACGCTTTTTGGCTTGCGGCGTGGCGGGGCTTTCGGTCGTTACCGATTCGCTCTCTGCCATCAAGTACGCAAAGGTGACGCCCGTATACGGCGAAAACGGTTTGATCACGGGGTTTACGAGAGAGGGGGATTTCCCCAAATACGGAAACGACGACGACCGCGTGGACGCCATTGCGGCAGACCTTGTGAAAGAGTTTTCAAACGAGCTGAAAAAAACGCCCGCGTACCGCGGGGCAAAGCATACGCTCTCCGTTTTGACCATTACGTCGAATGTGGCATACGGCAAAAAGACGGGCGCCACGCCGGACGGGAGGGCGGCGGGCGAGCCGTTTGCGCCGGGGGCGAACCCCATGCACGAGCGGGATACGAGCGGTGCGCTCGCTTCGCTCAATTCGGTTGCCAAACTCTCGTACGATTGCTGCCGAGACGGCATTTCCAATACCTTTTCCATCGTTCCTTCCGCGCTGGGGGAAAACGAAGAGGATCGGGCGGAAAACCTTGCGGATATGCTGGACGGCTACTTCGGGCAGGGGGCGCACCACCTCAACGTGAACGTGTTTGACCGGAGCAAACTTATTGCCGCAATGGAACATCCCGAACTGTATCCTAGCGTTACCATCCGCGTATCGGGTTATGCGGTGAACTTTCATAAGCTCTCCAAGGCGCATCAGTTGGAAGTGATCAAGCGTACATACCACGGCAGAATGTAAATTTTTCTGCGAAAAACGCGCATTACGGTAAAATGCAGAGTACTATGTGTGACAAAAACAGCTTTTTAGCGGGCGATTTTGCTTCGGCGGCGTCGGCGGCGACGGATGTCTCTGTTGCCGCCGCGTGCGATCCCGCTTCGGTGTCGGCGTCGGGTCCCCCCGATGCCGCCGCGTGCGATCCCGCTTCGGTGTCGGCGTCGGATACCCCTGATGCCGCCGCGGGCGGCGCCGATACGGTCGGGTACATTGATTCCGTTTACTGCGGTTCCGGGGTAGACGGGGCGGGGCTGCGCTGCGTCGTGTTCTATGCGGGCTGCAATTTGCGCTGCCCGTTTTGCCACAACCCCGAAACGCTGTACAAGAGCGGGGAGGCGGTCACGGCGGGCGCCCTTGCCGCGCGTATGGAGCGGTATAAGCCGTATTTCCGCCGCGGTGGCGTCACCCTTTCGGGCGGGGAGTCCTTTTTGCAAAAAAAGTTTTCGCTCGCGTTGGCAAAATTGCTGCGGGGGCGGGGTATCCGCGTTGCGTTTGAAACGAACGGGCAGATCTGCGACGAAGAGCTGATCGCGGCGGGGGAGATCATCTGTGACGTAAAAAACCAAACCTCGCAAGACCTCTCTTCGTACGATGCGTTTTTTGCGGCGTGCGGAAGGCAAGGGCGGGTACCGCGGGTCACCAATGTGCTCGTTCCGGGGAAAAACGACGGGGAGGAAGCGCTGCGCGCGCTTGCGCGGTTGGTGAAAAAACATTTTCCGCAGGGCGGCGTTCGCTTTTTGCCTTTCCGAAAGCTGTGCGGGGATAAGTATAAGGCATTAAAAATACCCTTTCCCTATGCCGCCGTACGCGAATGTGAGGATGAGGATATCGCCCGTGCAAACAAGATCGTATCCGAGATTTTTTCAAAAAATGCATAGTATTATGTGCAACATAAAAGGGGCAAAGACGACGAAAAATCGCCTTTGCCCCTTTTTTTTCTTTCGCTTTTTTGCTCGATGCCGTTTTCGCTTTTGTTTTAGGGTTTTAGGTCTTGCGCCTTTAAATATTTCAATGCTTCGGTGCCTGCCGTCATGCCGTCGCAAACCGCTTTGGCGATCTGCTGCAAGCCGGGGGTGCAGTCTCCCGCGGCGTAAATGCCGGGCACATTCGTCTCTCTCTTTTCGTTGACGAGAAGTTTGCCTCCGCCGATCTCCAAGCCGACTTTTTTTGCGAGTTCAAAGGCGCCCGCCGATCCGCAGGCGATGAAAGCGCCGTCAAAATTTTCCCGCGAGCCGTCCGCAAAAACGATCGATTCCAGCTTATGTTCGCCTTCGAACGCGGCGATTTTTTTTGTGTTGCAGGGAATCCCGTCCAATGCGCCGCCGCCGTCGGTGAGTACGGTCACGTCCTTTACAACGTTTTTCAGTTCCGCGTATTCGCTGCGGGCGTAGGCGCCGCTGCCGACGACGGCAACTTTTTTGCCGCGGTAAAAAAATGCGTCGCAGATCGCGCAGTAACTTACGCCCGCCCCCTCAAAGGTTTGCAGGTTTTTGATCGGGGGCGCGTTCCTTGCCGTTCCGCAGGCGATGATAACGGCGCCTGCGTCAAAGGCTCCGTCTGCGGTTTTGATGCGGAAGCCGCCCTCGGCAAATTCGACGCCGAACACTTCGGCGTGCTTTACCGCGGCGCCGAGGTGCTGCGCCTGGCGGACGCCCGCGGCGATCAATTCTTTGGCGGCGACGCCGTGTTCGAAGCCGTAATAATTTTGGATGCGATCCGCCTTTTCCAGCGCGCCGCCGTCTTTTGCGAAAACGGTCACTTCGGCGCCGCCGCGCACCGCGTACAGTGCGGCGGAGATCCCGGCGGGGCCGCCGCCGATGATCGCTAGTTGCTTCATGTCTTCCTCCGCTGTTTTTTTTCAGTATACCGCATCGCCGCCTGTTGCGTCAAATGCTTTGGGCGGGCGCTGCGGCTTTTTCTTCGCCCGCCGCTTATCCGTCTGCCGCCGAAAAGGGCGCAGGCGTTTGCCGCGGCGGTTTTTTTGCGGCGGTACCGCTGCATGCGGCATGGTTTGTTTTTGCTCGGCGGCGCAGTGCTTTTTCGCCGCGGCGGTTTTTTTGCGGCGCTGTTGCCGCCGCGGTGGCGCGGGTGCGGGGTCGGATTTTTTTGTGCGCACAAAAGTTTGTGCAAAAACGTTAAAAAAACGCGTGCGTGCGCCCGCGCGGGCGAAAGGGTGGTGCAAAACCGTTGACAAAGGCGGCGATTTCGGGTACAATAGTGCTACCATGTGATGCGCGAAACAGAGTATCCATGCAAATATTTTATCCGTTGCCGTTTACGGCGGCTTCGGCGCAACGGCTTTCGTTGCCTTATTGTGATCCGGGCGATGCCCGATCTTATAAGTTGGTTACTTGATAACCGGTGCCTTGCGGCACGCTTGTAAATCGATCAATAAGAGTAGTAAAAGTAAGGTATTTGCTATATAGACTCTGTTTCGGGCTTGCCCTGCCGTGCGTCGGGGGAGCTTGTGTGATTGTTCAAAGCGGTATGCGTAAGGCATGCCGCTCTTTTTGCGTTTGCGGGAGGTTTTTACCATGGGAGAAAAGCTCAATCTGTACGGGTTCAACAATCTTACGAAGTCTTTGAGCTTCAATATTTACGATGTGTGCTATGCCAAAAGCCCGCGCGAACAGCGCGATTACATTGCGTACATTGACGGGCAGTACAACAGCGAGCGCCTTACGAATATTTTGACGACGCTAACGGATATGATCGGCGCAAAGGTGCTCAACATTGCCAAGCAGGATTACGAGCCGCAGGGCGCCTCTGTCACCATCCTCATAGCGGAGGGCTCCATGATCCCTGCGGGAACAACGCAGCTGGCGCATTTGGACAAGAGCCATGTTACGGTGCACACCTATCCCGAATACCATCCCGAAACCTGCCTTGCCACCTTCCGCGTGGATATCGACGTGGCGACCTGCGGCGAGATCACGCCGCTCTCCACGCTCGATTATCTGATCGGGTCTTTCGATTCGGATATCATCACGCTGGATTACAAAGTGCGCGGATTTACGCGGGACGTGAACGGGCACAAACTGTTCCTCGACCATAAGATCCGCTCCATTCAAGATTACATCGACCCCGAAACGCTGCTGCGCTACGATGCGATGGATATCAACGTGTACGCGGCGAACCTCTTTCATACCCGCATGATGGTCAAAGAGATCGATCTGCAAAATTATCTGTTCAAGACGGACGCTTACGAGCTGCCGCCCAAGCAGCGGTTGGAGATGACGGGCAATCTGCGCCGCGAAATGATCGAAATTTTCAGCAACAAAAATATTTTTTGACGGAGAGCGGGAGAGGCGATGAAGGAATTGACGCAAAAGCGGGCGCCCATTTACGAAGCGTTGCAGGAGATGCAGCGCATGCGTCTCGTGCCCTTCGACGTGCCGGGGCATAAGCGCGGCAGGGGGAACCCCGAACTTTGCGCGCTGCTCGGCGAAAAGTGCGTCGGGCTGGACGTAAATTCCATGAAGTGTTTGGATAACCTCTGCCATCCCGTTTCCGTCATCCGCGACGCGGAGCGGCTGACGGCGGAGGCGTTCGGCGCGGCGTGGGCGTTTCTCATGGTGGGCGGCACAACGTCTGCCGTGCAGAGCATGATCCTTGCCGTTGCAAAGCGCGGCGAAAAGATCATTTTGCCCCGCAACGTGCACAGGAGCGTGATGACGGCGATGGTTTTGAACGGCGCCGTGCCCGTGTACGTCGATCCCGAATGCGACGACGACCTCGGCATTTCGCTCGGCATGCGTACGGATGCGGTGCGCCGCGCCGTTGCCGAACACCCTGACGCGAAGGCGATCCTCGTCAACAACCCGACCTATTACGGCATCTGTTCCGACCTTGCCGAGATCGTGCGCATCGCGCACGGCGCGGGCATGCTCTGTTTGGCAGACGAGGCACACGGCACGCATTTTTATTTCGGCGAGGGGATGCCCGTCTCCGCCATGAAAGCGGGCGCGGATATGGCGGCGGTATCGATGCACAAATCGGGAGGGAGTTTGACGCAGAGTTCGGTCTTGCTGATCGGCCCTTCGATGCAGGAGGGGTATGTGCGGCAGATCATCAACCTGACGCAGACGACGAGCGCCTCGTACCTGCTGCTCTCCTCGCTGGATATCTCCCGCCGCAACCTTGCTCTGCGCGGAAGGGAGGCGTTTGCGGGCGTTGCAGAGCTTGCCCGCTACTCCCGCGGCGAGATCAACGAGATCGGCGATTATTATGCGTTCGGCAGAGAGCTTGTCAACGGAGACAGCATTTTCGACTTCGACGAAACAAAGCTCTCCGTCAACACGTTAGACGTGGGGCTGGCGGGCATTGAGGTGTACGACCTTTTGCGCGACGAATACGATATCCAGATCGAATTCGGCGACCTCGGCAACATCCTCGCCTATCTTTCGATCGGAGATCGGGAGCGCGACGTCGAACGGCTGGTAAGCGCGCTTTCGGAGATACGGCGGCGGTACAAAAAGAGCAAGGCGGGGCTGATGAAGCAGGAGTACATCGAGCCCATCGTCGCCATGTCTCCGCAAGACGCCTTTTACGCCGAGAAAACTTCCTTGCCGCTGCGGCAAACGGAGGGGCGTATTTGCAGCGAATTTGTCATGTGCTATCCGCCCGGCATCCCCATTTTGGCGCCGGGAGAGCGCATCACGCGCCGCATTTTGGATTACATCGAATACGCAAAGGCGAAAGGCTGCCAAATGACAGGACCCGAAGATGCGGAGATCGAACGGCTGAACGTGATCTGACGGGCAGGGCGGCGGCTTTGAATGAATTTTCGGAATGGGCTTTTGAAGCAGAGGGTAGTTATGGAATTTTGGTTTTCCGAACGGCACACGAAAAACGTAAAGCTTTCTATCCGTGTGGACAGGCAGCTGTACAGCGGGTCGAGCGATTTGCAGCGCATCGACGTGTTCGACAGCCCCGAATTCGGCAGGTTTCTCGTGCTGGACGGGTATATGATGCTCACCCAAAAGGACGAGTTTATTTACCATGAGATGATCGCGCACGTTCCCATGGCGGTGCATCCGAACGTGAAGCGGGTGCTCGTGATCGGCGGCGGCGACGGCGGCGTGGTGCGGGAGCTGGTGCGTTACGACGATATTGAAAGCATCGACCTCGTTGAGATCGACCGGCAAGTCGTGGAAGTTTGCCGCGAGTATTTTCCTTCGCTTACGAGCGGGCTGAGCGATGAGCGCGTCACCGTGCATTATAAAGACGGGCTGCGCTTTGTGCGCTCGTGCAAAAACGAGTACGATCTGATCGTCGTCGATTCCACCGACCCGTTCGGCCCCGGCGAGGGCTTGTTCACCCGTGAATTTTACGGTAACTGCTACAAGGCGCTCAAAGAGGACGGGATCATGGTCAACCAGCACGAGAGCCCTTTTTACGCCGAGGATGCGCTCGCCTGCCAGCGTGCGCACAAACGCATCGTAGAATCCTTTCCCATCAGCCGCGTCTACCAGGCGCACATCCCCACCTATCCTTCGGGGCACTGGCTGTTCGGGTTTGCCTCCAAAAAATACCACCCTCTGCGCGATTTGAACGAGGCGCGCTGGAATGCCCGCGGCATCAAATGCCGCTATTATACGACCACGCTGCACAAGGGGGCGTTTTATATCCCCGCGTATGTGGAGGAGCTTTTGAGCGATGTCGAACATGCAGATTGACGCTTTTCTCGCCTGTGATACGCCGTACGAAGAGGCGGATACCGTTTTGTTCGGGGCGCCGTTCGACGGTACTACTTCGTACCGCCCCGGCACGCGGTTCGGAAGCAACGCCATCCGCCGCGAATCGTACGGCATCGAAACGTACAGCCCGTACCAAGACAGGGATCTGGAAGAGTGCGCCGTTGCCGACCTCGGCGACCTCGAACTGCCCTTCGGGGATACCGAAGGGGCGCTTTGCGGCATCGAAGAGCGTGCGGCGCAGATCCTGCGGGACGGAAAGCGTCCGTTTTTGCTCGGCGGCGAACACCTCGTCACCCTCGGCGCGGTGCGGGCGGCGGTCAAAAAATATCCGCAGCTTTGCATTGTGCACTTTGACGCGCACGCGGACCTGCGTGACGATTACCTCGGCGTAAAACTCTCGCATGCATGCGTGCTGCGCCGCTGCCACGAGTTGGTGGGGGACGGGCGCATCGCGCAGTTCGGCATCCGTTCGGGGCTGCGCGAAGAATTTGCGTGGGGGAAGGCGCACACGTTGCTGCATCCCTTCGGGTTTGACGGATTGGAAGAGGTGCTGAAAGCCTTTTCGGGCAAGCCCGTCTATTTTACGCTCGATTTAGACGTGCTCGATCCTTCCGTGTTTCCGGGTACGGGCACGCCGGAGGCGGGGGGCGTCACGTTTGAGCAGCTGCGCCGCGCGGCGCAGCTCGTCTGTGCGGCGGCGGACGTGGTCGCGCTGGACGTGAACGAACTCAGCCCGCATTACGACGCGAGCGGCGTTTCCACGGCAGTCGCCTGCAAGATCGTGCGGGAAATGCTGCTTGCGCTGCGGCGGTAAGCCGACGGGCGAGGCGTTTTTTGAAAAATTCAAAACAGGAGAAACAGGATCATGGCAAACGTATTGGTCATCGGCTGCGGCGGCGTTGCTTCCGTTGCCATCCGCAAGTGCTGCATGCACAGCGATGTGTTTTCCGAATTGTGTATCGCCAGCCGCACCCTTTCCAAGTGCGACGCGCTCAAAGCGAAGCTGGAAGGGAAAACGGCGACAAAGATCACCACGGCGCAGGTGAACGCGGACGACCCTGAAGAGGTTATTGCGCTCATCCGTCGGGTGAAGCCCGATCTCGTGATGAACATCGCGCTGCCGTATCAAGATCTCGCCGTTATGGACGCCTGCCTCGCTTGCGGCGTCGATTATTTGGATACCGCGAACTACGAGCCGGAAAACACCGATGACCCCGTATGGCGCGCAAAATACGAAAAGCGCTGCAAGGAAGAGGGGTTTTCCGCCTACTTCGATTATTCTTGGCAGTGGGCGTACGGGGAAAAATATAAGGCGGCGGGGCTTACGGCGCTGCTCGGTTCGGGGTTCGACCCCGGCGTGACGCAGGTGTTTTGCGCTTATGCGCAAAAGCACTTGTTCGACGCCATCGAAACCATCGATATTTTGGATTGCAACGGCGGCGACCACGGCTATCCCTTTGCCACAAACTTCAACCCGGAGATCAATTTGCGCGAAGTGTCTGCCCCCGGTTCGTATTGGGAAAACGGCAGGTGGGTCGAGGTGCCCGCGATGAGCATTCACCGCACCTATTCTTTCGACGGCGTGGGGGAAAAGGATATGTACCTC
The DNA here is from genome assembly GCA_944346885.1 of uncultured Clostridia bacterium. Taxonomy (GTDB): domain Bacteria; phylum Bacillota; class Clostridia; order Christensenellales; family Borkfalkiaceae; genus Borkfalkia. The sequence goes on along the minus strand of CALVMR010000014.1, from coordinate 64,097 downwards.
TTGCACCACGAGGAGATCGAATCGCTCGCCAAAAACATCAAAGGCGTAAAGCGCATCCGCTTCTTTATGACCTTCGGGCAGAGCTACCTCACGCACATGAAGTGCTTGGAAAACGTCGGCATGCTCTCCACAACGCCCGTAAACTTTGAAGGGAAGGAAATCGTGCCCATCCAGTTTTTGAAGGCGCTGCTGCCCGATCCCGCTTCGCTGGGTCCGCGCACCGTCGGCAAAACGAACATCGGCTGTATCTTTACCGGGGTGAAGGACGGCAAGCGCAAAACGGCGTATATTTACAATGTATGCGACCATCAGGAGTGCTACCGCGAAGTGGAGTCGCAGGCGATCTCGTATACGACGGGTGTGCCCGCCATGATCGGCGCCATGATGCTTGTTACGGGCAAGTGGAACAAAAAGGGGGTGTATACCCCCGAAGAGTTCGACCCCGACCCGTTCATGGAGGCGCTCAACGAAAACGGGCTGCCGTGGAAGATCGTGGAAGACCCCATATTGGTGGATTGACATGCGCACGCCGTATTATCTTATCGACGAGGCAAAACTGCATGCGAACCTTCGCGTCCTCGCCGATGTGAAGAAGCGGGCGGGCTGCAAGATCCTGCTTGCGCAAAAGGCGTATTCCGCATACAAGACCTATCCGCTCATCCGCAAATATTTGGACGGATCTGCGGCGAGCGGGCTGTACGAGGCGCGCCTCGGCTTTGAAGAGATGGGCGGGGAGACGCATGTTTTTTCGCCCGCCTACCGCGCGGACGAGTTTGAAGAACTCTTAACGTACGCGGATCATATCGTATTCAATTCCTGTGCGCAGCTCAAAGCGTTCGGCGCGCGCGCCAAGGCGGCGGGCAAGAGCGTCGGGCTGCGCGTCAACCCGGAGCGTTCCACGCAGGAGGGGCATGCGATCTACGATCCGTGCGCGCCCGGCTCCCGCCTCGGCGTAACGGCGGGAGAGTTCGACTCTGCCGTGCTGCCGCTGTTGGACGGGCTGCATATGCACACGCTGTGCGAACAAAATGCGGACGCGCTCGCGGTGACCGTTGTCGCGCTCGAAGAAAAGTTCGGCGCGTATCTGCCGAAAATGAAGTGGCTCAACCTCGGCGGGGGGCATCACATCACCCGCGCCGATTATGATCGGGAATTGCTCGTTCACACGGTGCGCGCTCTTTCGGAGCGTTACGGCGTGCAGGTTTATCTGGAACCGGGCGAAGCGGTCGTGCTCGATGCGGGGTACTTTGTCACTTCGGTCGTAGACGTCGTGCACAACGGCGTCGATATAGCGGTGCTGGACTGTTCGGCGGCGTGCCACATGCCGGACGTGCTGGAAATACCGTACCGCCCGCCGCTGCAAGGCGCGGGCGCCGCGGGGGAAAAGGCGCATGCGTACCGCCTTGCGGGCGGTACCTGTTTGGCGGGAGACGTGATCGGCGATTATTCTTTCGATGCTCCGGTAAAGGCGGGCGATACCCTCGTTTTTGAGGATATGGCGCTGTATACGATGGTCAAAACGAACACGTTCAACGGAATGCCGCTGCCGTCCATCGTGCTGCGGCGGGAAAACGGTGAACTGTGTACGCTGCGCTCTTTCGGGTACGAAGATTTTAAAGGGCGCCTGTAAACGATAAGCAGACGAGAAGCAAAAAACGGCGGCGGGGCATCCGTATCGGATGCCCCGCCGCCGTTTCGGGCGCTTTTTTAAAAGTTTCGCCGTTTTTCGGTTTGGGCGGTTTGTGCCGCCCTTTTTGTTGCCGCAAAGTGTTTCTATGAGTGCTGCACGGCGTGCCGCCGGCCGTTCGGCACGCAAAAAAGCGTCGGAGAACCCGGCGCTTTTTCTCGATTCTATACGGTTAAAACGGGATACGGCACGCCGCGCTCCGTCGAGGTAGACCGCGGAAAAGGGAGGGGATCACTCCGCGTCCGCTTCCTTCTTTTTGCGCGTCCTCTTGGGTTTTTCCGCAGGGGCTTCCGCCGCTGCGGGCGCTTCTTCCACCGCCGCAGGGGCTGCTTCCGCCGCGGGAGCAGCGACTCCCGCCGCCGCTTTTGCCGCGTTCAAACGCTTTGCCAAAGCAGACTTTTTGTTGGCGGCGTTGTTTTTATGCAGGATCCCTTTGGATGCCGCAGAGTCGATCACGGAAGAGACTTGCGGCAGCAGCTTTTCTGCCGTCTCCAAATCGTTTGCGTCCACGGCGGCGTTGAATTTGCGGATCGCCGTCTTTACCGCGGAACGGATCATCTTGTTCTGCGAGTTTTTCTTTTCGGTTACTGTTACGCGCTTTTTCGCTGATTTGATGTTAGGCACCTTTGTTTCTCCTTGCGGGTTTGGTTGATCTGATACTTCGCTATTTTAGCATAAAAAACTTTGCTTGTAAACTGTTTTTTATGAAAAAAAAGGAATTTATTCCCGCGCGCCCCCATATATTTTCGGGAAGAGGAGAAGAAGGGAGGAGGCGCTGCCATGTTGCCTTTCACGGCTGTTTTCGACAGCGGCGTCGGCGGGCTGACCGTTTTGCGCGCGCTCGCGCAGCGCTGCCCGCGGGAGCGGTTCGGGTATTTCGGAGACAACGCAAACGCACCTTACGGAAACCGTTCGCCCGAAGAGATCGAACGGCTCGCGTTTGCCGCGTTCCGTCGCCTTGCGTGCCATCCGCTGAAAGCGGCGGTCGTCGCCTGCAACACCGTTACCGCCGTGTGCGTCGAAAAACTGCGGGCGGCGTTTTCTTTTCCCGTCTTCGGCGTAGAGCCCGCCGTGCGCCCCGCCGTTTTGCGGGGCGGAAAGGTGCTGCTGCTCGCCACCCGCGCCACGCTGGAAAGCGCAAGGGTGCGCGCGCTGCTCGCCAAAACGGGCGGTTGCGTGCGCGCGCATTGCCCCGCGCGCCTTGCGGGGGAGATCGAAAAAAATATCTTTTCGCTTGCGCGGGCAGACGTGGAGGGCTGCCTCGCGCCGCTTTCCCGCGGCGGGTACGACGCCGTCGTGCTCGGCTGCACGCACTACGTTTTTGTCAAAGAGCGCATTGAAAAGGCACTCGGATGCCCTGCTTTTGACGGAAATGTAGGGACGGCTGACCACTTTGCCGCCAGCATGAACATATGTTCAAAAATCACAAAAAAAGAGGGGGCAATCGCGCCTTTTTTCCTTGGAAAGGCGGCAAAACACAATAAAAACGTGTATTTTTCCTTAAAATGAAACAAACATTTGTTTGTATTTTTAAAAAAGTGGTTAAAAACCCGCAAATATTTTCAGAAAAATCGAACTTTTTTGCTGATAGTGGTTGACAGTGGTCAAAAGTGGTGCTATAATAAAAACACTCATACGAGGCGGAAGAGGAGCGATGTATTCTTTCAACGGAAGGTTCAACAATCGGTTGGACGACAAAAACAGAATACGCATCCCCGCCAAGTTCAAAGCGGAACTTGGGGCGGATTACAAGCTCGCTTTTGCGCCGGGCGGCTGCATCTTCGTGCTGCCGCAGAGCGAATACCGCAAGATCTTAGACAGCTTCGGCGAGGCGTCCATCTTCGATGTAGAAAAGCAGGAGGCGATCGCGCAGTTCACCGGGATGGTGTACGATGTGACCGAGGACAACCAGGGCAGGATCCTGCTTCCCGCGGAACTGAAAGAGCACGCGGGCATCGATAAAGAGATCGTCATCACGGGCGCGGCGTCGTACCTGCGCATCGAATCGGCGGAAAAGTTTGCAAAGCGCACCGCGGGTGTAAACATGGCGGACGTGTTCGCAAGGCTCAACGCCATCGGGAAAGGGGAATGATCCCCTTCGCGCACAAGCCCGTTTTGCTCGAAGAGTGCATGCAGGGGCTTTTACCGGAGCGCGGCGGCGTCTATTTCGACGGCACCGTAGGCGGGGGCGGGCATTCGTACGAGATCCTGCGGCGCAGCGCGCCGGAGGGCAGGCTGATCGCCACCGACCTAGACGAAAACGCCATCGCCGCGGCGGAGCAAAAACTGGCTCCTTTTGCGGGGCGGTTCCGCATCTTCAAGAGCAATTTTAAGCAGTTTGAAAGGGTGCTCGAAGAAGCGGGCGCGGAACAGCTTGACGGGGTGCTGCTCGATTTGGGCGTTTCCAGTTTTCAGTTGGACGAGGCTTCCCGCGGGTTCAGTTACAGGCAGGATGCGCCGCTGGATATGCGCATGGATGCGCACGGCGGCTTGACGGCGGCAGACGTCGTAAACGGATACGGCGAAGAACGGCTCGCGCACATCCTTTGGCAGTACGGGGAAGAGCGGTTTGCAAAGCGCATCGCCGCGGCGATCGTACGGCGGCGTACCCAAAAGCCGTTTACGGGTACGGCAGAGCTGGCGCAGACGGTGGAGGAGAGCATCCCCGCAAAATACAGGCAGAACGGACCGTGCGCCCGCAAGAGCTTTCAGGCAATCCGCATCGAAGTGAACGGAGAGCTGGACGGGTTGGAGCAGGCGGTCAGAGGGCTTGCGCGGCGGCTGAAAAAAGGCGGAAGGATCTGCGTCATCACCTTTCATTCGCTGGAAGACAGGATCGTAAAAAATGTTTTCCGCGGCTTGGCAGAGAGCTGCACCTGCGATAAAAGTTTGCCGGTGTGCGTCTGCGGAAAGAAAAAAGAGGCGGAGATCCTCACAAAAAAACCGATCATTGCACGGGAGCGGGAACAGAGCGAAAATCCCCGTTCCAAAAGCGCAAAGCTGCGCATAGCGGAGCGCGTGTGAGAATATAGATAAGGAGAAAGCACTATGGCAACGGCAGTTCCCGTTTTGGAAAGGACAAGGCAGGAGAGCGCTTTAAAGGCGTATGGCAAGCTCGGCGGCGGCGTTGCGCCGCAGGAGATGACCGAGGAGCAGAAAGCGCTTGCTTTCAACGCGCGCATTTCCGAAAATTATAAGAGGCTGATCGACCCCGATTACGACAAGGCGCAGCCTGCCGCTGCCGCGGCGGAGCAGCCTGTGTTTGCGCAGGCGGCGTATGCCGCGCCGGAGCGGGAGCAGCCCGCCTACACCAGGCAGCGCGCATCCGAAATTTTCCGCGCCGATTCTCCGCTCAATGCACGCGCGGTGGAATTTGCGGCGGCGCCCGTCTATGCGGAACCCGCCTATGCGGCGCCCGCAGAAGTTCCGTATACGGAGCAGGGGATGGCGGAAACGGCAGACGAAGCCGACCTCATGCCCACCGAAACGACCAACCAGTACCGCGACAATCTCTATCGGGAAGAACAGCGCGCGGAGGCGGTAACGGAGAAGAAAAAGGGGTTCGTGCTCTCGGCGCGCAACAAACTTCTCATCACGGTCTACTCCATCGTCGTTGCCGTTATTTTGACGCTCATCATCGTGAATACGAGCGTCATCAACGCGCTCGACACCGCGATCGCCGCCCGCAGCGAAGAGCTGGCGGCGGCGCAGACGGAACAGGCGCGCCTCGAAGCGGTGATCGACGAATACACCGATCCCGACAGCATCATTTCCCGCGCGGAAGAGATCGGCATGAAATTCCCGCAGGCGTAAAAAAGAAGAGCGCGGCATGCGTTTTTCGCAGACGCGGCGGAAAGGAGATGCCGCACGGCGTGCGGCGATAAATACACATCCACGAAAGAAGATCCGGCGTTTCCCCTCGGCAGGGGCGGGCGCCGGGTCGGTTTTTTTCTTCGGGAGGGTGCTGTTATAGGAAAGCGGATCCGCCGCCCGTTCGCGGCAACGGTCTTACGGAAGAGGTTATTTGCAGTTGTTTTGGCAATAGCCTTTCTTTTTTTGCTCATCTTTGCCCGCTTTTTTTCCTTGCAGGTCATCGGCGGCGGAGGGCTGCGCTACCGTGCGCTCGATCAATGGACGCGCGAAGTGCCCGTTGTCGCCGCGCGCGGAAAGATCGCGGACCGCAACGGAACGGTGCTGGCGGATAACCGTACGGCTTATTCGGTATTCGTGCGCCCCAACGCGGTCAAGGACGCGCGCCGCACCGCGGCGGTGTTATCCGCCGTGCTGGGGCAGGACGAGGCGGAACTGTACGAACGCATCGCCTCGGCGCGCGTTTCCGAGATCACGGCGGCGCGGCATGCGGACGCTTCGGTCGCGGACGAGCTGGAAAAACACGACTTGCCCGGCGTGTATTACGCGCAGGACGATGTGCGCGTCTATCCCTACGGGGAGATGCTCTCGCGGGTGATCGGGTTCACTTCGACGGATAATGCCGGGCTGACGGGGCTGGAAAAGTATTACGACAAGTACCTTTCCGGCATCGACGGAGAGATCGCCTATTTTGCCGATCTCGTCGGCGCCGAGGTGGGCGGCGGCGCTTCCTATCTGCCCGCAACGGACGGGCTGGAACTCAAACTGACCGTCGATCACGGCATCCAGGCGGTCGCGGAGGCGGCGATGCTCTCCGTTTGCGAGCAATACTCGCCCGTCACGGCGCAGTGCATCGTGCTCGACCCGAAGAATTTTGACATTCTCGCCATGGCGGAGGCGCCTTCCTACGATCTGAACGACGTGCCGCGCGACGATCGGGAGCAGCTGAACGCGCTTTCGCGCAACAATCTCGTTTCGGATATTTACGAACCGGGCTCGACGTTCAAGATCGTGACGGCGGCGGCAAACATCGAAGAGTATCACAAAGGAAACGCGAACGCTTTTTCGCCGCAGCATGTGTTCGGCAGCGGGCGCACGCGCACGGTAGACGGCACCACCGTGCGCTGTTGGAGCGACCACAAAAACGGAAAACATGCCAATCAAACGCTTGCCGAAGCGCTCAACAACAGCTGCAATCCCTGTTTTACGGATATCGCGCTCGCGCTGGGCACGCAAACTTTCTATTCCTATCTGCAAAAATTCGGATTCGGAAAGGTGACGGGCGTCGATTTTGCGGGCGAGGCGCAGGGGATGCTGCTGGCGGAGAGCGCCGTGCGGCAGTGCGATCTGGCGCGCATCGGGTTCGGGCAAACGGTGGCGGTCACCGCCATCCAGCTCGCATGCGCGGCGGCGTCCGCCGTGAACGGCGGGTATTATTATCGGCCGCGGCTGGCGCTCTCCCTCTCCTCCGCGGACGGAAAGGTAGAGGAAACCTTTTCGCCCGTGCTCGTCGGCAGAACGGTCAGCGAAAAAACTTCCCGTCTGTTGGCGCAGCTGCTGGAAGGGGTCGTGTCGGAGGGGAGCGGTTCGCGCGCGTTCATCGAGGGGTACAAGGTGGCGGGCAAAACGGGCACCGCGCAAAAGTTTGAAAACGGATCGATCGCGCAGGGGAAGTATGTGTCTTCGTTCGTCGGTTTTTTTCCCTCCGACGATCCGCAGTATCTTGCCCTGATCATCGTGGATGAACCCGTCGGCGCGTATTACGGCAGCGTCGTTGCCGCGCCCGCCGCGCGGGAGATCTTTGAGGGGATCATCCGCATCCGTGCGATCGAGCCATACGAATAAAGGAGCCAACCATGTTACTGAGTGCATTGCTGAGCGGCGCGGCGTATCGGCGCACCGCCAACTTTCGGGAAACGGAGATCCGCGGCGTGTGCATCGACAGCCGCCACGTATTGCCGGGCGATCTCTTCTTTTGCTTTGCGGGCGAAAAGCATGACGGGCACGCCTACGCAAAGGAGGCGGCGGAGGCGGGGGCGGCGGCGCTTGTCACCGAACGGGAATTGCCGCTGCCTCTTCCGCAGATCGTCGTGGAAAGCGGCAGGGCTGCGTCGGCGGCGTTTTCGGCGGCGTTTTACGGGCATCCGGAGAAAAAACTAAAACTCGTTGCGGTGACGGGGACCAACGGGAAGACGACCACGGCGCACATGCTCGCCGCCGTGCTGACGGCGGCGGGAAAGGAGTGCGGGATCATCGGCACGCTGGGGATCCGCTACGCGAACCGCGAAGTGGCGCCCGAATTGACGACGCCCGATCCGTGCTACCTGTACAAAGTGCTTGCGGATATGGCGGCGTGCGGGGTGGAGTACGCGGTGATGGAGGTCTCCGCGCATGCCCTGTACTTCGGAAAGACGGACGGGATCGGTTTCGAGGCGGGCATCTTTACCAACCTAACCGAAGATCATCTGGATTTTTTCAAAACGATGGAGCAATACGCCGCCGCCAAAGAAAAGCTGTTCGAGCCGGGGCGCTGCCGCATTGCCGTGCTCAATTACGACGATGCGGAGGGGCGGAAGATCGGGCAGAGCACGGAAGGGGCGTTCAGCTACGCGCTGGAAAATCCTGCCGACGTGTTTGCGGTGGATATCCGCGAGGGATTGGACGGGTGTTCGTACGTCATCAACCTCTTTGACGAACTCTACGAGATCCGCCTTCGGCTCACGGGGCTGCACAACGTGTACAATTCGATGGCTGCGGCGGCATGTGCGAAATTGCTGGGCGTTTCCACGCCCGCCATTGCGGCGGGGCTGCGCGGGCTGAAACGGGTGCGCGGCAGGTTGGAGCATGTGGCGCGCGTCGGCGGGGCGGATATTTTTGTGGATTTCGCGCATACTCCGGACGGATTGGAAAAATCTCTTACGGCGCTGCGCAAGCACTGCGCGGGGCGGCTGATCTGCGTGTTCGGCTGCGGCGGGAACCGCGACGCGCTCAAACGCCCGATCATGGGCGGGATTGCGGCGCGCTGCGCCGATTTTACGGTGCTCACCTCGGATAACCCGCGTTACGAAGACCCGTTCGACATCATTGTGGAGATCGAAAAGGGCGTGCGGCCCGTAACGGACGCCTATGTGATCGTGGTGGACCGCGAGAGCGCGATCGAATACGCCGTCGAAATGCTGCGTGCGGGCGACGTGTTGCTGATCGCGGGGAAAGGGGGAGAGACCTATCAGGAGGTCATGGGCGTGAAGCACATTTACAGCGACATTGCGGCGATCCGCAGTTACTTGGAAGGGCGCGCGGAGGAAGAGCATGGCGGCTGAATGCCTGATCCTGCTCCTTTCGGGCGGGCTCTCCGCCTGCCTGTGCGCGCTGCTTTTGCCGCTGCTGCGCAGGGCGAGGGCGGGGCAGACCATTTTGGGCTACGTGCGCGAGCATTCGTACAAGGGCGGGACCCCCACGATGGGAGGGATCGCCTTTCTGCTGGCGGCGGCGGTGTGCGCCGCCGCGTTCGGGCTGTTTGCGGACAAGCGTGCCGCCGTTGCCGCCGTGTTCGGCGGGGCATACGCGGCGGTCGGGTTTTTGGACGATTTCATCAAATTCCGCCTGAAACGGAATCTGGGGCTGCGCGCCTATCAAAAGATCGCCTTTCAAAGCGTCATCGCGCTGTTGGCGGGGGTATACTGCCTGTACGACGGGCTGACCGTTCTGCACATTCCGTTTACGCACATCTCGGTGGACATCGGCGGCTGGGTGGTACCGCTGGCGGCGTTCGTCTTTGTGGCAGCCACGAACTGCGTGAACCTGACGGACGGGTTGGACGGGCTCGCCTCTTCGGTTGCGTTTTGGTATTTTGCCGCGCTTGCGGCGCTCATTTATTTTTTGAGCGGAGCGCAAGGCGCGGCGCTTTCGCGCCTGAGCCTCGTTCTGTGCGGCGTGCTCGGCGGGTATTTGCTCTACAACACCCACCGCGCTTCGGTATTTATGGGGGATACGGGGTCTCTCGGCATCGGCGCCTTTGCGGCAGGGATCGCCGTGTTCAGCGGAAACGCCCTGTACGTCGCCGTGCTCGGCGTCATGTTTGCCGTTTCGGGAATATCTGTCATTTTGCAGGTAATATACTATAAGCGGACGGGCGGAAAGCGGCTGTTTCGGATGGCGCCTCTGCACCACCATTTGCAGCAAAAGGGATACGGCGAGGCAAAGATCGCCTATGTTTATTCTTTTATCACGGCGGCGGCAGGGCTCTTTTGCCTGCTGTTCGTTCAATAGAACGGGGTGTGCGGTATGTATTTCAAAAATCAAAAATTTTTGGTGGCGGGCATTTCCAAGAGCGGCGCGGCGAGCGCTTCCTTTTTGCTCGACCGCGGCGCGGCGGTGTATCTGTACGACGATTTTGCGGCGGAGGGCGTGCGCCGCACCATGGAAGAGCTGGCGGGGCGCGGCGCGCACATCGTGCGCGCCGAAAGTTTGGCGGAAGCGGCGGAACAGTGCGACGTGCTCGTTCTCAGCCCCGGCATCCCCATCGACCATGAGCTGCCCGTTGCCTTCCGCAGGCGGAAAAAGCGCATTTTGGGGGAGGCGGAGCTGGGCTGCCTGTACCTGCGCGCGCCCGTGGTGGCGGTGACGGGCACTAACGGGAAGACAACGACCGTTACCATGATCGACGAGATCTTCCGCGCGGCGGGGCTGCGCAGTTGTGCCTGCGGCAACATCGGCGTGCCCGCCGTATCCTGCGCGGATACGCTCGGTTACGACGATGTCGCCGTGATGGAAGTTTCCAGCTTTCAGTTGGAAACGCTATCGAGTATCCGCCCGCATGTGGCGGTGATCACCAATATCGCGGAAGACCATTTGGACCGCCACTATTCGATGGAAAATTACATCTATCTCAAAGCAAAACTCTTGCGCAACATGCGCGAAAGCGAGTTTGCCGTGCTCAACCGAGACGATGCCGCCGTGCGCGCGCTCGCCCAAGACCTGCGTTGCGGCGTGCGCTGGTTTTCGGTGCGGGAGAGAACGGAAGGCGCCTATCTTTATGACGGCGGGCTGTATTTTGAGAACGAAAAGATCATGGACGCGGCGCAGCTCTCTCTCAAAGGGGAGCACAACGTGAAGAACGCGCTCGCCGCGATCTGCGCGGCAAAACTGCTGGGGGTGGAGAGCGGCGTTGCGGCGCGGGCGCTCGAACGGATGCGCGGCGTGCGCCACCGCGTGGAGCGCATCGCGCAGGTGAACGGCGTCACGTACATAGACGATTCTAAGGGAACAAACGTAGACGCAACGCTCACCGCCGTCTCCTGCATGGAGGCGGAAACGGTGCTTTTGCTCGGCGGCAGAGACAAGGGGTACGATTACGACAAACTGTTTTCGGGGCTGAAAGACAGCCGCGTGGTGCAGTTCGTTCTCTATGGAGAAAACCGTTTTAAACTGCTCAACAGCGCCGTGCGCCAAAACGAATCGCGCATTACGCTCGTTTCCGGGTTCGACCTCGCCGTGCGCGTCGGGGCGATGGCGGCGAAAGCGGGGCAGTGCGTGCTGCTCAGCCCCGCCAGCAGCAGTTTCGACGAGTTTACCGGTTATGAGGAGCGCGGCGAACGGTTTGCGCGCATTGTGGAAGGGTTGCGGGAGGAGAGCCTTGAACAGGGCGGGGCGTTCGGCGTCGGTTGAGCGCGCGCGGGCATCCGTGCGCCGCGAACCCGTGTTGGCGGCGCTGCCCGCGCTCGTGCTGCTCATCGCCGCGTTCGGCGTGTTGATGGTGTATTCCGCAAGCTATTACACGGCGGCGGTGCAGTACGGCGACGCGTTCTTTTTTTTGCGCAAACAGCTGGTCGGCTTCTTTTTGGGCGCGGCGGCGATGGCGGCGGCGGCGTGTATCCCGTACCGCAAGCTGTTCCGCCTGAAATGGGCGGCGCTCGCCGTTTCCGTGGTCGCGCTTGCGCTCGTGTTCGTGCCGGGGCTGGGCGTTGAAAATTACGGCGCGACGCGCTGGATCGGGCTGGGGCCGCTGACGTTGCAGCCCTCGGAGATCGCAAAGTACGGGTTTGTGCTGTTTTCGGCGGCATATGCCGCCGAAAAACCGGAGCGAATGAAGCGTTTTACGGGGATGCTGCCCGTGCTCGGCGCGGGCTGCGCATTGTGCGTGCTCATTCTCTTGGAACCGAACATGTCCATTACCATGTGCGTCGGGCTTTTGATGCTGGTCATGCTCTTTTTGAGCGGCGTGCGGGCGGGGCATTTTGTGCTCATCCTCGTGCCCGCCGCCTTGGCGGTGCCCGTGCTCATCGCCGCGGAACCGTACCGCCTGCAAAGGCTGTATGCCTTCCTCGATCCGTGGCAGTCTCCGCAGGGGGAGGGGTATCAGCTCATTCAATCGCTGTATGCGCTGGGCAACGGCGGGTGGTTCGGTACGGGGCTTTTCGGCTCGGTGCAAAAATACCGTTACCTTCCCTTTGCGGAGTCAGACTTTATTCTCGCCGTCATTGCGGAAGAGTTCGGGTTTGTCGGCATTGTGGTGCTCTTTTGCGTGTTCGGGCTGCTCATCTGGCTGGGCGTGCGCACCGCTTCGCGCAGCAAAGATCTGTTCGGATTTCTGCTTGCCTCCGGCATTACGGCGGTGTATGCCATTCAGGTGGTGCTGAATGCGCTCGTCGTAAGCGGGTGCATTCCGCCGACGGGGCTGCCGCTTCCGCTGGTCAGCGCCGGCAACACGTCGCTGATCATCACGATGGCGTCGATGGGCGTGTTGTGCAACATTGCGCGCGGCGGGGCGGGGCTGCCGCTGCGAAAAAGGCGCGCGTAGGCGTTTATCGGTTTTGCCGCAGTGCGGCGCACGGATGTGCGCCGTTTTTTTTGCACCCGCTTCGGCGGGCTGTTTTTTGTGCGCCGTTTTTTGCGCCCGCCGAAGCGGGCGCGTTCTGCGCGGGCGGGCGTCACCTTTTTTGTTCGCACGCCGTATTATGGTCACAGGGGGAAGGGCGGCAGGAAAAGGCGGCAGGGCGCGGGCGTCTGCAAGGACGGCGCGCCCGCCTTGCCGTTGCAAAAAGGAGGAAAGATGGATAAATATATCATAGAGGGCGGCAGGCGGCTGTGCGGCGAAGTGGAGATCCAATCCGCAAAAAACGCCGTTTTGCCTCTGCTTGCCGCCGCCGTGCTCACGGAGGGGCGGGTCGTCATCCGCAGCTGCCCGCGCATTTCGGATGTTTTGAACATGGTCGGCATCCTCGGCGAGCTGGGCTGCAAAACGAAGTTCGAAGAAGACGCGCTGTGCATCGACGGCGCCGACGCCGCCAACCACGAGATCCCCGCGGCGCTGGCAAAGGAGCTGCGCTCCTCCGTTTTTCTGCTCGGTTCGGTCGTTTCACGGTTCGGGAAAGCGCGCATCGCCTATCCGGGCGGGTGTGACATCGGGCTTCGCCCCATCGACCTGCATTTGAACGGGCTGCGTCGGCTGGGCGTGCGCATCACCGAGAGCGGCGGATACATAGAATGCTCGTGCGAGCGGCTGCGCGGGGCGGAAGTGCTGCTCGATTTTCCAAGCGTCGGCGCAACGGAAAACCTTTTGCTCGCCGCCGCCGTTGCGGAAGGGACGACGGTCATCCGCAACGCGGCAAAGGAGCCGGAGATCGTCGATCTGCAAAATTTTATCAACCGGATGGGCGGCAGGATCTCCGGCGCGGGCAGCGCGGTCATTGTGGCGGAGGGGGTAAAAACACTGCACGGCGTCGAATACACGCCCATCTCCGACCGTATCGAAGCGGGCACGTTTCTCATCGCCTGCGCCATGTGCGGCGGCAGCGTCGCCTTAAAAAACGCCGACGCGGTAAATATTGCGTCGCTCGTGCATAAATTGCGCGAAATCAGTTGCAAAATACGGTCCGAAGATGATAAAATATACATAGAATGCAGCGGCAAACGGCTTTCGCCGAAGATCGTGGAAACATCGCCGTATCCGGGGTTTCCTACCGATTTGCAGGCGCAGATGACGGCGCTTGCCTGCGTCTGCGAAGGCGCCACGGTCATCGTGGAAAACTTATTCGAAACGCGCTTTAAACATGTGCCCGAACTGATCCGCATGGGGGCGGATATCACGGTGCGCGGCAGGAGCGCGCTCGTGCGCGGCGTGCCGCGGCTGCACGGGGCGGACGTGTTCGCTTCCGACCTGCGCGGCGGGGCGGCGCTTACGCTTGCGGCGATCTCGGCGGAGGGGCTCTCCTCCGTGACCGACCTCCGCTTTACCGACAGGGGATATTCTTCGTTCGAATACAAACTGCGCGCGCTCGGCGCGCGCATCCGCCGCGTCCGCGTGTAGGGCGCAAACCGTACAAAAGAGGAAGTTGCATGCGAACCAAAAAACTCATCATTCTCTATGCGGCAGTTTTGTTTCTGATCGTGTTTGCCGTTACGCTCAACTGCGTGTGCTCCATCGCCCGATTTGACGTGACCTTTGAAGTGGGTAGCATGCAAAGCGAAGCGCTTGCCGTGCAGAAGAGGCTGGAAAAGGAGTACGGAGGAAAGAGTTATCTCTTTTTTACCGAGGAGGACGCCGCGGCGATCGTTGCCGAGGAGGGAGAAGGCTATTTTGTGATGGAAAACTTTTCCAAATCTTTTCCCAACGTGATCCGCCTGCGCGTGCGGGAAAAGCTGGAAAGGTTTTCCTTTGTGCTCGGCGGCAGGTATTACGCGGTCGATAAAGACGGTACGGTGCTTGCCGTAAAGGACAGCGCCGCCAACAATACGGGCGGCAGCAACATAGCCGTGTACGGCATTTCTTTTGCCGAAGCCAAGGAGGGCGAAACGCTTACCGTGGCCGCCGAGGACGCGGCGGCATACGCCGCCGTGTGCGCCGCGTACGAGGCGATGGAGGAGGTGCTCGGCGATCCGCGCGGCAATGTTGTATCCGTCACATACGACCGCGATTCGGAAAACATGGATATCCGCATGGCGGAGGGGGTGCTTGTGCGCATCCACGGCAGCCTTACGGATACGAAAGACAGAGTCGCCATTGCCATGCGCGCCTATACGGGGGAAGATACGGCGCTTTCGGGTGCGGAAATGCGCCTCTTGACGGACGCGGAGCGTACGCACGGGTGTATCCATATGTGGGCGGGCGATGACGTTGCAAACTATTCCGCAGACGTTGTTTCCTCTTCCGAACAGGGGGCGTAGGGAAGCGCGCCGCCGATGAATGCGTTCCTCGGATTTTTCCGTTCGGGGAACGTTTTTTTATATGCGATTTTATTGACAAAACGGGCAGATTCTTTTATAATAGTGTTAGTATCGCTCGCAAGTGCAAGCGTATGTGCGAAGGAAGATCGGAGAAGCAGCCATGAATCGCAAAAGCGTAGCCGTTTTGGACGTTGGTTCTTCCGCCGTTACGGTCCTCATAGGGGAGCGCGGCGTCAACAACACGTTCGTTTTTAAAGGCGTTCATACCGAAAAGTACGAGGGTTTTGCCGACGCATGCTTTTTCGACGCAAAGGATCTGCAACGCGCCGTCTGCAAATCCATCGCCGAGGCGGAGCGCAGCTGCGGCGATACGGTAAAAGAGCTCTATGTAGGGGTCCCCGGCGAGTTTTGCAAGGTCGTTACGCGGCGCTATACCATCAGTTTTCAAAGCAAGCGCAAAGTGACCAACGCCGATCTAAGCGCACTGTACGAGCAGGGGCTGACGGAGGTGCCGCAGGGCTATTCGCTCATACGGCAGGCGGCGGTCTATTACACGACGTCCGACAACCGCCGAAGCATCGACCCCGTCGGCATGATCAGCGATTCGTTGGAAGGGTATTTGAGCTATTTTCTTGCCGACGAGCACGGTTTTTTGGAGATCTTCCGCAACATGCTCTCGGAATACGGCATCCGCAAAACGGTGTTTTTGCCGCTCTCTTTGGCGGAGGCACTCTACCTCATCCCGTCCGAAAAGCGGGATGAAAACGCGATCTTGCTGGATATCGGATACATGTCTATGACCTTTTCGGTGGTCTGCGGCAACGGCATCGTGTACCAAAGCGCCTGTTCGGCGGGCGGCGGGCACGTTGCCGCGCAGGTGTACGGCGAAGGAGAGGACGGGATCCCATTCCGCGTGCTGGAAGCGATGATGGCAAAAGTGAACCTATCCAGCAAAGACGCGGGCGATTCCGTTATCGAATACATCGATAAAGACAGCCTGTACACCTTCCCCGTGCAGGAGCTCAAAGAGCGCATCAAGGGCGGGTTGGACCTTATCTGCGAGGTCATCAACAAGTGTTTGGAACTGTACGGAGACCGCAGCATCGATTACAAGCCCGTTTTGCTGACGGGCGGCGGCATCACGGGGATCCGCGGCGCGCGCGAACATCTTTCCGCGCGGCTGAACAAAGTGGTGGAGATCGTGGCGCCGAATCTGCCTTACTACAACAAGGCGGCGCAGAGTTCGCTGCTGAGTTTGCTGGATATGGCGCTTCGCGTAAAACGTGAAAACAGTTTTTTCCATAAATTTTTTAAAACGATCGGAGGATAATTTTTATCATGTACAACAATACCTTGGACAACCTTTCCGGAGTGGCGCGCATCAAAGTGATCGGCGTGGGCGGCGCGGGCTGCAACGCCGTCAACCGCATGATCGAGGCGGGGATCCGCAGCGCAAGCTATGTTGCCGTCAACACCGATAAACAGATTCTGCTCCTTTCCAAAGCGGAGAGCAAGATCCAGATCGGCACCGCGCTCACAAAGGGGCTCGGCGCAGGCGCCGAGCCGGAGGTCGGCAGGGCGGCTGCCGAGGAGAGCAAAGACGCCCTTACCGAAGCGGTCAAGGACACGGACCTCTTGTTCATTACGGCAGGCATGGGCGGCGGCACCGGCACGGGGGCGGCGCCCGTGATCGCCAAGATCGCCCGCGATTTGAAGATCCTTACGATCGCCGTCGTGACCGAGCCGTTCAATTTTGAAGGCAAAAAGCGCATGGACAACACCGTAAAGGGGTTGGAAAACCTGCGCAAGTACGTCGATACGCTCATCATCATCCCCAACGACAAGATCAACTGCGTCGTGCCCAAAAACACGCCCATCGTGGAGGCGCTGCGCGTTGCTGACGAGATCTTGAAGCAGGGCATCCGCGGCATTGCCGACCTGATCGTCAACCCCGCGCTGATCAATCTTGACTTCGCCGACGTGCGCACCATTCTGAAAGACCAAGGGTTGGCGCACATGGGCGTCGGCGTGGCGAAGGGTGAAAACAGGATCGTAGAGGCGGTGCGCCTTGCCGTCAACTGCCCGCTGCTCACCACGACCATCGAGGGCGCAAAGGGCGTTATCCTCAACATCGTTGGCGGCAACGACCTTACCATGGACGAAGTGCAGACGGCGGCTACGCTCGTGCAGAGCGTGGTAGACTATTCTGCCAACATCATCTTCGGCGCCTGCATCGACAGTAACATCAACGACGAAGTGGAAGTGACCGTCATCGCAACGGGGTTCCCGATCGTGGAAAGCATGTATGACCCGAAGGACGAGCGCAACGTTGCCAGCCGCAACTTCTTCGTGAACAGGGGGCTGCCCGAATCGGCTGCCGCACAGGCGGAGCCGCAGGCGCCCCGCCAGCCTTCCGCGCCTTCGTACATCCGCACGCCCATCAACAACACGATGAACGCGCAGCAGCCGTCCGTCTATACGCAGCCCTACCAGCAACAGCAGTTCGAGCGCAGGCAGGCGCAGTACGTGCAGCCGCAGGCGGAACAGCCGCAGTACGCGCCGCGCCCCGAACAGTCGCCGCAGTACGCGCCGCGTGCGGAGCAGCCGCAGTATGCGCCGCGTCCCGAACAGCCGTACGCGCGGCCCGCGCAGCCGAACCGGCAGGAAGACGCCGCGGAAAAGGAGCTGCCTACCTTCGTGCAGCGCCTGTTCAAGCGCAAATAACGGGCGCTATTGCAAAAAAAAGATAAAATTCCGTATAAAAAAGAGAGGGCCGAAGCAGGTCCTCTCTTTTCATTCTCCGAAAGAGAATAGTTTACGAATGATCCGAAGTGCAAAGGAAAGTTTACAGCGGGAAAACAAAAAGCAGCGTGAAAAAAAGTAAGTCGTGAACTAAGAAAGTCAATCAGCTTTTGCCAACTCTTCGTCATAAGCTGCAATGATCGCGGCACGCAGCTCTTCGCGGGTCTCGGAGTTTAAGGGGTGGGCAATGTCTTTGAATTCGCCGTCGTTGGTTTTGCGGCTGGGCATCGCAATGAAAGGTCCGTCGGAACCTTCGATCACTTTGATGTCATGCACAACGAAACAATCGTCGAGCGTGACGGAAGCAACCGCTTTCAACTTGCTGTCGTCTTTTTTAACGAACCTGATTCGCACGTCTGAAATTTTCATATCGCTTTGACCTCCTTATATGTATTACGCTCATTCGCAACTATATTCTACTATAAGTCTTGGCAATTTTCAAGAGAGTTTGCCAAATTTTTTGAGAAAATCCTAAAAAATTTGCATTTTTTGTCAAAAAAGGGATTTTTCGGGCATATAAATAGCCCGTGAAAGCACTTCCGGGGCAAAAAATCCATTTTATCGGCATCGGCGGCGTCAGCATGAGCGCGCTCGCTTTTTGTTTGGCAGGGCGCGGATATACCGTTACGGGCAGCGATCTTGCGCCGAACGAATACACGGCGCGGCTGGAACGGGCGGGCGTCCGCGTGGCATACGGGCACGCCGCCGCCAACGTTGCGGGGGCGGAAGCGGTCGTCGTTTCGTCTGCCGTGTCGGAGAACAATGCGGAGCTGGCTGCCGCGCGGGCGCACGGGCTGCGCGTTTTCGGGCGGGCGGAGCTTTTGGCGCTGCTTGCGGAGGATTACGGGCACGTCGTCTGCGTGGCGGGCTGCCACGGGAAAACCACGGCAACGGCGATGTGCGCGCATGTGCTCAACGCCTGTGCGGGAAGCTGTTCGGCACACATCGGCGGGCTGGATCTCGATTACGGAAATTTTTACGACGCGGGGAAAAAGTTTTTTGTCACCGAAGCGTGCGAATATAAGGCAAATTTTTTGAAGCTGCGTCCGGAGGTCGCCGTCCTGCTGAATACGGATGCGGATCATTTGGAAAGTTACGGCGGGGAGGAGCAGCTGCTTGCCGCCTACGAGCGGTTTGCACGGTCGGCAAAGGCGGCGATCGTCTGCGCGGAAGATCGGATCGCGGCGCGCATACCTGCCGCGCTCACGTTCGCCGTTGCGGGGGATGCGGACGTTACGGCGGAAAATCTGCGTTCGGCGGGAGGGCGCTATTCCTTTTCGCTGCGCGTGTGCGATGCGCCGCCCGTGCGCGCGGCGCTGAACGTGTACGGCAGGCACAACGTATACAACGCGCTTGCCGCCGCGGCGGTCGCCGCCTATTACGGGTATCCTCTCGCCTTTGCCGCAGAGGGGCTGCGCGCCTTCCGCGGGATCGCGCGCCGTTTTGAAAAGCTGGGCACGCTCAACGGCGCGGCGGTGATCGCCGATTACGCCCATCATCCCCGCGAGATCGCGGCGGCGCTCTCCGCCGCGCGCGAACTGTGCGGCGGGCGGCTGTTCGCGGTGTTTCAGCCGCATACGTATTCGCGCACGCGGCTGCTGTTCTCCTCCTTCGTTTCCGTTTTGTCCTCCGTCGAAAATTTGATGATCTACAAAACCTATCCCGCAAGAGAATACTTCGATGCGGCGGGCAGCGCGCTCACGCTGGCGGAGAGCCTTCCGAACGCGCTTTACGCGGAGCGGGTGCGGGAGATGGAGATCTATCTGCGCTGTTCGCTGCGGCAGGGGGATCTGGCGCTTATCCTCGGTGCGGGGGATATCTACTATGCGGCAAAGCAGATGCTGCGCGCGCAAAAAAAATGAGGAAAGTCCGTTTTTTCCGCAAAAAAGCCGTGTGCCCAAACCGGGCGCACGGCTTTTTTGCCAAACGATGGCGGAACAGTCAAATTTCGATGGGGCGGTGTTCGGCGAGGCAGGCGTACACAAAATCGGCAAACTGCTTTGCGCGTCGGGGGGAGCGGCCGCCCTTTACGATCGCCCAGCGTTCGGCGAGGGCGCACAGTTCGTCTTCCCCGATCGAAAGCTGCATATCGCGGGCGAGCTGCGTTACGATGGAGAGGTATTCGCGCTTTCCCGTCGAGGAGAAGCGGACGGTCAGTCCGAAGCGGTCGGAGAGCGAAAGCTGCTCTTCCATGGTGTCGGCGGCGTGCACGCTGTTGTCTCGGTCCGAAAAATTTTCTTTTACGATATGGCGGCGGTTGGAGGTCGCCACGATCATCACGTTCGCGCTCTTTTCGTTTATGCTCCCTTCCAAACTCGCTTTGAGCGAAGTCACTTTTTCATCCTGTTCTTCCAAGGAGAGGTCGTCGATGAACAGTAAAAAATGGAAGGGAAGCGAGGAGAGCAGCTCCTTTACGGCGTTGATCGCGGCAAGCTGATCTTTTTGCAGCTCAACGGCGCGCAGCCCCTGCGGCGCATATTTGTTGAGCACGGCGTGCACGGTGGAGGATTTGCCCGTGCCCTTGTCTCCGTATAAGAGCATATCGGAGTAGGGCAGCCCCTTGATGAAATTGACGACGTTGTTTTCGACGGCGCGTTTTTCGTCTTCATAGTCTTTCAGGTCGGCGAGGGTGACGGAAGACGTATTGCGCACGGGGCGCAGGGCGCCGCTGCTGAGGGTAAAGGCTTTGTTTTTGATGTACATGCCGTAGCCGTTTTTTCGGTAAAACTCTTCCAGCCTCTGCAAGGTCGCCTCCGACGCCCAGTTGGCGCCGAACAGCGGCGCGTCCTCCCCGCTGCGGAAAGCAGGCAGCCCGTCGCATTCCTCTTCGAGTTGTTCAAAGGGTTTATCGGCGCGCCGCGCCAGCGATTGCAAAACGGAGAGGTCGCGGCGGTATGCTTCGCGGATGGGGTCGGTCAGCGTGCCCGCGTGCGCGCGGCGGGCAAAGAGGTTGTCGTCGTAAAGGATCTTGTCGGCAAGGTACGCCGCAAAGGCGTGCTCGGCGTCGCGGCCGAGCAGCAGCCCGTACGCGCGAACATAGTCTTCGGGTTTTTCGTTTTCCACCGCCTCCGCAAAGGCGCGGATCGCCTCGTCTTGGCAAACGTTTCCCAGCAGGATCAATTCTTCGATGCGGGTAAGAGACATGGTAGGCTTCCTCTGTCGTATTTTTGCACCATTATAGCCGTTTTCTTTGAAAAAAGCAATCCATTGCACCCCCGCGACGGGGCATAGGCGCGCAAAAAAGCGAGAAAATCGCGTTCATTCGCTTGACGGAAATTTTTTGCGGTACTATAATAATGCCGATCAAAACGAAATCAAAGTTTCGGAGGAAGTACGAATATGGCACAGGCAAAGATCTACTATCAGTCCGATTGTGACATCAACGTTCTGAAAAACAAAACGGTCGCCATCATCGGCTACGGCAGCCAGGGGCACGCGCACGCGCTCAACTTGAAAGAGAGCGGCGTCAAAGTCGTCGTCGGGCTGTACAAAGGCAGCAAGTCTTGGGAAAAGGCGGAAAAAGCCGGGCTGAAAGTTATGACGGCGGAAGAGGCGGCAAAAGCGGCGGATATCGTCATGATCCTCACGCCGGACGAGAAGCAGGCGAAGATTTACAGGGAGAGCATTTTGCCCGCCCTCACCGAGGGGAAGGCGCTCGCGTTCGCGCACGGCTTCAACATTCACTTCAAACAGATCGTTCCGCCCGCAAACGTCGATGTGTTCATGATCGCGCCCAAGGCGCCCGGACATACCGTCCGCAGCGAATATGTGGCGGGCAAGGGTACGCCCTGCCTGGTCGCCATTTATCAAAACGCGACGGGCAAGGCGCTGGATATCGCGCTCGCGTATGCGGCGGGCATCGGCGGCGCCCGCGCGGGCGTGCTTGAAACCACCTTCAAAACCGAAACGGAAACCGATCTGTTCGGCGAACAGGCGGTGCTTTGCGGCGGCGTGACCGCATTGATGAAGGCGGGCTTTGAAACGTTGGTCGAAGCGGGATACGACCCCCGCAACGCCTATTTTGAGTGCATCCACGAGATGAAACTCATCGTAGACTTGATCTACAAGGGCGGCTTCTCGCTCATGCGTTACTCCATTTCCGATACCGCCGAATTCGGCGATTACGAAACGGGCAAGCGCATCATCACCGAGGAGACCAAAAAGGAGATGAAAAAGGTCCTCGAAGAGATCCAGGACGGCACGTTTGCCAGCAAATGGATCGCCGAAAACAACAACGGCAGGGCGCACTTTAACGCCAAACGTGCCATGGAGGCTTCGCACCAGCTGGAAGAAGTGGGCAAGGAGCTCCGCAAGATGTATTCTTGGAGCAACGAAAAAGAGGATATGTGATCGCGGCTTTAAAAACCGATCAAAAACCGCCCTCTGCGCTTAGCGCAGAGGGCGGTTTTTGCCGTGCGCGCGGGCGTGCGTACGCGCGTATGCACGCGAATTTAGAAAATCGCAAAAAAACACCTCTCTTTCTATTGAAAAATGTGCGAAAAAATGTTATAATCCTAAGTGACTTTACGATATAGGCAAAGCCGCGCTTTTGCGCGGCGGGAGAAAGGTTTGAACAATCTCGGCAGAGGAAAAGAAAACGAAAAAAAAGACAAGAGCAAGATCTTGACCCGCGAAACGGTGGGCATCGTGCTCTTGCTGTTTGCCGCGCTCGCCTTTTTGGTCGTGGTGACGGACCGCCTTATTTTCGGCGGGGTCGGGCATGCGATCCGTTCGTTCCTGCTCGGCGTGTTCGGGTTCGCCGCGTACGCGGTGCTTGCGGCGTGGATCTACGGCGGGGTCGTGCTCATCACGGGGAAGCGTTTGAGCGCTTCGCGCAAGCTCACGGCGCTGTGCGTGCTTTGCTTTTTGATCTTTGTCTGTTTGGTACATACCATCACGGCGGATGTGGCGGGCATTCCGTACGGCGGATACGGCGCCTATCTCGGCGATTGTTATGCCGCCGGGGGGAACGGGTATTTCGGCTCGACGGGCGGCGGCGTGCTCTTGGGTATCGTCGTCTATCCGATCGTCAAACTTACGACGTCGGTGGGCGGGTATATCATTTTTTCGCTGCTTTTGCTCGGAACTGGGTATCTCATTTATCGTACCGTAAAAGGGGGGAACGCCGAAAAGCGGCGCGCGCGTTTGCACCGCGAACAAAAGGAACGCACCATGGTGGAGAGCGCCGCGTCGGATACGTCTGCGCTGTACGATCTGCATTATGCGGGCGGGAGTGCCGAGACGGGCGCGCCCGCCGAAGTGCCGTTTGCCGCCGATCCCGCCATGCAGGCGCCGCCAGCCCAACCCGCGCAGACCGAGCGTTCGCGCAGGCTGTACGCCATCGGCGACGCGTTCGATATGAAAACAAAGCGGGAGCTGCGGCAGGAAACGCGCCGCGAGGAGGCGCAGCAGCGCGCAGAGGAGCAGCCGCTCTCTCCTTATCAGCAGAGCAGGCAGATCCTGTATCCGGAAACGCCCGCATCCTCTTGGATGCCGTCCTATCTGCATCCCGCTTCCGCGGGGAGCGGGCAGCCGCGCAAAGAGGAGCCGTCCGCGCCTTTTTCTTCGTATACCTCCAACGGGATCTTCGATTCCGATTCGTACTTCAATCGTCCGCGCGGCGTTATTTCGGGCGCGCAGTATGCTTCGGATAATTTCGGTTCGGGGCAGCAGGCAAAGCAGGAAACGGCGGCAGCGGCACCCGCTTCGGGGCAGCCCATGCCGCAAGATCCGCCCGCGGCGGCACAGCCCGCACAAGCAGGCGGCGTGTATTCCGAACTGTATACCGACGGGTTGGACGAAAACATCACCTATTCTTCGGTGCCGCGCAAGATCGTAACGGATACCACCGTTCCGCAGGCGGGGCAAAACGCTTCTTCGTACGCTGCCCCTCTTTCTTCGCCGCCGCAAACCGAGCGCGGCGCGGCGGCGCCGCAGGAAGCGCCGCGGTCCTTTGCGGAAAACGTGCCGGAGCGCGGGCAAGACGAGCAAGCGCCTTCCGCTTCGTTTTCTGCGGAGAGGGGGGAGGAAACGCCCGCTTCTTACGACCGTTTCGCCCGCATCGAACCGCCGCAGGCGGGCGGGCAGGAAGAATATACCCGTATCCGGCCGCTGCAAGGCGGGGAACCGAGCGAGCCTTTCCGCCGCGATGAAACCGATGACGCGGCGGGCGGGGCGCTGCGCCGCGGAGATAGCGCCGACGCGGCGGAGAGAACTTTCCGCGGCGGAGAGAGCGGCGATGCGTTCGGGCGGGACGGCATGCAGCGGTACGACGCGCCTGCCGAAGCGGAGCGCCCGCCGCAGGCGGATGCGTTCGCTTCCCGCGGCGGGCAGGAACGGCCTTCCTATTCGGGCGAGCGTTTCGGCGCGCGGCGCGAGGAGGATCTTGTTCCCGACGAAGAGGATGCCGACGCGCAGCTGCGCCGCGGGGAGAGCGGCGCGGGGCTGCGGCATATGGAGGAGGGGCTTGATTCTGCCGTAAACTTGTTCGACGACGAAGAACCCGCAGAGCCTTCCGCCGTTCCTGCCGCCATGGATGAGATCCGCCGCGGCAGAGGGGAGGAAAGGTCTGCCCTCGTGCCGCAGGAAGAGCCCAAACGGAAAAAGCACGTTTATGCGCGTTACAAGGCGCCGTCTCTCGATCTTTTGGAAAACTATATGAGCGGCATCGCCGGAGATGCCGAGGAGATCGAACAGAACAAAAACACCATCGTAGAGACGCTTTCCAATCTTCATATCCCCTGCGAAGTCGTCAAAGTAACGCAGGGGCCTGCCGTAACGCGGTACGACATCGAAACGCCGGGGCATATCCCCGCCAGCCGCGTGCTCAGTTACGACAGAGAGCTAGCCATGCGCCTGCGCGCCAAAGACGGCGTAAACGTAAAAACCAACTATGAAAACGGCTCCATCAGCATAGAGGTGCCGAACAAGCAGCGCGCCACCGTCGGGCTGAAAGAGATCATCCGCAGCGAACAGTTCACTTCCGCAAAGCCCGGTTCGCTCATGTTCGGGCTGGGCAAAGATATCGAGGGGCGCGTCATCCTCGGCAACGTCGTCAAGATGAAGCACATGCTCGTGGCGGGGTCCACGGGTTCGGGCAAAAGCGTTTGCCTCAACGCGCTCATCATCAGCCTTCTGTATAAGTACAGCCCGGAGGAGCTGCGCATCATCCTCGTTGACCCGAAGCAGGTGGAATTTAACATCTACGAACGGCTGCCGCATTTGATGATCGACGAGATCATCTATGAGCCGCCCAAGGTCATCAACGCGCTCAGTTGGTGCATCAACGAGATGGAGCGGCGGTATTCGCTGTTCAAGCAAAAATCCAAAACCGTCCTCGTGCGCGATATCGACGAGTACAACGCCCATTTGCAGCCGGACGAAGAGCGTTTGCCCAAGATCGTGTTTATCATCGACGAACTTGCGGACCTCATGCAGACGGCGAAAAAGGAGATCGAAGATCGCATCCAGCGCCTGACGCAAAAGTCGCGCGCGGCGGGCATCCATCTCGTTCTCGCCACGCAGCGCCCCTCCGTAGACGTTATTACGGGTGTCATCAAAAACAACCTGCTCACCCGTATCGCTTTCAAGGTGACGGCGGAAGTGGATTCGCGCACCATTCTCGACGAAACGGGCGCGGAAAAACTGCTCGGCAACGGCGATATGCTCTACCGCACCGATACGATGACCTTCCCCGTCCGCGTACAGGGCGCGTTCCTCAATTCGGACGAGGTGCAGCGCGTGGTGGAGTACGTTAAAGCCAACAACGAAGCATACTTTGACGACAGCGTTGCAGACTATATGAACAACAACAAGGGCGGCGGCGGTGCGTTCGGCGGAGAAAGCGACGACAACGTGGAAGCCGTGTACATCGAAGCGCTGCGGCACGTTGTGGATATCGGGCAGGCGTCCATTTCCATGATCCAGCGGCGCTGTTCGGTCGGGTATCCGAAAGCGGGGAAGATCATCGAATGGATGGAGAATATGGGGTATATTTCCGCATTTGACGGTTCCAAGGCGCGCAAAGTGCTGCTTTCCAAGGAAGAGTTTGAAAGCAAGTACGGCGAATACGGAGACTGAGCATGCTCGAAGAAAAGGTTTTCGGGATGATCTCGCTCGGCTGCGATAAAAACCGCGTGGACGCCGAGCGTCTGCTGGGGCAGATCCGCGCCCGCGGCTGCGCGGTCACGTCGGATGCGGCAAAGGCGGATATTCTGATCGTAAACACCTGCGCTTTTTTGCAGGAAGCGCGCCGAGAGGCGATCGATGCTGTGCTCGATTGCGACGCGCTGCGCGGCAGCAAACCCGAAAAGATCGTTGTCAGCGGGTGCCTGCCGCAAAAATTCATCGGCGAACTGTTCCCCGCTTTGACCGAGGCGGATGTGTTCCTCGGCTGTTACGATGCGGACGCGCTCTTTCCCGCGCTGGAACGGGCATACGCAGGCGAACGGGTGAACGCCGTGGGGCAGGGGCACGAATCGTTTGCCCCGCGCATGCTCACCACGCCGCTGCATTATGCGTACTTAAAGATCGCAGACGGTTGCAGCAACCACTGTACATACTGCCTGATCCCCAAGATCCGCGGAAAATACCGTTCGTATCCGATCGAACAGCTGGTCGCGGAGGCGGAGAGCTTGGGGGAGATATCCGAACTCATTCTCGTTGCGCAGGATACGACGCGCTATGGGGAAGACTTGTACAAAGAGCGCAGTTTGGTCCGCCTAATCCGCGCCTTGACCGCGTTGGATACCGTCCGTTCGGTGCGGCTCCTGTATTGTTATCCGGACGTCATCGACGATGCGCTCATAGAAGAATTGGCGCAAAATCCGAAGCTGGTAAAATACCTCGATATCCCGTTGCAGCACAGTGAGGACCGCATCTTAAAGCTCATGAACCGCAAGGGCACGCGCGCGGAGTATGCGCGCCTGCTGCAAACGCTGCGCGAGCGGGTGCCGGGGGTCGCGCTCCGTTCCACCTTTATTGCGGGCTTTCCGACGGAAACGGAGGAAGAGGCGGCGGCGCTGGCGGATTTTTTGCGGGAGCAGAAGCTGGATAACTGCGGCTTTTTTGCCTATTCGCGCGAACCGGATACG
This sequence comes from uncultured Clostridia bacterium, assembly GCA_944346885.1. Lineage (GTDB taxonomy): Bacteria > Bacillota > Clostridia > Christensenellales > Borkfalkiaceae > Borkfalkia. Next base: position 37,481 of record CALVMR010000014.1, on the reverse strand, counting down.
CCCGCGTACAAGCTGCGCGGGCAGATCCCCGCGCGGGAAAAGCGGCGGCGCGTAAAAATGCTCTACGACGTGCAGCGCTCGTTGGTGCGGGAGCGGCAAAAAGCGCGCGTCGGCAGTACGCTGCGCGTGCTGTGCGACGGGGCGGACCTCGAACGCGGCTGCTTTGTCGGGCGGGCATATTTCAGCGCGCCCGAAATTGACGGAAAAGTGTATTTCCGTGCCGCCGAGGCGGTGCAGGGCGAGTGGTACGATGTGAAAATCATGCGCACGAGCGCCTATGATTTGTTCGGTAAAATTGAGGAGAAAAAACAATGAATCTGCCCAATCGGATCACCCTTTCGCGCATTGCGCTCATTCCCGTATTCATCGTGGTGTTTTTCCTCGACGCGATCCCGCAGGGGTACAATTATTTGGTTGCCGCCGTCGTGTTCGCCGTTGCGGCGTTTACCGATTTTTTGGACGGGCACATCGCGCGGAAACGGAATTTGGTCACAAATCTCGGAAAATTTCTTGACCCGATCGCGGATAAAGTTTTGGTTTCCACGGCGCTCATCCTCATCCTTGCGCGCGGCGAAGCGGTCCTAAAAGTGCTTTGGGAGCAAGATTGGGTGCTGATCGCGGCGGGCGTGTGCGTCGCCGTCATCTTGGCGCGCGAGCTGATCGTCAGCGGGTTCCGCATGGTGGCGGCTTCTTCCGGGTTGGTGCTTGCGGCGGATAAGATCGGAAAATTCAAAACGGTGTTTCAGGATATCGCCGTCTTGTTTTTGCTGGCGGGGGCGGTATCATACGGAGCGGAAACGGTCGGCGCCGTTTTGAACGGCATCGGTGTTGTTTCGCTCGGCATTGCCACGGTGCTGACGATCTGGTCGGGGACCTCGTATATCGTGCGCAACCGCGCCGTTTTGAAAGAGGAACGGTCATGAAAAACGCATGCATAGCCGTGCTCGGCAGCGCCGCGCCGCTTTCCGAAAGCGGGCTGGACGCGCCGCTGGCGGTGCTGGCTGCCGGCGGGATCGTGCAGGATAAAATTTTTTTGATCGGAGACGCGCAGCCGCGCGAGTTTGCGCAGACGTTTGCCGAGTGCAAAAATTTTTTTGAAAACGTGTTTGTGTTTGTGCCGGATGCGGCGGTAACGGCGTACGCGGCAAGCGCGGCGGAGATCGTAAAAACAGCCCCCGCGCCGCTCATGGAGGCGGGGCAAAAGAGCTTTTTTATCCTGCCGCTCGGCAAGGAAGGAGAGCGTGCGGCAGCTGCCGAAGTATTGCCGTATTTTGAAAAAAAGTACGGTATGCGGCGGGCGTGCACGGTTTTGCGCTACGTCGGCGCCCCGAAGGGGCGGGCGGAAGAATTGGCAGCCGAGCTTCGCCGCCGCGGCGCGTTTACCGTTCGGTACAGCGAGCGCTGCGGCGACGGGCGGATGGAGATCGCCTACGATGCGTCCATCCCCAAAAACGAGGCGGACGACGTGCTGCGCCTGTGCGTTGCGGGGCTGAACGATTATCTGTACGCTTTGGAAGATACGCCTCTGCACGTGCGCGTGGCGGAGCTTTTGAAATTGCGCGGAAAGCGGGTTTCGGCGGCGGAATCGTTCACGGGCGGCGGGATCGTGCGGCGGTTGGTACAAGTTCCGGGCGTGAGCAGCGTGTTGTATGAGGGCATCGTTGCCTATTCCAACGAGGCAAAGCGGCGCAGGCTGGGCGTGCGGGAGGAAACGCTGCAAACGGAGGGCGCGGTCTCCGACCAAACCGCGTACGAGATGGCTGCGGGGCTGATCGCCGGCGGGCATTGCGATATTTCCGTCGCCTCCACGGGCATTGCGGGTCCCGCCTCGGACAACACGAAAAAGCCGGTCGGGCTGTGCTATCTCGCGGTGGGTACGGCGGAGTCCGTTTATGTTTACAAATACCAATTCGACGGGAGCAGGGAGGAGATCACCGAGCGCGCGATCGTGCAGGCGCTCTTTCTCCTGTACAAATACATCAAATAAAATCGCCGCGCCGTGCGGTCGGTTTTGCCGCCAAAACGTGCGGCAGCAATGAAAGCAAGGAGAGTATCATGGACAACGAAAAGATGAAGGCACTCGATCAGGTGCTCGCACAGATCGAAAAGCACTACGGAAAGGGCGCCATTATGAAGCTGGGAGACGCCGCGGGGAATACGGATATCGAAGTGATCCCCACGGGGTGCCTGTCATTGGACCTTGCGTTGGGGATCGGCGGATTGCCGCGCGGCAGGATCGTGGAGATCTTCGGACCAGAATCTTCGGGCAAAACGACGGTCGCGCTGCATGCCGTGGCGCAGATCCAAAAGAGCGGCGGGATTGCCGCGTTCGTCGATGCGGAGCACGCGCTTGACCCCGTTTATGCCAAAAAGCTGGGCGTTGATCTTGACAATTTGTATGTTTCGCAGCCGGATACGGGCGAACAGGCGCTGGATATCGTGGATGCGCTCGTTCGCAGCGGCGCCGTCGATCTCATCGTGGTAGACTCTGTGGCGGCGCTTACACCGAAAGCGGAGATCGAAGGGGATATGGGCGAGGCGCACGTCGGGTTGCAGGCGCGCCTGATGTCGCAGGCGCTGCGAAAATTGACGGGCAACATCAACAGGTCGCACGCCTGCGTCATCTTTATCAACCAACTGCGCGAAAAGGTGGGCGTCATGTTCGGCAATCCCGAAACGACGCCCGGCGGCAAAGCGCTCAAATTTTATGCCTCCGTCCGCATCGACGTGCGCAAAGCGGACGCGCTGAAAGACAGCGACGGCATCATGGGCAACAAGACGAAGGCAAAGATCGTCAAAAATAAACTTGCGCCTCCGTTCCGCACGGCGGAGTTCGATATCCTCTACGGCGAGGGGATCTCGCAGGAGGGGTGCCTGATCGACCTCGGCTGCAATTACGGCGTTATCGAAAAGAGCGGTTCATGGTTCGCCTATAACGGGGAGAAGGTGGCGCAGGGCAGAGAGCGCATGCGCGATTGGCTCAAACGCAACGAAGAGGCGGCGCAGGAGATCGAAGCGAAAATACGCACCGCGTACAGGGCGGCAAAACAAGAGGCGGCGGACGAAAACGACTGAGCCGCCGAGGACGGCGTAAAAGATGAAGTACGGATTTGTAAAGGCGGCTGCCGCAACGCCGCGTATCCGCGTTGTGGACGTGCAGTATAATGCCGATGCGATCATCCGCATGATCGGGCAGGCGGAAAATGCGGGGGTAGAACTGCTGGTCTTCCCCGAACTGTGCCTGTGCGGCTATACCTGCGGGGATCTGTTCGGGCAGGACGTGCTGCTCGGTGGCGCGGGCGAGGCGCTTGCGCGCATCGCAAAAGCAACGGCGGATATGCTCGTTTTCGTGGGGGTGCCGCTGCGGCGCGGGGGCGCGCTGTACAACTGCGCCGCCGTGCTCAACGGCGGGGAAGTGATCGGGTTCGTGCCCAAGAGCAATCTTCCGAACTACGGCGAATTTTACGAAAAGCGGAATTTTCAAGCATGGAACGGGGAAAATACGACCGTCTCGTTCGGCGGAAAACAGGTCCCGTTCGGCACAAAATTGCTCTTTTGTTCGCAGAACATGCGCGAGTTTACGGTGGCGGCGGAGCTGTGCGAAGACCTGTGGGCTCCGATGCCGCCCTCTGCTTCGCACGCGCTTGCCGGGGCGAATATCCTCGTCAACCTCTCCGCAAGCAACGAGGCGGCGGGCAAGGCGGAGTACAGGCGGCTGCTCGTTTGCGCGCAGTCGGCAAAAACGGTCAGCGGCTATGTGTACGCCGACGCGGGCGACGGCGAATCCACGACCGACCTTGTATTTTCAGGGCACGATCTGCTCTGCGAAAACGGGGCGGTTTTGGCGGAGAGCGCACTGTTTGAAAACGGTATGACCGTCTCCGAGATCGATGTGCAGATGCTGGCTTTCGAACGGCGCAGGCTCAACATCTTTTCGGAAGCGTCGGCACAGCAGGGGTATCGAACGGTCCCGTTTTTTGCGGGCGGGCAGGGAGAAAAATTAACGAGAAGCATCTCTCCGCTTCCCTTTGTTCCGCAGGGCGAAGAAGAGTTGGGAGCGCGTGCGGAAAGCATTCTTGCCATGCAGGCGGCGGGGCTGAAAAAGCGCATCGAACACACGGGGGCTGCCTGCGCCGTAGTCGGGGTCTCCGGCGGGTTGGATAGCTCGCTTGCCCTGCTTGTTGCCGTGCGCGCGTTTAAATCTTTGGGAAGAAGCCCGAAAGAGGTGATCGCCGTCACGATGCCGTGCTTCGGGACGACGGACCGCACCCGTGAAAATTCTCTGCGGCTGATGCAGGAATTGGGCGTAACGGCGCGCACCGTCGATATCGCAACCGCCGTACGCACGCATTTTGCGGATATCGGGCACGCGGAGGGCGTGCACAACGCCGCGTACGAAAATGCGCAGGCACGCATGCGGACGATGGTGCTGATGGATATCGCCAACGACAACGGCGGGTTTGTGATCGGAACGGGCGATCTGAGCGAGCTTGCGCTCGGCTGGGCAACGTACAACGGAGACCATATGAGCATGTACGGCGTAAACGCGTCGGTGCCCAAAACCCTCATCCGTTTTTTGATCCGCCACGAAGCGAAGCGGCTGGGCGGCGCCGCCGAACAGACGCTTGCCGATATCCTCGATACCGAGATCAGCCCGGAATTGCTCCCGCCCGAAGAGGGGAAGATCGCACAAAAAACGGAGGAGCTTGTCGGGCCGTACGAGCTACACGATTTTTATCTGTATCATATCCTCCGCCGCGGGGCAGATCCTGCCAAAGTGCTCTTTTTGGCAAAGCTCGCGTTCGGAAGCAAATACGATAAAAAAACGCTGAAAAAATGGCTGAAAAATTTTTATTCCCGCTTTTTCTCGCAGCAGTTCAAGCGCTCCTGCCTGCCGGACGGGGTAAAAGTGGGGTCGGTCGCCCTCTCGCCGCGCGGCGATTGGCGCATGCCTTCGGATGCCTCCGCCGCGCTGTGGTTGCGGCAGTTGGAAAAACTTTAAAAGCCATCGGGTACCGCGTTTGCGCGGCGCCCGATTTTTTTTGTGGAACGGCGGATTTATTTTTTACGGATAACGTTGACTTTTGCGGGGGAATCATGTATAATTAAAGAGGTATGCGTGTAAAAAAACGTTTTGCGCGTCTGCCGGTTCCACAAATTTTATAGGGAGGTTTTTTATGGATGCAAACATAAGCTCCCTGTTTCTGACGGTCAGCACAGGCGTCTTTATCGGTGTGCTTGCCGGCGCTATTGTAGTCGTTGGCGCCGTTCTCTTTTTTGTCGGGTACCTTTTGCAAAAAAAGAAGACCGAAAAAAAGATGGGCGAAGTCAACCAAAGAATTCAGATAATGCTTGACGAAGCGGAAAACGAGTGTAAAGCATTAAAAAAGGAAGCTATATTAGAGGCAAAGGAACAGGACTTAAAACTCAGGAACGAATTCGAGCGGGAATCCAGGGAAAAGAAAGCGGAGCTTGCGCGCAGCGAGCAGCGCATCTTGCAGAAGGAAGACAACCTCGATAAAAAAGAGGATGCGCTTCAAAAGCGCTCGGAACAGCTCGAACAGCAGCAAAAGAATCTCTCCCGCAAAGAGGGCGAGATCCAAAAGATGCAGGAAAAGATCAACCATCAGCACGATCTGATGGTGCAGGAGCTGGAAAAGGTTGCCCAGCTGACCCGCGAAGAGGCGAAAAAGATCCTCATCGACAACATTTTGGAAGAGGCGCGCCACGATGCCGCCGTGCAGGTGCGCAGCATCGAACAGGAGGCAAAGGAAGAGGCAGATACGGAGGCGAAAAAGATCATCAGCCTTGCCATCCAGCGTTGCGCAGGCGATCAGGCTTCCGAACTTACCGTTTCCGTTGTGCCGCTGCCCAACGACGACATGAAGGCGCGCATCATCGGGCGCGAGGGCAGGAACATCCGCGCGCTTGAAAACGCAACGGGCGTGGAGCTCATCATCGACGATACGCCCGAAGTGGTCATCGTCTCCGGTTTTGACCCCGTTCGCAGGGAAGTGGCGCGTATTTCGCTGGAAAAACTTATCGGCGACGGGCGCATCCACCCCGCCCGCATCGAAGAGACGGTTGAAAAGGTGCGCAAAGAGCTGGATATCCAGATCAAGGAAAACGGCGAAGCCGCCGCGTTCGAAGTGGGCGTGTTCGGGCTTCACCCCGAAGTGATCAAACTGCTCGGCAGGCTCAAATACAGAACGAGCTACGGGCAAAACGTGTACAAGCATTCCATTGAAGTGGCGCAGCTTGCGGGGCTGATGGCTTCCGAATTGGGGCTGGACGTGAACCTCGCCAAGCGTGCGGGGCTGTTGCACGATATCGGCAAATCCGTTGATCACGAGCAGGAAGGCACGCACATTCAGATCGGCGCGGATATCGCCAAAAAGTACAAAGAGAGCGCCAACGTGATCAACGCTATTGCCGCGCACCACGGAGACGTGGAGCCGAAAACGGTGGAAGCGGTGCTCGTACAGGCAGCCGATGCCATCTCCGGCGCTCGCCCCGGCGCGCGCAGAGAGACGAGCACGAATTACGTTAAACGCCTTGAACAGCTGGAAGGCATCGCCTCTTCGTTCAAAGGGGTGGATAAGAGTTACGCCATTCAGGCGGGCAGGGAAGTCCGCGTGATTGTCAAACCCGAACAGATCGACGATTCGCAGGCAATGTTCCTCGCCAAAGACATCGCCAAAAAGATCGAACAGGAGTTGGAGTATCCCGGTCAGATCAAGGTGAATGTGATCCGCGAGTTCCGCAGCGTGGAATATGCCAAATAAGCAGTTTTTTACGGTACGGGCGCCTGCCGAAGCAGGCGCCCGTATTTTGTAACGGCGCTTTCGGGAAGATCCGTCAAAACAACAGGAAAACCGCCAAACACCGCAACATGCGCGCATTGACATATCAGCGCCTGTGCGTTACAATGTTCCTATGCAATGCATGCGGGAGGTGTGCGCGAACATGGTCGGAACGGATATGCTCTTGCTGGACAGGCGGACGCAGGACCTTGTGGAAAATTATGTGCCGTGCGGAGAGGTTTTGGACGGGCTCGTCTGCTTTTTTTCGGTGTTTGCAGACAGTACGCGGGTGCGCATCCTTTCGGCGCTTGCGATCACGGAATTGTGCGTCACCGACCTTTCGCGGGTACTGGATATCAACCAGACCACCGTATCGCATCAGCTGCGGTATTTGAAAAACCTCGGCATCGTTACGGCAAACCGCTTCGGGAAGGTCATATTTTACAGTTTGAAAAACGAGATCGTGAACGACGTTTTGCTCAAAGGCGTAGAGTTCCTCGGATATTAAAAGGAAAGGGGCGACTGAAAGAAGTTGCTCTTTTTTATTGCAAATTCCGTCCGCGTATTGTATAATACAGGAAAAGGGATTCGCCTGCGGAAAGGGTATGAGTGAGATCGCGGAAAAGCTGAAATTGCTGCCGGAAGAGCCCGGCGTATATATCATGCTGGATGCGGACGGCAATGTGATCTACGTCGGCAAGGCGCGGGTGTTGAAAAACCGTGTACGGCAGTACTTTCATTCTTCGGCAAAAACCGAAAAAGTTGCCGCAATGGTCGCCTGCATCGCCGATTTTTATTATATCATCACAAAGTCTGAGATCGACGCGCTTGCGCTTGAAAACAATCTCATCAAAAAGTACAAGCCGAAGTACAACATCCTGCTCAAAGACGATAAAACGTACCCCTATGTGCGCGTGACCGTTTCCGAGCGGTACCCCGCTTTTTCCCTTTCGCGCAAGCTGCAAAAGGGGAGCAAATATTTCGGTCCGTATATGGGCGGCGTGCGCGTAAAGGACGTGCTGGAAATCGTCAACATGGCGTTCGGCGTGCGGATCTGTTCGACGGCGATCGGCGAAAAGCCGAAAAAGCCCTGTTTGAACTACCATATCCACCGCTGCGCCGCGCCCTGCGCGCACCTTATCTCCGAAGAAGAATACGCCCTTCGCGTGCAGGCGGCGATGCGTTTTTTGCGCGGGGAAGAGGGAGACGTGGAGCAGCGTTTGCGCGAAAAGATGGCGCATTACGCCGAAAACGAAGAGTTTGAACTTGCGCTCGATTGCCGCAATAAGCTGGAAATGCTCTCCAAGATCGCTCTGCGCAGGATCACCGCGCTCAAACGCGATCTGGATGCGGACGTGGTCGCGTACACGAGCAACAAGCTGTATGCCGCGGTCGGCGTGCTCGTTATCCGCGGGGGCGTCATGCAGGGGGCGCGCACTTACGCGGTGGAAAACGCCTCGCAGGATGCGGAGGCGGTCGCCTCGTTTTTGGCGCAGTATTACGCCAAACAGCAGCTTCCCGAAGAGATCGTCGTGCAGGAGTTTTGCGATACGGAATTGCTGGAAGCCTTTTTCCGCAGACAGGGCGGAAGAGCCGTTTCCGTGCTTGCGCCCAAGCAGGGCGTGCGCCGCCAACTGCTCGACATGGCGGAAAAAAACGCCTCCGAATATCTGGATAAAGTGATCGATAAGATCCGTCACCGCGAAGATATGACCGTCAACGCCTGCCGCCGCCTGCAAGAGGTGCTGGGGCTGGCGCGCTATCCGCGGCGGATGGAGTGTTACGACATTTCCAACATCAGCGGCGTGGATAAAGTCGGCTCGATGGTCGTATTTGTAGACGGAGAACCGGATCGGAACAGTTACCGCCGTTTCCGTATCCGCACCGTGGAGGGGGCGGACGATTTTGCAAGTTTGCGGGAGGTGCTCTCCCGCCGTCTTGCAAAACTGGGAACGGAGGAGGAAGAGCGCTTTGCCAAGCCCGATCTCGTTGTGATCGACGGCGGCAAGGGGCAGCTTTCGGCGGTGGAAGAGGTGTTCCGCGGGGCGGGCGTTTCGGGCATAGAACTTATTTCGCTCGCCAAGCGGGAAGAGGAGATCTTTACCCTGCATTCCAAGCAGAGCGTGCGTTTGGATAAGCGGGATTACTGCCTTCGGATGTTGCAGCGTTTGCGCGACGAGGCGCACCGCTTTGCGATTACCTATTTCCGCAGCATCCACAGCAAGCGCTCGCTCACTTCGGTTTTGACCGAGATCCCCGGCGTGGGAAAGATAAAAAGGAAGGCTCTTATGGAGCGCTTCGGTACCATTGACCGGCTGATGCGCGCCGAAGTAAGCGAGATCGCCGCCGTCGGCGGGATCGGGGAGACCCTTGCCGGCACGATCAAAAAATATTTCGAGGAAGAACTTTGATGTTGCGCTATAAATTGATCGCCTCGGATTTTGACGGTACCCTTCGCCGCAGCAGCGGCTCCGTTTCGCAGGAGACAAAGCGGGCGGTTGCCGCGTTTACGGCGGCGGGCGGCATTTTTGCCCTGTGCACGGGGCGCATGACGGCGTCCATTTTGCCGCATGCGCGGGAAATGGGGTTGCAGGGGCTGATCGTCGCCTATCAGGGCGGCGTTATCCGCGATATCGGCAGCGGGGCGTATTTGCGCGATTTGCGCATGCCGCATGCGGAGGCGGTCGGGCTGTGCCGCTTTTTCGAAGAGGAAGGGCAGCACGTTCATGTGTACGACGGGGATACTTTTTACGTGAACCGTGACGACGGGTACCGCGCCTATTACGAACAGGTCTGCCGCGTGCGCGGCGTGCTGGCGCAGCCGTCTGTCGCCGCCGTATTGGAGCGCGAAAATATCTCGCCCAACAAGATCGTTGCCATGTGCCCCGCGCAGGAGCGCGACGGGCTGCTTTCCCGTTGCCTCGCCGCCTACGGCGATTCGTTTTACGTTACTTCCAGCATGGAACAGATGGTGGAGGTGGCGCCGCGCGGGGCGGATAAAGGGAGCGCTCTTGAATTTTTGGCGCGGTATTATAACATCCCGCGGGAAGAAACGATGAGCTTCGGAGACAATTTTAACGACCTGCCTCTCATCCGCTGCGCGGGGCTGGGCGTTGCGGTCGGGAATGCCGTTCCCGAACTCAAAGCCGCGGCGGGGCTTGTGACGGGCAGCTGCGATGAAGACGGCGTTGCTTATGCGATCCGTAAATTTGCCATGGGGGAAGAGGTATGAACGAACCCGAAACGATCTTGTTGGAAAATTTTTGCGGCGATCTCGGCTTGGAGATCGTTTTTGCGGGGCGCGGCAGGCTGACGCTCACTTCGTACAGCGTCACGCGGCCGGGGCTGCAATTTGCGGGGTTTTTTAAGTACTTCGATTCTTCGCGCATTCTCGTGCTCGGCAACACCGAATACGAGTTTTTGCGCGATCTCGATCAGGATGTGCGCCGAGAGCGCATCAAAACGCTGCTTTCGTACAGCGATATACCCTGCATCATTTTGGCGCGCGATTTGCCCGTTTTGCAGGAACTGATCGAGGAGGCGCGCCTTACGGGCTGCCCCATCCTGCGCACGGATAAACTGACCACGGTCATCCTCAACGATCTGTTTTTTTATCTCAACAAGCACCTTGCGCCGACGATGACGATGCACGGCGTGCTCGTCGATGTTTCGGGCGTCGGGATCCTGCTTACGGGGCACAGCGGCGTCGGAAAGAGCGAAACGGCGATGGAACTGATCAAACGCGGGCACCGCCTCGTTGCAGATGACAGCGTGATCGTAAAGCGCGTTTCGGACGAGCTGTACGGCTCTTCGCCGGAGACCATCCGCTATTTCATGGAATTGCGCGGCATCGGCATCATCAACATCAAAAACATGTACGGTTCCGGTTCGATCTTAGACGAAAAAAAGATCGATCTTGTGATGGAGCTGGAAAATTGGGAAGAGGGGAAGGTGTACGACCGCCTCGGCGAAGGCACGCAGTACGAAACCGTGTTGGGCGTAAAAGTGATGAAGCATGTGATCCCCGTCAAACCGGGGCGCAACCTTTCCATCATCATCGAAGTTGCCGCGCGCAATTACAGGCTCAAAAGCATGGGCTACGACGCCGCGCAGGAGCTCATCATGCGCACCATCGGCAGATAGCTTGTTGCCGCACGAGAAACACCCGTCATGCGGGTGTTTTTTTGTGCCGGAAAGACTATGCGCGCGTCGCGCGGAATATAATGGATGGTATGAAAGTTTTTTCGCGCCCGCTGCGTACGGCGGGGCTGTGCGTGCTGCTTGCGGCGAGCATTCTTTTGTGCGTTTTGTTTGCCTGCCCTGCGCTTGCCGCCAAAAAGACGCGGCAGGCGCAGGGATATACGGGGGTCTTGCGGCTGTGGCACATCGATACGTTTGAAGGAGGCACGGGTTCACGCGCCTCTTTTTTGGATCGGGCGGCGCGGCAGTTCGAACGCGAAAACACGGGGATCCTCGTGCTGATCACGCCGCATACCGCGGAGAGCGCGGAGCGCGCCGCGCGGGAGGGGGAGCTGCCCGATCTGCTCTCCTTCGGGGCGGGTGTTTCGTTTGCGGCGGATGCGGCGCTGCCGCTGCAAGGCGAAAGGGCGCCTGCGGGGGAGATCGGCGGGCAAACGTGCGCGCTTCCGTGGTGCCGCGGGCAATATTTTCTCTTTACGCAGGAGGGGGATTTTACAGACGTTTCCGCCGCAAACACCGTCGTTTCGCAGGGGAAGAGCACCCTGCCGATGGCGGCGCTGTACGCGGAGGGGCTGCGCGGCGCCTTTCCCGCGGCGGAGCCGCTGCGCGCCTATACCGCGTTTTTGCAGGGAAAGTACGCCTACTTGCTCGGCAGCCAGCGCGACGTATACCGTTTTGCCGCCCGCGGGGTACAGGTACGCGCCCAGCCGCTTACGGAGTTTTGCGACCTTTGGCAGTACATCGCCGTCTGTACGCAGAACGCGGAACGGGCGGCTGCCGCCGCGGCGTTTATCCGCGTTCTGCGTTCGCCATCGGTGCAAAAGGAACTGCTGCGCGTCGGGATGCTCGCCGTAAATGCCGCGGCGTACGGCAGCGAACACGCCGCCATGTTCGCCGCGCAAAAGAGCGTTCCGAAGCATACGGTCCGTGCGTTTTTGACCGCACAGCAGATCGAGCAGCTGCGCGACGCGGCGTCTGCCGCCGTAAACGGAGCGGAAAACGGCGCAAAAATTTTGGAAAAATATCTGGCGGAAGCATTGTAAAAAGCTTGGTTTTGCTGTATAATAAGGAGGATAAGACGTGTACGGAAAAATCGAGGCGGCTGCCGCACGTATGGAGCGTATCCCGCACGTTTCGCCTTTTTCTTTTTGCCGCAATACAACGATCTGTGCGGGAGGAGATGCCCCGTACGCCTTTTATCCGCGCTCGGCGGAAGAATTTTGCGCGGCGGTGCGCATCCTGCGCGAAAGCGCGTGCCCCTTTGCGGTATTGGGGCGCGCTTCGAACGTGCTTGCCTCCGACGGCGGCTTTGACGGCATTGTTTTAAAGACGGATAACATGGCTGCCCTGCAAAAAACAGAGGGCGGGATCTTTGCGGAGTGCGGCGTTTCCGTTTCCGCCCTGCTTGCCTTTGCGGCAAAAAACGGCTGCGGCGGTCTGCACTTCCTTGCGGGGATCCCCGCTTCCGTGGGAGGCGCCGTCTTTATGAATGCGGGCGCGGGCGGTGCGTTCATCGGCGGGCGCGTGCATTCCGTAACGGCGCTGTGCGGCGGCGAAACGATCGTTTTGCCTGCGGCGGCTTGCGGTTTTTCGTATAAGCATTCGCTGTTCATGGACCGCCGGTACTATATCCTCGGCGCGCAGCTTTCCACCGAGCGGGCGGATCGCGCCTCTGTGTTACGGCAGGCGGCAGCCGTGCTGGGGCAAAGGCGGCGCCTGCCGCGCGGAAAGAGCATGGGGTGCGTTTTCAAAAATCCGGAGGGCGCCTCGTCGGGCGCGCTCATCGAACGGGCGGGGCTGAAAGGATTGCGCATCGGCGGGGCGTATGTTTCCTGCGAACACGCGAATTTCATTCTGAACCGCGGGGACGCCACGGCGGCGCAGATCCGCCGTTTGATCGAAACCGTGCGTGACCGCGTATACGCCGAAAGCGGCGTCCGCTTAGAAGAGGAGATCCGCTACATAGGAGAATTTTGATGCAGCTTACGGGCGATTATCATACGCATACGATATACAGCCACGGCAAGGGCACGGTGTTGGAAAATGCCTTGCAGGCAAAGGCGCGCGGCTTGCGCGAAGTGGGGATCACCGACCACGGATTCGGGCAGATGGCGTTCGGGCTGCGCCGCAGGCGCATCCCTTCCCTTATTGCCGATTGCAGGGCGGCAACGGAAAACACGGGGGTGCGCGTGCTTGTCGGCGTGGAAGCGAACCTGTGCGGGGAGAGCGGCGTTACCGACTTAAAGGCGGACGATTACAAAGATTTTGACCTCTTTTTGTGCGGGATCCATCGCTTTGTGCGGTTTAAGCCCTTTGCGGCGGGGGCGTGGAACCTGTTTTTCCGCAACTGGCTGTATACCGCGCGGAAAAAGCGTCCGGGGCAGGGGCTGATCCGTTACAACACGAACGCCGTGATCCGCTGCATCGAAAAAAACCCCGTCGATGCGATCACGCATTTGAATTATCTCAGTTTTTGCGATGCCGCCGAGGTGGCAAAAGCCGCCCGCGACTATGGCACGTACATCGAGATCAACACAAAAAAAGTGCATTTGCGCGACGAAGAGTGGGCTGCCGTGTGCGATACGGGGGTGCGCTTTCTCATAGATTCGGACGCACACACGCCCGACCGCGTGGGGGATACCAAGCTGGCAGACGAATTGCTGGCGCGCGTTGCGATCCCGCGCGATCGGATCGACAACATTGCGGGGCGGCTGCCGCAATTTCGGTTCAAAGAATACAAAGAGAGAAACCTGTAACGTGGCGGATAAAAATTTTACGGGAACGATCAAACGCGAGATCGTTAAAAACGGCTTTGAAAACGCCTGCTGCAAAACGGCGGCGCTCTCCGCTTTTTTGCGGGTGACGGGCAGCATCGTCCGCAGCGGCGGTACCGTCGGGTTTGAGTTCGTGACCGAAAGCGAACGGGTCGCCGAATATTTTATCGGGCTTGCCGAGGAGTTGTTCGGCGCGGAATTGCAGGTCGTGCAGGCAGGAACGGACAAGCGCAACGGAAAGGGCAGGCTGGTGTTTCGCTGCCTTTCGGAGCGTTCGCCGTATATCCTCTTCGAGCTGGGCATTGCCGAGCGGGAGGGGGATACGCTCGCGCTCAAATTCGATATCGGCGAATACCTGCTTGAAAACGAATGCTGCAAGCGCGCGTTTATCGCAGGGGCGTTTTGCGGCAGCGGGAGCTGCATGCTGCCGAAAGAGGGGCAGCGGGGCGGATACCACTTGGAAGTGGTGTTTTCGTACCCGTCGTTGGCGGAGGAGTTTTGCGCGCTGCTGGAAACGTTCGATATCTTGGCGCGCTGCGTGCCGCGCAAACACGGGTATGTGGTTTATTTAAAGAGCAGAGAGAGCATTTCCGACTTTCTTGCCCTGCTGGGCGCAGAGCATTCGCTGTTTTCCTTGGAGGAGTTTTCGCTGCAAAAAGATGCGCGCAACCGCATCAACCGCATTGCGAACTGCATGCAAAAAAATTACGATAAGAGCGTGCTCGCTTCGGTGGCGCAGGTCCGCGCCATCGAAAAACTGCGGGAATCGGGGCAGTTGGAAAGGTTGGAGGCAGGGCTTCGCGCCGCCGCCGAAGCGCGTTTGGCGGATAAAGAAGCATCGCTTACGGAACTTGCGCGGCGGCTCGGCGTTTCAAAGAGCTGCGTCAATCATCGGCTTAGAAAACTGCTGAAAACGGCAGAAGAGATAGCGGAGGGAAGAGATGAATAGGGCTGTTTTTGTCTATCGCAAGGATACATACAACGCATACGACGCGCAGCGGATCGTATTTGAAGCGAGTAAGTACAAAAGCGAGATCATTTTTGCGGACGGAAACAAACGGGCGAACGCCAAAAGCATCATCGGGCTTTTATCCATGAAGTTTTTGCAGGGCGACGAGTACACCGTTTGCGCCGAGGGGCAGGACAGCAAAAAAGCGGCGGAGAGCCTCGCCGCGTTCGTGGAAAACCTGTGACCCTTTCGCGCCGCTTTCGGCATAGGAGAAGAGCGCCCTGCGGGGCGCCGCAATTTTACTTGTTCGGATAATCGATATGGCAGAGTTTATTCATTTACACGTTCATACGGAGTACAGCTTGCTCGACGGCGCCTGCAAGGTGGACGAGCTGATCGACCATTGCGTAAAAAACAAGATCCCCGCGATCGCCATCACCGATCACGGCAATATGTATGCCACGCTGTACTTTGCCGAGCTGTGCCGCAAAAACAACATACAGGCGATCATCGGCTGCGAAATGTACATGACGCAGGATATGTACCAAAAGGACGGGAAAGGGGATTTCGACCATTTGATCCTGCTTGCAAAAAACAAAAAGGGGTACAAAAACCTCGTCAAGCTGGATTCGATGGCGTTCGTAGACGGATTTTATTATAAACCCCGCGCCGATTATAAGACGCTGCGCGAACACAGCGAGGGGTTGGTTTGCCTCTCCGCCTGTTTGGCGGGGCGCATCCCCAAACAGCTTTTGCGCGGAGACGTAGAGGGGGCAAAAAAGACGGCGTCCGAACTCAAAGAGATCTTCGGAGAAGATTTTTACATTGAGTTGCAGGACCACGGGCTGGAAGAGCAGAAGCGCGTGCTGCCGCTTTTGTTAAAGCTCGCCAAAGAATTGGATATTCTCGTTGTTGCCACCAACGACGTGCATTATATCAACAAAGAAGATTGGGAGATGCAGGATATCCTGCTTTGCATCCAAACGAAAAAAACGGTGGAAGACCCCAACCGCATGCGCTTCGGCTCGCACGAGTTTTACATGAAGAGCGCGCAGGAGATGGAAGACCTGTTTTCGTTTGTGCCGGAGGCGATCTCCAACACCCTCGTGATCGCAAAAAAATGCGCGGAGGAGCCCTGTTTCGATCTGAAAGACAACGGAGACCCGATCAAAGATAAATCGCTGATCCCCGGCTATGCCCCGGAAGACGGTTCGGACCCGAAAGAGTACCTTACCAAGCTCACATGGGACGGTTTGAAGGCGCGTTACGGGGAGATCGCGGACGCCGTAAAAAAGCGCGCGGAGTACGAGCTCGGCATTATCCTCGGCATGGGCTTTGCGGAGTATTATCTCATCGTCATGGATTTTATCCGCTGGGCGAAGAGCAAGGGAATTCCCGTAGGGCCGGGGCGCGGCAGCGGGGCGGCAAGCATCGTCGCCTACGCCGTGGGCATTACAGACGTCGATCCGCTCAAATACGATCTGTTCTTCGAACGGTTTCTCAACCCGGACCGCGTTACGATGCCGGACTTCGATATCGACTTTTGCAACGAACGCCGCCCCGAAGTTATCGAATACGTCCGCAACAAATACCACCCCGAAAACGTGGCGCAGATCGTCACGTTCGGTACGCTTGCTTCCAAAGCGGCGATCAAGGACGTCGGCAGGGTGCTGCGCGTTCCGTTTTCCGAAACCGACCGCGTTACGAAGCTGATGGACGGAAAGTCTGCCATCGGCGAGCTGTTGGGCAGAAAGATCGAGGGGCTGCGCGCAAAGATTGCGGATCCTTCTTTGGAGGACGAAAAGCGCAACGAATTGGTCAAAGCGCTGGAAGAGCAGGAACATAAGCGCAACCCCGATTTTATCCAGATCTACGAAACGGACGAGCGCCTGCACCGCGTTATCGACATGGCGCTCAAACTCGAAGGCATGCCGCGCAACACCTCGATGCACGCGGCGGGCGTGGTGATCTGCCGCAAGCCCATTGCCGACAACGTGCCGCTTTCGCGCAACGGCGAGGATGTGACCACGCAGTTCGATATGAAGGAAGTGGAGTCCATCGGCATGCTGAAAATGGACTTTTTGGCATTGACGACGCTGACCGATATCAAAAAGGCGTGCGATTATATCTTGGAAGATACGGGCAGGGTCATCGACTGGGCGGAGATCGGTTACGAAAGCAAAGAGGCGTACGAGCTCATTTCCGAGGGCGATACCGACGCCGTGTTCCAGTTGGAACAAGGCGGCATGAAGCGCTTCATGAAAGAGCTGAAACCCGGCTGCTTGGAGGATATCATCGCGGGCGTGGCGCTCTACCGCCCCGGACCCATGGCATACATCCCCACCTATATCCAAAACAAACTCAATCCGGAGCGGGTCAAATATGATACGCCGCTTTTGGAACACATTCTTAAAGTTACATACGGCGTTATCGTCTACCAAGAGCAGGTCATGCAGATATTCCAAGACCTTGCGGGCTTTTCGTTGGGGCAGGCAGATCTGGTGCGCCGCGCCATGGGGAAAAAGAACAAAGCCGAGCTGATGGCGCAGCGAGACAAGTTCATTTACGGGAACCGCAGCGAGGGCGGAAACATCGACGGGGCGATCGCGCGCGGCGTGCCGAAAAAGGTTGCGGAAAAGATCTTTGCGGATATGGAAAGCTTCGCAAGCTATGCGTTCAACAAGGCGCACGCCACCTGCTATGCGGTGCTTGCCTACCGCACCGCCTATTTAAAGCGCTTTTACCCGCGTGAATTTCTTGCGGCGATTCTAAACAACCGCATCGATAAGATCGAGGAGATCTCCAAATACATTTTGTATTTGAAGGAGAAAAACATTCCCGTTTTGCCGCCGGACGTAAACGAGAGCAAGGAATTTTTTTCGGTGCAAAAGGACGGGGTGCGGTTCGGGCTCGGCGCATTGCGCGGCGTCGGCGTCGGCGTAACGCAGCTCATCATCGAAGAGCGCGCAAAAAGCGGCGTTTTTCGCAGCTTCGGCGATTTTGTGTTCCGCTGCGCGCCTTTCCTCAACAAACGCATGCTGGAAGCGCTGATCTGCGCAGGCGCTTTTGACCGATTCGGCGTGAACAGGGCGCAGATGCTTGCGGTATACGAAAGCGTGCTCGACCGCGCCAATAAGATCGCAAAACAGCAGGCAAGCCGCCAAATGAGCCTGTTCGGCGACATCATCGAAGAGGATAACAGCGAAGTGCTTTTCCCCGCCGTGCCGGAGATGGAATCGGGGGAAAAGCTCGCGCGGGAAAAGGACGTGCTCGGCGTGTATGTGAGCGGGCATCCGTTCGAAAAATACCACACGGCATTTACCGATTGCAACTTCACCTGCTTAAAACTGCAAAATTACGAAGAGGACGAAGAGGGGAACCGCAGTTATTCCGAATTGGCGGACGGAGAGCGCGTCTCTATGGGCGGCATCGTCGGTACGTTCCGGCGCATCAATACGCGCTCCGGGTCTTCGATGGCGTTTATCACAGTGGAGGACTTGTACGGCAGCATCGAGTGCGTGGCGTTCCCGAACGTGTATGACCGTATCCGCGGCATCCTTGCGGCGGATAAGATCGTGCGGGTAGAGGGGAAAATGCAGTTTTCGGACGGCAAGGCGCCCGTCATCATCTTGGATCGCTTGGAAGAATTTGACCCCGCTTCGGGCAGCGTGCGCGCCGAGCAGGGCGTGCGGCGGCAGCCGGTCAAAGAGCAGGCGCTCTGGCTGAATGCTTCGGCGCTTACCGAGGAGGATTTCGACGAATTGACGGCGCTGTTTGAACATTACGGAGACGGCGATACCGTTGTCAAGATCAAGCGCGGAGACCGTTATTACAAACTGAGCAACGTCAACGACTGCCACGGCTTGCGCGAAGAGCTGGCGCTGTACTTGGAAGAATCGGATATCGTGCGCAGATAGGGCGGGATCGGCGGAAAAAGATAGCGGGATTTTCAAAAAATGTTTGAACCGATAAGAAAGCCCCGCCTGCGCGCGGCATTCGCACAAAACAGTTTGTTTTTCGGTGCCTTTCTGTTATAATAGGCATATCGACGGATAAATACGCACATCGGAAAAGATTTCAAGATCGGAGGATCGCGGTATGAAGAGGATCGGAGTATTGACCAGCGGGGGCGACGCGCCCGGCATGAACGCCTGCATCAGGGCGGTCGTAAGAACGGCAAAATATTTCGGCATGGAGATCTTCGGGATCCGGCAGGGATATGCGGGGCTCATCAACGACGATATGGTCCCCATGGAGATGCGCAGCGTTTCGGATATCGTGCAGCGCGGCGGTACGATGCTCCGCACGGCGCGCTGTGTGGAGATGTATACCGTTGAAGGGCAAAAGCAAGCCGTAAAAACGCTGAACGATCACGGCATCGAAGGGTTGGTCGTCGTCGGCGGAGACGGGTCTTTCCGCGGCGCAAAGTGCCTGAGCGAGGAGTACGGCATCCCCACGATCGGGATCCCCGGCACCATCGATAACGACTTGGAGTATACCGACTATACGCTCGGTTTCGATACGGCGGTCAATACCTGCCTGGATATCATCAACAAACTGCGCGACACGATGACCTCGCACGAGCGCATCAGCGTGGTGGAGGTGATGGGGCGCCGCTGCGGCGACATTGCGCTGTATTCGGGGATCGCCAGCGGGGCGGAGATCATCATCGTTCCGGAGATCGCTTACGACATGGAGGACGTTGTGCTGCGCATCAACCGCAGCCGTGCCAACGGAAAGCACTCCAACATCATCGTGTTGGCGGAGGGCGTGGCAACGGCGGAAGAGTTTTCCAAAAAGTTGCAGGCAATGACAACGTATTCGGTGCGCGGCACGACCATCGGGCATGTGCAGCGCGGCGGATCGCCTTCGATGGCAGACAGGATGCTGGCGGCGCAATTCGGCAACAAAGCGGTGCGCCTGCTGCGTGACGGCATCGGGAACCGCGTCGTCGGGATCCATAAAAACGAGATCATCGATCTCGACATCATCGAAGCCGTCAGTATGAAAAAGAAATTCAATTACGAGCTGTACGAAACGTTGCAGATGATCTCAATGTAACGGGCATCGGGCAGGCGGGCGCATGCGCCCGCCTGTATTTTTTGTGTGCCGCACCGCCGCAGCCCGTTTTAACGGAAAAGCGGCAAAATCGGAAAGATTTTTTGCAGAAAAACGCAAAAAAATTTAAAATAGACCTTGAAATTATTCAAAAAGTGTATTATAATGCAATATGGAAGTTTTTACTGCGCCGCGGCGCAGAGCTGTTGAAGGAGAAGTACAGCCATGATCCTTACCGTATGCCTCAACCCGTGTACAGACGTGACCATCGAATTGGATGCGCTCAACGTCGGCAAGATCAATCATGTGAAAAACAAAACGCTCAGTTTTACGGGCGCGGCTTTAAACGTTGCGATCGGCGTGGCGCGTTTGCACGGGCAAAGTTACGCAACGGGGTTCATGTACAACGAAAACGGTTCGCTGTTTGAGCGGGCGCTGGATCGGGAGGGCGTGCCGAGCGTCTTTATTTGGAACAAGGGGCGCGTGCGCGAAAATTATAAGTTCATCGACAACAAATCCATGCTCACCGAGGTCAACGACATCGGGGAGGCGATCAGCGAAACAAAGCAGGCGCAGCTTATCGAGATGGTGGCAAACCTTTCAAAGACCAGCGATGTGCTCGTCATTTCGGGGAGTTTGCCGCAGGGGGTAGACAGCAGTTATTACAACCGTTTGTTTTCGGTCGCCGCGCCGAATACGTTGAAGATCGCCGATACGGAAGGCGCCAAGCTGCTTGCGGCGTTGCAGACGGGGCTGGACCTTGTTAAACCGAACAAAGACGAGCTGCAAAGCACCCTGCAAAAGGAGTTGAAGTCGCGCGACGATTTGGTGCGCGCCTGCTATACGCTGTTGGATAAGGGCGCAAAGCGCGTTTTGCTTTCGCTCGGCAAGCGCGGCGCGATCATTACGGACGGCAGCAAAAATTACTATTGCAAGAGCATCAATGTTGCGATCAATTCCACCGTCGGCGCGGGAGACGGCATGGTCGCGGCGGCGGCGCTGGCGTTGCAGCAGGGTGCCTCCACGGCGGAGATCTTGCGCGCAGGCGTTGCGGCGGGCACGGCTACGGTCACAACGTTCGGAACGATCTCTTTCACGAAAGAAAAATTCGATGAGATCTATGCCAATATCACGGTAGAGGAATTTAAACTTTGATCACGGTACAGAGCGTAAAAGAGGACGCCGAAGTGCGTGCGATCATGTATATCGCCGAAAACCAGATCGAAGCGCTCGGCTTTACCGAGCATTCCGTGCGGCATTCCGGCATTGTGAGCAAATGGGCGGGCGAGATCTTGGAGGCGCTCGGCGCCGACCCGTGGCGTGTGGAAATGGCGCGCATCGCGGGGTATCTGCACGATATCGGCAACAGCATCAACCGCAACGACCATGCGCAAAACGGCGCCGTTTTGGCGTATCATATTTTGACGCGAATGGGGATGAAATTCCTCGACGCCGCCGATATCATGATGGCGATCGGCAACCATGACGAGAGCAAAGGGCTGCCCGTCAGCGACATTACTTCCGCGCTGATCATAGCCGATAAGGCGGACGTGCACAAGAGCCGCGTGCGTACCAACAGCACGCGCATGAGTACGGATAATTTGAACATCCACGACCGTGTGAATCTCGCCGCGGAAAAATCGTATGTGTACGTCGATAAGCAGACCAACGAGATCGTGCTGAACATTTCCATCGATACGCAGATCTGTTCGGTCATGGATTATTTCGAGATCTATTTCGGGCGGATGCAGCTTTGCCGCAGGGCGGCGGATTTTCTCGGCAGCAAGTTTGTACTGATCATAAACGGATCTCGTTTGGTGTAAAAATTTAAGCAAGCATAAAATGCGGCGGCTCTGCACACCCTGTATAGGGGGCAGGGGCGCCGCGTTTTTGCAGTTTTTTGTCAGAACACGCGTCTGGCTTCAATGTAATAGCCCCAGCGCGTTTTGCTGATCGGTTCGATCACGGCGTAATCGGATGCGGTATGCAGGATATAATTGTCGCCGAGGTACAGCGCTACATGCCCGATCCGCTCTACGCCCGTCTTGTTGTAGCGGGAAGAGTTGGTAAAAAAGAGCAGGTCGCCCCGTTCGATCTTGCTTTTTGCCACATAGCTGCCCTGTTTTACTTGGGTGCGGGTCGTCATGTTCAAATTGATGCCCGCTCCGTGGTAAAAGATATATTGCATCAGCGAGGAGCAGTCGTATTTGGTCGCGTCAAAGTTTTTCAAAAGGTTTCCGTTTCCGTCGTGCAGGCGGATCGCGCCGTATACATACACGAAGCCGAGCAGGTTCACGCCCTCCTCGATCACCGCTTCGACGCGTTCGTCTGCATCTTCCGCGGGGAGCGTAAACAGCTCCGTATAGGCGCTTGCGGCGCTGATGTAGGCGCGTTTGTTTTTATAGACCGTTTCGTACCAGCTTCCCTTTTTGCCGACGTAATGCAGCATATCGTCGCGGTTGATATGCCCAAGCACCCCGTAATTTGTTCCCGCGCCCGAACGCACGCTCAGCCCGTCGGTGCGCGAACGAATGTATACGGCATTTGTTTCTTCGGGAACGGGCTCCGGTTCGGGTGCGGGCGGGGCGGGGGCTTCTTCCTCCGGGGAAGAGGGTCCGCTTTCCGCGCCTTCCTCCGTATCGTCGGGCGGTGTCGTGCCGCTTTCGCCTCCGCCCGCGTCTTCGACGGATTGCCCGCCGCCGCGGAGAACGGCGGGGGAGAAAACGAGCGCCAGCATGGAAAGCGCCATGGCGGCGACAAAGATGAGAGCCAACAGTTGCAAAGATAATTTTTTCATATTCTTGACCTCCGCCGTCTATCATACTAAAAACTATGCCTTCGTGCAACGATAAAATTTTTCCATAGCAGGCTGCCTTTTCCGTTTTTAGAAGGAAAGGCATAAAAAACGGAAGAGATTGCCGCCGCAGCCTCCATTTCCCTGTGCGGCAGGGTATGCCGCCGCCGTTAAAATTCGGATGGGACGGGCGGTTTTAAGGATAGAGAGAAGCGTGGCGGCAGGGTATTTGACATTTTTTTGCATTTCGGCTATAATTGTACAGGAAAAATCAGCGGATCGGAATGTGGAGCGGAGTATGTTTTGGGCATGGTGGATCTTGATCGGGGCAGTTGCGGCGGCGTTTATAACGGCGGCTGTGTTTTTTGTTGTTGCGCTGGCGGTCCATCGCAAAATTTTTTACCGCCGTTATGACGGCAATAAATACATTCACTATTTTACGGCGGAAGATTTTGCGGGATTGCGGGCGGATCCCGTCTGTTTTCCTTCGGATAAAGGGCAGATGCTGCGCGGCGCCGTTTACAGTGCGGAAGGGGTTTGCCCGATCGGGGTCGCCGTCTTTTCGCACGGGTTCGGGGCAGGGCACCTTGCCTATACAACGGAGATTGATTCGCTTGCCCGCGCGGGTTTTTTGGTGCTCGCCTTTGACGGAACGGGCTGCGTTTCCAGCGAAGGAAAGGCGCTCGGCGGGTTTGATCAAGGGGCGATCGATCTGCGGTTTGCGCTCCGTTTTGCCGCACGGGATGCGCGCCTGCGAAATTTCAAACGCATTTTGGTCGGGCATTCTTGGGGCGGCTTTTCGGTCATGAACACCTTGGATACCGACGTGCGCATCGAGGGCGCCGCGGCGCTGTGCGGCTTTGTTTCTTCTGCGGGCGTTATTGCGCAAAACACGATGGGGAAGTGCCGTTTTGCCGAATGGGCATGCCGCAGCTGGTTCAAGTTGTTCAATCGGGTCCGCTTCGGCAAATACGCAAATTTTGATGCCGTCCGTTCGCTGAAAAGGACGCAAAAGCCCGTTCTGCTCCTATACGGAGAGGAGGACGCCACGGTGTGCTTTTCGGGGAACGGCGCGCGCGTGCGCGAGGCGGTGCACGGGTGCGAAAATATCGTGTATCGCAGCTATCCCGGAAAAGGGCACAATATCTACCTTACCGTGGAAGCCGAGCGGTATATGCATAAAACGTTCGGGGAGATCGCGGCAAAGGCAAAAAAGGACCGTGCCGCCGCGCCGGCGCTGTATGCCGCCGCCGATTATCGGCGCATGACCGAAGAGGACGCCGAAGTGATGGAAACGGTGCTCTCGTTTTGCCGAGCGCTCGTGCTGGAAAAATCATAGAGGGCGGCAGGGCGGCTGGGAAATTTACACAAAAAAATCGGGCTTCTTTCTCAGAAACGATTGACTTTTTTTTGTGTTTCTTATAAAATAAAATAGCTGTGCGGCAGTGCATCTGCCGCGCGCCGCATTGCTGCTATGGCTCAGGAGGTAGAGCACGTCCTTGGTAAGGACGAGGTCACCGGTTCAAATCCGGTTAGCAGCTCCAAAAAACCACCGGACCCGGTGGTTTTTTCTTTATATTTCCGCCATACCGATCCGAGGTTCTGCATCGCAAGCAGGCTTTCGGATCGGATTTTTTGATCGGGCAGGGCACAAAAGGAAAGAGAATTTCTTTTGCAAAAGTTTTATGTTTGTGCTATAATAAATTCTGTAAATAAAACGGCGAATGCCGAATAGCAAGGCTCGTTGCGCGTTCCGTGCGCGCACGGCGCACGCATTTTGCTTTTGCCGGGAGCAAGGGGCTGGGCGGTTTAGCGGCTTCGCATCGGAGACAAGAAACGGGACCGGTTTAGCGGCTTCGCACCGGAGACAAGGGAAGAGCGGGATTGCCGCTTCGTCTCGGCGGAAAGGATCAAGGCAATTTTACGCCTTCGTATCGGAAACGCCGCAAACAAAAAAGCACACCTTGTAACGAGGTATGCTTTTTGGTTTGGTGCCGCTGGTCGGACTCGAACCGACACGGTATCGCTACCACTGGATTTTGAGTCCAGCGCGTCTGCCAATTTCACCACAGCGGCGGACGGAACAATAGTTATTATACTATATTGCCGTTTGTTTTGCAAGCAAATCGGCACAATTTTCCGATACGCCTTAAAAAATTGAACGAGTTGCGCGTGTAAAGCCAAAGGAGATGCTGCGGATGAGCGGTAAAGCCGACCGTACGGCGGGAGAAAAGGGGGATCTTTTAAAAGCAAAGGCATTGTTGGCACAGGGCGGGATCGGAGTGGCGCTGTGCAAAGGGGATTCCGAAGTTACGATGGCGCTGCGCGGGATCGCGCCGCTTTTGGAATTGATCGAAAGCGGTGTGCCGTATGACGGATATTCGGCGGCGGATAAGATCGTAGGCAAGGCTGCCGCGCTGCTCTTTGCGTCCATGCGCGTGCGGGCGGTATACGGCGCGGTCATGAGCCGCGGCGCGCTTTCCGTGCTGCGGCGGGAGGGCATTGCGGCGAGTTTCGGGGTCTTGGCGGATACGATCGTAAACCGCGCGGGAGACGGCGCCTGCCCGATGGAGTTGGCGGTGCGCGACGTGGAGGAGCCGGCCTCGGCATACGCCGTGCTGCAAAAAGCCTTGTGTACCCTGCGGAAGCAGGAAAAGGACACAGAGAGGGCAACGGAGGAGAAAAAGGGATGAAGAAACTCGGATTCGGTTTGATGCGCCTGCCGCTTTTGGAAAAGGATGATCCCAAAAGCGTCGATCTGCCGCGCGTTTGCGAAATGGCGGATGCCTTTTTGGCGAACGGCTTTACCTATTTTGATACCGCCTATATGTATCACGGCGGGCTGAGCGAGGAGATCGTCAAAAAAGCATTGGTGCAGCGCCATTCCCGTGAAAGTTTTTCGGTCACAAGCAAGCTGCCGACAATGTTCCTTAACAAGCAGGAAGATCAGAGCCGCATCTTCGCCGAGCAGCTTGCGCGCACGGGGGCGGGCTATTTCGACGTCTATTTGCTGCACAATCTCGGTACCGAAAATTACGAAAAGGCAGAGCGCTTCGGCAGTTTTTCCTTTCTTGCAGACTTAAAGCGGCGCGGGATCGTTAAAAAGACGGGTTTTTCGTTTCACGATACGGCTTCCGTTTTGGATAAGATCTTGTCTGCGCATCCGGAAGTGGATTATGTGCAGTTGCAGATCAACTACCTCGATTGGGAGGACGCGGGCATTCAGTCGCGCCTGTGTTATGAAACGGCGGTCCGCCACGGCAAAGAGATCATTGTGATGGAGCCGGTCAAGGGAGGCGGGCTGACCCGTCTTCCGCAGGCGGTCACTGAGCTGTTTGCCGCCGTGCAGCCTGCGTGGTCGCCCGCATCGTGGGCGCTTCGCTTTGCCGCAGGTCTGCCAAACGTGGCGATGGTGCTCAGCGGGATGTCCGATCTTGCGCAAGTGCAAGACAATATGGCGACCATACAGGATCTTCGCCCGTTGAACGAGCAGGAACTTTCTGTTTTGCGGGAGGCGGTGCGTGTTTTGACCGCTGGCACCTCCATTCCGTGCACCGCGTGCCGCTATTGCACGGACGGCTGCCCGAAAAAAATTGCGATCCCCGAATATTTTTCGCTGTATAATAACGAGCAGCTGGGGCGCAAGGGCGGGTACAATTTGCAAAAGCAGTATTACGAGACGTATACGCAGCACCACGGTAAGGCGAGCGATTGCATCGGCTGCAAAAAATGCGAGGCGGCGTGCCCGCAGCATCTGCCGATCCGCGCGTATCTTAAAGAGATCGCCCGCCGCTACGAATCGTAACACACCGCAGCGGGCAAAACTTTTTGATGCTGCAAACGAAGCGCAAAGCGGAACGCGCAGGCAAACATAGCGCGAAGCGGAACATACAGGCAAATGCGGCGCATAACGAAACATTCGGGCAAGCGCGGTGCAAAGCGGAATGTGCAGACGGCAGTGGCGCGGTTCTGTGCACGGGCTCCGCAAAAAAACGGTTTGGATAAAAAGATCCGCCGCGCATCGCTGCGCGGCGGAATAAAAAGCAGGTTTTTTTAAAAACTGCGAACCAGCCCGACAACTCTTCCTAAAATGCTTACCTCGTTTACAACGATATCGTCCATGGCGTCGTTTTCGGGGTGGAGCACATAGTGCCCGTCGCGCTTGTAAAAGCGTTTTACGGTGGCGCTGTCGTCGATGAGCGCGACAACGATCTCGCCGTTTTCGGCGGTGGCTTGCTTGCGCACAACGATCTTATCGCCGTCAAAGATCCCCGCGTTGATCATGCTCGTACCTACAACGTTGAGCATAAACAGATCGCTTCCGCGGAAGCTGCCTGCGGGGAAGGAGTAGTAATCCTCATAATTTTCATAGGCAAAGATCGGCTGCCCAGCCGTGACCGTGCCGATGAGAGGGATGTTGACGGAAGCGTTTTTGCGGATGTTTACGGCGCGGTTTTTGTTCGGAGATTTGGAGAGAAGCCCCTCTTCGTTCAGCTTCTCCATATAATAATAGGCGGAAGCGGTCGATTTGATATCCAGCTTGTTGCAGATTTCGCGCACGGTGGGGGAATAGCCGTATTCGGCATTGTATTCGTTGATAAAATCCAGCACCGCCTGCATTTTGCTTCTGCTCTTTTCCGACATGGGCACACACCTCCTTATGCCAACAGTATATCACATTTGTTTGAAAAATGCAAACAAATGTTTGAATAATTTTAAAATTTTTTTTCGAAGGAGTTTTGCCGTGGAAACGCAAAAGTGCGTGTTGTATGACAGAGACTGCATCGGCTGCCTCGAATGCGTAATGTGTGACTTGGACCCGAACAAAGTGTGCGACAATTGCGGAAAATGCTTGGATATCCGCGACAGCGCCGTGATCCGTATCGACGGGATCGTCGGGGCGGGCGAACAAAAAAGAAAGGGAAAATGAAGCGAAGTTCTTTACATTTACGGGCGGATATGCTATACTTTAAGAAAATTTCCGCTAAGCGGAGGGAGCAATATGGCAGAACTTAAATATGAGATCGTAGAAAAGATCGGAGAACTCGGCGAAACGGGGAACGGCTGGAAAAAAGAGCTGAACATCGTTCGCTGGAACGATCGTGAGCCCGTTTATGATATTCGCACTTGGAACGAAGGGCATGACCGGATGGGGAAGGGGATCACGCTTACGCAGGACGAAGTATTGGCACTGAAAGAGCTGCTCGATCGTTCGGAGATCTGAGCGTGTGCAGGAGCGACGGCGGTTGCTCCTTTTTTGCGTTTGCGGGCTTTTTCTGCCTGCGCGCATAGGAATGCGGAACACGGGAGATAATCATGGCAGATACAAGTGTGTATGAAAATCCGCTGCTCAGCCGTTATGCAGGGCGGGAGATGGCGGAAAACTTTTCGGACGATAAAAAATTCCGCCTTTGGCGCAAACTTTGGATCGCCCTTGCGGAATCGGAAAAAGAATTGGGGCTTCCCGTTACCGATGCGCAGATCGCCGAAATGAAGGCGCATGCCGAAGATATCAATTACGACGACGCGCGCGCGTTTGAAAAGGAAGTGCGGCACGACGTAATGGCGCATGTGAAGGCGTTCGGCAAACTGGCGCCTTCGGCAAAGCCCATCATTCATTTGGGCGCAACGTCTTGCTATGTGACGGACAATGCGGAGATCATGATCATCGACGACGCGCTTCGCCTCGTTGAGAAAAAATTGGTCAACGTCATGGATAAGTTGCAGGCGTTTGCCCGCAAATACAAAGCCCTCCCCACGCTCGGTTTTACGCATTTGCAGCCGGCGCAGTTGACGACGGTCGGAAAGCGCGCCGCGCTGTGGCTCTCCGATCTTGCCATGGATTACCGCAGCTTGAAAGATCTGCAAAACACGGTGAAATTGCGCGGCGTAAAGGGCACGACGGGGACGCAGGCAAGTTTTCTCGATCTGTTTGACGGAGACGGCGAAAAGGTCAAACAGTTGGAACGGCTGGTCGTTGCAAAGCTCGGTTACGGAAAAGTATACGGGGTCACGGGGCAAACGTACCCGCGCAAATTCGATTACAACGTACTTTGCGTGCTTTCGCAGATCGCGCAGAGCTGCTATCGTTTTTCCAACGATATCCGCCTGTTGCAAAACATGAAAGAGATCGAAGAGCCCTTTGAAAAGCATCAGATCGGGTCTTCGGCGATGGCGTACAAGCGCAATCCGATGCGCAGCGAGCGCATGGGGTCGCTTGCCAGATATGTGCTCAGCTTGCCGATCAACTGTGCCGTAACGGCTTCAACGCAGTGGTTTGAGCGCACCCTTGACGACAGTGCGAACAAGCGCATCGTGATCGCGCAGGCGTTCCTTTCGGTAGACGCTATTTTGAACCTCTATTTGAATGTCTCCGAAAACTTGGTCGTTTACGAAAAGGTCATCGCCAAGCACATCGCGGCGGAACTGCCGTTCATGGCAACGGAAAACATTATGATGGAATGCGTGAAGGCGGGCGGAGACAGGCAGGAACTGCACGAGCGCATCCGTACCCTTGCCATGCAGGCGGCGGGGCATGTAAAGCTGGAAGGAAAGGAGAACGATCTGATCGACTTGATCCGTGCGGACGCAATGTTTTCCCCCGTGCATGCCCGCCTCGGCGAGATCTTGGACGCGAATAAATTTATCGGGCGCGCGCCCGTGCAGGTGGAAGAATTTTTGGCGGCGGAGATCGATCCGATCTTGGCGGAACACGCAAAAGATCTGGGCATGAGCGGAAGCGTATCCGTATAACGCGGAAAAAGGGCGCGGAAACAAAAACGGAGCGGTTTTTCCGAAGATTTCCATGCTGCGGCAACGGTCTGTTTTGTTGACAGTGCGTTGCCGCTTGCTCTATAATGGTCATGTTTTGAATGCAAACGGCGCCAAGGACGCTGCGGAGAAGTATGGTAGAACTCAAAAAAGTTTCGTATGCCGTCAAAGACGAGGCAAGCGGAAAAAAACAGGATATTTTAAAAGACTTAGATCTTTGTTTCGGCGATGCGTCCGTCACCGTCATCACGGGGCCGAACGGCAGCGGTAAATCTACGCTTATCAAGCTGCTGATGGGGCTGGAACGGCCCACTTCGGGGCGTATATTGTTCAACGGCGAGGACGTGACCGGCCTTTCGGTAACCGAACGCGCGCAAAAGGGGTTTACGATCGCTTTTCAGCAGCCGGTGCGCTTTAAAGGCATTACCGTAAAAAAGCTGCTGGGGCTTGCGGGCGGGGCGCAGCCGGATATCGGGCAAATGTGCAACTGCCTCTCCGCGGTCGGGCTGTGCGCGCGGGATTACATCGACAGACAGGTAGACGGCACCCTTTCCGGCGGAGAACTCAAACGCATCGAACTTGCCATGGCGCTTGCCAAGGGCGGCGAAGTGTTTTTGTTGGACGAACCGGAGGCGGGCATCGATTTGTGGAGCTTTGAAGACTTGGTGCGCATTTTCAACCGTCTGCGCGATAAAACGGTGATCATCGTCAGCCACCAGCACAGGATATTGGAAACGGCGGATAAGATTGTATTGTTTGAAAACGACAGGGTCGTCAGTGCGGGCAAAAAAGAGGAGATGTTTGCAAAACTTTCGCAGCGCCCCGCCCTGTGCTCCATGCAGATCAAGGAGGTGTAAGTTGGATAATACAGACAGAGAGTTGCTGGAAACCATTGCCGACTTGCATGAGATCCCCGAAGGCAGCTTCAATATCCGGAAAAACGGAACGCTGTTGGCGCGCGGCTGCGATAAGGATATCGAGATCGTATCCAAAACGGATAAGGACGGCATCGATATCATTGTTCGCCCCGGCGTAAAAAACAGATCGGTGCACATTCCCGTGCTGTTAACGGTGGGGAATTTCCAAGATACGGTATACAACGATTTTTATATCGGAGAGGGTGCGGACGTCACCATCATTGCCGGGTGCGGGATCCACAACGATACCTGCGATTCAGCCGAGCACGACGGCATACACACCTTTTACGTCGGAAAAAACGCCAAGGTGCGCTATGTAGAACGGCATTACGCCAACGGAAGCGGCAGCGGAAAGCGCGTATTCGACCCCGTAACAAAGATCTATCTCAAAGAAAAATCTTGTTTTATCCTCGAATCCACACAGCTGGGCGGCGTTACGTATTCCGATCGGAAAACGGTTGCATCGCTGGGGAAGGAGGCGCGCCTTTTCGTCAAAGAAAAGATCATGACGGACGGGCAGGAGCGCGCCGTAACCGACTTTAAAGTGACGCTGCGCGGCAGAGGGAGCCGCGCGGATATCGTGAGCCGCTCGGTGGCGCGCGGCAATTCGTTGCAGCATTTCCGTTCCGACCTTATCGGCAAGAATGAGTGCTTCGGGCACGTGGAGTGCGACGGCATCGTTTTGGATGGGGCGCGTATCATTTCGACACCGAAGATCGACGCCGTGAGTACGGAAGCAAGTTTGGTGCACGAAGCCGCCGTCGGAAAGATTGCTGGCGAACAGCTGATCAAGCTCATGAGCCTCGGTTTGACCGAACAGGAGGCGGAAAACGCCGTCATTCAAGGATTTTTGAGTTGACGCCGATACATTTTTAAAGGGGAGCCCGCCGCTTTTTTGCGGCGGGCTTTTGCAGCAAAAGGGCGTTCTGCCGCGGCAGAACGCCCGATTCGTTTCTTTCAAAAAGGCGAGGCACAAAAAGCGCGCCACGTTCATACACTGGCAGTGGACGTTTGCACGGAGGAAGAAGCGGATGGAATGGCTGATGCAACTGCCGGCGTGGGTACAGGCGCTGATCGCAACGGCGTTTACGTATGCGATGACGGCATTCGGCGCGGCATTTGTATTTCTCTCCGGCAAGATCCGCCCCGCGGTGCTTACACTGATGCAGGGGAGCGCGGCGGGGATCATGATCGCCGCAAGTTTTTTTTCACTGCTGCTGCCTGCCGCGGAGCGGTTGGAAAGCGCGGGGGCGCTTTCGGCTCTGGTGCTCGGCGCAGGGTTTTTGGCGGGGAGCTTTTTCATCGTTTTTGCCGAGATCGTGCTCCGCCGCGTGCGAGCGGCAAAAGAAAGTTTGGAGCAAAGCGGCGCAAAACAGGGCGAAAAAGAACAAAGCGGCGCAAAGCAGAGCGGCAAAAAACAGAGCGGCGCGCTTACGTTTTTTGCCATGACGCTGCACAATATCCCGGAGGGGCTTTCCGTCGGCGTTGCGTTCGGCGCATTGGCTTTTGGAGCCGGAGCGGGATGGGCGGGCGCCGCGCTGCTGGCGCTGGGCATCGGCATCCAAAATTTTCCGGAAGGGCTGTGCGTTGCCGTGCCGATGCGCAGGCAGGGATATTCGGCGGCGCGCGCATTCTTTTACGGGCAGTTTTCCGGGTGTGTGGAGGTGCCTGCGGGCGTGCTCGGCGCCGTTGCGGTAGGGGCGGTCACGGCGCTTTTGCCGTGGGCGCTTTCCTTTTCGGCGGGGGCAATGATCGCCGTTTCCTGTGCGGAGCTGATCCCCGCAAGTTTAGAGGAGGGGAAAACGCTTACCGCCTGCGGCATTGCCGCGGGGTTTGCGCTGATGATGGTATTGGACGTATGCGCAACGTTTTTTGCCTGACGTTTTTGTGGCGCGTCCGCTTCTCCGATTGTTGCACTTAATAGTATAATTCACCTTTTTGAAAAATGCCCCGCACCGATCGGTGCGGGGCATTTGCCTGCAAAAAAACTGTGCATCCTCTGTTGAACGGACATGCCGAAGCGTTAAAACCGCAGGTAACTCCTGCAAAGCTCCCTCATGGCACACATACAAATCCGCTTAGTGCTGCTATATCCCTATCCTGACACGGTTCACGGCGGCATGTTGCATGAGACCTTGCGATCAACATCCCTTACGGAGCGCGGCCTTCCACACGCCTGCCCGAAAGAGGCTTTCGGCTCTGCTGTAGCGGATTGCAGATACAGGGCACCGCTAACTCCCCACCTAGCACAGCATAGCTATTGTATCGTAAACGGATGGAATTTGCAACCGATTTTCGGGATTTTTTTACGCGTGCGGAAAAAATAATTTTTTCTTTGCAAACCGTTGACATTAAAAGATTTATCTCTATAATATCAATCGAAACATTTTGCGGGGCAGTATATATGCAAAAACAAAGGGTGCAAAAGGAGGAGTGCGGCGTATTCGGGTACGGCATGCGCCGCTTTTGGAAGCGGCATATCCCGTGCGCCGTGTTTTGCCAAATCATCGGCTTTTTGGCGATCGGGATGGAGCTGCTTTTGCCTCTTTTAAGCGCGCTGTTCGTCGATTATGTTTTGGAGGACGGCACTTCGGCAGGTAGCGGCGGGATATTCTCCTTCCTTGTCGGCGGAAGGTTCGGCGAGCCGCAAACATGGCGGCTGTTTTTTTCGGTGGCGGCGGTATTTGCCGTTTTTGTCGTGCTGCGCGAAATACTGATGTATGTGCGCAACGTGCTGTTCCAATACAACGGGCTGTGCATGGAAAACGAACTGCGCGACGCCACTTATAAAAAACTCGTAGAGCTGGACAGTCGTACCGTTGCCGATTACAATACGGGCGAGCTGCTTACAACGCTCTCTTCGGATATCATTTCGTTTAAAGAATTGTATTCCCGCACGCTGCTCACGCTGGGAGACAGCTTTTTTGTATTGATCGTTTCCTGCGTCATTCTTGCGCTCAACAGTGCGTGGATGCTGTTGCTGCCCGCCGTTATCGCGCCCGCCCTGCTTGCGGCGTTGGTGTGCTACATGCGGGCGGCGCGCCGCGTTTCGCAGCGGATCCGCACCTGCAATGCGGCGATGAACCTGACCGTGCAGGAGAACATCAACGCCGTCCGCCTGATCCGCTCCTTTTCCAACGAAGCGTACGAGGAGAACAAGTTCGACGCCGTAAACGCGGAGCTGCGCGGCGCCTATTGTGAGCAGGTAAACATATCTTCGCGTTACGGGCTGCTTTTCAACGTGATCCGCCAGGCGGCGTACATTGCCACGGTGGCGCTCGGAACGCTGCTCGTTTTGGCGGGGGAATTTGCCATCGGCATCATGACGGCTGCCGTCACCTATGTGTTAAAGGTCATGGACCACTTGACGCAGATCGGCAACAGCATGTACCAGCTGCAATTCTATTTGGTCTCCGGCGGGCGCATCCGTTCCTTTTTGGAGCGAAAATCGCGCATTCAAGAGCCGGAGTGCCCCGTCCGCGGCATCGCGTCGCCCGATATCGTGTTGAAAGACGTTTCCGTAACCGAGGACGGAAAGGCGCTGTTGAAGCACATCGACCTGCAAGTGCCGTACGGGAAAAAAGTCGGCGTCATGGGCGGCACGGGGTCGGGCAAGAGCGTGCTTTTAAAGAGTTTGGTGCGGATCTACGACGCAACGGAAGGGTGCATCGAACTAGGGGGGAAGGATATCCGCAGTTATTCGCTGGAAGAGCTCCGTTCCGAGTTTTCGTATGTGTTTCAAGACGTGTTTTTGTTTTCCAACACGATCAACGCCAATATTTCTTTTGCGGTGCCGAAGGTGCGTTCCGAGGCGGTGCGGAAGGCGGCGGGTGCGGCGCAGGCAAGCGCCTTTATCGAAACATTGCCGGACGGATACGATACCATCGTTGGCGAGCGCGGCTTCGGGCTTTCCGGAGGGCAAAAACAGCGCGTTTCCATTGCGCGGGCGCTGGTAAAAGATTCGCCCGTTCTCATTTTTGACGACGCCACCAGCGCGCTTGATGTGGATACCGAGCGCAAACTCATGCAAAACATTCGAGAAAATTATCCGGAGCGCACGGTGTTCATTGCGGCGCACCGCGTTTCAGCGGTGGAAGACTGCGACGAGATCCTGTATTTGCAGGACGGGGAGATCATCGAGCGGGGAACTTTTGCCGAACTGATCGAGCGGGGCGGCGTTTTTGCGCAGATTTGGAAGTTGCAAACCGCATCCGCCGAACTTGAAGAAGAGACGGAAGAGACCGAGGTGTGCCGATGAGCGCGCGGAATACGTATTTTCAAGACGAAGCGGTCGAAAAAGAAAAGATCGACCTGAAAAACCTGCGCAGGCTGCTCCGCTATGCGCTGCCGCACAGGCGGCTGTTTGTCTTTGTGCTGCTGCTCATGCTCATTGCCGTTGCCTCCTCGTTGGTAACACCGCTGCTTTTGCGCTACATCGTGAACAACGTGATCCCCGGTTTTGCGGGCGAATACGGGCAGTTTGCCGTGGCGATCGGCTGCTTTGTTTTGGCGGGCGCGGCGGAGATCGGCATCACGTTTTTTCAGCAGCGCAGCATGGGGCGGATGGGGCACGGCATCATTGCCGATATCCGTCACGATATTTTTTATAAGTTGCAGGAGCTGCCGTTTGATTACTTTGACGGGCGCCCCGCGGGGAAGATCGTTGTCCGCGTGACCGATTATATAGCGGAGTTGGCGGATTTTTTTACCAACTATTTGATGACGTTTATTCTCAATATCGTAAAGATCGTGGTCGTCACCGTCATCATGCTGGTTTTGAGCCCGCTGCTTACGCTTGCGGTGTACGGCGCCGTTGTGCCGCTGGCGGTCAGCATCTTTTTGATCCGCCGCGCCATCCGCAAGCTGTTCCGCACGCACCGCGCCAAGGTCTCCAACCGATCGGCTTTCCTCGTGGAATCCATCATGGGGGAAAAGATCATTCAAAATTACAACCGCAGCGCGTACAACGAGCAGATCTACCATGATTTGCAGCAAGACAGCGCAAAATATTGGATGCGCATTGTTCGGCGCAACGAGCTGAATACGCCCGTTGTGGAACTGTTTTGGAACGCGGGGACCGTGCTGTTATACGCGTTGGCGTTTTCTTTGCAGCAGGCGGGCGCGCCCGCGGTTACGGGAACGGTCGTGGCGTTCCTCAGCTATATGACGCTGTTTTCCGCTCCGCTCACGCAGCTTTCGGTCATCGTGCAAAACCTTGCGCAGGTTTCCGCGAATTTGGAGCGTGTGTTTGAAACCATAGACACGCCTTCCGCCATTGCGGACGGCGAGGATAGCGTTGCGTTGGAAAATGTGCAGGGCAGGGTGGATTTTGACAGCGTGACCTTCGGCTACGAAGAGGGGATAGACGTGTTGCAGCGGTTCGATCTGCACGTTTCCCCCGGAGAGACCATCGCGTTGGTCGGGCCGACGGGAGCGGGAAAAACGACGGTCATCAATCTCATCACCCGCTTTTACGACGTAACGGGCGGAGCGGTGCGGATCGACGGGGTCGACGTGCGGAAGATCAAATTGCACTCCCTGCGGCAAAATGTGGGCGTGCTCATGCAGGACCCGTTTTTATTTAAAGGAACGGTGATCGACAACATTCGTTACGGGCGCCCTTCGGCGTCGGACGAGGAGTGCATCGCCGCGGCAAAGGCGATCTTCGCCGACGAATGCATCCGCCGCCTGCAAAACGGGTATTATACCGAATTGGCAGAACAGGGAGAGGGGCTTTCCGCAGGGGAAAAGCAGCTCATCAGTTTTGCGCGGATCATTTTAAAAGATCCCGCCGTTGTGATCTTGGACGAAGCGACGAGTTCGGTCTCTTCGGATATCGAAAAGCGCATTCAAAGCGCTTTGGAAGCGCTGCTGCGGGGAAGAACTTCTTTCATTGTGGCGCACAGGCTTTCGACCATTCGCAATGCGGACCGCATTTTGTTCATCGCAAACAAAGGAATTGCCGAAGAAGGCACGCACGAACAGTTGCTTAAACGGCGCGGTTTGTATTATAATTTATACAAGGAAATGAACGCAAAATAAAAGGAGGGGTTTGTATGCCGCATATATCGGTAAAAATGTTGGAAGGCAGGAGCGAAGAGCAAAAGCAAAAACTTGCCGCCGCGCTCGTGAAAACGCTGACGGAGCAGTTGCATTGCTCGCCGCATTATGTTACTTGTACGGTAGAGGACTTTACCGCGCGGGAATGGCAGGGCGTGTTCAAAGCGGAGATCGCGGATAAGCCGCAGAGCAGCGTCTATAAAAAGGCGGAATACGATCCGAAAGATCTTTTGTAAGGAGTAAGACCATGGCGGAAAATTGTTCACACGATTGCAACAGCTGTAAAGAAGATTGCGCTTCGCGCGATATGCATGTAAAACCGCATGAACTGAGCAAGATCAAAAAGGTGATCGGTGTCGTCAGCGGTAAAGGCGGCGTAGGGAAATCGATGACCACGGCAATGCTTGCCGTTACGGCGCAGCGGAACGGGTTTAAGACTGCCGTTTTGGATGCGGATATTACGGGTCCGTCCGTTCCGAAGATGTTCGGCGTCGAGGAAAAGGCGATGGGCACGGAGATGGGGATCTTGCCCGTTTCCAGCAAAACGGGCATTCGCCTGATGTCCATGAATCTTTTGTTGGAGGACGAAACGGAACCCGTCATTTGGCGCGGACCGGTCATCGCGGGTGCGGTTTTGCAGTTTTGGACGGACGTTATTTGGGATGAGGTGGATTATATGTTCGTGGATATGCCGCCCGGAACGGGCGACGTGCCGCTGAGCATTTACCAATCTCTTCCGCTGGACGGGATCGTTGTTGTGACCACGCCGCAGGAACTGGTTTCGATGATCGTAAAAAAAGCGGTCACGATGGCGGAAAAGCTGCACATTCCCGTGCTCGGCATCGTGGAAAACATGAGTTATGTGCTTTGCCCCGAATGCGGAAAGAAGATCGAGATCTTCGGCAAGAGCCGTGTAGAGCAGCTTGCCGAAGAGTTCAAAGTGCGGGCGGTTGCCCGTATCCCGTTCGATGCGGCATTGACAAAGTGCGCCGACAACGGCTTGATCGAGTTGTACGAGGGCGATTATATAGACCCGCTTTTTAAAGCGATCGAATAAATGCGAAAAAGCTCCCGAAGTGCGGGAGCTTTTTTGTAACGGTGCAGGGCGTTGCCTATTGGCACGCCCTGCGAAAATGGTACTCCCGGCGGGAATCG